>NZ_JBNVBV010000001.1:0-1015517 GCF_052274505.1 Microbacterium sp. F2
TCCTAGCCATCCCTTGGATTCTCGCTTCCCCAGCATCGTGCTGGAATCAGCGTGTCCAAGATCAGGGGTCAAGCGCCGAACTCCTCGACTCCGCGGCAGTGCAGAATCTGTCGCAGGATCTGACGCACGGGCGGTGCCATCGTTCCGACGCCACTTCGGCCGTCATCCCAGTGCTCGATACATTCGCATCCGTCGTGCTTGTAGCAGTGTCGAGAGGGGAGCCAGACATGGACCTCGGTGGCATCATCGAGCACCCAGAGTCCGAGATGCCGCGCTGCTGAGACACACGCCAAGGTGCCACCGTGGGCCGTCGCGAGCAGGAGGTCACGGCAAGCCCAGGGGCGTGCGTACAGTCCCCGGCGCACGCGTGTGATCGCACCCCAGTGCAGCGCGGTGCGCACCCAGGGATACCCGAAGCCGCGAGCGCGAAGCTCCGCCACGGTCATTACGGCCAAAGGCGCATCACACACACCGTCAGGCTCCGTCGATCACGTGTCTTCGCGTCATCCGGGAACCGTAGATGTGCGAACTCGTGCTCCCCGATGCCTTGGGGAGGAGTGGTTCCGCGCCCCTCGGACATGCGTCGATTCCGGGGCGCCGTGTCGCAACGGCGCATAGCTTCCTCGACACGCCGGTGACGGATGCCGCGGCCTGGCGTGTCGGCAGAAAGGTGCGCCGTTGTGACCGAGGCGGCGCTGCCGGGTACTTGCTCGGTCCCGGGGCGCCGTGTCGCAACGGCGCATAGCTTCCTCGACACGCCGGTGACGGATGCCGCGACCCGGCGTGTCGGCAGAAGGGTTCGCCGTTGCGACCGAGCAACGCGCGGGTGTGACGAAACGGATGAGGGGGCGAGGCCGAACGGCCACGCCCCCCCTCGTCCGAAACTGATGCTTATCCGAAGCGGCCCGAGACGTAGTCTTCGGTGTCCTTGACCTTCGGGTGGGTGAAGATCGTGGTGGTCTCGTCGTATTCAATGAGCTTGCCCGGCTTGCCGGTGCCGGCGATGTTGAAGAACGCCGTCTTATCGGACACGCGCGAGGCCTGCTGCATGTTGTGGGTCACGATGACGATCGTGTACTCGCTCTTGAGCTCCTCGATGAGGTCCTCAATCGCGAGGGTCGAGATCGGGTCGAGGGCCGAGCACGGCTCGTCCATCAGCAGCACGTCGGGCTCGACCGCGATGGCACGAGCGATGCACAGGCGCTGCTGCTGGCCACCGGACAGACCCGAACCCGGGCGGTCCAGGCGGTCCTTGACCTCGTTCCACAGGTTCGCGCCCTGCAGCGACTTCTCGACGAGAGCCTCCTGATCGCTCTTGGACATGCGCTGGTTGTTGAGCTTGACACCCGCCAGCACGTTCTCACGGATCGACATCGTCGGGAAGGGGTTCGGGCGCTGGAAGACCATGCCGACCTGGCGACGCACGAGCACGGGGTCGACGCCAGCACCGTACAGGTTGTCTCCGTCGATCAGCACCTCACCCTCCACCCGGGCGCCGGGGATGACTTCGTGCATCCGGTTCAGGGTGCGAAGGAAGGTCGACTTGCCGCAACCGGAGGGGCCGATGAAGGCGGTGACGGAGCGGGGTTCGATCGTGAGCGAGACGCCTTCGACGGCGAGGAAGTTGCCGTAGTAGACGTTGAGGTCGTTGACATCGATGCGCTTGGACACGGATATTCCTTCGGGTTCAGCGACCGGTCTTGGGCGCGAAGAACTTCGCGACAAAGCGGGCGGCGAGGTTGAGCACCATGACGATCAGGATCAGGGTCAGGGCCCCAGCCCATGCGCGCGAGATCGCGGCGTCGGGGTTGGTGCCCTGGTTGGCGTACTGGTTGTAAACGAACACGGGGAGGGTCATCATGTTGCCGTCCCAGATGTTCCAGTTCATGCTCTGCGTGTAGCCGGCGGTGAGCAGCAGCGGGGCAGTCTCACCGATGACGCGGGCGATCGCGAGCATCACACCGGTGGTGATTCCGGCGATGGATGTCGGCAGCACGACCTTCACGATCGTGAGCCACTTCGGAACGCCGAGCGCGAACGACGCCTCGCGCAGTTCGTTGGGAACCAGGCGCAGCATCTCTTCGGAGGAGCGGACGACCACGGGGATCATGAGAACGCTCAGCGCGATGGCACCTTCGAAGCCCGAGGAGTACCCGGCGCCGAAGAAGATCACGAAGACGGCGTAAGCGAACAGACCCGCAACGATCGACGGGATGCCGGTCATCACATCGACGAAGAAGGTGATTGCGCGGGCGAGCTTGCCGCTGTTGCCGTACTCGACGAGGTAGATCGAGGTCATGAGGCCGATCGGAACCGAGATGATCGTCGCCGTCAGCGTGATCAACAGTGTTCCCACGATCGCGTGCAGCGCACCACCGCCGTCGCCGATCACGTTGCGCATCGACGACGAGAAGAACTCGATGTCGAATCGGGCGAGCCCGTTGACCAGAACCGTGAACAGCAGTGAGATCAGCGGCAGGAGGGCAACGATGAAGGCTGCCGAGACCACCGCGGTGATGAAGCGGTCGGTCGCGTTGCGGCGTCCTTCCACGATCGAGGCGACGACGAAGATCAGGATGGCGTACAGCACCGCGCCGAGGAAGACGGCGGCGACGATGTTGTAGTTTGCGACGGGCTGGTGGATGTTCAGGAGGAAGAACACCAGCCCCATGACGATGAGGGAGCCCGCCAGCAGGAGCCAGCTCGTCCCCTTCGGAAGCCGCCCGTTCGAGAAGCTGTTGGTGCTCGGACGCGTCGCCGTGGCGGTTGCGGTGGACATCAGTTGGCTCCCGAGAACTCAGCGCGGCGGTTGACGATCCAGCGAGCGATCGCGTTGACGGCGAAGGTGACGACGAACAGGACGAGGCCGGTGGCTATCAGCAGGCTCACACCGGTGCCATACGCCTCGGGGAACTGGAGGGCGATGTTCGCCGGGATCGTGGTCGGGTTTGTAGCAGTCAGCAATTCGAAGGTCACGACCCCCGATACCGAGAGCACCATCGTGACGGCCATCGTCTCCCCGAGCGCTCGACCGAGTGCGAGCATCGCCGCCGATACCATGCCACCGCGGGCGAAGGGCAGCACCGCCATCTTGATCATCTCCCAGCGGGTGGCGCCGAGCGCCAGCGCCGCCTCTTCGTGCAGCACCGGCGTCTGCAGGAACACTTCGCGGCAGATCGCGGTCATGATCGGCAGCACCATGATGGCCAGTACCAGGGCGGCGGTGAGGATCGTGCGGCCGGTGGCTGACACCTGGCCGCTGAACAGCGGAATCCACCCAAGGTAGGTGTTCAGCCACACGTAGAAGGGCTGCACGAACCCGGCCAGCACCAGGCCGCCCCACAGGCCGAACACGACCGAGGGGACAGCAGCGAGGAGGTCGATGATGTATCCGAGGACTGCTGCTGCGCGACGCGGGGCGTAGTGCGAGATGAACAGTGCGATGCCGATCGCGAGCGGCGCTGCCATGACGAGCGCGAGGATCGAAGACCAGATCGTGCCGAACACGAGCGGCCACGTGTACTCGAGGAAGGTTTTGCCCTTCAGGAGCGGGTTCTCGTCGGCGGGAGTCGTAAACGCCGGGATGCTCTCGATGACCAGGAAGATCGTGACAGCAGCGAGAACAGCCAGGATGATGATCCCCGCTCCGAGCGCGGTCCCCGAGAAGACGATGTCCCCGGGCCGTCTCTTGGCGTGGATTTTCGCCGGGGCTTCGGGTCCCGCGTCCGTGGTCGTCGCCATCCGTGTGTCCTTCGTGTCGAGTCCGGGTCAGGCTCAGCGAGAGCTCCGGTGAAACCGGCTCTCTCGCTCAGCCCGCCCCGTTCAGTACATCGTGAATGTACCGAACGGGGCGGCCGAGAGGGAGGTGATCAGCCGATCAGGGCGATCGCGGCGTTGACCTGCTCGCGCAGCGAGTCCGAGATCGGAGCCGAGCCGGCGTTCTCAGCGGCGGCGTCCTGGCCCTCGGGGCTGGCGATGTAGGTGAAGTACGCGGCCACGAGCTCAGCGACGGTGGGGTCCTCGTACTCGACGCAGCCGATCTCGTAGCTCACGAGAGCGATCGGGTAGACGCCCGCCTCTTCGGTCGCGTAGTCGATGTCGAAGACGATGTCGCCCTCGGTACGGCCTTCCTGCTCCGGCGAGGAGTCGACGATCATCGCCGCGGCCTCTGCCGAGTAGGGCACGAACTCGCCGCCGACGCCGACCGAGGCGGTGCCGAGGGTGCCGACCTGCGAAGCGTCGGCGTAGGTGATGGTGCCGTTGCCGTTCTTGGTCGCGTCGATGACACCCGACGTACCCTGAGCCGACTCGCCACCGGTGATCGGCCACTCGCCGTCGGGCTCGTAGGTCCAGACCGAGGGTGCCGCGGCCGACAGGTAGGAGGTGAAGGTCTCGGTCGTACCGGAGTCGTCGGAGCGGTGCACCGGCGAGATCGCGAGGTCGGGAAGCTCGACGCCGTCGTTCAGGCTCGCGATCGCTGCGTCGTTCCAGTTGGTGATCGTGCCGGCGAAGATGCCCGCGATGACGTCGGCGGTCAGGTTGAGCGACTCGACACCGTCGAGGTTGAACGCAACGGCGATGGGCGAGATGTAGACGGGGATCTCGACAATGCCGGCCGAGCCGCCGTCGGCGCACGCGGCGAAGGTGCTCTCGGCGATCTCGTCGATCTTGAATGCGCGGTCCGAGCCGATGAAGTTGCTCGCGCCGGCGATGAAGTTCTCGCGGCCCGTGCCCGAACCCGTGGGCTCGTAGTTGACGGTCACGTCGGGGTTGGCGGTCTGGAAGTTCGCGACCCAGGCCTCCTGCGCGGCAGTCTGCGACGAAGCGCCGGTCGCGCCGATGGTGCCCGAAAGGGTCGACTCGGTGGGCTCGGTGGTCGAGCCGCCGTTCGACTCGTTGGAGGCGCAGCCAGCCAGCGCGAGGGTGGCTACGGCGGCGACAGCGCCCAGCTGGGCGAAGCGGGTGATCTTCACTGTGAATCCTTCACTGTGTCGGGGTTTGTGTGGCGGGCCCGGTGCAGGGCACTTACGTGACGGTAGACAGCGACTCTTAAGGGATCGGTTGGTAGAGGTGAACAGCAGGTAAACGGCCTCGGGCGGTCTGCAGTGTTCCCCCCACCCCGTACGACGCGCCCCGGTACCGTCGGATCGTGACTTTTGACCAGTCGGCCATCCTCGATCGGGTAGCTCATGCCGCCCCGCCGCGGACCCTCATCGACATCCTGCAAGAGACGGTGCGCCGCCATCCCGAGGCTTCAGCGATCGATGACGGCGCAGGACCCGCAGTGAGCTACCGGGAGCTCGCTGCCCGCGTCGCCCTCACCGCCTCGCGCCTCGTGGCAGCTGGCGTGCGGCACGGCGATCGTGTCGGCATCCGCATGACCTCGGGCACGAAAGAGCTCTACATCGCGATCCTCGGCGTCATGGCTGCCGGCGCCGCCTACGTTCCCGTCGACGCCGATGACACGGCAGAACGCGCAGCCCTCGTTTTCGGCGAAGCTGGGGTGAGAGGGGTCATCACCGGCCGCGGGCTCTACGCACCGAATGTGCCGGGCGCTGCTGATGGAGATGATGACGGAACCGGCATCGCCCCGTCCGACGTCACATCCGAAATCCCGACCATCGATGACTCCGTCGACGAGGATGAGGACCTGTTCGCCGGCGAGGCCCCCGCAGGGCATACGCGGGCGCTCGACATCCTCGTGCAGCCGGCGCCGGACGACGACGCATGGATCATTTTCACCTCGGGCTCGACCGGGGTTCCCAAGGGGGTTGCGGTCACGCACCGGTGTGCCGCGGCGTTCGTGGATGCCGAGAGTCGCCTGTTCCTGCAGGACGAGCCCCTCGGCACCTCAGACCGCGTGCTCGCAGGACTGTCGGTGGCCTTCGATGCCTCCTGCGAGGAGATGTGGCTCGCGTGGGCACACGGCGCCTGCCTCGTCCCCGCGCCGCGCGCGCTGGTCCGTTCGGGCGTCGACCTTGCGAACTGGCTTGCGCGCCAGGGAATCACGGTCATCTCCACGGTGCCGACCCTCGCCGCGATGTGGCCGAGTTCCACGATCGACAACGTCAGGCTGCTGATCTTCGGCGGAGAAGCCGTGCCGCCAGAGCTCGGCACGCGATTGGCCGCCGAGGGCCGCGAGGTCTGGAACACCTATGGTCCGACGGAGGCCACCGTCGTCTCGTGCGCCGCGCCGCTCGTGCCCGACGCCCCGGTCCGTATCGGGCTTCCGCTCGAGGGCTGGTCGCTTGCGGTGGTGGATGCCGAGGGCAACCGGGTCGCGGAGGGGGAGAGCGGGGAGCTCATCATCGGCGGTGTCGGGCTTGCTCGGTACCTCGATCCCGCGAAGGATGCCGAGAAGTACGCCCCCATGCCGACGCTGGGGTGGGATCGCGCGTATCGCTCTGGCGACCTCGTCCGATACGAACCCGAGGGTCTCGTCTTTCTCGGACGCGCCGACGATCAGGTCAAGATCGGCGGGCGGCGTATCGAACTCGGCGAGGTCGAAGCTGCCCTCCAGGATCTTCCCGGCGTCACCGCCGCGACTGCCGCGGTTCGCACGTCGGAGGCCGGCAACCCCGTTCTGGTCGGCTACATCGTCGTCGATGAGCCCGAGGCGTTTGATCGGGCAGCAGCGCGAGCGACTCTCGCAGACCGCCTGCCCGCCGGCATCATGCCCCTGTTCGCGGTGCTCCCCGACCTTCCGGCGCGTACCTCGGGGAAGGTCGATCGGGCGGCGCTCCCGTGGCCGGTTCCTGGGGCAGAGCAACCCGCCGCGGGGTTGTCTCAGAACGAGGTGTGGCTTGCTGAACAGTGGCAGGCGGTCCTCGGCGTCCCCGCTGAAGGCCGTGCGTCAGACTTCTTCGACCTCGGCGGCGGGTCGCTCGCGGCGGCACAGCTTGCGTCACGAGTGCGCGGGCGGCTTCCCGAGTTCACGGTCGCCGACATCTACGACATGCCGCGCCTCGGGGCGATGGCATCCCTGCTTCCACATGCGGATGCCGCCGCCGACGCGTCTGCCGCCGAGTACCACCGCGCCGTCCCGACGCCGGCCACGACACGGATCGCCCAGACCCTGCTCGGGGCGCCACTGTTCATCCTGTCGGGCATCCGATGGCTGCTGTACCTGCTGACTGCGAGCACGCTGTTGCAGCTCGGAGGTGGGTTCGCCTTCCTCCCGACCGTGCCGTGGTGGGTGCTCGTGATCGGCCTGCTCGTGTTCGCTACCCCGTTCGGTCGCATGGCGATCGCAGTGCTCGCTGCGCGAACCCTGCTCGCAGGGCTGGAACCGGGCGACTATCCGCGCGGCGGCGGCGTTCACCTGCGGCTCTGGCTTGCCGAACAGGTCGCCGACCAGATCGACGCTGTCGGGTACGTGGGAGCGCCGTGGGTCACCTACTACGCGCGGGCGCTCGGTGCCTCGATCGGCCGCGACGTCCATATGCACACGCTGCCGCCGGTGACCGGGATGCTGCAGGTCGGCGATAACGCGGCGATCGATCCCGAGGTCGATCTCAGTGGCACGTGGGTCGACGGCGACACCGTGCGCGTGGGCGGCATCCGGATCGATGCGGATGCGGTCATCGGGGCCCGCAGCACACTTGCTCCCGGCACCAAGATCGGTCGGCGTGCGCGGGTTGCCCCCGGTTCGGCGGTGTTCGGGCGGGTCAAGCCCGACCAGGCGTGGGCCGGCTCGCCCGCAGTGCGGGTCGGGGAACCTGCCGCCGATTGGCCCGCGGAACATGCGCCGGCTCCGCACCGGTGGCTGTGGGCCTATATCGCGTCCTCGCTGGCCTTGGCATTGCTGCCGATCGTCGCGTTCGCCGCCGGTGCCGGTGTCATGGCGCTTGCGATGCAGGACGCGCAGACTCTCGCGGAGGCGGCGCTCCTCGGCCTCGCGTGGCTCGTGCCCGGCATCCTGATCGCCGGTGTGGTCTTCGCCGGCACCGTCGTGATCGCCGTGCGGTTGCTCTCGCTCGGCCTTCGCGAGGGAACCCATCCCGTTCGCAGCCGGCTCGGGTGGCAGGTGTGGACGACCGAGCGACTTCTCGACTCGGCGCGCACCGTGCTGTTTCCCCTCTACTCAAGCCTGTTCACTCCCCTCTGGCTGCGGATGCTGGGCGCATCGGTCGGCCGCAACGTCGAGGCATCCACGGTGCTGCTGATCCCGTCGATGACCACGATTGACGATGGCGCGTTCCTTGCCGATGACACGATGGTCGCCTCGTACGAGCTCGGCGGCGGCTGGATGCGCGTCGACCACGTCAGGATCGGCAAGCGCGCGTTCGTCGGAAACTCCGGCATGGTGGCGCCCGGGCATCGAGTCCCGAAGGACGGACTGATCGCGGTGCTCTCCGCGGCTCCGGCGAAGGCGAAGGCGGGATCGTCCTGGCTCGGGTCCCCAGCCGTGCGTCTGCGACGCGTCGCCGCCAGCGTCGATGAGTCCCGCACCTACGAGCCGCCCGTCGCTTTGCGCATCGCGCGGAGCCTTTGGGAGCTCTCGCGAATCGTTCCCGTTTTTGTGACCGGGCTCATTGGTTTCGGGGTGCTCATGACCCTGGCAGCCCTCTGGACCAGCATCGGACCGTGGTGGACGGTGCTGCTCTCGGGAATTGTCATGCTCGCCGCCGGCGCGGTGGCAGCAGCCACCTCGACAGCCGCTAAGTGGATCCTCGTTGGGCCGATCCGCGCGGGCGAGCATCCACTGTGGTCGAGTTTCGTCTGGCGCACCGAGGTGGTCGACACCTTCACCGAGATGGTCGCTGCTCCCTGGTTCGCTCGCGCAGCATCCGGTACCCCCGCACTTGCCGTGTGGCTGCGCTCGCTCGGCGCCCGGGTCGGCCGCGGAGTCTGGTGCGAGACGTACTGGCTCCCCGAGCCGGATCTCGTGCACCTCGGCGACGGATCCACCGTCAATCGGGGATGCGTTGTGCAGACTCACCTGTTTCATGATCGGATCATGAGTATGGATGCCGTCACTCTCGAACCCGGTGCAACGCTCGGGCCGCACTCGGTCATCCTGCCCGCGGCCTCGATCGGTGCTCACGCGACCGTTGGTCCTGCCTCGCTGGTCATGCGGGGGGAAAGCGTGCCGGTCGGCTCGCGCTGGAGTGGGAATCCCATCGGCCCGTGGCGTGCGGTGAAGATCCGCGCGTATCAGGCGGCCCCGTGATCGACACCGGTCGCCGAGACGGCGTCGATCGGGAAGACGTCCCTGCTCACGACACCTATACGCCTCAGAGCGGCGACCTCTCGTTCGATGTCGAAGCATATGCGCTCGATCTGAGCTACCGCGTCCGCACCAACAGGCTTGAGGGACGCGCGACCCTCGGCATCCGGATTCTGGCTGCGACATCCTCGATCGCGCTCGATCTCGTCGGCCTTCGGGTCAGCCGGGTCCGCATGGAGGGGCAGCGACGGACCCCGCACACGCAGGGCCCGCGGAAGCTCCGCCTCACACTGCCGCGCACGATGCAGCCGGGGGAGTCCCTGACGCTGACGATTGAATACGCCGGCGCACCAACCCCCCGCCGTTCCCGCTGGGGGACGATCGGCTGGGAGGAGCTGACCGAGGGGTCCCTCGTCGCGTCGCAGCCGATCGGAGCCCCCACATGGTTTCCGTGTAACGATCGTCCCGACAACCGGGCGACGTACGGCATCCGGGTCACGACGGATGCCGAGTACACGGCTGTCGCCACCGGTGTGCTGCAGTCGCGCACCCGCTCGGGCGGTCAGGTCACCGCCGAGTACGCGATCGGTGTGCCCACGGCGACGTACCTCGTCGCCGTCTATGTGGGGCAGTTCGAATCGCACCGGCTCGATGAGCGCATCGTCGTTGCCTCACCGCCGTCCCTGCGCGCAGACGTGAAGCGGGCTCTGGATCCGCTGCCGCGCATGATGACAGCCTTCGAGGAGCGGTTCGGACCGTACCCGCAGGAGAGCTGCACAATCGTGGTGACGGCAGATCCGCTCGAAATCCCGCTCGAGGCGCAGGGCACCGCCGTCTTCGGCGCGAACCACCTCGACCCGGACTCGGAGCGCCTCGTCGCTCATGAGCTTGCCCACCAGTGGTTCGGCAACAGCGTCGGGGTGGCGCGGTGGCGCGACATCTGGCTCAACGAGGGATTCGCGTGCTACGCGGAGTGGCTCTGGTTCGAGGCAATGGGTGCAGACACCGCCGACGCCGCTGCCCGCCGGGCTCATGCGAGGCTCGCAGATCTCGCGCAGGATCTCGTCATCAGCGATCCCGGCGCCGATCTCATGTTCGATGACCGGCTCTACAAACGGGGGGCGCTGACGCTTCATGCCGTGCGCCTCACGATCGGGGAGGACCCGTTCTTCGATCTCCTGCGCGGCTGGTGCAGCGCGTACGTGAACGCGTGCGTCACGACCGAGGACTTCCGTCGCTTCGTCGACGACGCCGGCCACGACCTCGAGGCGCTCCTGGATGCCTGGCTGGATGCCGGCCCGCTGCCGCCGTTGCCGCCGCGACCGGATGCGTCCAAGCGACTCGCGAAGAAGAAGTCCGCGCGCTAACGGTCGGCAGGCTCGAGGCTGGCCAGCGCGGCGCTGACGAGAACTCCCGGGGGTCCGTCGAGGTCCCAGCCGAGGAGCGGGTGCGCGCGCCCCGGGACGCGGGCACGCCACGACGCGCCGGTCGTATCGTCGGAGCCGTCGGTGCCGGTCACATGCACGAGCGCCGGTTCGACGCGCAGCCCCCGCCGATCGGCCTTCAGCGCGGCCTCTACGCGCACCCAGTCGCGCGTCGTGGCAGGACCGGCGCCGAGCACACCCGTCAGGCCCGTCCGGTCTCGCCGGAGGTCGACCTCGGGTTCGGCATCCACTCCCACGGTCCCGGCACCAGCGGGCGCCAGAGCGACAACCGCCCACCCGGCGGCGTACGACACGCTCGCTGTCACCGCCACTCCCTCGACCTCGACGGGGCCGTGGTCAGCGCCGCACCGCGGGCATCGGTTCGAGATCCGGATGCCGGGCTGACCGATCAGTTCTCGCACGAGCCGCCACGCGACCTCGCGCCGGTGGTCGCGGTCAGTGACCGGGGCCCACCCGAGCCGGATCGGTTCGCTCACACCGAAGGCTGGTGCGTCTCGATCGCAACGATCCCTGAACCCGGATTGTCCGTCGACAGGTGCACGACCGAGAATCCGCCCGGGGACAGTCCTGATGCGTTGCCCAAGTGCGAGCCCATGAGCGACCCGGTCGCCATCGCGAGTTCCTGGATGATCTCAGGAAGCACGGGGCCGTGGCTGCACACCACCGCGGGCTTGCGGGAGCGGACCCGCGCTCCGACCACCGAGCGCGCGTCAGTCGCGCCCTCCTCCCAGGCGTCCTGGCTGATCAGCGGCGAATAGTCGACGCGGCGCCCGAGCGCCGCAGAGAGCGGGCCGACGGTCTTGGCGCACCGAACGGCGGGGCTCGAGACGATGCGGCGCGCGCCGAACGCGAGGAGCGGACCCACGAGTGCGTTCGCCTGCTTGCGCCCGCGGGGAGCCAGGGGGCGCGAGGCATCCGATCCGTCCCACTCATCGGCCGGTACTGCCTTGGCGTGGCGCAGCGCGATGATCGGGAAGGTGCGCAGCACATCCTTGTCGCGGATCTCGAGGAACTTGTCCAGGATCTCGACATCGACGGGGTAGCTGAGCTTCGCGCGGGCCTTCTTCGCCGAGACCCACTCGAGCGCAGCGATCTCTTTGTTCGGGACGAACGACGAGGCCTTGATCGCGGCATCCGTGGCCTCTGCCGCCCAGTAGTGCACGACCTTGTTGCGCTTGGAGGGCATGTGATAGGTCGACACACCCACAGGGACCCCGAGGGAGACACGGATGCCGGTCTCTTCGTGGATCTCGCGGACCGCGGTCTCGGCGAGGGTCTCGCCGGGATCGACCTTGCCCTTGGGGAGGGTCACGTCGCGGTATTGGGTGCGGTGGATCAGCAGGATGCGGAGCTTGCCCTCGACGAGGCGCCACAGCACGCCGCCGGCTGCGTAAACGATGTTCTCTGACATGGTGGGGTCCGGAACGGTGAGAGTATCGGTCATCGCGTGGCTCGCGCCCGCCGCCGGCTCTGCACATCGGCCATGGTTTGGTCCTGCAGATCGACGAGCTGGTTGCCCTGCTCGTCGAGGTGGTGACGCACCCACGTTCCGGTGGCATCGAGCCACCAGGAACTGGTCGCGCTGCTCATGGCGCGATCGAACAGGGTCATCAACTGCGCGAGATGAGCCGGTTCGCTCACCCGCACGAGCGCCTCGACCCGGCGGTCGAGGTTGCGGTGCATCATGTCGGCACTGCCGATGTAGATCTGCTCGTCGCCGCCGTTGTGGAACGCGAAGATTCGCGAGTGCTCGAGATATCTGCCGAGGATGCTGCGCACCGTGATGTTCTCGCTCAGTCCCGGCACTCCCGGCTTGATCGAGCAGATGCCGCGCACCCAGATCTCCACCGGCACACCGGCCTGACTCGCACGGTAGAGCGCGTCGATGATCTGCTCGTCGACCATCGAGTTGACCTTGATCCGGATGCGTGCGGGCTTGCCTTCGGCAGCATTGCGACGCTCGGCCTCGATGAGTCGCAGCAGCCCCTTGCGCAGGTGCAGCGGCGCAACCAGCAGGCGTTTGAATTTCTTCTCGATCGCGTAGCCCGACAGCTCGTTGAACAGGCGCGTGAGGTCCCGCCCGACCTGCTCATCGGCCGTGAACAGCCCATAGTCCTCGTAGATCCGGCTGGTCTTGGGGTTGTAGTTGCCGGTGCCGATGTGGCAGTAGCTGCGCAGCGTCCCCTCCTCTTCGCGGATGACCAGGGCCAGCTTGCAATGGGTCTTGAGGCCGACGAGGCCGTACACGACGTGGACGCCGGCCTTCTCGAGCTTGCGCGCCCACACGATGTTCGCGGCCTCATCGAAGCGGGCCTTCACCTCGACGAGCGCGAGCACCTGCTTGCCGGCCTCGGCAGCGTCGATGAGTGACTGGATGATGGGGCTGTCGCCTGAGGTGCGATACAGCGTCTGCTTGATCGCGAGCACCTGGGGGTCCTTGGCCGCCTGGTCGAGGAATGCCTGAACGCTCGTCGCGAACGATTCGTACGGATGGTGGACCAGGACATCCCCGGTGCGGATGGCGCTGAAGATGTCAGAGCGCTCGTTGTTGTCGCCCGGCTGGAACGCGATAGCGGTCGTGGGAAGGTGCGGTTTGTACTTGAGCTCGGGCCGGTTCAGGCGGCTCAGGCCGAATAGTCCCCGCAGGTCCAGCGGGCCGGGAATGCGGTACACCTCCTGCTCGGTGATATCGAGCTCGCTGATCAGCAGCTTCAGCGTCAGCTCGTCCATGTCCTCGGTCACCTCGAGGCGGATCGGAGGGCCGAACCGGCGCCGCATGAGTTCTGCCTCGAGAGCCTGGATGAGGTTCTCGGTCTCGTCCTCTTCGATGACCATGTCTTCGTTTCGCGTGAGGCGGAACGCGTGGTGGTCCAAGACCTCCATTCCCGGGAACAGATCGCCGAGGTGGTTCGCGATGAGGTCTTCGAGCGCGAGGTAGCGCACCCGCTCGCCCTCTCGCGAGATCTCGACGAATCGGGGCAGCATCGGCGGCACCTTGAGACGTGCGAACTCCTGACGACCCGTCCGCGCGTTGCGGATGCGGATCGCCAGGTTCAGGGAGAGGCCCGAGATGTAGGGGAAGGGGTGGGCTGGGTCCACAGCCAGCGGCATGAGAACGGGAAAGACCTGGTCGTGGAAGTAGTCAGACAGGCGGGAGCGCTCGTCATCGCCGAGCGAGGCGAACGAGACGAACTCGACTCCAGCCTCCGCAAGCGACGGCGCGACGAGGCGGCTCCACGCGTCGGCGTGGCGCAGCTGCAGTCGATGCGCCTCTTCCGAGATATCGGCGAGCGTGTCTTCGGGAGAGGTGCCGATGTTCGTGGGCACCGCGAGTCCGGTGACGATGCGGCGCTTGAGCCCAGCGACCCGGACCATGAAGAACTCGTCAAGGTTGCTCGCGAAGATCGCGAGGAAGTTCGCGCGTTCCAGCGGCGGCAGACCCGGATCCTCGGCCAACTCGAGGACGCGCTGATTGAACGCGAGCCAGCTCAGCTCACGATCCAGGAAGCGGTCAATGGGCAGGAGATCATCGGCTGCTGCCGCTGAGTCGAAGTCGTCGTCATCTTCGTCGCCGAGCCCGGTGTCGAGAACCTCGTGGTCGATCATGGGTCCATCCTGTCAGCGCTACGTGACTCCCGCGTGAACAGTTTTCGTCGTCAGGCGTCGGCGCGCTCCCGCGGCGGCGGGGCGTCATCCTCGTAGACGTTGAAGCGGTACCCGACGTTGCGCACGGTGCCGATGAGCTGCTCCAGGTCGCCGAGCTTGGCACGAAGGCGTCTGACGTGCACATCGACGGTTCGGGTTCCCCCGAAGTAGTCGTAGCCCCACACCTCGCTGAGCAGTTGTTCCCGGGTGAAGACCCGCGACGGGTGAGTGGCGAAGAAGTGGAGGAGCTGGAACTCCTTGTAGGTGAGATCGAGCGGGCGTCCATGCACCTTGGCCGAGTAGGACGACTCGTCGATCGTGATGCCCGAGGTCTGAATACGCGTGGAAACCTGTTCCTTCGCCATCCGGCCGATCGCCAGGCGCACCCGCGCATCGACTTCGGCCGGACCCGCCGTGACCAGGATGACGTCATCGACGCCCCAATCCGGCGAGACGGCGGTGAGGCCGCCCTCGGTCACGATGAGGATGAGCGGGACATCCAGCCCCGTCGTCCCGAGGATCTTGCACAGCGACTTCGCTCCCACGAGATCGGTGCGGGCATCCACGAAGACGATGTCGGCGCTGGGTGCGTTCACCAGCTGCGCGGGTTCTGCGGGGATCTGGCGAGTGCGATGACTCAGCAACTCGAGCGCGGGCAGAGCTGGCCCACCGCCTGGGGCGGAACTCAGAACCAATAGCTGTGCCACGCTGACATCCTCCCGGTGCCGGAGGCGCACCGCGCCCCTCAGTTTAGGGTGTCCTCCGCGGATAGGAGACAATGGGGCGATGGACCTGCCACCGCTTGCTCCACGCCGTGCCTTCGGCGGGATCGTCACTGTCTGGGTGGCCGCCGCTGTCGCCGGCGCGATCATCGGCTTCTTCGTGCCTGCCGAGTGGCGGATCGCCTGGCTCGGCGTAGCTCTCGGGTTGTGTGTCGTGTTGGCTTTCGCGGTGCAGCTGGCCTACGGGCGATCTCAGGCCTTCGTCGAGCGCGTCGCGCTGAGCACCCTCGGTGCGGCGATCGTGCTCGGTGTGATCAGCCTCGGCTTCGGGCTCGCCTCGATCGTGCCGCGATAGCGGGGGCTGAGACCGAGACACCCGAGCCTGCGTGAGACACTCCGTCACGCGCGGTGTCCCGACGCATGTTGCGTGTCTGACGTGTCTGGAGCGCAGTCCGGTCGGGCGCGGCGAAACCGGGATAGACTGGGTCTATGGACCTGGTAGCGCTCGAACTCTTCTTCGTGGGCCTTCTTGCGCTCGCGTCGCTCGCGATCGTGTTCGTCTCGGGTGTCGTCGTGAAGAATCTGTACCGCGGCCAGCGCTGACGCGCCGTGATCGATCTTCCCACCGACCTCCCCGCCGAGCTTGCGCCACTGTCGTGGCTGGTCGGCGTATGGGAGGGCACCGGTGTCATCGACTACGACACCGACGGCACGCACTTCACCGGTGAGTTCCATCACCGGGTGAGTTTCAGCCACGACGGAGGCGGCCACCTCAACTACTCGGCTCAGGCGTGGCTGCTGGATGCCGACGATCCTGCCGGGCCGCGGACAGCCCTGGTGAGCGAGACCGGATACTGGCGGTTGGCGATTCCCGCGACCGACGCCGTTCCCGGCCCCGGCCTTCTCCCGGCAGCCGCCACAGGTTCGCCACTGACAGTCGACGATGTCGAGGCCCTTCGGACCCCCGAGGGAGGATTCGAGATCGAGGTTTCGCTCGTGCACTCCGACGGCGTGTGCGAGCTCTACCTCGGGCAGATCCGCGGCCCCCGCATCGACATCGCCACGGATGCCGTTATCCGCACCGCATCGGCGAAGTCGTACTCCGCAGCGACCCGGATGTACGGGCTGGTCGACGCCCACCTCCTGTGGGCCTGGGATATCGCGGCGCTCGGCGGTGCGCTCGCTTCGCACGCCTCAGCGCGGCTCGCGAAGGTCGACTGATGGCATCCGCGTTCGAGCGGGTCCCGGGTGCTGTGGTCGACGACGGCATCCTGATGCACGTCGGTAACCCCCTCGTCGAGCAGCGCCGACTGGTGCGAGGTGACGCTGTCGCTCCGCTCGAGAATCGCTCAGCGGTCAGCGTGACCGGACCCGACCGGCTCGCGTGGCTCGACTCGATCACGTCGCAGGCTGTGGCCGGGCTCGTACCGGGAGAAAGCAGCGAGCTGCTCATTCTGGATCCGAACGGCCACATCGAGCATGCCGCCGGAATCATCGACGATGGCGAGACCGCCTGGCTCCTGGTCGACTCCGCGGATGCCGAACCGCTGGTGGCCTGGCTGACGAAGATGCGGTTCCGGATGCGGGTCGAGATCCGGCTCGTCGATGAGGTAGCCGTCGTCGGCGCGGCCTCACCCGACGCGGCCGGGCTCGCAGCGTTCTCGCCCGCGGGCGTTCCGCTGGTGTGGCTCGACCCGTGGCCGGGCCTCACGGCCGGCGGGTACGGGTACGCGGTGGGTGAGCATCCGGGGCAGGCGCGGGAGTGGGCCGAGATCATCGTCGAGGCTTCCGAGCGCGACCGGATCGCGGATGCTGCGGCGGCGGGCGAGGTGACGCTGGCCGGCCTACTCGCCGTCGAGGCGCTGCGCATTGCCGCGTGGCGCCCGAGCTGGGCGCGCGAGGTCGACGAACGTTCCCTTCCGCACGAGCTCGACTGGCTGCGAACATCCGTGCACCTGAGCAAAGGGTGCTACCGCGGCCAAGAGACTGTCGCCAAGGTCCACAACCTCGGTCACCCTCCCCGGCGCCTCGTGGCGGTGCACCTCGACGGTGCCGACAGCATCCTGCCGCCGCCGGGGTCCGAGGTTCGCGTCGCGGGTAGCGAGGTGGGTGTCCTCACCTCCGTCGCCCTCCACATGGATGACGGACCCATCGGACTGGCTCTCGTGAGACGCACGACTCCCGACGGCGACGCGACGGTCGAGACGGCGGAGGGCGCTGTCTCCGCCCGGCTCGAGACGATCGTCCCGCCCGAGGCCGGTGCTGCAGCATCCGTGCCTCGGCTGCCTCGGCTCTCCCGGCGCGCGAGCGCCGCGGCGCCGTCCGGGTCGTGAGCGCGGCGCAAGACCCGGGCTCGCCACGCCCGGCGGCACCCGACGAGACGGCGCCCCTGACCCTCCCGATTCGGGTGCGCTGGTGGAGTAGGTTCAGCCCGCGGCCGGGATGGATGCGGTTGCGTGCGTCATCCGTCGCCATCGTCCAGATCGTCGTCGCGGCAACGGGAGCGTATGCCTTCGCCACATATGTCCTCGGACACCCGGCGCCACTGCTTGCCGCGACGGTGACAGTTTCGAGCCTCGGGCTCGTCCGAGACGCTCGGCCGCGTCGCGTGCTCGAGACCGTTATCGGCATGATCATCGGCATCCTTGTGGCCGAGGTGCTGCTCCTGGTCGCCGGCTCCGGCTGGTGGCAGCTGGGCCTCGCACTTGCCGCAACCCTCGCCGTCGCACGCTTCCTCTCACCCCAACCGGGGTTTGCGATAGCTGCGGCGATTCAGTCGCTTATCGTCATGATCATCCCGACGAGCTCCCCGATGCTGCGCCTTATCGACGGAGTCGTCGGTGGAATCGCGGCGCTGCTCGTGACGGCGTTGATCCCGCGCAGCCCGCAACGCACCGAGGTCGCCTCCGGTGAGGTGTTGTTCACGCGCTTCCAGAGCGCGACCGACACGATCATCAGGGCCCTGCGACGGGGCGACCGCGTCCGTGCGCAGCGGGGGCTCGAGAAGGCCCGGGCCCTGCAGGCCGACATCGACGACTGGCGGCTGACGCTCGAATCGGGCATGGGGATCGCCCGGATCTCGCCGTTCCTGCGCTCGCAGCGGCATGAGATCGCGCGCCACCAGCGCATCTGGCAGGCGATGGACTTCGCCTGCCGCAACCTTCGGGTGATCGCTCGGCGCACGGTGTACCTCGTCGATGATCGGCAGCCTCGCCCCGTCGCTGCCGATCTGTTGGCCGACCTCGGCCGCGGGGCAGATCTCATCGCCCAGTCGTTGCGTGACATTTCGCTGGAGCCGGTAGCCCGTGAGGCACTCCGCGCTGTCGCGGTGCGGCTGGATCCTGCCGTGGTGCTTCCCGATTCGACGCTGGGGGATCAGAACCTCGTTGCGGCGCTTCGGCCCCTTGCCGTGGATTTGCTCACCGCCGCGGGCATGTCGGGTGAGGACGCCGCGCACGCCGTCCCACGCATCTGATTCGCCCGGTGGGCTCAGCGCGGCGAGACCGATGCCCACGGGACGGTGACTTCGCCCAGCCGCCACCGATGACGTCCGACAAGCGGCCAGCCCGCGTCGAGCATCGCCTGCAAGCTTGCGCGCCAGCGCTGCACGGGCGAGAACGTCGACAGCGGTGCGGCCCGCTCCCACTCGCGCGTGAGATCGGCGAGGAAAGTGTGGATCCGCTCACCGGGGACGTTCCGGTGGATGAGTGCCTTCGGGAGACGCTCGGCGGCGATCGCCGGTGAATCGAGTCCCGCCAGCCGCAGCGACACCGTGAGGGAGCGAGGTGCGGCATCCGGCCCGATGACGACCCAGGTCATGACGCGCCCGATCTCATCGCAGGTCCCTTCGACCAGCAATCCGTCTGGCGCCAGGCGACCGGCCATGAGCGACCACGCCGCCGCGACCTCGGACTCGTCGTACTGGCGCAGGACGTTCAGGGCGCGGATGACGATCGGACGCCGGGGCGTCGGGATCTCGAAACCCCCTCGCGCGAACGAGACCCGGGTATCAGGGTCAAAACTCGTGAGACCCGCGCGGACCGCCCGCAATTGCTCGCGTGCCCGCTCGACGCGCTCCGGGTCGATCTCCAACCCCACGACATCAATGTCGGACCTGACCGGCGACAGCCGCGCCGCCAGCTCCAGCGTCGTGGTGCCGGTGGCGCCGTACCCGAGATCGACGACCAGGGGCTCGGATGCGTCACGGAGCACCGGATGCCGCGCAATCCACCGGTCGACGCGACGCAACCGATTCGTGCCCGTCGTCCCCCGCGTGGGGCGCCCGGTCGGCGCGGAACGAGGAGAGGGCACGCCCCCATGATGCCAGCGCTCCGAGCGTTCCCGGTGTGCAGCGAGGGGGAGCTTTCACGGCCTCCCTCGCAACCGTCGCGACACCTCGCCCCGATATCATGAGGGCCATGACCGAGCCATACACGTTGATCCTTCTCCGACACGGCCAGAGCGAGTGGAACGAGCTGAATCTCTTCACTGGATGGGTCGATGTGCGGCTCACTGAACAGGGGCAGGCCGAGGCCCGCCGGGGCGGCGAGTTGATGGCCGCGCAGGGCATCCTTCCCGACGTCCTGCACACGTCGCTGCTGAGCCGCGCCATCCAGACCGCCAACATCGCGCTCGATGCCGCCGACCGTCTCTGGATTCCCGTGAAGCGCACCTGGCGCCTCAACGAGCGTCACTACGGCGCGCTGCAGGGTAAAGACAAGGCGCAGACCCTCGAAGAGTTCGGGCCCGAGCAGTTCATGCTGTGGCGTCGCTCGTTCGACGTGCCGCCGCCGCCGCTGGATGATGACAGCGAGTTCAGCCAGGTCCACGATCCGCGGTATGCCGGGATCGATGGTGAGGTGCCGCGCACCGAATCCCTCAAGCTCGTCATCGATCGCATGATGCCCTACTGGGAGAGTGACATCGCGGCCGACCTGCGTGCGGGCAAGACCGTCCTCGTGACCGCGCACGGCAACTCGCTGCGCGGCCTCGTGAAGCACCTCGACGGCATCAGCGACGCCGATATCGCCGAGCTCAACATTCCGACCGGCATCCCGCTGGTCTACAAGCTCGACGAGAACCTCGTCCCCCTCGGTCCCGGCGAGTACCTCGACCCCGAGGCCGCGGCCGCCGGTGCAGCTGCCGTCGCCTCCCAGGGCAAGAAGTAGCCGCCTGGCGGTAGAAACCACAAGAGCGGATGCCCCGCGTGAGGCATCCGCTCTTGTGGTCAGTGCGTGATGTGGGGAACTACTCTCCCGAGCTGGACCCGTCGCTGGCGTAGAACTCGCCGCCTTCAGCCAGGTACTGAACCTTCTTGGCGACCGAGACGGCGTGGTCGACGAAACGTTCGTGATAGCGGCTCGCGAGGGTGGCATCCACCGTCTGCGCGGCCTCGCCCGACCAGCTGTCGCTGAGGACCTTCTCGAAGACGCTGACGTGCAGATCGTCGACCTGGTCGTCGATGTCGCGGATCTGGTCGGCGAGCGCCAGGTCTTCGGTGTCCAGGAGCTGCGTCAGCTTGCGGGAAGCTTCGACATCGAGTTCGCCCATCTTCTGGAACGTCGACTTCAGACCCGAGGGGATGGCGCGCTCGGGGAAGCGCAGGCGCGTCAGCTGAGCGATGTGCTCGGCAATGTCGCCCATGCGCTCGAGCGAGGCGCTCACCCTCAGAGCCATCACGACGATCCGCAGGTCACGGGCAACGGGCTGCTGGCGAGCCATGATCTCGATGGCGATCTCGTCCAGTTCGTGGGCCTTGTCGTCGATCTCGGCGTCTGCCGCGATCACTTCTTCGGCAAGGGCGACATCGCTGGTCTTGAACGCCGTTGTCGCCTTCTCGATCGCAGTGGTGACCATCCCGGAGATCTCGACGAGACGGTTCTGCACATCTTCGAGCGACTGGTGGAAGACTTCGCGCATTCCGATCCCTTTCGTGTGTTGTCGGCCGGCAGATGCCAGACGACCCAGTGATTCTCGCCACCGAAGGTTAACGGACAGTGCCGCTCCGGTGAATAGTGACGCGCCCGAGGCTGGCGCGAGTGCCGCTCGCGAGGCCGTCGTCCGGGCCGCCCGTACGCTGTTTCCATGCAACCTGCGCAGATCGCCCTTCTTGGCCTCCTCGTCGGGCTGCTGATCGGCGCGGGCCTGGCTACCGTTATCCTGCTGGCGCTGCGGGCACGCGAGCGCGCCGAGTACGGGGCGGGCATGGATGTTCCCGAGGGAGCGCGAATCGTGCTTCGCGGGCTCGACGATCCCGCTGTCGTCCTCGACTCGGCCGGAGTCATCATTGCGGCGTCGGCATCCGCGGCACCGTTCGACCTGACCGAGGGGCGGATGCTTCCCACACCCGAACTGCGCGGTGTCGCCCGCCGCGTCAGCGATGCTGACGCGGCATCCAACGCGACCTTTCGTCTTCGCCGCGGCACCGGCCCGGGGGAGTCGCGCCTGGTCACCGTTCGGGCGACGCCGCTCACGGCCCGGCTCATGCTGCTCGTGCTGCGCGATATCACCGAGAAGGAGCGGGTCGAGCAGATGCGGCGTGACTTCGTCTCCAACACGAGTCACGAACTCAAGACACCGGTCGGGGCAGTGAGCTTGCTGGCCGAGGCGATCGAGTCGGCATCCGATGACCCCGCCCAGGTCCGGGTGTTCGCCTCACGCTTGTCTGCCGAGGCGACGAGGCTCGCAACCCTCACCTCGCGCATCATGAACCTCTCACGCCTGCAGGCAGCCGACGAGCTCAACGACGAGCGCGACGCCTCGATCGATGAAATCATCGCGTCTGCCGTCGAGGCTCACGCTGTCCAGGCCGACTCGGCAGGAGTGCAACTCGTCCGCGGGGGCACGCGGGGACTGTTCGTCCGCGGCGATGCCCAGGTCCTGAGCGAAGCAGTGGGCAACCTCATCGCCAACGCCATCGCTTACTCCCCGAAGGGGTCGAGCGTCGGCATCGGTGTCAAAGCGGCCGACGGTGTCGTCGAGATCGCGGTCACCGACCGGGGCATCGGAATCTCCGAAGAAGACCAGGACCGTGTGTTCGAGCGGTTCTACCGCGCAGATCAGGCGCGTTCGCGCCGCACCGGGGGAACGGGGCTCGGCCTGGCGATCGTCAAGCACGCCGTGCAGCGCCACGGCGGTGACGTTCGCCTCTGGTCGCGCGAGGGCCGCGGTTCGACATTCACGATCCGGCTCCCCCTGATCGATTCTCCTCACGACGAGCCGCCTCGAAAACGGGCCCGCAAGGAGAAGAAGGTCAAGAAGAAGGCCAAACTACAGGGCTCGGATGCCGTGCTGACCAACCGCGTGGTCGCCGCTGCGCCGCACGTGACCGCTGCGCCGGACAGAAGTGGCATCGATGCCCGAGAAGGAAACGGAGAAACCGCATGACTCGCGTCCTACTTGTCGAGGACGAACCCGACCTCGCCGACCCGCTCGCATACTTGTTGCGCCGGGAGGGCTACGAGGTCGAGATCGCCGAGGACGGAGCCACCGCCCTCGCCTCATTCCGTGAGCTGGGTGCCGACATCGTGTTGCTCGACCTCATGCTTCCGGGGATGCCCGGAACGGAGGTATGTCGGCAGTTGCGCGCCTCGTCGTCGGTTCCGATCATCATGCTCACCGCGAAGGATTCCGAGGTCGACATCGTCGTGGGGCTCGAACTCGGCGCCGACGACTACGTGACCAAGCCCTATTCGGCGCGGGAGTTGCTCGCGCGGATGCGTGCAGTTCTCCGCCGGCTCTCCACCGCCGAGGCTGACCTCGACGACCGTCTCCTCGAAGGCGGCCGCGTCACGCTCGACATCGACCGCCACACGGTCTCGGTGGATGGCGGTGAGATCAGCATGCCGCTGAAGGAATTCGAGCTTCTCGAGGTGCTCATGCGCAACGCGGGCCGCGTGCTCACACGTGGTCAACTCATCGACCGCGTGTGGGGAACCGACTACTTCGGTGACACGAAGACCCTGGATGTCCACATCAAGCGCATCCGCTCACGCATCGAGAAGAACCCGAGCGACCCGACCATGCTCGTGACCGTCCGCGGGCTCGGCTACCGCTTCGAGTCCTGAACCGCGTCGGCATCCGATAAGACGTCGGCCCCGCTCTGGACAGAGGCGGGGCCGACGTGTGTCGTTCGGGAAGACTTAGGGAACGAAAGGCGCGAGGTACTCGAGTTCGCCGCCCAGAACCGGCACCGAGACAACGGACGTGACGCCGTCACCGGACTGGAACGACGCCGACAGCGTGGCTCCAGGAGGGGTGTCCAGCCCGCGGACCAGGATGGGATCTGCATCCTCGCCGAGGCTCTTGACGGAGCCTGCCGGAACGATGACCTGCTCGGTGACACCGTCGGCGAAGTCGATGTGTACGACGTACGTCTCGTCCGTGTTGTTGATGAATGCGGCGAGGAAGTTGCCCTCGGTGCCCTCGTCGTTCGCAACGATCACCGTGTTTCGGATCTGCACGGGACCTGACTCGTCCGGGACGTTGGTTCCTTCGGCTGCCGAATACTCGATCGTCGTCGCGTGCGCGGAGATCAGGCTGCATCCTGAGGTCCCGAGGACGAGGGCGGTGCCCACAACGAGCGACGCGATGAGGCGCGATTTCACGGATCCTCCTTGAGCGGATGACGGCTTCACGATGCATTCTACGGGGTTGTGAACCGCCGGCTTACGCCTCGCTGAAGCTCGTGACCGCCGGGGCGAGCGCATGGGTGGCGAACTCTAGCGTATGTGCCCTGTGGTATTCTGGAGTTTGCCGAAAGGAACATAACTCCATGCTTTTTGAGGTTGGCGAGACGGTTGTCTACCCGCACCACGGGGCCGCAACAATCATCGAGGTCAAGGAACGCGTCATCAAAGGCGAGACCAAGAAGTACTTGAAACTCAACGTCACTCAAGGCGATCTGATCATCGAGGTCCCGGCGGAGAACGTCGACCTGGTCGGCGTCCGTGATGTGATCGGCAAGGACGGTCTCGAGCGCGTCTTCGATGTTTTGCGCGCCCCGTTCACCGAGGAGCCCACGAACTGGTCCCGCCGCTACAAGGCGAACCTCGAGAAGCTTGCGTCGGGTGATGTCATCAAGGTGAGCGAGGTCGTGCGCGACCTGTGGCGCCGTGATCAGGATCGCGGGCTCTCGGCCGGTGAGAAGCGCATGCTGGCCAAGGCCAAGCAGATCCTGATCTCCGAGCTGGCTCTTGCCGAAAAGACCGACGAAGAGAAGGCAAGCGTCCTGCTCGACGAGGTTCTCGCCTCCTGAGTGGGTCTTGCTGCGCTGTAGCGTGGCATCCGTGAGCATCATCCCGGTTCCCCGCGTCGCCGTCATCGTCGTCGCTGCCGGATCGGGTACCCGACTCGACGCCGGCGTGCCCAAGGCCTTCGTCGGGCTCGACGACCACACGATCCTGCGCCATTGTCTGCGCGGCATCTTCGCGGCGCCACCGATGCAGGTCATCGTTGTCGCGCCCAGCGGCCTGGAGGGCGATGCGCTGACGGATGCCGAGGAAGCCGCTGGGGACCGGCGAGACCTCGTGACCGTCGTTGCCGGCGGCACGACCAGACAGGCATCCGTGGCTGCTGGCCTGAGCGCACTGTGGGGCGACATCGAGTACGTCCTCGTACACGACGCTGCGCGGGCTCTCACTCCACCCGATGTGTTCGACCGAGTGATCGGCGCACTCGAGGGCGGCGCCGCCGGCGTCGTCCCGGTCATGCCGGTTGTCGACACGATCCGGCAGATGGACGGGGACGTCATCGTGGGCGTCGTCGACAGGTCTCGTCTGTCGGCGGCGCAAACGCCGCAAGGATTTCCCCGCAGCATTCTGGAGACTGCATATGCTGCTGCAGGCCAAGAGTTCACGGATGACGCGGCAGTCGTCGCCGCGTCAGGTCACGCGATCGCGACGGTTATCGGGGACGCGATCGCGTTCAAGATCACAACCCGCGCCGACCTCGACCGTGCCCGCGCCCTCGTTTCGCCCCTGCCGCACTCCACTGTTTCGGCGAGCACGCCAGTGCTGCCGCGCGTGGGCATCGGAACCGATGTCCACGCCGTCGGCGGTGACGGATCCCTGTGGCTCGCGGGGCTGGAGTGGCCGGGAGAGCAGGCTTTGTCAGGGCACTCAGACGGGGACGCGGTGGCTCACGCGATCGTCGACGCGCTGCTGGCGGCGGCCGGGCTCGGCGACATCGGCACTCACTTCGGCACCGACCGTCCGGAGTACCACGGAGCCCACGCTGAAGCCTTCCTGGGCCGGACGCTCGCACTGCTCGGCGAGGCGGGGTACCGGGTCGGTAACGTCTCGGTGCAGGTTCAGGCGCGCAGGCCCCGGTTTTCCGGGCGGCGTGCCGAGGCAGAGGCTGTGCTCTCCCGAGCTCTCGGCGGTGCGCCAGTGTCAGTCTCGGCCACAACGACTGACGGGCTCGGCTTCACCGGTACCGGCGACGGCGTGGCGGCGTTCGCCGTGGCACTGGTGGTTCCCGCGCGCTAGACCGACGCCATCCGTCGCTACAGTTTCTTCGTCATGAAGAGGGAGTAGGGGTCAGCCACATAGCTGCCGAACGGCTCGCAGCGAACGAAGCCCGCAGATTCATACAGTCGCTGGGCTGCAAGAAACTCCGGTGTCGAGCCCGTTTCGAGCCACAGCGCCGACATTCCGAGCTGGCGTGCTCGGCCGATCAGGTGCTCCAGCATCGCGCGCCCGATACCCTCGCCCCGGTGGCTGTCTGCGACACGCATCGACTTGAGCTCGCCGTTGGCTGCGTCGAGCTGCGCAAGCGCGCCGACGCCGGCAAGTTCGCCGTCGACCCACGCTGACCACACCTGGACAGTGGGCTGCTGAAGCCCGCTCAGATCCAGAGCATGGCAACTCTTTTCGGGCGAGATCGAGCGCATGTCCGACAGGTGCGCTGCGATCAGCGCCCGGGTCGGCTCGCCGCTGAGGTCATCGAGGCGGATCTCAAGCGCTGCGGGGGAGGACATCACGTCCACAGTTCTACCTCAGATCGGAGCCTCTCCGGCGCAGCGTCTGTATGTCACCGGGGCGGTTTCTGAGGACCCCGCCGGTAGGCTGAAGGGATGACGGATGCGGTGACGGCTGAGGGGCGGGGTGCCCTGCAGCTCTACGACACCCGCGCCCAGCAGCTCCGCGTTTTCACGCCGCTGAATCCGGGCAACGTCACGGTCTACGTGTGCGGGCCCACCGTGCAGTCCGGGCCGCACATCGGCCACCTTCGCGGCGCACTCGCCTTCGACATCCTGCGGCGCTGGCTGACCCAGCGCCACGGCCGCGTGACCTTCGTGCGCAACGTCACCGACATCGACGACAAGGTGCTGGCCAACGCTACCGACTCCGAACCGTGGTGGGCGCTCGCCTACCGGGTCGAGCGGGAGTTCGCCGCCGCTTACGCTGCGATCGGCATCCTCCCGCCGACGTACGAGCCGCGGGCCACTGGATCCATCCCGCAGATGATCGCGCTCATCGACCAGCTGATCAGTGCGGGTCACGCCTACGCGGCTGAGTCCGGATCTGATGCTGCTGGAGACGTGTACTTCGATGTGCGCTCGTGGACTGCGTATGGAGAGCTGACGCGCCAGTCGATCGATGACATGGCGCCGGCTGTCGATGCCGACCCACGGGGTAAGCGCGACGTGCGCGACTTCGCGCTGTGGAAGGGCGCGAAGCCGGACGAGCCCACGGATGCGACGTGGGATTCCCCGTGGGGGAGGGGGCGCCCCGGGTGGCACATCGAGTGCTCGGCCATGGCGCGCCGCTACCTCGGCGACCAGTTCGACATCCATGGCGGTGGCCTTGACCTGCGCTTCCCGCACCACGAGAACGAACTCGCCCAGTCCAGCGCAGCAGGCGACGGATTCGCCCGCTACTGGATGCACAACGGACTGGTCACGGTCGAGGGCCAGAAGATGTCCAAGTCGCTGGGGAATTTCGTGCTGGCGCGGGATGTCTTGGACGAGCACGATCGCCTCGTCGTGCGCTACGCCCTGGCTGCCGCCCACTATCGCTCGAACCTCGATCTCTCGCCCACGTCCTTCGACGAGGCCGAGGCGGCTCTTGACCGCATCCGTACCTTCCTCGAGCGGGTGGGGCGGCACGGTGACTACGGCTGGTTCTCGTACGGCAATGAGGCGTTCGCGGCAGCGATGGATGACGACCTCGGTGTTCCGCAGGCCCTTGCCGTCGTCCACGAGCGAGTCCGCGAGGGCAACACCGCCCTCGACGCCGGCGACACCGAGAGGGCACGAGCGCTGGCGGGAGAGGTTGCCACTCTGACAGGCATCCTCGGACTCAACCCTCTCGACCCGCAGTGGGCATCGGGACCGGGCTCGGAGGCGCCTGCACTGGACGCCCTCCTGCGAGAACTCATCGAGCAGCGCGCTCGCGCGCGCGCAGAAAAAGACTGGGCCGCGGCTGACCGCATCCGCGACGCGATCGCGGCTGCCGGGGTCACCCTCGAAGACGGGCCCGACGGAACGCATTGGAGCATCGCATGAGCAAGCCAGGGCGCCCAGGCGCACGCAAGTCCACCAAGAAGGGTGCAACCAAAGGCACCGGGGGCCTCGGACGCAAGTCTCTCGAGGGCAAGGGCCCGACTCCCAAAGCCGAGGACCGCAGCTGGCACGTTGCCGGCAAGCGGAAGGCTGCGCAGGAGCGCTACGCTGCCGCCGGTGGCACGGGGCGACCCGGAGCGCGGGTCGCGGGCTCGAACCCGAACCGCGGTGGTCGGCCGAAGCAGAACGACGACACCGAGACCGTGACCGGTCGCAACTCCGTCCTCGAGGCGCTGCGGGCTCGCATCCCCGCTACCGCGTTCTACATCGCCCAGCGTGTGGAGATGGATGACCGCGTCAAAGAGATGCTCTCGATCGCGGCGCACCGAGAGATTCCCGTGCTCGAGGTCACGAGGCCCGAGCTCGATCGAATGGCGGGCTTTGACGGCGTGCACCAGGGCGTGGCCCTCAAGGTGCCGCCCTACGAGTACGCGCATCCGCAGGACCTGCTGGAGAAGGTGATCGGTACGGGCCAGGTGCCGCTGCTGGTCGCGCTGGACGGCGTGACCGATCCGCGAAACCTCGGCGCCATCATCCGTTCGACCGCAGCTTTCGGCGGTCAGGGTGTCATCATCCCGCAGCGCCGCTCTGCAGGCGTCAACTCGGCGGCGTGGAAGACCTCGGCGGGAGCTGCAGCCCGTATTCCGGTGGCCATCGCCCCGAACCTCACGACAACGCTCAAGGAGTTCAAGAAGCAGGGCGTGTTCGTGCTCGGCCTCGATGGCGACGGCGACGTGTCACTTCCCGCGCTCGAGCTCGCCGATCGCCCCGTCGTGATCGTCGTCGGCTCGGAAGGCAAGGGGCTCTCGCGCCTCGTGACCGAGACATGCGACCAGATCGTCTCGATCCCGATCTCGGCAGCTACCGAGTCCTTGAACGCCGGAATCGCGGCATCCGTCGCGCTGTACCAGGTATCGACCCTGCGGGCCGAATAGGCAGGGCCGAACGAACTCAGCGGCGGCGCCGAGATCGACGCCGCCGCTGAGCAGACTGAATGCTGGGCCGTATCAGTCCTTCTTGTACTGATACGGGTTGTACAGAACCTCGGCCTCGGGGATCTCGGGGAACTGCCCGGCGATCCAGTCGTCACCGACCTCGCGTTCCAGGTACGAGACGGTGTCTTCGAGCTTGGCCTTCACCCCCGGCAAGTCACCGGCCACGAGGGCGCCCTCGGACTTGACGATTTCACCGCCGACCAGCACCGTGTGCACGTCACCGCGCTGTGCCTGGTAGACGATCTGGCCCCAGGGGTTGATCAGCGGCGCCCAGGTGGCCGACGCGTCGTTCTTGAGCAGCACGACGTCGCCGAGCTTGCCCTTCTCGAGCGACCCGATGAGGTGGTCCTTGCCGATCGCTGCGGCTCCACCGCGGGTGGCCATGTGAACGACTTCCTCGGCGCGAAGCTTCACATGAGTCACGGTCTCCGCGGGCTCGAGCTGGTGGGCGTGGTAGTGCTCCAGGGCACGGTCCGCGTTCACGGTGGCGCGCATCGCCGAGAACAGGTCGGCGCTGAACCACACGCTGGTGTCCACCGAGAGCGATGCCGGGATGCCGTAACGCCGCAGCTGATGAACCGGTGGATAGCCCTGGCCGCACGTGTCCTCGGATTCCGTCGCGAGAGAGACGTTTCCGCCCGTCGCAGCGATCTTCTGGTAGGACTCCGCCGACAAGGATGCCGCGTGAACGTATGTGTAGCCCTCCTTCATCACACCGGCGTCGTATGCATTGCGGATGCCCCAATCGTTGGTTGCACCCCACACGCCGGCGTGCGTCGTCACGGGCAGCCCGAGCTCTTCGGCAACGCGGTACGCGGCAAGCTCAGGGAACGCGTCGTCCTGGTTCGGTACGTCGAAGGCGATCTGCGTGCCGAACATGCGGGAGTCATCCCGTGAGCGAACCAGAAGATCCTGGATCGCGGGGTCAGCCGTCCACTCCCAGGGCGAGCCGGCGAGGTTGCCGTAGGCGAAGACGAAGCGACCCGGTGAGGTTGCCAGCGCTTCGTACGCGGCTTCGCCATGCTCGATCGTGCGCAGTCCGTGCGACCAGTCGACGCTGGTCGTCACGCCGGATTCGACGGCGTCGAGCGCCGAGATCAGGTTGCCTGCCGCGATGTCCTGAGGGCGGAACTTCATGCCGTGCTGCAGGTAGTACCACACGAAGTACTGGGTCAGAGTCCAGTCGGCGCCGTAGGCGCGCATCGCGGTCTGCCACATGTGACGGTGGGTGTCCACCATCCCTGGCATGACGATGCCACCTTTCGCATCGATCTCGAACGTGCCATCGGGAACGGCGAGGTTCTCTCCCACCTCGGCGATCTTGCCGTCGACGACGAGGACGTCACCGTGCGGCAGGACTGTATGGGCATCGTCCATCGTGACGACGATGCCCCGCCGGAACACGACAGGCTGTCCGGGTTGGGGCAGCGGGCTCTCGGGCATTGACGCTCATCCTCCTTGATTTGCGGTCGGTGCTCCCAATAAAGCACTACTGGACACCCTTGTCCAGTATCACTATTCAGCGGCTGTCTCCCCGAGGATCGGGACATCTCGCCGGCTCACTTCTGCGATCGCGCTCCAGTCCAGGTCCTTCAGGTCGTCGTGGGCAAGGGCTGCCTCGAAGACGGCGGTGAGCGCGGGAAGTGTGGCGGGGCTCACGCCCACCGAGCGTGCAACCTGCTCCGCGAGATCGAGGTCTTTTCGCCCGAGCGCGATATGGAAACCGGGCGGGGAATACCGCTGTGCCGCGATGATGTCGCCATAGCCGCTGTATGCGACCCCGCCGAACAGGGTGCTCGAGAGCAACTCCGTGAAGGTTTCGGCGGGAACTCCGAGTCGTTCGGTCATGGCAACCGACTCGCCGATCGCCTGCATCGCATGGATGATGTTGTAGTTCACGGCTGCCTTGACCGCATTGGCCACCGACGGCCGCTCGCCGAGGATCCACACGCGCTTTCCCATGGCATCCAGATAGGGCCGGATCTCGCCGACGGCGCTCGGGCTGCCGGCGACGAGGATATTGAGTTCGCCCTCCGCGGCAACAGACGGACGTCCGAGAACGGGCGCAGCGATGTACGTCCCTCCCGCCGCCGTCACCTGATCGGCCAGGCTCGCTGCCAGGTCGGGGCTGATCGATGCCATGGCGACATGGATCCGCCCACGCAGAACCGCGATGCGGTTCTGCGTCATCACGGCCTGCATCGCCTCGTCGTTGGCGAGCATCGAGAACGAGATCGCGCATGCGAGTGCTTCCTCGGGAGCGTCGACCCGCACGGCTCCGCGAGACACCGCAGCCGCGACGGCGTCGGGCGACCGGTTCCAGACGCGAACCTCATGCCCGGCGTCGATGAGACGGCCCGCCATGGCCGATCCCATGGAGCCCAGCCCGAGGAAGCCGATGGTACTCACGCTTCGCCGCGTCCCCAGACGGTATTGCGATGCGACTGCGAGTCCCGGTTGAGGTTCAGTGGCCCGTCGATCGTGTAGTAGCGGCGCCCGGCGACGATGAGTTCCTCCGCGGGGAACTTCGTGATGACCTCGCATCCGTCGGCAGTCACGACGACCTCCTCCTCGATGCGCGCTGCCCCCCAGCCGTCTGCGGCGGGCCAGTACGTCTCCAGTGCGAAGACCATACCTTCCTCCAGGACTTCGGGGTGATCGAACGACGTGAGTCGCGAGAAGATCGGCTTCTCCCAGATCGACAGTCCCACGCCGTGGCCGTACTGCAGCGCGAATGCCGCCATCTCGTCAGGGAAGCCGAATTCCTCAGCGCGGGGCCAGACGGCGGCGATGTCGGCGGTCGTCGCGCCCGGGCGGACGAGAGCGATCGCACGGTCCATGTACTCGCGCGCACGGGTGTACGCATCCTTCTGCGCCTGGCTGGCCGATCCGACGGCGAACGTGCGGTAGTAGCACGTGCGGTAGCCGTTGAAGCTGTGCAGGATGTCGAAGAACGCGGGGTCGCCGGGGCGGATCAGCCGGTCGCTGAACACATGCGGATGCGGCGAACAGCGCTCCCCGGATATGGCGTTGACACCTTCGACGTACTCGGAGCCGAGGTCGTAGAGCGTTTTGGCGACGACCCCGACTGCCTCGTTCTCGCGCACGCCGGGACGCAGGAACCGGTAGAGCTCCTCGTAGGCGGCATCCACCATGCTCGCGGCCTGCGTGAGCAGTCGGATCTCGTCGGAGGTCTTGATGCGCCTGGCCTCCATGAACACCTGCTGACCGTCCACGACCTCGATCCCCTCTCGTTGAAGAGCGATCAGGACGGGCATCTCGATGACGTCGACTCCGAGCGGTTCGTTTGCGAGGCCGAACTTCTCGAGTTCGCGCTTCACTTTTCGCGCGACGTCCCCGGCCAGGTCAGCGTCCGGGGGAAAGGCACCGCGCAGGGTCGAGATGCCGGCGCGAGCACCGCTTTCGAGCCGGGGCCGCTTGGCGCCTTCGTGCGGCGAATGGGGATCGGCGTCTGCCTCTGCCGACGTGACGTCGAGCCAGGGGTTGTAGAGCGCGTGGTGCTTCGCTGCCGATCCGAAGTCCCACACGATCGGGTCGGTCTTGCGTGTGAGCAAGGCGAATCGGATGAGCTTGTCCATCGCCCACGTGCCGATGTGCGTCCCGCTCATGTAGCGGATGTTGGAGAAGTCGAACGCGAGCACCGCTCCGAGGTCGGAGCGTTCCAACTCCGCGTGCAACCGCGCGAGGCGCGCATCGCGAAGCCGTTCGAAGTCGACGCGCTGCTCCCAATCGACAGCGGCGGTACCCGTCGTTCCCGTGCTCTTCATCGAGGCTCCCTCCGTCAGCGGCGTGCTTGACATCGACCCGTGGGTCGAGTTCACTCAAGTAAAGCCCTACTGGACACTGATGTCCAGTTGCACTTCGTCGGCGCGAAGAGAGCGTGAGGAAAGACCGTGAGTGAACGGACCATCGTCGTTGTCGGCGGAACATCCGGTATCGGACTCGAGATTGCCAAGGACTGCCTCGCGCGGGGAGAGAAGGTCGTCATCACAGGCCGCGATCTCAGCCGCACCCAGGAGATTGCGCGCGGCCTCGGTGAGGGCGCGCGCGGTGTAGCTCTGGACATTTCCGAGCCCCACAGCATCGCGGACCAGCTCGCCGACATCGAACGGGTAGACGGGCTCGTCCTTGCGGCTATCGAACGGGATGCCAACTCGATCCGCGACTACGACATCGATCGCGCGGTCCGCCTGGTCACTCTCAAACTCGTCGGGTACTCGGCCACCGTTCGAGCGCTCCTGGACCGGATGGCACCGACTGTCGATACGGGGATCGTGCTGTTCGGCGGACGCGCGAAGGATCTGCCATACCCGGGGTCGACCACCGTCTCATCCATCAACGGCGGCGTCACGGGCCTGATCAACACCCTGGCGCTCGAACTCGCCCCGATTCGTGTCAACGCGATCCACCCGGGGATCATCGGCGACAGCCCGTTCTGGGCATCCAAGCCCGAAGGTGTCTTGGAGCAGTACGAACAACACACTCCGGGGGGCAAACTCGCGACGATGGCCGATGTGGTCGATGCCACCCAATTCCTGTTGCGCAACCGAGGCGTTTCGGCAGTGAACCTGCCGGTCGACCGCGGAACGGTGCTGATGTAGGACGCGGCGGTCCACGGCTGTGCGTAGGTCCTGCCCTAGAATGAGCGGACGTTCGCGGCTGACCAGTGGCTGCGCTGGTGGGAGATCATGACCGAGGGCCTGGGAGCCAAGCTCCGCGAGGTGCGCACTGCGAAGGGCATGAGCCTTCGCTCGCTGGCGCAGGCTCTTGGCGTCTCCGCGTCGTTGATCTCGCAGGTGGAGATCGGAAAGACGCAGCCGTCGGTCTCGACTCTGTTCGCCATGGCCAACCACCTCGGAGTGTCGTTGGACGAGCTGGTCGGCAACGTTCCCACGGCGAGTCCGTCGCCCGTTGCCCCAGTTCCCACACCACCGGATGCGTCAACTGTCCGGCGCGCTGCCGAGTACCCGGTGATCGAGATGGAGAACGGCGTTCGCTGGGAGAAGCTCGCCAGTGTTCCCGGAGGCCCTGCCGATGCGCTGCTGGTGACGTACCAGCCCGGCGCCAGCAGTTCCGTGGAGGACCGGCTGATGCGCCACGCGGGAGTCGAGTACGCGTACCTCCTCGAGGGTGAGCTCACCCTGCAGCTGGATTTCGATACGTACGTCCTGCACCCGGGCGATTCCCTGAGTTTCGACTCGATGCGGCCGCACCTGTTTGTGAACCACTCGGACAGCATTGCGCGCGGGGTGTGGTTCGTGTTCGGTCGGAGGCCGCAGAATGAGGCGCTGCCGGTAGCCCCCGGGGTCACATCCCAGCCCAGCGCGCCGGCATCCGCCGTCGATGTGCTGCGGGCAATGGAACGGTTGCCCTGACGCGGACTACTGCTGGGCGGGTCGCCCGCGTCAGGCGTGTGAGCGGCCGTGAACGGCGTCCCTGCGCCCTTCGGTCCATGGGTCGATCAGTGTTTTGACCTGGCCCGGCGCGCCGCTGAGCAACGGCTGAAGTGCTCCGTCGACAACCTCATCCAGCGGAAGGACGTCAGCGGCGACATCCGACCATTCGCCGCGCGCAGCCAGGAGCCGGACGGCCTCGGGAATGTCGTCTCGGTACACGTGAGCCACCGTGCCGACGATTGTGTATTCGCGCAGGGTCCACGAGCCGAGCGGCAGTGCAGGCTCACCGCGCTGGATGCCGACCGGGACGATCGTCGCGCCGGGGCTGGCGGCGTCGAGGACTGACGCGAGTCCCGGCGCAGACCCGGACACCTCGAAGAAGACGTCGGGCACGATCCCGCGTTCGCTGAGGGTGTCGCGCAGGCTCTGACCTCCCGCCTGGACGGTGTCGGCAGCACCGAGTGCCCGCGCCAGTTCCAGTCGCGGTGCGTTGAGGTCCGTCACCAGCACGCGCGCGCCGGTCGCCGCCGCAGCGTGCGTGATGAAGGCACCGATGCCACCCACGCCGACGACAACGGCATCCTGGCCCGGTTGCAAGCCGGAACGCCGAACCGCGTGAACCGCGATGGCCATCGGCTGTGCAAGGCCGAGCGTGTCGAGCGTCAGCCCGCTGGCTGAGGCATCCCACACAATCTCGGCGGGGCAGAGGACGTATCCTGCGAGGCCCCCGTTGTGGTGGAAACCCAAGGTCGTGTACGACGCGCACAGGTTGGTGCGCCCCGCGCGACACATTTTGCACTCGCCGCACGAGAGGCCGGCGCCGCAGACGACGGTTGCGCCGACCGTCAGCTCGGACACTCCCGGACCGACCTGCTCGATGGTGCCGGCGAACTCATGACCGAGGGTGACCGGCGGCTGGGCGAGGACGAGTCCCCGACCGAACTCGGTGGCATCCGACCCGCAGACACCGCACACCCCGACTCGGATGAGCACCTCGCCGGGGCCCGGGGAGGGGACGGGAACATCGTCGATGCGAAGATCATGCACATCGTGCAGGACTGCGGCGCGCATGGCGTTCATGCCAGACGGCCCTCGGTCAGCGGAAGCTGCGCGGCGGCGCGGTCGGCGAGCATGTGGCCCATGAGGTCGGCATAGACCTGAGCATGAGCGGGGTGGTCGAGGTACGTATGCAGACCCGCCTCGTCATCCACGACCGCGGCGACGGCATAGTCCATTCCGCCGGGGCGCAGATGGAGATTCGGCCCTGCGACATAGGACCGCAGCTCGGGGATCTGTGCCGCCATCGCGGTCAGGGCCGCCGTCAGCCGGTCGACATCGTCGTCGGTGACGCTGTCGACCCATCGGAAGGATGCGAGGTGGAGGATCATGCTGTCCGCTCTCTACGCTGATAGTGTCCAGTAATAGTGAACACTATCAGCCTGCGGGGTCCACTTCGAGGGCTTTCGGGCGCACATGTACGCCGCTGCTGTATCGTGCGAGTGTTCCGGCGCAGGTGACGGGAAGGTCAGTGATGACAAGAATCGCGGTTGTAGGCGCTGGCGCCAACGGGTCATCGATCGGTGCTGACCTGATCCGTGCGCGAGAGGACGTCACGCTCATCGAGCAATGGCCCGCTCATGTCGAGAGAATGCGGGTCGATGGGTTGCAGATCATCAGCCCCGAGGGCGAGATCCATGTCCAGCCCGATGTGCGTCACTTCTGCCAGGTGGCAGAGCTTCGCGATCGCTTCGATGTCGTCCTGATGCTCGTGAAGGCGTACGACGCCCCGTGGGTGAGCACACTCATTCAGCCTTACCTCGCCGACGACGGCATCCTGGTCGGTGTTCAGAACGGGATGACTGCGGGAGTCATCGCTGAAGCCGTGGGGCCCCAGCGCACGCTCGGCTGTGTGATCGAGTGCTCCGCGACGATGACTGACCCGGGCGTCGTGCATCGACACACTCCCGCCTCTCGCTCGTGGTTCGCCGTCGGCACCCTCGATGAGCGAGGGCCGGCTCACCGCATCCCGGAGCTGGCTCGGATCCTTGGGCTGTCGGGCACCGTCGAGGTCTTCGATGACATCCTCGCGGCGAAATGGATGAAGCTCGTGAGCAACAGCACCCTGCTCGTAACCTCGGCGATCCTGGGTCTCCCGATGCTCGACGCCCTGCACGCGCCGGGATATCGCGACGTGATGATCGCCGCGGGCAACGAGGCATTGACGGTGGGGGCTGCTGAGGGCCACTCGGTTCTGCCCATCTTCGGTCTGGACGCCGACGAGATCCACGATCCGGGGCGGATCGTGGACATCATGACCGACAAGCTGTTCGCGAGCTTTGTCGTACCCGGCGCCACCACCACGGTCCTACAGGACTGGCGAAAAGGGCGCCGGAGCGAGGTCGATGACCTCAATGGGCACGTCGTGGCGCGCGGGGCTGCTCACAGCATCCGTACCCCCGTCAACGCCCGGGTCGTCGAACTGGCCCACCGGATCGAGGCGGGGGAGATCGCGCCAGACCTGTCGCACCTGGCGACGATGCGCGGGGCGCTCGATCAGTGATGCCCCGCGCTCGTCGCGTGCCGGCGAGCGCTAGACGGCACTGAGCGCGAAGATCTCCGGCGTACGGGCGAGCTGACGGCGCGTGCGGCGAATGTGTCCACCGAGGACTCGTTCAGCTTCCTCGGTGTCACGATCGCGCAGGGCCGCGACGATGAGGTGATGCTCCTCGTGGGCGATCCGGCGGGCGTCGGGAGTCCACGATGAGACATAGCTGCGCCGATACGGCGCAGTGAGATTCCACAGTCGCACCACCAAGTCCGTGAGGTGAGACGTGTCGGCCGCGGAATAGCTGGCGTGATGAAACGCAGCGTCGAGCTCGAGGAAGGCGTCGGTGTCGTCGCCGGTGTCACTGATCCGGTCCGCGAGTTCGGCCAGCGCGCCGATCTCGTCGTCGGAGAGGCGCGGGGCGCTGTACGACAACAGCAACGGCTCGAGGCGCTCGCGCATCCGATAGATCTCTTCACACTCGGCAAGGGTCATCGTCGACACCCAGGCTCCCGCGTTGGGGACGACCGTCAGCAACCCTTCGTACTCGAGTTGTCGGATCGCCTCGCGCACCGGCACTCGACTCGCGCCGTATCGTGCAGCCAGATCCTCTTGAAGGATGCGGCTGCCGGGAGGTCGAGTGCCGTCGATGATCCCGCGACGGATGCCGTCGGCGATGCGCGCGTGAGCATCCCCGTCGCGGCTGCGTGGCCCGTCGATCGCCGGCGACGCGGCGGTCATCGGGCGGGATCCTTCGGGTGCCACAGGAGGGTCGCCGCCGTGGCCTCGTAGGCCTTGCCGGTCGGGAAGCTCACGAGCTCGAACTGCATCCCCCAGGGGCTGCGGAAGTAGAGCCACCGTTGACCGGCGGATGCTCCGGCGCTCGCGACCGGATCGCCCATGACCTCGACGCCGTGCTCACGCAGATAGCTCACCGCGGCATCCATATCGTCGACGTAGAGCGCGAGGTGGTGACCTCCGATGTCGCTGTTGCGTGGCTGTGGGGCCTGTCCGTCGGCGCTGTCGTACTGGAACACCTCGAGGTTGGTTCCACAGCCGACGCGATAGAAGCGGATCTCGCGAATCTCGGTACGCGGGTGCACGCCGAGGTGGACAGCCATCCAGTCGTCGTCCGACCGCTTGGCGTCCAGGGTGTACACGTGGATCGCGCCGAGGACATCCACGAGAAACGCGTGGGCCTCATCGAGGTCGGGAACGGTGAACCCGACGTGGTCGAGCCCACGAACTCCGGGGAGGGCCATGAGAACCTCCTTGCTCACAGGCGCCGCGGCCCGATTGTATCCAGATTCACAGTTGCTGCTCAATGAGGAGTCCGATTCCTGGCGCTCAAGCTTGAGATTGGATGCAATCAGCCGTACAGTCTCAGCAGACACACGGTCTGAACACGCAACGACGCGAGGATGGGCGAAATGCCGCGACGCAGACGACTGGAAACCGGCACCGACTGGATTCAGCTGACGACGACCGCCGCCGACTGGAAGGCTGCCGATCCAGCTCTGCTCGGGACGATGCTCGCCGAACTCCACCTCATCCGGGCTTTCGAAGAGACCGTGCTCGCGCTCGCCGCGGAAGGGCTTGTCCACGGACCGGCGCACTCCAGCATCGGCCAGGAAGGCGGCGCGGTCGGATCGATCGTGGGTCTTCGCTCGACGGATGCCGTGAACGGCTCACACCGAGGCCATCACCAGTTCCTCGCGAAGGCGTTGACGCACGTCACGGGGGCCAGGATCGACCCCCGCGATCCTGTCACGCCCGAGATTCAGACGGTTCTGCAACGAACGCTCGCCGAGATTCTGGGTCTGGCACAGGGCTACTGTCGCGGGCGCGGGGGATCGATGCACCTGCAGTGGTTCGAAGCTGGAGCTCTCGGTACCAACGCGATCGTGGGCGGAGGCGCACCGATGGCCACGGGCAACGCATGGGCCCAGAAGCACGCCGGTACGACCGATCTGACCGTGAACTACTTCGGCGACGGCGCGAGCCAGATCGGCTCCGTGCTCGAATCGATGAACCTCGGCTCTGCGTGGAAGCTGCCGGTCTGCTTCTTCATCGAGAACAACATGTACGCGGTGTCGACGCACGTGGACGAGATCACCGCTGACACGCGACTCTCGGTGCGGGGGCAGGGCTTCTCCATCCCCGGTTGGCGGGTCGACGGAATGGACCCGCTCGCGGTCCACCTCGCGATAGTCGAGGCTGCCGAGACCATGCGCGCCGGCGGGGGCGCCACCATCATCGAGGCCGAGGTCTATCGCTACTTCCATCAGAACGGGCCCTACCCGGGGAGCGCGTTCGGCTACCGCACCAAGCAGGAGGAAGCGCAGTGGCGTGATCGCGATCCGCTGACCCGGGTCGCTGCCGAGATGCAGAAGCTCGGTCAGATCACCGACGACGACGTGACGCAGCTGCGCGCCCGGTCGCGGGCGGCGATGGATGCAGCGGTCGCTGTGCTCGTCGAGGCGGACCCCGAGCGGGAGGGGCGGCGCCGCATCCGCCCCGAGCTGTGGCCGGATCCGAGTTTCGTCGATGTCGGCATCCGCGGGGATGCCAGTGAGTTGGCGGATCTGCCCATCCTCGACGCGCCGGCGACACGCGAGATCACGTTCGTCGACGCCGTTGCGGAGGTCATGGCCCGACGGATGGAAACCGATGAGCGGATCGTGGTGCTCGGCGAGGATGTCCACCGACTCAAGGGCGGGACGAACGGCGCGACGAAGGGATTGGCGGATCGATTCCCGGATCGGGTCGTGGGTACACCGATCAGTGAGAACGGCTTCTTCGGGCTCGCTGGTGGACTGGCGCTGGACGGGCGGTTCCGACCGGTCGTGGAGTTCATGTATCCCGACTTCATGTGGGTGGCGGCTGACCAGGTCTTCAATCAGGTCGGCAAGGCGCGGCACATGTTCGGCGGGGACAACCCTGTTCCGCTCGTGTTGCGAACCAAGGTCGCGATGGGGTCGGGATACGGCTCGCAACACCTGATGGATCCGGCTGGTCTGTTCGCGACCGCACCCGGATGGCGGATCGTTGCGCCCTCGACCGCGGCGGACTACGTCGGTCTCATGAACGCGGCGCTCGCGCTGGATGACCCGGTGCTCGTGATCGAACACGTCGATCTGTACAACACAGCATCCGCCGTGCCCGAGGGTGAGCTCGACGGCATTCTGCCCCCCGGTCATGCTGCGGTGCGCCGCGAAGGGTCGGACGTCACGATCCTCAGCTACCTCTCGATGGTCGGGCACACGCTCGAGGCCGTCGAGCAGACCGGCATCGACGCGGAGGTCATCGACCTACGATGGCTCGACCGAGCCTCGCTGGACTGGACGACCATCGAAGAGAGTGTGCGCAAGACGAACGCCGTCCTCATCGTCGAACAGGGCGCTCGCGGCACCTCCTACGGTGCGTGGCTTGCCGACGAGATCCAGCGCCGCTTGTTCGACTGGCTCGACCAGCCCGTCGAGCGAGTGACGGGAGGCGAAGCGAGCCCCAGCATCTCCCGGGTGCTCGAGCGCGCCGCCATCGCGCGGACCGAGGAGGTCATCGCCGGGCTCGACCGGGTCCGTGCCGCGTGGGGAGGCCGATGATGGCGACGATCATCCGCATGCCCGAGATCGCCACCGGTACAGGAGTCGCCGCCGTGCAAACGTGGCTGGTCGCCGTCGGCGATGAGGTAGCCAAGGGGCAGCCCATCGCCGAGATCGAGACCGAGAAGGCCGTCGTCGAATACGAGGCCGAGGAAGCCGGCGTCGTTGCCGCTCTTCTCATCGCCGAGGGCGAGTCCACGAGTGTTGGTTCGTCGATCGCGGTTCTCGGGGCGCCCGGTGAATCGGCAGATGAGGCGATCGCTGCCGCGGGAGCCTTGAACGCGCGGTCACGGCCGGTCGACGGAGCGCAGGATGAGACGATGCCCGAGGCTACGCCGCCGCAGCAGACACGCTCCGCGGATGCTGCTCAGGCAGGTACGCAGACGGGAGTGGCCGCATCTGTCGACCTCGAGCCCGGCGATGGATCGGCCGGTGCCCGATCCTCGCAAGCGCGGATCTTCGCAACGCCCCTGGTTCGGCGCCTTGCACGCGAGCGAGAGATCGACCTCGCCACGATCGAGGGTACGGGGCCCAACGGACGCATTGTGCGGCGCGACCTCGACGGCGCCCCCGCCGTCTCCGAGGCCGCTGAACCTGCAGCGGCGCCTGTGGTGGCATCCACGGACGCGCCGTCCACCGACATCCCCCACACCGGTATGCGGCGCGCCATCGCGCGTCGACTGACCGAAAGCAAGACGACGGTGCCGCACTTCTACCTCGTCGCGCACTGCCGGGTGGACGCGCTGCTCGAGCTGCGTCGCCAGATCAACGCGGCAGACGTCGGCAAGGTGTCGGTCAACGATCTGGTCGTGAAGGCTGTCGCCGCTGCGCTGCGCGAGGTCCCCGAAGCCAACGCGATCTGGACACCCGATGCGACGCGGCGGTTCTCTTCGGTGGACATCGCGGTAGCAGTATCGGTCGACGGGGGTCTTCTCACACCCGTCGTGCGCGGAGTCGATCGGATGCCGCTGAGCGAACTGAGCGCCACGGTCCGTGACCTCGCCGACCGTGCCCGGGCCGGGCGGATCAAGCAGCACGAACTCGAGGGCGGCTCGTTCTCGGTCTCGAACCTCGGGATGTACGGGATCAGCGAGTTCTCCGCGATCCTGAACCCACCCCAGGCAGGCATCCTCGCTGTCGGTGTGGCGGAGAAACGGCCGGTCGTGGGTGCTGATGACACCATCGAGGTCGCCACGATGATGACCGTGACGCTCTCGGCCGATCACCGGGTGCTCGACGGTGCTCTGGCGGCGCAATGGCTTGCCGCTTTCCAGCGCCGGATCGAGAACCCGGTCTCGATCCTCATCTGAGTGCTGCTTCGCGCGGGACTTGCATCCGCGCGAAGATGGAGTACGGCGAGCAGTGCCCGGGGTTGGTTCCCCGGGCGGCCCTCTGCCGCTCCATCGACGGAAGGATCACCATGGCCCGCATCGCAGTACTCGGAGGAACCGGCTACGCCGGTTCACACATCGTGAAGGAAGCGGTTGATCGCGGTCACACTGTTGTTTCCGTCGCGCGGGTCGCGCCGGCAGAGCGGGTCCACGGTGCCACGTACATCGAGGGGACCCTGCTCGATATCCCGGGTCTTGTTGCGGAGCTCGCAGGCGTCGATGTCATCGTAGGCGCGATCCCCGGTCGCGGAGACATGCTCGGCAAGGTGCGCCCTGCGATCCAGCAGTTGCTGTCGGTGCTCCCCGGCGACGTGCGCATCGGCATCATCGGTGGTGCAGGCGGGAGCCTCGTCGCTCCCGGTGGGCCGCGTGTGATCGACAGCGGCTTCCCCGAAGAGTTCAAACCCGAAGCGCAGGAGGCCATCGACATCCTGGAGGATCTGCAGGCCGACACCTCTGGTCGTGACTGGTTCTTCATCCACCCGGCCGGTGGCTTCGGCGCGTGGAACCCGGGGGAGCGCACGGGGACCTACCGCACCGGCGGTGACGTCATCGTCACGGATGCCGACGGCGAATCCTTCATCTCGGGAGCCGACCTCGCCGTCGCGGTGCTCGATGAGATCGAGAACCCGCAGCACGTGCGCGGCCGCTTCACCGTCGGCTACTGAGCCGACGCATCTCAGACCAGGTCGCGCCAGTCGGTCGGACCGGTTGACGGGCTGGAACTGATCGGGATGGCATCCGTCACGATCGGGATGGCGAGGGTGTCGGTGGGCGGGCCCATCACCGTTGCTTCGTCGCGGCGGAATCTCAGCACATCGTCGATGTAGCTGGTGACGGCCTCGGCAACGGGGACCGACTGCCCGCGGGCCTGCGACATGTACCACCGGTGCTCGAGGAACTGGTGGTACACCTCAGCCGGTTCGAGCTTGGAGCGCAGGTCGAAGGGGATTGCCCGGATGACGGGCTCGAAGACCCGGGTGAGCCACTCGTGGGCGACCATCTCTTCGTCATCGCCCGCGCGTGAGCCGCGCGCCTGGAACTCGTCGAGGTCGTTGAGCAGTCGCCGAGCCTGGTTCTCCTCGACGTCGAGCCCGGTGAGACGGATGAGGCGACGCTGGTGGTGTCCGGCATCCACGACCTTCGGCTGGATGGACACTCGGGTACCGTCGGCTGTCGTCTGCATCGACATCTCGCCGATATCGAAGCCGAGCTCGTTGAGTCGTTCGACGCGCTCGGTGATGCGCCAGGCTTCGCGCGCTTCGAACGTCTCGATCTCGGTGAGCTCGCGCCACAGCGACCGGTAAGCGCTCATGATGCCGTCGGCGATCTCAACGGCATCCACCCCGCCCTCAAGACGCCCCCCGGCCTCCAGATCCATGATCTCGCCGGCGATGTTGGTGCGCGCCACATCAAGGTCATGCTCGCGCTGCCCTGCCGTGAGCCCGCTCTCGTGCAGCTCACCGGTCTCGGCATCAACGAGGTACGCCGCGAAGGCTCCAGCATCGCGGCGGAAGAGTGTGTTCGACAGCGACACGTCGCCCCAGAAGAATCCGACGTTGTGGAGGCGGACCAGGAGCACCGCGAGGGCGTCGACGAGGCGGGTTGCCGTTGTCGGTCGCAGGACCTGCGTGAACAGCGCCCGGTAGGGGAGGGAGAACTTCAGATGAGAGGTCACCAGGGCAGCCGGCAACGGTTCGCCGTTCTCGTCACGGCGCCCGGCGATCACGGCAACACGGTCGACGCACGGCGCATCCAGCCGGTCGAGGTTGCCGAGCATGTCATATTCACGCCGCGCCATCTCCTCGGTGGTCTCCTTGATGGCCACCACGCGGCCCGACAGACTCGCAAACCGCACGGTGTGTCGTGAGATGCCCTTCGGGAGCGACACGATCGTCTCGGACGGCCACTCCACGAGCGGCACCGACCACGGCAGGGTCAGAAGGCCAGGGTCGACGGTGCTCGCGGTGATCGAGAGCTGCGTGGACGACATCCGTTTCTCCGCATCCGGGGCTTACGTGCGTGACGGCGCGGACGTCTGAGACATCCGCGCCGTCACGAGGTAGTGGTGATCAGGCCGAGGCGACGGCCTTCTCGGACAAGCGCTCGCCCGACTCGATGTCGAACAGGTGAACGTGGTCGAGAATCGGCGCCAACACGACGGTCTCGCCCGCGTTCGGGTGGTTACGGCCGTCGACGCGAGCGACGATGTCCGTCCGCTTGCCGTCGATCTCCGAGTGGCCATACAGGTAGCCGTCGGCGCCGAGCTCTTCCACGAGGTCCACGACCACCGAGAGGCCCTTGCCATCGGCAGGGGACACGTCGATGTCCTCGGGGCGGACGCCGATCGTCAGCTCCTTACCGGTGGCCTTGGCGAGCACATCGCGCTCGACAGGGACCAGGTGTGTGCCGAAGTTGACACCGCCCTCGACGACGTCGACCGGGAAGAGGTTCATGGCGGGGGAGCCGATGAAGCCGGCGACGAACACGTTCTTCGGGGCCTCGTACAGGTCACGCGGGCTGCCGACCTGCTGCAGGATGCCGTCCTTGAGGACCGCGATCCGGTCACCCATCGTGAGGGCCTCGGTCTGGTCGTGGGTCACGTAGACGGTCGTGACGCCGAGGCGTCGCTGCAGCGACGCGATCTGCGTACGGGTCTGCACACGCAGCTTCGCGTCGAGGTTCGACAGCGGCTCGTCCATGAGGAATACCTGCGGCTGACGCACGATGGCGCGGCCCATGGCGACACGCTGACGCTGACCACCCGAGAGGGCCTTGGGCTTACGGTCGAGGTACTGCTCGAGGTCGAGGAGCTTGGCTGCCTCGAGAACGCGCGAGGCGCGCTCATCCTTGTTGACGCCGGCGATCTTCAGGGCGAAGCCCATGTTCTCGGCGACCGTCATGTGGGGGTACAGCGCGTAGTTCTGGAACACCATCGCGATGTCGCGGTCCTTCGGCGGAACGTCGGTGACGTCGCGCTCGCCGATGCGGATGTGGCCCGAGTTGACCTCTTCGAGGCCGGCGAGCATGCGCAGCGAGGTGGACTTACCGCAACCCGAGGGGCCGACCAGAACGAGGAACTCGCCGTCGCCCACTTCGAGGTTGAGCTTGTCGACTGCCGGGCGGGTTCCGCCAGGGTAGAGGCGGGTTGCGTTGTCAAAGGTGACTGACGCCATTTCTTCTTCTCCTTCACCGGCAGGTACGTGCCGGACGATCCGTTGTGAGGATGAGCGGGGGCTTGGCCCGCACGCCCGTCATCGGGCGCATCGCTCAGTATGCCACTCCCACCTGGGAGCGGCCACTGAGCGGGCCCCGCCGTCAGTGACCGTCGCGCCAGGGGCTCAGTGGCCGTCGCGCCAGGAGTGCTGTGGCGCGTAGCCCAGCATCCGTCTGGCCTTCTCGATCGACAGCAGTGTCTCGTTCGGGCCGACCTCGCGGGCGACCGGCACATCGGGGAAGACCTCGGCCAGAAGCTCAGCGTTCGGACGCGACATCACGGTGTCGGCCGCGGCGATGATGTACTGCTCGAACCCGACGGGTGCGACCGTGAGTGCACGCGCGATGGCCTGCGACCCGTCGCGCGCATCGATGTAGCCCCACAGATTCCATTTGCGGGCCCGTGCGTCTTCGTCGAAGCCGGGGAAGGCGGCGTAATCCTCCGGAACCATAACGTTCGAGAACCGCAGCGCCGTGATCGACAGATCCGGATGCCACCGCACGAGCTCCCGGGCCATCCGCTCTTCGAGGGTCTTCACGAGCGAATACACGCTCTCGGGGCGCGGCTCGTACTCCTCGTCGACCGGAACGTACGGCGGCGGCACGTCGAAGGGCAGGCCCAGAACGGTCTCGCTGGAGGCGTAGACGAGGCGTCGGATGCCGAGCCTGACGCTGGCCCAGAAGACGTTGAACGTCGCCGCCATGTTGTTGTGGAAGACCGCGACCTCCGAACGGATGCCGGGTGCCGGGATAGCGGCGAGGTGAACGACGGCATCCAGCCCCCGCTCGTCGCGATCGCCGAGGCCCGCGAGGGCGTCGATCACCTGCCCGTAATCGGTGAGGTCGACCTGCAGGAAGCCCGGCTGGGGGCGGCCCGAGATGTCGAAGCCGATCACCTCGTGCCCCGCCGCGCTCAGTTCTCGAACAACGACACTTCCGAGCTTTCCGGTCGAGCCGGTCACCACGATTCTCATGACCCCAGCCTTACACGGCCGATCGCGGGGGCGGCGGGTGCGATCGTCACCTGATGTTCACCCCGACGTGGCGCCACGGCTCGTGCTTCGCCCTCTCGTGGGTGAGAATGCGAACACGGCGCGGACGATGCGAACCGCGCCGTCGGAGGCTGCCATGTTCGAGAACGTCCCCGCCGGCGATATGCGGGCCTACATCGAGTACCTGCGCGAGAACGGCTACACCGTGCGCGACGGGCACACCCCAGACCCCGACCTGATCGACCCCCAGGGCAATCCCGTCTACACGTGGCAGGAGGGGTATCCGTACGCCGACCGCATGACCCGCGACGAGTACGAGCTCGAGAAGTATCGCCTGCAGGTCGAGCTGCTGAAGTTCCAGTACTGGCTCGACGACACCGGTGGCCGGGCCATCATCCTGTTCGAGGGGCGGGATGCCGCCGGGAAGGGCGGCACGATCAAACGGTTCACCGAGCACCTCAACCCCCGATCTGCGCGGGTCGTGGCGCTGGCCAAGCCCAGCGATCGCGAGCAGGGACAGTGGTACTACCAGCGCTACATCCAGCACTTCCCGACATCCGGCGAGATCGTCATGTTCGACAGGTCTTGGTACAACCGAGCCGGTGTCGAGCGGGTCATGGGGTTCTGCTCGGATGCCGAGTACGAGACGTTCATGGAGCAGACTCCCTCGTTCGAACGGATGCTGGTGGAATCCGGCATCCATCTGACGAAGTTCTGGTTCTCGGTCTCGCGCACCGAGCAGCGCACGCGGTTCGCGCTGCGTCAACTCGACCCGGTGCGCCGCTGGAAGTTATCGCCCATGGACATCGCCTCGCTGGACAAGTGGACCGAGTACACGGTCGCGAAGGAGGAGATGTTCCGCCGTACTGACAAGAAGTACGCGCCCTGGACGATCATCCGCTCCAACGACAAGAAGCGCGCTCGGGTCAACGCGATGAAGTTCTTCCTCGGGCAGTTCGACTACGACGACAAGGATCTCGAGGTCGTGGGAACGCCCGACCCGTTGCTGGTGATGCGCGGTAAACAGGAAGATGCCGACGAGTAGTCGCTGCCTCCGAACCGCGCAGCTTCCCGGGAAGATCACACCGGAACGGGCGTCATGTCTGGGCTTTTCCCAGGCTCTCTGGCTAGCATCGTGGGCGGTGGTCGTCACCTGAGCGGCACCCCCCGGCCGTCAGCACGGCCCCCTGTCGGGTACGGCCCGACCCCTGTTGTGTGAAGAGGTTTCATGTCGAGCGATCAGACGCCCAGCGGCGAGCAGCCTACGGCGCCCGAGGCTCGCGACCGTCGCGAGGCGGTCCGCGAGAAAGCGCAGCTGGTTCACGCGAAGCAGACGCGAGCGCGCCGCATCCGTGCCGGGATCATCGGCGTGGGAATCGTCGCTGTCGTCGCTGTCATCGCCGTCTCAGTTACCTGGGCGGTGACATCGACCACATCGACGAGCGCGCTCAGCCCCGCCGCCGCCAAGGCCGACGGATTCGCCGTGACCGACGTCGGTGGCCTGGTCATCGCGCAGGAGGGCGTCAATGACAGCACCTCCACTGAGGCCGGCGCGACAACCACTGCGACGCCCGAGCCGACCGCAGTCGCCACCGAGGCTCCCGAGATCGAGATCCGGGTTTACGTCGACTACCTCTCGACCGGCTCAGCCGAGTTCCAGCTTGCCAACGCGGCGCAGCTGTCGACGTGGGTCAACGAGGGCGCGGTCAGCCTGACCTACTACCCGGTGGCGATGCTCACAGCGAAGTCCAACGGCACGAAGTACTCACTGCGCGCCGCGGCGGCGTCCGCGTGCGTTGCCACCCACGCCCCCGAAGCGTTCTTCAAGTTCAACAATGCGTTGCTCGAGCAGCAGCCGGATGTCGACGCGGACGGATACTCCGACACCGAACTTGCCGACATTGCGCAGGCATCCGGTGTTTCAAGCCCCAAGGTCGTGCGGGCGTGCATCGAAAACGGCGACTTCCTTTCGTGGGCCAAGAAGGCAACGGAACGAGCGGTCGAGGCGATCCCCGACACCGACGGCGTGCAGCTCACCGGCACACCGCTCGTGCTCGTCAACGGATCCGTCTACGTGGGTGCGCTCGACAACCCGAAAGAGTTTGCCCAGTTCGTGCTGACGATCGATTCCGACGCGTACTACCAGACCCCGTCGCCGACACCGACGCCCACCCCCTGAGACGGGGAGCACCTCGGCGCCCCGATAGACTGGGCGCTCTGCCGACGTGGCGCAATTGGTAGCGCACCCGACTTGTAATCGGGCGGTTACGGGTTCAAGTCCCGTCGTCGGCTCCAAACTTTTCTCCGTCTAGCGGGCGCCGTATTCGGATGCCGACCGGACGTTGTCATCGGGCGGTTACGGGTTCACGTCCCGTCGTCGGCTCCAAACTTTTCTCCGTCTAGCGGGCGCCGTATTCGGATGCCGACCGGACGTTGTCATCGGGCGGTTACGGGTTCACGTCCCGTCGTCGGCTCCAAACTTTTCTCCGTCTAGCGGGCGCCGTATTCGGATGCCGACCGGACGTTGTCATCGGGCGGTTACGGGTTCACGTCCCGTCGTCGGCTCCACGTCACCATGTCCGGCAGAATGAACCGGTGACGTCCGGCAGAGCAGCGACGGCCCTCGGGCTCCTCGGTACTGCCCTCGTCGGTGCGCTCACGGCGCTCCAGGTTCGGGCGAACGGGCAACTCGGTCACCGCATTGACGACAGCACTCTCGCAGCGGCGTTCTCGTTCGGTTCCGGCCTCGTGCTCATCGCCGTCATCGCCGCACTCACGCCCGCGGGCCGCCGCGGGCTCGGCGCGCTGCGTGATGGCATCCGCGGTGGCGGCATCCGATGGTGGATGCTGGCAGGCGGCCTTGCGGGAGCCTTCACAGTGTCCAGCCAGAGCATCACCGCGGGCATCATCGGTGTGTCCCTGTTCACCGTCGGATTCGTGGCAGGTCAGATCGTCTTCGGCGTCGTGATCGACCGCATCGGTTACGGTCCGTCCGGCGTGGTGCCGGTCACGATTCGGCGCGTCGTCGGCGGCGCCGTCGCCCTTCTCGCCGTGGGGATATCGGTGACCGGCGGAAACCTCACCGGCGTTCCCTGGTGGATGCTGCTCTTGCCGTTCCTCGCCGGGGGCGGCGTTGCCTGGCAGCAGGCCACGAACGGTCGGCTTCGCGGCGCGACCGGCTCAGCGATAGCTGCGACGGCGGTCAACTTCGTCGGCGGAACGATCGCACTCGTGCTGATCGCTGCCGTTCACGTTGCGGTCGTCGGGTTGCCTGAGCGGTGGCCGAGCGATCCGTGGCCCTACACGGGCGGAGCGCTGGGAGTCGGCTACATCCTGCTATCTGCTGCTCTTGTGCGCCGGACGGGCGTCCTGTTGCTCGTGCTCGGCTCGGTGGTCGGGCAGCTCGCGACGGCTCTTGTTCTGGATGCGATCTGGCCGGCGCCGGCGAGCCCCGGCCTGGAGCACGAGGTGCTGGTGGCTCTCATCGCGGTTACGTCAGTTGCCATCGTGGTCGTGCCGTGGCCTCACGCACGGCCGGGGGCGCGAGCGTGAGGCCGGCGGGCCGTCAGGACTCTTCGGGTGTGAAGCTCAGCGCAATCGAGTTCATGCAGTAGCGGTCGCCCGTGGGCGTGCCGAACCCGTCGGGGAAGACGTGCCCGAGGTGGGAGCCGCACTGCGCACACCGCACCTCGGTGCGCACCATGCCGTGGGTGCGGTCTTCGATGAGTTCGACAGCTTCGGGGCGAACCGACTCGTAGAAGCTCGGCCACCCGCAGTGCGAGTCGAACTTCGTGCCGCTCTTGAACAGCTCGTTTCCGCAGGCGGCGCAGGCGTACAGGCCGGCGCGACTCTCGTCGAGCAGCTCACCGGTCCAGGGACGCTCGGTTGCTGCTTCGCGCAACACCGCGTACTGATCGGCGCTGAGCTCTGCGCGCCACTCGGACTCGGACTTCTCGGTGCGATAGGACATTGTTCCTCCTTACCCAAGTCAACACGAAGTGGCGACGGACTGTTCCGCTCGACGTCGCAGATTGGCCGTGAATCCGGCGCGCCAGCCTCGGTCGCAACGGCGCAGCATCCGTGCGACACCCCGGCTCGTGGCATCCGCTGCCGGCGTGTCGTGCGTGTCGTTCGCCGTTGCGACGAGGGATAGGACGAGGGAGGTGACCCGGGATGCGGCACCGACCGGATGCGGCCTGTTCCAGAATGGGGGCATGGTGTCATCCCCGGATGCCGAGGCCGGCCGCGTCGCTGAGCGATACCGCCGTTTCGCGGCCGAGGAAGCGCCGGGCCGCTCTGATCTGTATGAGGAATGGGCCTCAGGCGTGGCGGCCGATACTGACACGCAGCTGCTGCTCGCGCGTATCCCCGCCGATCGGCGACAGCCTCCGCTCGTGTTCGCGGTGACCAGGATGCTGGGAGCGGCGGAGGGCGGCTACGCGGCGTGGGCGCAGTGGCTGGCGGCCAACATCGACGAGGTCGCGGCCGAGTGCGTCGCGCGCGGGCTGCAGACCAACGAACCGCTGCGATGCGCGGCTCTCCTGCCCGCGCTGAGCCTCATCGACGGCCCGATCGCACTCCTCGAGGTCGGTGCGAGCGCAGGCCTGTGTCTCTACCCCGATCGCTACTCGTACCGGTACGAGAACGGACAGGACCTCGACCCGGCCGGTGGCCCATCGCCCGTTGTGCTTCGTAGCGGCGCCCGGGGCCTGCCACGTCTGCGTCTGCCGGAGGTCGTGTGGCGTGCCGGTATCGACCTGGCGCCACTGGACGCGGCATCCGACATCGACCGACGGTTTCTGACCTCGCTCGTCTGGCCGGGGGAGCAGGGGCGACGCGAGCGGATCGTCGCGGCGCTCGACGTCGTGCGTGGGGAACCCCCGACGCTCATGTCAGGAGACGCCACCGCCGACGGCATCCTCGCGGAGCTTGCAGCCGAAGCACCCGGCGACGCCGCGCTGGTCGTGACCACGCCCGGGGTGCTGCCCCACATCGCCCGGGCCGGACGCATGCAGCTCTGCAACCACATAGACGCAGTTCGCTCCGCCCGCCCCGGCACGCACTGGCTCTCGATCGATCCGCCCGGGCTTCACGACCGCTGGGGTGCGGATGCCGCGAGTTGGCCCGGCTTCGTCTTGGGTATGGACGAGCGCGCGCTCGCCGTCGTCGACCCACTCGGCGCGTGGGTGGAGTGGCGCGCACCGGATGTCGGCGCTCGCCGATAACCTCTCACCGTGCCCCTGAACGAGCGTGAGCGCGCGATCCTCGACTTCGAGTCGTCGTGTCGGCTTCGCGGCTGGGCAAAAGAAGAGCAGATCCGCCAGACGTTAGGTATGTCGCCGGCCCGCTACTACCAGTTGCTGGTGCGGATGCTGGATTCGGTCGATGCGCAGGCATACGACCCGCTGCTCATGGGACGACTGCGCAGGCTCCGGGAGAGCGCCCGGGGAAGCAAGCGCTCCGGTCCAGCGAGCGGGGACTCTGCCGGGCGGACACGCACGGTTTCGGTAGGCGGCATCGGTACGATCGTCTGATGCCGACCTCCGAGTTCCCGCGCGATCGATTCGACGACCTACCCGAGGACGTCGGTCGGGTCGGTGCGCACCGCGCGGAGCAGCCACACATGCGCGGCGGAGTCGTCTTCTTCTGGGCGGCGCTGGCCACCGTCATCCTGATCGCTGTCGGTATCTTCGCAATGTTCGTGGTTTCGGGGCGCATCGTGCTGTTTCCTGAACCCGCTCCCGAACCCACCCCGACGGTCACGGTGGACCCCGTCGTCGACACGTCCTATTCGATCCTGATTCTCAACGCGACGCCCGAGACCGGGCTTGCCACGCAGCTGAAAGACCAGCTCATCGCAGCCGGGTGGGTCCCCGAGACCGTTCTGGCCGGGCAGGCCGGAACCGACGACTTCCCCGAGACGACGGTCTACTACGCGACGGACGCCGACTACGCGGCCGCCTTGGGGCTCGCGAACGTCATCGGCGGGGCCGCGGTTGCGCAAAGCACCATTTATCAGCCGACCGACGACCCCGCGACCGAGGCCGACGAAGGCGCCACGAAGCAACTCACGATCGTCATCGGCCTCGACCGATCCGCGGCCGGTGTCCCCACTCCCGAGCCGACGAACTGACCGGCGCGGCCCGCGTGTTTCCGGGCCGTAACAAGGTGAAGACGCGCGTGTCAATACTTCGCTCGGCGATCGTTTCGGGTCGATTCCGGTGCATACGATGACGGTGTCCTACCAGCATCAGGAGTACCCATGGCCCAAGGCACCGTGAAGTGGTTCAACGCCGAGAAGGGATACGGCTTCATCACCGTCGATGACGGTCAAGACGTGTTCGTCCATTACTCGAACATCGACATGACCGGTTTCCGTGTTCTCGAAGAGGGACAGAAGGTCGAATTCACCGTCGGGACGGGCCAGAAGGGCCCGCAGGCGGAGTCGGTCCGCGTGGTCTAGAGACCGCGTCGACTGAGTTTCCGAAGAGACGGATGCCGCGGCATCCGTCTCTTCGTCGTCTTCGTCGCGCGCGGCTTGCACTCCCCATGGGCGAGTGCCAGAATGGGTTAGCACTCCAGATCGGTGAGTGCTAAGACCTAGCCCCGTCCGGGAGGGACGACACACATGGCAAAGATGATCGCTTTCGACGAGGAGGCCCGTCGCGGCCTCGAGCGCGGCCTGAACACCCTCGCCGACGCCGTCAAGGTGACGCTCGGCCCCCGCGGCCGCAACGTCGTGCTCGAGAAGAAGTGGGGAGCCCCCACCATCACGAACGACGGCGTTTCGATCGCCAAGGAGATCGAGCTCGACGACCCGTACGAGAAGATCGGCGCGGAACTCGTCAAGGAAGTCGCCAAGAAGACCGACGACGTCGCCGGTGACGGCACCACGACCGCAACCGTGCTCGCTCAGGCGCTCGTGCGCGAGGGCCTGCGCAACGTCGCGGCCGGCGCCGACCCGATTTCGCTCAAGAAGGGCATCGAGAAGGCCGTCAAGGCCGTCACCGATGAGCTGCTCGCTGGTGCGAAGGAAGTCGAGTCCAAGGAGCAGATCGCCGCTACCGCGTCGATCTCTGCAGCTGACCCCGAGATCGGCGCCCTGATCGCCGAGGCCATCGACAAGGTGGGCAAGGAAGGCGTTGTCACGGTCGAGGAGTCGAACACGTTCGGCACCGAGCTCGAGCTGACCGAGGGTATGCGCTTCGACAAGGGCTACCTGAACCCCTACTTCGTGACCGACCCCGAGCGTCAGGAAGCGGTCTTCGAGGACCCCTACATCCTGATCGCCAACCAGAAGATCTCGAGCATCAAGGACCTGCTGCCGATCGTCGACAAGGTGATCCAGGACGGCAAGGAACTCCTGATCATCGCTGAGGATGTCGAGGGTGAGGCTCTCGCTACCCTCGTGCTCAACAAGATCCGTGGCATCTTCAAGTCGGCTGCCGTCAAGGCTCCCGGCTTCGGCGACCGCCGCAAGGCTCAGCTGCAGGACATCGCGATCCTCACGGGTGGCCAGGTCATCACCGAAGAGGTGGGCCTCAAGCTCGAGAACGCGACGCTGGACCTCCTCGGCCGCGCCCGCAAGGTCATCATCACGAAGGACGAGACCACGATCGTCGAGGGTGCCGGCGACGCCGCGCTCATCGAGGGTCGCGTGACCCAGATCCGTCGTGAGATCGACAACACCGACAGCGACTACGACCGCGAGAAGCTGCAGGAGCGCCTGGCGAAGCTGGCCGGTGGCGTTGCCGTCATCAAGGCCGGAGCTGCTACCGAGGTCGAGCTCAAGGAGCGCAAGCACCGCATCGAGGACGCCGTTCGCAACGCGAAGGCAGCCGTCGAGGAGGGCATCGTCCCCGGTGGTGGCGTCGCTCTCATCCAGGCCGGCAAGAAGGCGTTCGAGACTCTCGAGCTCACCGGTGACGAGGCAACGGGCGCGAACATCGTGCGCGTTGCCATCGAGGCGCCGCTGAAGCAGATCGCCCTCAACGCAGGCATGGAGCCCGGTGTTGTGGCCAACAAGGTCTCCGAGCTCGAGCCCGGATTCGGCCTCAACGCTGCGACCGGTGAGTACGGTGACCTGTTCGCACAGGGCATCATCGACCCGGCCAAGGTGACCCGCTCGGCTCTGCAGAACGCCGCGTCGATTGCCGCGCTGTTCCTCACGACCGAGGCCGTCGTCGCCGACAAGCCCGAGAAGGCTCCGGCCATGCCCGCCGACCCGTCGGGCGGCATGGACTTCTGAGTCCTGCTGCATTTCACGCCGAAGGCCCCTCCCATGCGGAGGGGCCTTCGGTCGTTTCTCGTGCGATCAGCGGAACAGGCCGAGGGTCATCTGTTCGGCATCCGCGTACTGGTGTCCTGCGGTCTCAAGGGCGACCCCGATCGTGGCCAGGGCTTCTTCGACCTGTGCGTTGGCTGCGCGCCACTGGTCGATGACGCCGGCGAAGGCAAGGGATGCCGCGCCGGTCCACTGTGATTGCAGGCCGGTGAGCTGGGCGAGCATGGTATGCGTCTCGGCGCGAACGCGGTCTGCGGTGGCCCGCACACCTGCCGTTGCGGCGAAAACCGCGTCGCTGTCGACGGAATAGACGGCCACAAGAACCTCCCGGTGTCGTGAGTGTGGGTGACACGCTACGGTCGCGGCTCGGACTGAATCGCCGGGGAACACGCGTACTCGTACATGCCACCGATGTACGTGTCCTGGGGAGGAGCCCTTCGAGGTGGGCGGGGCTTAGGCCGGGGGGTCGCTCCGCAGGTCAGACGGCAGGCGGTCAAGCGGCTGCGTTTCGAGGAAGGCGTGATCGGCCGGGTCGAGGTGTCTGGCGAGCGGGAATCCGACACGGAAGGTCGCGCCGCCACCGGGGGTGTCCATCACCCGTACCGAGCCATGCAGCGATTCCACGATCGAGGCGACGATCGACAACCCGAGCCCGGACCCGCCGGTCTCTCGCGTGCGTGACGTATCGGCGCGCCAGAATCGTTGGAAGATCTTGTCCTTGATCTGATCCGGCACTCCCTCACCGTGGTCCACGATCTCGATCCAGCCCGACTGCGCCGCGGCATCCACTCCGATGCGAAGCTCGATGGGGGAGTCCTCAGCGGTGAACCGGCGAGCGTTCCCGATGAGGTTCGTGATCACCTGACGGATGCGGTTCTCTTCGCCGAGCACGATCGGGGGAAGCGCAACCGGTGCCGACGACGATGGCCCGAGGTCCAGGGGTCCGATGACGATCTGCTCGGTGGTCGGCGCCGTGCCGCGCGCGTCCCTCGGGCGGCGACGCAGCAGGATGGAGCCCGCGCGGCTGAAGGCGGACCGTGGCCGCTTGGGTGTCTCGAGGGTGTCGGTTTCGGTCTGCGGCGGACGCGGCTCGGTCGGTTCAACGATGGTCGTATCGATCACAGCCACAGGTCTTTGGGGAGAGGCTGCGCGAACATCGAGCGCGGCATCCCGGGCGAGCGGTCGCAGGTCGACCGGGGCGAACTCGATGTCTCGGCGCTCATCGAGCCGGGCGAGGGCGAGGAGGTCTTCCACGAGCAGGCCCATGCGCATGGCCTCTTTCTCGATCCGCTCCATCGACTGGGCGACGTCGTGGTCAGTGCGGATGGCTCCCATTCGGTACAGCTCGGCGTAGCCACGAACCGTGACCAGCGGCGTGCGCAACTCGTGCGACGCGTCGCCGACGAACCGGCGCATCTGGCGCACCGTGGCATCTCGCTGCGCCAGCGCGGCGTCGATACGGCCAAGCATGGCGTTGATCGCGGTCTTGAGCCTGCCGACCTCGGTGGCCGGGGCAATGTCGGTCATGCGCTGGCCGAAATCGCCCGCCGCGATCTCCATCGCCGTGTTCTCGACCTGCGTGAGGCTCCGGAACGCGAGGGTGACCAGCAGTCGGATGGCGATGGCGCCGAGCACGATCGTGATGACAGAGAGGATGCTGTAGATGCCGAGATAGGTGGCGAGGGTCTGGGTCACCGTTGTCAGCGGAACCGCGATCATCTGCGTGTAGAAGACCGTGGTGCCCTTGACCTCGATGAGAGCGGATGCCGCGCGGAATTCCGTGCCCGGGATCGTTCCGGGGATCGTGAACGGTTCCTGCTGCTGGGCTACCGAGGTCTCGGTCGGCAGGTATTCGCTGGGAAAGTCGGGCTCATTGATCTGTCGTCCGCCGCCGGCGCTCGCAATGAAGTTCCCATCCTGGTTGTAGATGGCGACGAAGTAATCGGTCGGAACCGACTCGGCCTTCGGAACGAAGGCGGGATCAGCGAGAAGGTCGATGTCGAATAGTGCGCTCACGCCCGCGCCCGCGAGCTGCGACACCTGCGTGTCGACGCTCGCCAGAAGTTGGCTGCGCAGGAACACCGTCGTGCCGATGCCGGTCGCGATGAGCCCGAGAGCCAGGATCGACACGGCAACGCCTGTCACCTTGGCGCGCAGGCTGAGGCTGCGCCACCACCCGGTGACGGCGTCGGTCTTGTCTGACGTTGTGCTCACGCCGACTCCGACGGATGCCTCACGCCGACTTGCCAGCCTTCAGCATGTAGCCGAATCCACGTTTGGTCTGGATGAGCGGCTCGGATGAGTAAGGGTCGATCTTGCGCCGTAGGTAGGAGATGTAGCTCTCGACGATGCCGGCGTCGCCGTTGAAGTCGTACTCCCAGACGTGGTCGAGGATCTGCGACTTCGACAGCACCCGGTTCGGGTTGAGCATCAGGTAGCGCAGCAGCTTGAACTCGGTCGGGCTGAGGTCGATCGAGACATCGCCGACCGAGACGTCGTGCGTGTCCTGATCCATCGTCAGCTCGCCGGCGCGAATGATCGACTCTTCGTCGGTCTGCATCGTGCGACGCAGGATAGCCTGAATGCGCGCGACGATCTCGTCAAGGCTGAACGGCTTGGTGACGTAGTCGTCTCCGCCGGCGTTCAGACCCGTGATCTTGTCTTCTGTTTCGTCCTTGGCTGTCAGGAACAGGATCGGGGCGGTGTACCCAGCGCCGCGCAGGCGCTTGGTGACGCTGAAGCCGTTCATGTCGGGGAGCATGACGTCGAGCAGGATGAGATCGGGTTCCTCTTCGAGGACTGCCGAGATCGTCGAGGCGCCGTTGGCGACTGCCTTGACCTGATAGCCGGCGAACTTCAGGCTCGTCATCAGCAGGTCTCGGATGTTCGGCTCGTCGTCGACGACGAGGATGCGGGGTGCGCTCATGCCCCCATTATCGTGATTCCGCTGGTGTGGATGCTGGATATCGCGCGGATCGGCGGTTTCCCTTGTCACGCAGCGAGCTTGTCGGCATCCAGGATCGTGTAGCTGTAGCCCTGCTCGGCGAGGAACCGCTGCCGGTTCTGAGCGAAGTCCTGGTCGACCGTGTCGCGGGCGATGAGGGTGTAGAAGCTGGCAGTGTTGCCCGACTGCTTGGGGCGCAGAAGCCGGCCGAGGCGCTGCGCCTCCTCCTGCCGGGACCCGAACGACCCCGACACCTGAATGGCGACGGATGCCTCGGGCAGGTCCACCGAGAAGTTCGCGACCTTCGACACCACCAGCACGGGGATCTTTCCCTCGCGGAAGCCGCGGTAGAGCTCCTCGCGCTCATCGACCGGGGTGGCGCCCGTGATCTGTGGGGCATCCAGCGCCCGCGCGATCTCGTCGATCTGGTCGAGGTACTGTCCGATCACGAGGGTCTGTTCGCCGGCGTGCCGGGCTACGAGATCCTTCACCACGCCGATCTTCGCGGGGGCGGTGGCTGCGAGCCGGTAGCGTTCGTCATCCGCCGCCGCCGCGTACTCGAGCCGCTCGCCGGCCGGCAGGTCGACGCGCACTTCGTAGCAGGCGGCGGGGGAGATGAAGCCCTGCGACTCGATCTCCTTCCACGGGGCGTCGAACCGCTTGGGGCCGATGAGGCTGAACACATCGCCCTCGCGGCCGTCTTCGCGCACGAGCGTCGCCGTGAGCCCCAGTCTTCGACGAGCCTGCAGGTCGGCGGTCAGCTTGAACACGGGGGCGGGCAGCAGATGCACCTCGTCGTAGACGATGAGACCCCAGTCCAGGGCATCGAGCAGCGCCAGATGCGCGTACTGTCCCTTCCGCTTGGCCGTGAGGATCTGGTAGGTCGCGATCGTGACGGGCTTGACCTCTTTGGCCTGCCCCGAGTACTCGCCGATCTCTTCGGGAGTGAGGCTCGTGCGCTTGAGCAGCTCGTCGCGCCACTGCCGTGCGCTGACCGTGTTGGTGACCAGGATCAGCGTCGTCGTCTTCGTGTCGGCCATCGCCCCGGCTCCCACGAGCGTCTTTCCGGCCCCACAGGGGAGCACGACCACTCCCGAGCCGCCGTCGGTGAACGCGTCGACGGCCTGCCGTTGGTACGGGCGCAGGTGCCAGTCCTGCTCGGCGAGGTCGATCGGATGCGGCGTGCCGGGTGTGTACCCCGCGAAGTCTTCGGCGGGCCAGCCGATCTTCAGCAGCTCCTGCTTGATCTGCCCGCGCGCCCAGGCATCGATGACGTACGTGTCGGGGGAGGGATGCCCAACCAGCAGTGGCTGGATGCGCTTGTTCTTCGTGACCTCGGCCAGCACCGCGGCATCCGTCGACCGGAGCACAAGCGCGGGCTCGTCGGATCCCGCGACCGTGTCACGCTCGATCACAAGGCGTCCGTAGCGCCCGACGGTCTCGCGGATGTCGATCGCGACTGACGGTGGCACCGGGAAGCGTGTCCACCGGTCCAGGGTTCCCAGCATGTCTTCGGCGGTGTGTCCGGCCGCCCGCGCGTTCCACAGGCCGAGCCGTGTGATGCGGTACGTGTGGATGTGCTCCGGAGCGCGCTCGAGTTCGGCGAAGATCGCGAGTTCGTGGCGTGCGGATTCGGCATCCGGATGTGCCACTTCCAGCAGCACTGTCCGGTCGCTTTGAACGATGAGGGGGCCGTCAGCCATAGCGGTCCAGTCTACCCGCGGGGTCGCGGTGCGGACTGCTGTCAGGCCGGGGAGACGCTCACTATGGTCGAGATCGGGAGGGTGCGCTCGACATCCGCGCCCCGGTCTCTGCCGCGGAGCCGGCCACCGCCGAGCCCCGTTGCCTCCAGCGTGAAGGTGCGGGTCTCGGCGGCGCTGATCTGTGCCGTGACCACGATGATCGACTTCGTGCGCACCGCCTGCTCGAGTTCGCGCTCCAGCCAGGCCGCGTCGCCGTCGCCGCCCGAGGCGCGCAGCGACCCGATCAGGCGCGCGTAGACATCGCCCGCCGGTTCTGCTGACGCAGTCTGCGCAGCCGTTCGGCGCCGGAGTGACTCGGGCGCTCCGTGATCGTCGAGCGCGACAACGGGGTAGCGGGCATCGGCCAGCGCCCAGAACAGGTGATCACGACCGACCCGGCTCACGAGCACATCCCCGTGCCGCACCAGCCCGACGGGGCGCAGGGCCTGGTCGATGACGACGAGATCGAGGAGGTGCGGGTCGCTACTTTCTACGATCGTGTTGGGGCTCCCGGCATCCGAGCGGACCGTGACCGATCCGTGTCGGGCTGCTGTCGTTTCGATGACGTAGTCCAGCGGCTGGGGAATCCCCGTAAGCGACAGCTCGCGCAGAAAGGCGCGGATGGACTGGGCGCTCTCTCCGTCGGTGAGGCCCGCCCCGATCGACTCAGCCGTGAAGCGGTATGTCGAGGCCTGCGCGCGGGACTCGCGCCGCGCGATCCTGCGGAGGCGCAGGTCATGCCGCGGGGCAAGAGGGCCGGGAGCGACAGCTGTCAGATCCGCTTGCAGGTAGATCCGGTCGATTTCGGCCGGAAGGGCATCGCGTAAAGCATCAGTGTCGAGAGCTGTGCCCTCGACGAGGCCACGCGACCACGGTGGAACCGCCCCGTCTGGCGTGAGAATGCCCCACCGCTGCGCCGTCTGCCGCAGCGCTGCCGCCCGCGCCGGCCATTCAGGGCTCAGTGGGTACATGCCCGCCCAGCCCGCAGGGTCGAGGACTCCACCCTGCGGGGTGCGAAGGCCTGCTGGGAGACTGCGGCGATAGCCATCGGCGATTGCAGTCCACCGGGCGACGGTGCCGCCATCCAGCCACTGTTCGCCCGTGGCGGTGACCACGAGCTCTCGCCCGATCGGCGTGAGCAGCCCTGCTGCCAGACCTGCGGCGATCAGATCGTCGAGGTCCTCGGGCGCGCCGATCGCTCCCGACTCGGTGAGGCGCTTGCGGTCTGCGGCGCTGACTGCGCCTGCGCCAGTGAGGGTCAGCGGAACATGCAGGGCGGCCAACAGTACGTCGGCCAGCGACGCGGATGCCGTGAAGATCCGCTCTGCGGCGCTCGCCGTCTCGGCTGCCGAAGCGGGGGCGGTCCCGGGCGACCCGCTCGCGGTCGCGGCAACGTCGGCGGGCGGATCCGCGAGACCGGAGGTGCTCGAGAGCGCAGCGATTCGCTCCTGTACCGGGGCATACACCTCGCCGCCAGGGCGTGCCAGTCCCCAGGTCACGATGGTCTCGGTGGCGACATCCCCGGCGCCGGCGGCAATGAGCGCGGCCAGTTGGCGACGATCGAGCCGTGCCAGCGCCCGGTCTATCGACGCCGAGTCGAGCAGCGCCTCGGCGGCATCGAAGAAGTCGCGCCAGGATGCCGCGGGCGAGATGCCACGCCGAGTGAACAGATCAGCGAGGGCGTTGTCATCGAGCGATGCCAGCCAGGTGGCGAGGGTTCGCTCGTCGCCCGCCATCTACTCGCTCCGGTTCGCCCGCGCCCTTCGCACGAACGTCATGATCAGCACCGTCAGCAGCATCGCGAACGCGAGGATCGGGGCGACGTAGACGATGATCCCGACAGCGGGCCACAGGCCAGTGCTGAAATCGGCGTGCGATGCGGAGCCGATGAGAATCGCGAAGAACGACAGAACCGAGAGCGCGAGCAGTCCGAGAGACATCGACGCGAGCACGCGATCGATTGTGCGAACCGGAAGGTCGCTGCCAGGGCTGCGCGTGCTCATCTGCCCCAGACTACTCCGTCGCGGTGCTCTAGGCTTAACCGGGGATCGATCGGTCCCTGCGTCACTCCTGCCGCCCAACTGCGGCGCCGTTCAGAACGAGGTTTCCCATGCCCACCGGCAAGGTCAGGTTCTACGACGAAGAGAAGGGCTTCGGCTTCATCTCCTCCGACGAAGGACAGGATGTCTTCCTTCATGCCACCGCGCTGCCCGCTGGGGCGACGGTGAAGGCCGGCACGCGCCTCGAGTTCGGTATCGCCGACGGAAAGCGCGGTCCGCAGGCGCTGTCGGTGCGGGTGCTTGAGGCGCCCGCCAGCCTCGCCAAGCGTTCCCGCAAGCCCGCCGACGACATGGCGATCATCATCGAGGATCTCGTGAAGCTGCTCGATGGTGTCGGCGGGGACCTGCGACGCGGTCGCTATCCGAGCAGCGCACACGGTGCGAAGGTCGCCGCCGTGCTGCGCAAGGTGGCCGATGAGCTCGACGCCTGATCCGGCGCTGCTTGCCGCACACGACCTCGCCCTGGCGGCGTTGCATGAGATCACTCCGGCGGCGACGGTCGGCCCCGCGGCCGGGTATACGGTTGAGGCCGATGGCGTCGTCTCCCTCCGCTTCGAGACGACGCTGCCGGGCTACCCGGGGTGGTTCTGGACGGTGAGTGTCGCGCGGGTCGACGACGAAGAGCCGACAGTTCTCGAGGCTGAGCTGTTGCCCGGCGACGAGGCGCTGCTCGCACCGGAATGGGTGCCGTGGGCGGTGCGTCTGGCTGATTACCAGGCCGCTCAGGCGGCGCTGGCTGCCGAAACGGCATCCGGTGACGAGGATCACGACTCCGACGAGGTTGACCAGGGCGAGGACGCCGACGACGAGGACGACGACCTCGATGATGTCGATGATCTTGATGCCGACGACTTCGACGAGGACGGGTCGCGGCTCCTGCACAGCGGCGACGTCGACGGTGTCGACATCGACGAGCTCGACGACGACTCGAACGACGATCTCGACAGCGGCGACCTCGACAGCGGTGACGAGGACTAACCTGCGGGGATGACTTCGGATGCCATTGCCCCGCGCCGCATCCATGTCTCGGCAGCGGTGATCACTGACGCCGAGGGGCGGCTGCTGCTCGTGCGCAAGGCCGGGACCACGGCGTTCATGCAGCCCGGCGGTAAGCCAGAGCCGAACGAGACCCCCGCCGAGACGCTCGTGCGCGAGCTCGCCGAAGAGGTCGGCCTCCGGGTCGACTCCGACGCCCTGGAGGCGCTTGGCAGCTTCGCGGCGAGTGCAGCCAACGAACCGGGCTTCGAGGTGGTGGCCGACGTTTTCCGCGTCGACATCGGCAACCAACGGCCCGAACCGGCTGCCGAGATCGCCGAGCTGCGCTGGGTCACCGCCGGCACGGCATCCGGGATCGAGATTGCCCCACTCGCCCGCGAGTACTTTCTGCCCGCCTGACTACCAGGAGCCCTTGCGGTAGTCCTTCAGGAAGACGCCGAACAGGTCTTCACCGGCCTCGCCGCGCACGATCGGGTCGTACACGCGCGCCGCCCCGTCAACGAGGTCGAGGGGAGCGTGGAAACCCTCCTCGGCAAGGCGCACCTTGGTGAAGTGCGGCCGCTCGTCAGTGATCCAGCCGGTGTCGACCGCGGTCATCAGGATGCCGTCGGTCTCGAACATCTCGCGCGCGCTGGTCCGGGTGAGCATGTTCAGTGCGGCCTTGGCCATGTTGGTGTGCGGGTGGCCGGGGCCCTTGTAGCCGCGGCCGAACACGCCCTCCATCGCCGAGACGTTGACGATGTACTTCCGTCTCGCGCTCGATGCAGCCATCGCCGAGCGTAGGCGGCTCACGAGCAGGAACGGCGCGGTCATGTTGGCCAGCTGCACCTCGAGCATCTCGAGGGGCTCGACCTGGTCGACGTGCTGGGTCCAACTGTTGATGCGGTCCTCGTCGGGGATGAGTCCGCCTGCGTCGATCGCGGTGCCGGTTTTCAGGCGTTCGATCGACGCGGAGCCGGCCGCCAGCGCCTCCGCGGTGAGTTCATCGGCCGTGCGCGCGGCTGGAGCGAGGATCGGATGTGCGGATACCGACTGCGCGAGTGCGAGGGGATGGGCGTCGTTGGTGTGCCCGAAGGTGACGAGCTCAGGCAGAGGTCCATCGGGAAGCGGGGCAAGCTCGGCCTCCACCAGGGGTCTGTAGGCCCCCGGTGAGCGACGCACGGTCTGGGCTGCGTTGTTGATGAGGATCTCGAGCGGACCATCGGATGCCACCGAGTCAGCAAGGCCGATCACCTGGGCGGGGTCGCGCAGGTCGATGCCGACGATCTTGAGGCGGTGGATCCAGTCGGCGCTGTCGGGCAGCGACGAGAAGCGGCGCACGGCGTCGCGCGGGAAGCGCGTGGTGATCGTGGTGTGGGCGCCATCGCGCAGCAACCGCAGCGCGATGTACATCCCGATCTTGGCGCGGCCGCCGGTGAGCAGTGCGCGTTTGCCGGTGAGGTCGGTGCGTGCAGCGCGCTTCTCATGGCTCATCGACGCGCAGTCTGGGCACAGCTGATGATAGAAGGCGTCGACGAGCGTGTAGTCCTGCTTGCAGATGTAGCAGGCGCGTGCCTTGATCAGCTCGCCGGCGAACGGCATCGAGGTGCGGGCCGCGAGCGGGATGCCGCGCGTCTCGTCGTCGATACGGTCGGGGGCGCCTGTCGCGGTGGCAGCGACGACCGCGCGGTCGGCCTCGGCGATGCGCTTGCGCTTCTCTTTGCGCGATTGCCGCTTGACGTCCTTGTAGAGCTTGCTGGTCTGGTGGCGTAGGGCGATGTAGGCCGGGTCTTCGGGGTTAAGCGAGGAAGCGGCGTTGATGACGCGCAGTGCGATCTCGAGTTCGACCGGATCGATGGATGCCGGCTGCTCGGCATCGCGGCCAGGGTTCAGCAGGGTTTCGGGCACGAGGCAGTGTATCGGGGCGCTGCTGGACGCCAGGTGGGGCCACGCTCGTCGCGAGTCTGGGCGGGGGCGCCCTAGAGTCGGTCGGCGGTGTATTCGATCGCCCCGATGAGCCGGCGCACGTCGTCCTCCTCGATGGAGACGAAGGTCGCAATGCGCAGCTGATTGCGCCCGAGCTTGCGGTACGGCTCGGTGTCGACGATGCCGTTCTCGCGCAGGCTCTTGGCGATGGCTGCGGCATCCACGCTCTCGTCGAAGTCGATCGTGACGACGACAGGCGAGCGGTCAGCGGGGTTCGTGACGAACGGCGTCGTGTACGCCGTTGCCTCGGCCCACGCGTACAGCGCCGCCGACGTGGCAGCGGTCTTGGCCCCGGCCCAGGCGAGTCCGCCGTTGTCGAGGATCCACCGCACCTGCTCATCGAGCATGAGGAGGGTTGCTACAGCCGGGGTGTTGAGAGTCTGGTTCAGCCGCGAGTTGTCGATCGCGTTCTTCAGGCTCAGGAACTCGGGGATGTAGCGGTCGGATGCCGCGATCCGCTCGATCCGTTCGATTGCTGCCGGGGAGACCAGGGCGTACCAGAGCCCACCGTCGGAGCCGAGGTTCTTCTGCGGCGCGAAGTAGTAGACATCGGCCTGGGCGGCGTCGAAGTCGATGCCACCCGCGGCGCTCGTCGCATCGATGACTGTCAGCGCACCAGGGTCAGCGGTGACGCGGGCGATGGGAGCAGAAACGCCCGTCGAGGTCTCGTTGTGCGGCCACGCGTAGACATCCACACCCTCGACCGGTTCGGAGACACCGCCGGTGCCCGGCTCGGTCTTGCGGACATCCGGTGCATCGAGCCACGGCGCTTTCGCGGCGGCGGCGAACTTCGAACCGAACTCCCCGAATGCCAGATGCTGGCTGCGACGCTCGATGAGGCCGAATGCTGCGGCATCCCAGAATGCTGTCGATCCGCCGTTACCGAGGATGACCTCGTACCCCTCGGGTGCGCGTAGCAGCTCGGCCAGCCCTTCGCGGGTGCTCCCGACGAGGTTCTTGATCGGGGCCTGTCGGTGCGACGTTCCCAGCAGAGAGGCCCCACGCGTGACGAGAGCCTCGAGCTGAGCGCCACGGACCTTCGAGGGTCCGCAGCCGAATCGGCCATCAGCGGGAAGCAGTTCTCGGGGCAACTCGACCATGTCCTGATTCTAGGGTTGCGCCGAGGGAGGCCCGGACCGGGGGCCGGGGAAAAGGCTAGGCTCGTCTTACCCCCACGAGGATGCAGACACGAGGATCCCGCATGACTGATCTCATCGACACGACGGAGATGTACCTTCGCACGATCCTCGAGCTCGAAGAAGAGAACATCACTCCGCTTCGGGCGCGGATCTCCGAGCGACTCGGGCACTCCGGGCCGACGGTTTCGCAGACGGTCGGACGCATGGAGCGGGACGGCCTGGTTGTCGTCACCGAGGATCGGAGCCTTGAGCTCACCGACCTCGGACGCCAGAAGGCCATTGATGTCATGCGCAAGCACCGCCTCGCCGAGCGGCTGCTCTCCGACGTCATCGGACTCGACTGGGCTTACGTGCACGATGAGGCATGCCGGTGGGAGCACGTCATGAGCGAACAGGTCGAGCGCCGTCTCGTCGAGTTGCTCGATCACCCCACCGAATCGCCCTACGGGAACCCGATCCCCGGGCTCGACCAGCTTGGTGACGTCCCGGCACTGACCTTCGAGTCCGGTGTGGTCGGGCTCGTTCGCAAGCTCGACGCCGCCGGGGAGCCGATCACGGGAACGATCCGTCGGCTCGCCGAACCCGCCCAGGTCGATCCCGAGTTGCTGCAGCAGCTCAAGGGAGCCGGGGTGCTCCCCGGGGCGCATGGGAGCTATCGCTACAACGAGGGATACGTCCTGGTTGAGATGGACGGTTCCGACGAAGGCCTTGAGCTGCCTGTCGAGGTAGCCGGTCACATCTTCCTCGTCGACGACCACGCGTGACGACGGGGCCCGAGGGGCGACATCCGTTCCTCCACACCGCGCGATCACGGGTTATCTCCGGCCGCCAGCGTGACATGTTCGTTACCTTCGGGTAGCCTCGTACAGTCCGAGCGAGTCCAGCACGACCTCGGACCCCGATCGAATTGCCTCGCGGCTCGTCATTCGAACGGTGAACCCGTGATCGAGCGGAGCGCAGCTTCCGCACCGAAACGTGACGAGCCGGCGCTCCGGCGCAGAGGCGCCGGAGGACTTAGTTGGCTGAAGAGAACGATTCGACCCCGGTGGATGCCGAGGGCGCGACGACCAGGAAAACTTCGCGTCTTGCTCGCATCCGTCGCGGAGGCGTGGACAAGCCCGCAGTAAAGCCCACACCCGCGGCATCCGTGGCCCGCCCCGCACGAAAGGGCCCCAAGGCCAGCCCCCGAGGCCCGGTCCGTAACATCGCCACCCTCGCGATCGTCGGTGGTCTCGTGGCCACTGTCGCCCTGCCGGCGTATGGCGCCTTCCAACAGACCGACGAGTCAGTCACCCTCCAGCAGGTTGCCGAAGGTGACGCTCAGTCGATCGTGATCGCGTCCGATGCGACGACGACTGACCTCAACCGGGAGAGCTACTCGGCGACGACGCCCGAAGAGATCGAGAAGAAGAAAGCCGAAGAAGCGGCGGCCGCAGCAGCTCGTTCCGCAGCGTCGCTCGCTTCCAGTTCCGCATCCGTCAACATCAACATGGTGGCGCCGGGCTCGGGTGCTGTGCGCTGGCCCGTTGCGAGCTTCCACAGCGACTGGGCGATCAACGGATTCCGCACCCCGACGCGTCCGAACCACAATGGCCTCGACATGCTCAACTCGGGCGGAACGCCGATCTTCGCAGCGGCGGACGGCATCGTACGCGCCGCGCAGGATGGCCTCGGCGGCTACGGAAACGCCGTCGTGATCGACTCGGTCATCGGTGGTCAGGTCGTGACCACGCTCTATGCGCACATGATGTGGGGAAGCCGTACCGTCGAGGCTGGCCAGACAGTGTCTGCCGGTCAGATGATCGGTCTGATGGGTCAGACCGGTTCGGCAACCACGACGCACCTGCACTTCGAGGTGCGAGTCGGCGGCGCGCTCGTCGACCCCATGGCGTGGCTGCAGGCCAACGCTGGCTGACCAGCTGTCCGTTCTTCGACACGCTACGTTCCGTTCACCGCCGTTGCGCCTCGGGCGCTGTGAGGTGCATTACCCTGGTCGCGACGTGTAAGAGAACGGGAGAGAGTCCGATGGGCAGCACACCGCGCAGCCGAACCACGGTTGCACTGGGGCGCCTCGTCCTTCGGCATCATGTTCTCGGACACCGCAGCTTCGCTGTGGTTCCAGGGCGCTGTCTGTAGAGACAGCGCCTTTTTTCATGCCTTACGCCCTCTGACCACGTCGAACGTCGAAGAATCCCGGGAAGCCGTCTCGGGCCGTTCGAGAGGACAGCAATGCGCACTCTGGTGTTGAATGCGGGCTACGAACCGCTGGCCGTCGTGTCGTTCAAGCGGGCGCTCGTGCTCGTCATGAACGAGAAAGCCACCGTCATCGAGCACATCCCGGAGGATCCGGTCTGGGGGACGGATGGTGCGCACGATCGGCCCGCAGTCATCCTGCTCAGCCGCTACGTTCGGGTTCCCGGCGGACGCACGATTCCGGTGACCCGTCGCGGGGTGCTACGCCGTGATGCGCATCGCTGCGGATACTGCGGCAGGTCCGCATCCACGATCGACCACATCTTGCCCCGCTCGCGAGGCGGCGTTGACTCGTGGGAGAACCTCGTGGCGTGCTGCCTCAAGTGCAACAACCTCAAGAGCGACCGCACACCCCAGGAGATGGGGTGGGAGTTGCGTCTGACGCCCGGGGCGCCGCGCGGAGCGCAGTGGACGGTGCGGGGGACCGATCGCACCGACCCGTCGTGGGAGCCCTATCTCGCGCTCGCCGCGTGACGCTTACGCGGGCGGCTCCAGGATGCCGAGCCAGCGGCGCAGGATCGGCTCGAGCGTCTCGGCATCCGTCCCCAGCTCTTCGATGATGCGGTGCTCGCCGGTCATGTGGGCGGTGAAGGCTTCGTCGACGAGGGCGAGTCCGGCATCCGTAAGTCCGACCAGCCTGCCGCGGGCGTCGGATGCCTCGGGTCGGCGTTCGACGAGTCCGCGCGCGATCAGGCGGTCGACGCGTTTGGTGAGGCCGCCGCTGGTGACCATGGTGTGGTCGGCGAGCTCGCCAGCGCGACGTTGGTAGGGGGCGCCGGCGCGCCGCAGGGTCGCGAGGATGTCGAACTCGGCGTAGCTGAGATCGAAGCTCGCGTAGACCTCGTCGAGGCGGCGATCCAGGAGCAGTCCGATGCGATGCAGGCGCCCGATGATGCCCTGGGGGAAGGTGTCGATGTCGGGGCGCTCGCGATGCCATTCAGCCTGGATCTGTGCGACGCGGTCGGAGGCGACATCCATGGATTCACGGTATCGGAATAAATCTTCCATGGAAGGCATTGTTAGTTTCCATGGAAGATAAGTCCCTGAGGTGGCTCCTGCTGACCGCGATCGCCCCGATCGCCTGGGGAAGCACGTATTTCGTGACGCGACAGTTCCTGCCCGCCGACGCTCCGCTGTGGGGGGCGCTGTTTCGTGCCCTGCCGGCGGGACTGATCCTGCTGCTGATTTCACGCCGCCTGCCGCACGGGGTGTGGTGGTGGCGTGCGGCGGTCCTCGGCATCCTGAATGTCGGCGGCTTCTTCGTGCTGGTCTATATCGCCGGTCAGCGCCTGCCCTCGAGCGTCGCGGCGACAGTGATGTCGGCGTCGGCTGCCGCCATGATGCTGCTGGCCTGGATGCTGCGCCGTCAGCGGCCGCGTGTGCTCGCGGCAATCGGTGCCGGTATCGGGCTCGTCGGGGTCGCCCTGCTTGTTGGTGTCGGTGGCGAGCCGGTCGACGGATGGGGCCTTGGCGCAGCGTTCGCGGGGATGCTCTCGTCGTCGCTCGGATTCGTGCTGACGGGGCGGTGGGGCAACGAGATTCCGGGGCTCACGATGGCGTCGTGGCAGTTGACGATGGGTGGCCTCATGCTGCTGCCCGTTGCGCTCATCGTGGATGGTCCGCCTCCCGCGCTGACCCCGAGCTCACTCGTCGGATTCGCCTACCTCTCGCTCGTGTCCACAGCGCTTGCCTTCACCGTCTGGTTCGCGGGCCTGCGGCGCCTGCCCGCCGCGACCGTGGGACTTGTTGGACTGCTCAACCCCGTGACGGGTGTGGCGCTGGGCGTCTTCCTTGCCGGCGAGCCGTTCGGTCTTGCGCAGGTGGCGGGGCTTGCGCTCGTGCTCACCGGGATCGTGCTGGGTGCGGTCGTGCCCCGGCGGGTTCGCCCCCGGGAGGGGATGGTTGCTTGGGAGGGTGCGGATGCGGCATCCGTCCTCCCGAGTGACCAGAACCTCCCGAGTACGCGGGCGGAGGTGCCCGGTGTCGACGGGATTCTGCCAGTTCAGGATGCGCCGCCTCTCGTGTCGGCGCGGCGTGATGGGATGTGATCATGACGCGCGCGCTCGTGGTGATCGATATGCAGCGGGGGTTCGATGACCTCGACTTCTGGGGACCGACCGCCAATCCTGACTGCGAGGCGAATGTCGCACGGCTGATCGACGCGTTCGCGGGGGAGCCGGTGGTTGTCGTGCGGCACGACTCTCGGCATCCGGAATCTCCATTGCATCCGGCGAATCCAGGCAATGCGCTCGTTGAGGCCGTGGCGAACGCGGATGCCGCGGTGCTGGTGACCAAGAACGTGAACTCCGCGTTCTACGGCGACCCCGACCTGCATGCCTGGCTGCAGGAGCGGGGGATCGATGAGCTGGTGGTGTGCGGCATCCAGACCAACATGTGCGTCGAGACCACGGCGCGGATGGGCGGGAACCTCGGCTACGACGTGACTGTCGTGCTGGATGCGACCCGCACGTTCGATCTCGAGGAAGAGGTTCCGGGGGTCGGGGTCGTGCACCGGTCGGCGGCTGAGCTCATGGTCGGCACCGCACTGGTGCTGCAGGGCGGCGGCTTTGCGCATATCGCGACGACCGCCGAGATCGTTCCGGACTGAGGCCCTCACAACCCTCGACTCCAGCTTCAGGGTTAGAACAAAGTATCTATCCTTCCGGCCCAGCCTGGCGATGATAGCCAAGGCTCCCATGTCGGACGCTCCGCGTATCGTGCTCTCATGCATTGACGCATTAGAACATGCGTTCTAATCTGTGGGAGTGAGGGCGATCGTGGGAGCACAGCGAACGGAAGCCATCGCCGACGTCCGTGATCGGCTGGCCGAGGTGCACCGCCTCCGCGCCCAGGTCGAGCAGGTGCAGGGCCGATCCCTGGATGCTCCGGCCCTGCCGGCGTATCCCGCGCTCTCACGGCTGCTTCCTGGTGGTGGATTGCGACCCGGATCGGTGTACACGCTTGCGCCGGGTGCGGCATCCGTCTCGCTCCTGCTCGCCCTGCTCGCGCCGCCTTCGCAGGCGGGCTCCTGGTGCGGAGTCGTAGGAATGCCGCACCTGGGAGCCGAGGCTGCCGAGCGACTCGGAGTGGATCTGTCGCGGCTCGTGATGATTCCCGATCCGGGGTCGCGGTGGCTCGCGGTGACAGCGACAGTTGCTGAGGTGCTGCCTGTGGTGGTGGTGCGGCCACCGGGGCGGGTATCGGATGCCGATGCCGCCCGGTTCGCAGCACGCCTGCGCGATCGCGATGGCGTGCTGCTCGTGCAGGGGCCGTGGCCGCAGGCTGAGGCATCACTGTCGATGAGCGATCCGGGCTGGAGTGGACTCGGTCGCGGGCACGGATATCTGAATGCGCGGGAGGTCACCGTCACGGTCGCAAGCCGCCGACTATCGACCCCGCGACGCGGGCCCGTGCTGCTCCCGGCGCCCGGGGGAGTGGTCGACGCCCCCCGAGGGATTTCTACCGCAGCTCGAGGCGCGAGTGAAGCCCCGTCGCTCCGGGAAACCCTGCCAATCCGGGAAGCCCTATCTGTCCGGGAAGCAGGGTGACATGCCTGCTGACTCGTCCCTGCGAGCGCCGACGCGAAGCCTCGTGGTCTGGATGCCGGATTGGCCGGTCATCGCCCTGACGCGAGACGGGCCGCATCCGCTCGATCCTGCCGACCCGATCGCCGTGGTCGAGAAGAATCTTGTTGTCTCCTGTTCTGCGGCGGCACGACGTGACGGGGTGCGCCGAGGGCTCCGTCGTCGCGATGCGCAGGCCCGATGCCCGGCCATCGCGATCGTGCCGTCTGACCCGATACGCGATCATCGGGCATTCTCGCCCGTCGTCGCGCAGCTCGAAGAACGGGCCCCGGGGGTGCAGGTCATCCGGCCGGGGCTGTGTGCGATCCGTGCCCGCGGTCCCGCTCGCTACTACGGTGGTGAGTCGGCCGCCGCGCGAGTGCTCATCGAGCGGATGCGGGATCTTGGCCTTTCCGATGTTCGCATCGGAGTTGCCGACGGTCCCTTTACCGCCGAGCAGGCTGCGCGGGGCGCGACCACGGCAGCCGAGCCCATCCGCGTCGTGCCGGAGGGAGCGGCATCCGCGTTTCTCGCCCCCCTCTCGGTCGCCGCGCTCGCTGATGCAGACCCGGGGTCCGGCATCGTCGACCTGCTCGCACGCCTCGGCATCCAGACCCTGGGTGCGTTCGCCGCGATGCCCGAAGAGCGTGTGCATGAGCGGCTCGGTGAGAGAGGAGTCAGACTCCGGGCGCTGGCCGCAGGCAGCGACTCCCGGCAGATCGAGCCCCGTGTGCCGCCGCCCGAGCTCGCGCGTGAGATCGCCTTCGAACCGCCGCTCGAGCTTGCCGAGCAGGTCGCGTTCGGGGTGCGCCAGAGCGCGGATGCCTTCATCGCGGGTCTCGGGGCGATCGACCTCGTGTGCACCGAGGTGCGGATCGAGCTCGTCGGCGACCGCGGCGAGCGCAGCGAGCGGGTATGGCTGCATCCGGGGTCGTTCGATGCTGCCGCGATCGTGGACCGGGTGCGCTGGCAACTCGCCGAAGACGCAACCGACCTTCTGACCGGTGTCGGACTCGTGCGGATCTCGCCCGAGGCGGTGGATGCGGCATCCCACCACACCCCAGCGATTTTCGGCTCCGGTCCCGAAGAGCGGGTGCACCACGCTCTCTCGCGGGTGCAGGCGATGCTCGGTCATCGGGCGGTTGTGACTCCCGCTATCGGTGGTGGGCGCTGGCTCGCCGAGCGGCAGGTGTGGGTGCCATGGGGTGATCGGCTGCCTCGCGACCACCGCACGCTCGCCGCCGAACGCGCTCGTCCTTGGCCGGGGAGCCTCCCCGATCCGCTCCCGGCCACGGTGTTCGCCGATCCGGTCGCGGTCGAGGTGGTGTCGGCATCCGGGGTCACCGTCTCGGTCGATGACCGCGGGCAGCTCACCGGCACACCGACACTCATGATCGAAACCGGGCGTCGCCGGGCGGTAGCGGCGTGGGCAGGGCCGTGGCCGGTCATCGAACGCGCGTGGGATGCGAAACGGGCGCGGCGGGCTCACCGATTCCAGATCGTGGATGCCGACCAGACAGCCTGGCTGCTGGTGTGCGAGCAGGGTGCGTGGCATGCCGAGGGGCGGTACGACTGATGGGATTCAACAACCCGTCGGTGTCGTGGTCGGAGATGGAGCGGTTGCTCAGCGACCGGCGCCGACCGAAGCCTCCACCCGGAGACGGCGGTGATAGTCCTGCGTGGTCGCACAAGCGGGGGCCCTATGTCGCGCCGCCGATCGAGCGACCCGCCGAGACCGTGCCGTATGCCGAGTTGCACGCGCATTCGTCGTTCTCGTTCCTCGATGGGGCATCCTCACCCGAGGATCTCGCCGAAGAGGCCGAGCGGCTCGGGCTCCACGCCCTCGCGATCACCGATCACGACGGGTTTTACGGCATCGTCCGGTTCGCCGAAGCCGCCGAGCAGCTGAGCCTGCAGACGGTGTTCGGTGCCGAGCTTTCGCTTGAGCTGCCGAAGCCGCAGAACGGCGAACCCGACCCCGTCGGTGCCCATCTGCTCGTGCTCGCCCGGGGAGAAGAGGGTTATCACCGGCTCGCGTCGGCCCTCACGCGCGCGCAGCTGCAGGGGTCCGAGAAGGGGCGTCCGCACTACGACCTCGAGCAGCTTGCGGCCTTCGCCCGCGGTGAGGAACGCCTCGACGGGCTCACCGGAACCCGCAACCGTTCGGAGTGGGCGGTGCTCACCGGATGCCGCAAGGGAGCGGTGCGCCGCGCGCTCGCCGATGGCGGACCGGATGCCGCAGCCGCCGCCCTCGACGAGCTCGTCGCCCTGTTCGGTCTGGACGCCGTGCATGTCGAGCTCATTGACCACGGCAATCCGTCAGACACGCGTGAGAACGACATCCTCGCCGCGCTCGCCGCCGATAGGGGCCTGCCGCTGCTCGCGACCAACAACGTGCACTATGCCGCCCCGACGCGCGCGCAACTTGCTGCGGCGGTGGCAGCGGTACGCGCGAACCGGGGGCTCGACGAGCTCGACGGCTGGCTTCCCTCCCATGCCGGCGCGCACCTGCGCTCGGGGGCGGAGATGGCCGAGAGGTTCGCCCGGTATCCCGGCGCGGTCGCCAACACCGTGACCCTTGCCGACGAACTGGCCTTTCCGCTGCGCCGGGCCAAACCCGCGCTCCCGAAACTCCCCGTCCCCGAGGGGCACACCCCGATGACGTGGCTGCGACATCTCGTGTGGGAGGCGGTGCCCCGCAAGTATCCGGATCTCTCGCCCGCGAACCGTGACCGCATCGAACGGGAACTCGGCGTCATCGAGATGAAGGACTTCCCCGGGTACTTCCTTATCGTGCACGGCATCGTGCAGGAGGCGCGGCGGCGAGGCATCCTGTGTCAGGGGCGCGGGTCGGCGGCCAACAGCGCCATCTGCTATCTGCTTGATATCACCGCGGTCGACGCGATCGCCTACGACCTGCCATTCGAGCGGTTCCTCTCGAGCTTGCGTGACGAAGAGCCCGACATTGACGTCGATTTCGACTCCGACCGGCGCGAAGAGATCATCCAGTGGGTCTATGCCACGTACGGGCGGGATCGCGCCGCGCAGGTGGCGAACGTCATCCAGTACCGCCCCAAGAATGCGGTGCGCGACATGGCCAAGGCGCTCGGGTATTCGCCGGGGCAACAGGATGCCTGGTCCAAGCAGGTCGAAAGGGGGGCCCACGCGCCCGGAGGCTCGCTGCAGCGCGTAAGCGATGCGGCGAGTGGGCGTGGGGAGGGGAGTTCGCTGGAGAGCGGCCCCGAGCACGACATCCCCGACCAGGTCATCGCGTATGCGGGGGAACTGATGAAGGCGCCACGGCATCTCGGCATCCATTCGGGTGGGATGGTGCTCACTGAGCGGCCTGTCGGCGAGGTCGTGCCGATCGAGCACGCGCGCATGGAGAACCGCACCGTCATCCAGTGGGACAAGGATGACGCCGCCTGGATGGGCCTCGTGAAGTTCGACCTGCTGGGGCTCGGGATGCTCGCGGCCCTGCAGTACTGCTTCGACATGATCCGCGAGGCGACGGGGGAGGAGTGGGAGTTGTCGACCCTACCCAAGGAAGAAGCGGCCGTGTACGACATGCTGTGCCGGGCTGATTCGATCGGGGTCTTTCAGGTCGAGTCGCGCGCGCAGATGGGGCTGCTGCCGCGCCTGCAGCCGCGACGGTTCTACGACCTCGTGATCGAGATCGCCCTCATCCGTCCCGGTCCGATCCAGGGCGGTGCGGTGCATCCGTTCGTGCGGCGCAAGCTCGGGCAGGAGCCGGTGACCTACGCTCACCCGAAGCTCAAGCCGGTACTCGAACGCACGCTCGGGGTGCCGGTGTTTCAGGAGCAGCTCATGCAGATGGCCGTCGCGATCGGCGAGTGCACCCCCGAAGATGCCGACCTGCTGCGCCGGGCGATGGGATCCAAGCGCGGGCTCGAGCGTATCGAGTCGCTGCGCGAGAAACTCTACGAGGGGATGGCGCGCAACGGCCTTGTCGGTGAGGAAGCCGATGCGATCTACGCCAAGATCCAGGCCTTCGCGAACTTCGGCTTCGCCGAATCGCACTCCCTCTCTTTCGGGTTGCTCGTGTACGCGAGCTCGTGGATCAAGCTGCACTACCCGGCAGCGTTTCTTGCCGGGTTGCTGCGCGCGCAGCCGATGGGGTTCTACTCCCCGGCGACCCTCGTCTCGGATGCCCGTCGCCACGGCGTGGAGGTGCGCCGCCCCGATCTACACGCCTCGGGAGTGTGGGCCGGGGTCGAGCCGTTGATGCCAGATCCGGCATCCGTCCCTCCGCTCATCCGGGAGGGGCAGGACGCTCGGGAGGATGCTGCGGGGAATATTGAACCTCCCGAACGGTCACAACCTCCCGAAACGCCATGCCCTCTCGTACGGATGCCGACGCCCACGGGCATGGATGCCTGCACACATCGCATCCAGCCGCCGGTGGGTCCGTTCGATCGTGATGCGCCGGATGAGTCGGCAGCCCACCGCCGCGATGGGAACTTCGCGGTGCGGTTGGGGCTCGCGGGCGTCAAGGGCGTTGGGCAGCCGACCGCCGTGCGCATCGTCGCCGAGCGGGATGCGCACGGGCCGTTCCGCGATCTGCGTGATCTCGTGCGCCGAACGGGGGTGACCGAGGTGCAGCTCGAGGCACTGTCGACCGCTGGCGCGTTCGAGTCACTGGGCATCTCGCGCCGCGAGGGGGTGTGGCTCGCAGGGGCCGCAGCTCAGGATCGCGCCGAGTACCTGCCCGACTCGCTGGTGTCGGTGCAGCCGCCCCTCTTCACCGATCCAACGAGTTACGACATTCTCGCCGCCGACTTGTGGGCGACCGGCATCTCGACCGACGACCACCCGCTCACCCACTATCGCGCGCCTCTCGACGCACGCGGAGTGCTCACTTCCCGGGAGATCCGCAGCCACGAAACCGGGCGCCGCATCGAGGTCGCGGGACTCGTCACCCACCGGCAGCGGCCGGCGACGGCATCCGGAATCACCTTCCTGAACCTCGAGGACGAGCACGGTGTCGTCAACGTCATCTGCTCGGTCGGGGTCTGGAACCGCTATCGGCGGGTTGCGCGGGACGCTCCGGCGCTCATCGTGCGGGGGATGCTGGAACGCTCGCCCGAGGGGGTGACGAACGTGCTCGCCGACCGCTTCGAGGACCTGCGTGTCGGGGTGCAGCACCGCTCGCGAGACTTCCACTGATCTCCCTAAGCTGGCGTCGTGAGCGATCCCGAACACGTCGAGGCGCTGCCTGCCACCATGCGTGCCGTCGTGTATGACGCGTACGGACCGCCCTCGAACCTCCGGGTCGAGCAGGTCCCCGTGCCGCGGCCCGCCGCGGGTGAGGTGCTTGTGCAGCTCGTGGTGACCTCCGTCAACCTGAGCGACTGGGAGACGCTGCACGGCGACCCCTTCTACGCGCGCATCGGCGGGCTCACCAGGCCCGTGCGACGCATCCTCGGTTCGGACATTGCAGGCATGGTCGTCGCCATCGGTCGGGGCGTCTCCCGGTTCGCGGTCGGCGACGAGGTCTACGGTGACATCCTCGAACGCAAGGGAGGCTTTGCCGAGTATGCCGTCGCTCCGGAGTCAGCCCTCGCTCGAAAACCGGCACAGCTGAGCTTCGCCCAGGCCGCCGCGATCCCGCAGCCCGGGGAGATCGCCGTCGAGGCGATGACCAAGGCCCGCCCGGGTTCCCGCCTGCTCGTCAATGGAGCAGGTGGCGGGTCGGGGGCGTTCCTGCTTCAGCTCGCGAAAGCCGCCGGGATGCATGTCACCGGGGTGGACAACGCCGGGAAGCTCGACTTCATGAGGCTCATGGGCGCCGACGAGACCATCGACTACCGCGAGCAGGACTTCACCCGCACCGGGCCCTACGACCTCGTTGTCGACCTCGTCGCGTACCGATCGGTGTTCGCCTACCGACGGGCGCTGGCCCCGGGCGGGCGATGCTTTGTCGTCGGTGGCACGACCCGTGTGTTGATACGGATGCTGACCGTCGGCGCGCTTGTCGGTCTTGTCAGTGGGACTCGGCTGGGCGCACTTGCCGTGCCGACTGGACCTGCGCGGTTCGAGCCGCTCGCAGCCCGGTGCGCCGCCGGCGAGATCCAGGTGCCGATCGACGCCGAGTACAACCTCGTCCACACGCGGGAAGCGCTCGAGCATCATGGCAACGGTCGCGCGCTTGGCAAGGTGGTGGTCCGGATCCGCGACGACCCGTGATGCTTCGGTCGTGCGCGAAGTTGGTCTCTGTGCGATCACAGGGTCGGGCGTCGCGAGTCGTAGGAGCCGACCTCGGGGCGCCGTCCGTGGCCGTCGCGAATGACCGAGCGCGCGAGAGCGATCACGCTCGTGATGATCGCCGCGATGAACAGAACAAGGATGATGACGGACACGGTGGCTCCCTTCCGCCTCCATGTCACCCCGTCACGGATGCCGCACCCCACGGCCACCCTGCCGCGCGTGGCCCGGTCGTGCACGCGACCCGCGAAAACACAGGGTCTCGTGATGGCGCCGCGAGCCAGCATCCGCCGATTGGACCGCTTGCCACCCGCCAAAACGGCCCCCGACGACCTAAGTCATCGGGGGCCGCTATATCGCTGGGGGATCAGCCCTGTGCGGCGAGCGCGAAGCGGACGGTGCCGTCCTGCTCGAGCTGCGCGTCCAGGACGCGGTCATTGAGCGCAAGCGACGCTGCGGTGTCGAGGAACACGCGAGCGCCCTCGGTCACAACGACGGTGTCGTCAGGCTCGGGTGCGGGTGCCACGCTGAGCTCGAAGCCGGTCTCGGCGCCAGCATCCCGGATGCGCAGACCGCCGTCAGCTGCCTGCGGCACGCGGGCGACGATCGTCTTGACGGCCTCAGCGGCGGTGTCGGTCATGGTGAGCATGGGTGCTCTCCTTCCGTTGCGGTCTCTGGGCCAGCCACGATTCCGAGAGTTGGCAACGCTCGCAACCTCACAAGCGCCATACCCAGGGGATTCCCACGTTGGGACGTTGATCGGCTCGGTCGGGTCAGCGACGCCGCCTAGACTGGAGCAGCCAGCCTCTGTAGCTCAATGGAAGAGCAGTTCCGTCCTAAGGAAACGGTTGGGAGTTCGAGTCTCTCCAGGGGCACTTTCCGTAACGATCGCCGTGTGCGAAGGTGGCAGCCATGGATACGGATGCCGTCGGGCGCTGGGTCAAGGAGTATGAGAGAGCCTGGCGTGAGTGCGATGCGCCAGCGGTGCGCGATCTTTTCACCGAGGATGCGCATTACCTCACGTCACCATACGAAAAACCGCTCGTCGGGCACGAAGCGATCGAGGATTTCTGGAACGATCCGCAACCGTTCGAGATGGAGATCCAGTCGGTGACGGTTGATGGCTCTCACGCTGTCGTGCGCGTGCGGGTCACGTATCGCGACCCTGAGCAGGAGTACCTCGACCTCTGGGAGCTCGACTTCACGCCCGACGGGCGAGTCGAGCATTTCGTCGAGTGGGCCTACTGGCCCGGCAAGAGCTTCACCGCGTAGCTTCGACGGCGCACGCGGTCTCGAGCCTGAGGTGAAGCATCCCGTCGACCGACGTGCTGTCACGGATGCTCATCCGCTCGATGGGTAGCTCAGTGCTGTAGCGAATGTCCTGCTGCATCGCACGGTCGGGCAGATAGCCAGCGCGGTCCCAGGCTGCCAGGATGCGGGTCGCCGAGGCGGCATTGTCACCCGTGCGGAACGCCAGGTCAACGGTCAGTCGAGATCCGACCTCGCCGCAGGGAACTGCCGAGACAGGCGTTTGGTGGACTGTAACGGGGACGTCCTCCGGTGTCCGAAGGGGCGGCGTGCTCGCCTCGATCGTGGCGTGAAGCATCCGCGTGATCTCGTCTCGCGCCTGCGTGACAGTCAGGGGATCCGGTGCTGGCGTCGTGCCTCCCGGCGGCAGGATCGCGGCAGTGTTGCCGATCGCGGATGCGGCCATCTCGGTGAGCCTGTGGACATTGTCGTCTCCCCACGCGACGAGCACGAGCGAGCCCGAGAGGAGCACACCGCACACCAGGCCGGCTGCCAACCAGTCAACGGATCGTCTCCACGCGGCGATGGCGATGATGGCGCACACCACGATCAGGGTGACGCTGAGGATCGCTGACGCTGAGCTCCTGGCTGACGCGGCTTCGGCGATCTCTTCCAGCCAACCGGCCGCTGTCACCGGTTTGTCGTAGCCGACGTCGCCGCTCAGCATCACGAACAGAACGGTGGCTCCGCACAGCACAATTGTGCCGACGACGAGAGTAAGGATCGCGAGCGCTTTGATCGCCCGCGTAGCGACGCCCGAGGTGGTGCTCACCCGCTCACTCGCCGCCGCTGACGCCGGCCTCGTCGGGTTCCCACCGCAGGATGTCGCCGGGTTGGCACTCCAGCACGCGGCAAATGGCATCGAGTGTGGAAAAGCGCACGGCCTTGGCTCGACCGTTCTTGAGGACCGACACGTTGACGGGGGTGATGTCGATGGCGGAGGCGAGCTCCGAAACGCTCATCTTCTTCTTCGCGAGTTGGACGTCGAGATCGATCACGATGGCCATCAGACGACCTCAGACAGGTCCTGGCGCAGTTGCGTGGCCTGGCGAAGTAGGCCGCGCATCACGACAACCACGAGGGCAAGACCCGCGGCACAGATGAGTGAGATCAGTCCAGCGAGCGCCGTGAAAGGCCCACCAGCGCTCGCTGCATCGAGCACAACGAGGCCGGCGACGATCAGCAAGCCGGCGACGACAATACTGCCGATGATGATGTCGACCCACCGAAACGCGGCGTTGTCGAAGATACGGTCCTCCGCAGCGAGCGACAGAAGCGCCCACACGCAGACCAGCACGACCTGACCGCACAGCAGGAGCGCGTCAACCAAGAGGATGCCGGGAAGCTCGAGGGCTGCAAACTCGGGCGCGGCCTGTGCGAAGCTCCTGGCGTTGGCGGGGACGTAAGCCACCTGCACGAACACGATCGCGGCGAACAACACCACGATCAGGGCTTTGGTCGCCACAATCACCACGTTCCGCATCCGCGTTGTCCTATCGTTTATCGGTTGCAATCTATCGAAAAACGATAGTAGCTTAGCTGCTCGACCGAGGTCCAAGGAACTCGGTGGGGGGAGAAGGTGGGGATGCCATGGCTACGGATTCTGCCGAGAGGCTGCGGTCGGCGTACTCGCGCGCAACAGGGCCAGCACTCATCGTCGGCACTGTCGTGGGTGCGGTGCTCGGCCTGCTGGTCGTTCAGATCGTGGGGTCAGCCGCACCGTGGGGTGTTGCACTGACCTTCGGCGTCGCTGGCGTCGTGACGGCCGCGATCGCCGCCGGCCTCAGCTTGGCGGTCTTGGCTGGGATGAACACCTACGTGTCACCGTCGCCCCACGTTCGCGTCGCCGCCGCGACGCTGACCGCATCCGTCGCCACGGCGATGGTGTCGCTGGCGCTGCTGTGGATGCTGTTTCTTCGGGGGGTGCTGTGGATCGCCGCGCTCGCGGGGGTCGTCGCGGCGATCGTCGCACTCGGTCTAGCGCTTGTCGCCGAATGGCGGGCTCCGACCCTGCCTCAGCCGGCGCGGCGCGATCACATTCCCAGCGGTATCGCGCTGTGGCCGCTGGGAGCAGCCATGCTCCTTCCCATCGGCGGCGCGAGCTCGATATTCCTGCTCCGAGCCCAGCTGCATGTGCAGTGCGGCATCTACGTCGAGTCTGGCGTTTCTCAGGTCGAGGCGAACGGGTCGTGGGTGTGCGCGGACGGCATCAGCTACCTGATTCCCGGAATCATCCTGATCTGCGGTCCCCTTGTGTTCGCCGTCGTCGGCGCCGTGATCGCACACCTGGTCGTTCGAGACGTTCTGGCTCGGCTCGTGCTCGCTCTTCTCGCCGTGGCGAGCGTCGCGTGGGTCCTCGGATGGACGTGGTACGCCTCGCGTGACTACGTGTCGTCAACGCCGCCCGGCATCGACTCGCTCCACTACTGGTATCTCGCCGTGGGACCCGCCGCAGCCGTGGCGGCGGCGGGACTGCTCTTCGGGCTAGTCGCTCTGCTCGCCCGCCTCTCGGGTACCGGATGGATGTTGGGTCTCGCGATCGGCGGAATGCTCATCGCCAGCCTGTTAAGCCTCGGGGTCTCCGCCGGCACGTTCGTCGCCGCGGGCCTGCTGGGCGCGGCCTACGGTCGCGGGTTGAGACGCGAGCACCCCTGTGAGCCGCGCCGGAATGCAGCTGGAGCCAGCGACGATGCTGCCAGCCCGCTCAGGAGCGCGTGACCGCACCCCGGTTCGGTGCCACAGCGCGATACACCTCGAGCGCTGAGTCGCTCGGTACACCCTGGACGCAGACGTGGTCGGCACCGGCATCCAGATGAGCGCGGAGCCCATCGAGAAGGGTCGCGGCGTCTCCATGGACCACGATGCGATCTACCAGGTCGTCGGATCCCGATCCCTGAACGTCATCATCGCTGAACCCGCCGCGCTTCATGGTGTTGGTGTAGTTGTTCAGGCCGAGATACGGCGTGAGGAACGCGCGTGCGGCCTTGCGTGCGGACACCGGGTCGGTATCGAGTACGACGGTTTGCTCCGGCGCGACAAGGACCCCGTCCCCCAGTGTCTCGCGGGCTTCGGCGGTCTGCGCGGGCAGGGTGAGGTAGGGATGCGTCCCCGCACTGCGGGTGCGGGCGAGTTCGAGCATCCGAGGCCCGAGCGCGGAGAGTAGCCGGTCGTCCTGAGGCACGCCCTCGGCATCCAGCAGGTCGAGATAGCTGCTCATCGCCTCCAGCGGCCTGGCACGTTCGTGCTGGCGCTCACGGTGACCTGAGCCGATACCGAGCAGGAGCCGGCCGGGATGCCGCGCGACGATGCGATGATACGACTCGGCGAGTTCGGTGGCATCCGACATCCAGATGTTCACGATGCCGGTGGCCAGCACGATCGACTCGGTGGTGTCGAGCAGCCGCTCCGCTTCCACGAGATCGGCAGCGGGAGATCCGCCGAGCCAGATCGTGCCGTACCCGAGCCGCTCGATCTCCACCGCCATCGTTTCTTCGATGTCGGTGCTGCGTCGCCAGACCCCGAATTCACCTAGCCGATCCGTCCACGTCATTCCCCCATCCTCGCAGGCGTGTGGATGTCCAGCCCGGGGCTGCGCGGCACGTCCCTCAGGCATGATCGAACCGTGACCAGTCGATTCGTCGTGCGCACCCGCGCTGCGGTGGCCGCCGACGAGCTTTTCGATGTCTCGCTCGACATCGACGCTCACGTCGCCTCGATGGAGCAATCCGGCGAGCGGGCGATCTCGGGCGTCGTCTCGGGCCGCATCGACCTCGGTCAGGAGGTCACGTGGCGAGCCCGCCACTTCGGCATCTGGTTCACGATGACCTCGCGGATCACGGCGCTCGACCGACCAACGCGGTTCGTCGATGAGCAGGTGCGTGGGCCGTTCCGGTGGTTTCGTCACGAGCATCGCTTCGATGACGTCACCGGCGTGACGACCATGACCGACACGATCGATCTCGCTTCGCCGATTTTCGGCATCCTCGCCGAACGTGCTGTGCTTGTGCCCTACCTGCGGCGACTCATCCGTGTGCGCAACGCACATCTGCTCGACCGGCTCGGCCTGGGCCCGACGACCGATCCCGGTGCTGCCGCCTGGGAGCCGGGCGAGTCTTCGCCGTACCGCGCTTTCGAGAGCGCAACCCACCTCGGTCGAGGCGAGGCGGTGTGGGAGTTCGCGAGCCGCGAGGTGCTCCGCTGGGGCGTGAAGACGCGGAGCGGATTCCGAATCTTTGATGCGCACGAGGTGATCCCCGGGGAGCGGCTGCAGATCACCGCAGCGATCGGTCCCCTGTCGATCCGAGAGCCGGTCGAAGTCCGCAGCGTCATCCGTGAACCCGATCGGGTCGGCTTCTCATATATGGCTCTGCCGGGTCATCCCGTTCGCGGCGAGGAGGCGTTCATCGTCCACCGCGAGGGTGGGGATGTCTTCCTCAGCATCCGGTCACTCACAGCGCCCGCGAGCCGCGGCGTCTGGCGTTTCGCGTACCCCGTGCTGCGGGTGGCGCAGATGATTGTCCGGAGGCGGTATCAGAGCGCGCTGCGCTGAGCCCCACCCGCGCCTACCGGCGCAGCGCAGCTCGAACCGCGGAAGCGGGGTCCAGATCGATGCGTCGCAGCAGCTGGGCATTGAGAGCGACGACGACGGTGGACAGCGACATCAGGATCGCACCGACCGACATCGGCAGCACGAAGCCGATCGGGGCCAGGATGCCGGCGGCCAGCGGCACCGAGATGAGGTTGTACCCGCCCGCCCACCACAGGTTCTGCGTCATCTTCCGATACGTCCGGCGCGACAGCTCGATCACCGAGAGTACTGAGCGTGGGTCGGATGTCGCGAGGATCACTCCGGCAGAGGCGATCGCGACATCCGTGCCCGCACCGATCGCGATGCCGACGTCGGCCTGTGCGAGGGCCGGAGCGTCGTTGACGCCGTCGCCGACCATCGCGACCCGCTTGCCCTCCCGCTGAAGTTCACGTACCTTCGCAGCCTTGTCTTCGGGGCGCACGCCGGCGAACACCCGGTCGATGCCGAGGTCGTCGGCAACGGATGCGGCGACGCTCTCGGCATCCCCGGTGATCATGACGACCGTGATGCCCAGCCTGTGCAGCGCATCGACGGCCTCGCGGGACTCCGGCCGCACCCGATCGGACAGTGCCAGCCCGCCGATCACCTGCCCGTCGCGCGCGACGTGCAGGATGATGGCTCCCTTGTCGTGCCAGGATGCGGCGGCTTCGACCTCATCGGCGCCCAGCTGCTCCAGCATCCGGGGCCCGCCGACGCGGATCTCGTGTCCGTCGACCGTTGCAGTGACGCCGACGGCGGGGGAGGACGAGAAGTCGGTCGCCTGGGGGACACGGATTCCCCGCTCGGCCGCCGCGCGCACGATGGCCGCTGCCAGCGGGTGCTCGCTCACGTTTTCGGCGGCGGCAGCGAGGGCGAGCACGTCGTTGTCGTGCCACGCGCTCGCGGTCTCGATCGCCGTCACCGCAGGGGCGCCTTCGGTGAGCGTGCCGGTCTTGTCGAACATCACGGTGTCGACGGTACGCATGCTCTCCAGCGCCAGCCGATCCTTCACCAGGACGCCGGCCCGCGCGGCCCGCTCGGTGGCGATCGAGACGACGAGTGGGATCGCGAGGCCCAGCGCGTGTGGGCAGGCGATCACGAGCACGGTGATCGATCTGATCACCGCTGAGTCGGCGTCGCCGATGAGTGTCCAGACCACGGCGGTGATGACCGCAGAGCCGAGCGCGAACCAGAACAGCAGGGCCGCGGCGCGATCGGCGAGCCGCTGTGCGCGGGATGTCGAGTTTTGCGCATCCGCAACAAGGCGCTGGATGCCGGCCAATGCCGTGTCGTCGCCTGTCGCGGTGACCTCGATGCGAAGACCGGAGTCGACGGCCACGGTACCGGCGGTGACGGTGTCGCCGACGCCGCGAGGGACAGGACGGGACTCTCCGGTGACCATCGACTCGTCCATGTCGGCATGGCCATCGATGACCACTCCATCTGCCGGAACGTTCGAGCCGGGTCGCACCACGACGACATCACCCACGCGCAGATCGGCGGGGGAGACGGTGACGATCTGGTCTCCCTCCACGCGTTCTGCTTCGTCGGGGAGGAGCGCGGCGAGTGAGTCGAGTGCTGACGTGGTCTGCGCAAGTGAGCGCATCTCGATCCAGTGGCCGAGCAGCATGATCACGATGAGGAGCGCCAGCTCCCACCAGAACTCGAGGGCATGGTCCAGGATGCCGAGAGTCGCCCCCCAGGAGGCGAAGAAGGCGACCGTGATGGCGAGTCCGATCAGGAGCATCATCCCCGGCGTGCGCGAGCGCAGTTCCGAGATCGCTCCGCTGAGGAACGGCCAGCCGCCCCAGGCGTACATGACGGTACCCAGGACGGGCGCGACGACCAGCGCCCAGTCCGGCACTGCGTAGCCGAGGATCATCGCGAACATGGGTGATGAGGCGACGACCGGAATCGCTATGACGAGGTTGATCCAGAAGAGTCGACGAAACTGCGCGACGTGATCCCCGTGGCCAGTGTGTCCGCTGTGAGCATCGTGCGATCCATGGCTCGCGCGGTTCTCGTGGCTCTCGTGCTGCGCGTGCTCATCGTGCTCGACGCGCCCTGTCGCTGCCGTGTGGTGGTGCTCGTGCGAACCGCTCATGGCCGTCACTCCTTGGGTCGTCGGCGTACTCTCGACCACAACGAGGATACCCCCGGAGGGTATTCCGGCCCAGGAGGGATCACATACCGAAGGCGGCGCGCACTCCCTCGTTTACCACGACGCCACCCCGCACGTTGAGTCCACGCGCGAGTGCCGGGTCAGCCTCGGATGCCGCATCCCAGCCGTGGTCAGCGATCGTCGCGATGTAGGGGAGGGTCGCGTTGCCGAGCGCGCGTGTGGAGGTGTGGGGTGCAGCCCCCGGCATGTTCGCCACGCAGTAGTACAGCGACTGGTGCACGGCAAAAGTGGGGTTGTCGTGGGTCGTCGGGTGTGAGCCTTCGAAGCATCCGCCCTGATCGATCGCGATGTCAACGAGTACGGAGCCGGGCTTCATGGCGGCGACCATCTCGTCGGTGACGAGCTTGGGGGCTGCGGCTCCGGGAATCAGCACCGAGCCGATGACGAGGTCGGCATCGGCCAGCTGTTCGGCGATCTCGTACCGGGTCGAGGCGCGGGTCTCGACGGCGCCGCCGAAGCGCGCTTCGAGGGCGCGGAGCTTGGGCAGCGAGATGTCGATGACAGTGACGTTCGCACCGAGGCCCAGCGCATTCGCGGTCGCGTGCTCTCCAGCGACACCGCCGCCGATCACAACGACCTTTGCCTTGGGGGTGCCGGGCACGCCGCCGAGCAGCATCCCCCGTCCACCCGACGGGCTCATCAGGGCCTGCGCGCCCACGGTGATCGAGAGCCGGCCGGCGACCTCGCTCATGGGGGCGAGAAGAGGGAGTGCCTTGTCGATCGTCTGCACGGTCTCGTAGGCGACGGCTGTTGTGCCGGCGTTCATCAGGGCGTCAGTCAGCGGCCGGTCGGCTGCGAGGTGCAGGTAGGTGAAGAGGGTGAGATCGTCGCGCAGCAGCCCGTACTCGGGGGCGATCGGCTCCTTGACCTTGACGACCATCTCAGCGCCGCCCCAGGTCTCTTCGGCCGTGTCGGCAATCTGCGCGCCGGCGGCGCGATACGCGTCATCCGTGAACGCACTACCCAGGCCCGCGCCACGCTGAACCGTCACGGTGTGACCGCGACGTACCAGGGCGTCGACTGCTGCCGGCGTCATGGCGACGCGGTTCTCGTTGTTCTTGATCTCGGTGGGTACGCCGATCCGCATGATCTTCTCCGTTCTTCCTTGAGCGCGGCCACACAGCTCGCCGTCGAACAGAGAATCGCACGATCTTCTGCTCGGAATGTTTCAGATCGAAGAAATCGAGCCATATAGCGGGGTTCTGGTGACACCACAACGAAGAAAACTTGGTCGACTAGCACTTATGACGAAGAATACTCGACATGAGTATGGAGCTTGACCCGATCGACGAACGCATCGTTGCGCTGCTGTCCGCCGACGGTCGGATGACTAACGCGGCCCTCGCCGATGCGATCGGCCTTGCGCCCTCAACCGTGCACACGCGTGTTCGCGCTCTCGTGGACCGCGGTGTCATCACAGGCTTTCACGCTGCCCTCGACCAGGGTGCCCTCGGGCGCGGGCTGCAGGCTGTCATCGGAGTGACCCTGCGTCCCGGTGCGCGCCAGGAGAGCATCCGTGCTTTCACGCAAGAGGTGCGACGCATCCCCGAGGTGATCCAGGTCTTCTTTCTCGGCGGGGCTGACGACTTCCTGGTCCACATCGCTGTCGAGGATTCGTCGGCGGTGCGGCGCTTCGTTGTCGACCACCTGTCCGCCCGGCACAGTGTGGCGTCCACCCGCACCAGCCTGATCTTCGAGTACCACCGCAATGCCGTCGCCGCCGACTTCGACTAGGCCCGTATTGCGGGGCATCGTAAGAAAGCGCCGCGCAATTGGTCCCGCAGCCTTGGAACGACGGATGATGGAACAACGGCGCATCACAGCATCAGTGCGCCGACCCACACCTGGAGGCCCCGTGTCCCGTCCCTTTGGCGCATCCCGCGCCCGCATCCTCGCCGTCGCAGCAGCAGTCGCAGTCTCGGCGCTCGCCCTGGCCGGCTGTTCGAGTTCGAGCGAGCAGGCAGACTCAGCCGACGCGGGCTACGTCACGCCCGGCAAGCTCACGATCGCAACCGGGCAGACCGCCTACGAGCCGTACGTCATTGGCGACGACCCGGCCTCGGGTGAAGGATTCGAGGCCGCTCTCGCCTACGCGATCGCCGACAAGCTCGGTTTCGCCGCCGAGGACGTCGAATGGGTGCGCACGAGCTTCGAGGCAGCGATCGCCCCCGGTCCCAAGGACTTCGACTTCAACATCCAGCAGTACACGATCACCGACGAACGCAAGCAGGCCGTCGATTTCTCGTCGCCCTACTATTCGGCGGCGCAGGCTGTTGTCGCACTGGAGGGTGGGCCGGCAGAGGGTGTCAGCGACCTCGACGGGCTGAAGTCCCTCGTGTTCGGCGCAATGTCTGGCTCGACCAGCGCGCAGGCGATCGACGCGGTAGTGCAGCCCGACACGACGACACAGCTGTACTCATCGAACGAGGATGCCGTCGCAGCCCTCAAGGCGGGGCAGATCGACGCGTTCGTGATCGATCTTCCGACGGCGTTCCTTGCCACGTCGCAGTACATCGAGAACTCCTTCATCGTCGGCCAGCTGCCCCTCGGCGGAATCGCCGATGAGTGGGGCGTGGTTCTGGCGAAGGACTCGCCGCTGACGGCATCCGTCTCAGCAGCGATCGACGAACTGCGCGCCGACGGCACGCTGCAGCAGATCACCGACCAGTGGCTGGATGCCGAGCAGGGCGTTCCGATCCTGCAGTGACCACTCCCGCCCCCACCGCGGACGGCCCACCGCCGCCCAGCGCGCTCGAGCTCGACCGCCGCGCCTATCGGCGCCGGCGGTCGCAGCGCTCTGTGCTGCTTGCGGTCGCCTCGACGGTGGTGTTCGCCGCCATCGTCTGGTTGACGGTCATCCGGACGCCCGGATGGGCTGCCGTGCAGGAATCGTTCTTCGACCCGCGGATCGCAATCGAGTCGCTCCCGAAGGTGTGGGACGGGTTCCTGCTGAACCTTCAGGTGCTGGGGCTGTCGGTGATCACGGTGAGTGTGGTCGCGCTGACGGTCGCGGTGCTGCGTACTCTGCGCGGACCGGTGTTCTTTCCGCTGCGGGTGCTCGCGGCCGGCTACACCGACTTGTTTCGCGGGTTCCCGTTCATCATCGTGCTTTACCTCGTCGGGTTCGGCATCCCGACGGTCGTGGGTGAGCGGATCGAGCCCGTGATCCTCGCGGTGCTGGCAGTCACCCTCACCTACTCGGCGTACGTCGCTGAAGTCATCCGTGCCGGCATCGAGGCTGTGCATCCGTCGCAGCGCCTCGCCGCGCGCGCCCTTGGGCTCGGGCACGTGCAGACGCTCCGGCATGTCGTGCTGCCGCAGGCTCTGCGCAAGATGACACCGCCCCTGATGAACGACTTCATCTCGATGCAGAAGGATGTCGGATTGATCTCGATCCTCGGGGCTGTGGATGCCATCGCCGCCGCCCGCTCGGAGGTCTCACTCACGTACAACTTCACGCCGTACGTCGTGGCGGGCATCCTGTTCGTCCTGCTCGCCATCCCGACGATCCGGGTGGCGGATTGGTACACCGCGAAACTGCAGCGCCGCGAGCAGGCGGGATCCGTTCTATGAGCGCCGTGCTGCGGGCCGAGGGCCTGTGGAAGAGCTTCGGCGATCAGCCCGTGCTGCGGGGAGTATCACTCGAGCTCTCCCGCCACGAGGTCGTCGCAGTGATCGGCTCGAGTGGCTCGGGTAAGTCCACTCTTTTGCGGTGTCTGAACCTGCTCGAGAGCATCGACGACGGGCGCATCTTGCTGGGCGATCAAGACATCTCGGATCCTCGCGTGGATGCCGACCGCGTGCGCTCGCGGCTGGGGACGGTGTTCCAGAGTTACAACCTGTTCCCGCACCTGAGCGTGCTCGACAACGTCACGCTCGCGTCGCGGGTTGTGCGACGGGTGCCACGGCGCGATGCCGAGGAACGAGGGAAGATGCTGCTCGACAGGGTGGGGCTCGGAGCGTTCGCGCACGAGCATCCCGACCGTCTCTCGGGCGGACAGCAGCAGCGGGCGGCGCTGGCGCGAGCTATCGCTACCGACCCCGAGGTGCTGCTACTCGACGAGATCACCTCGGCGCTCGACCCGGAACTCGTCGGCGAGGTTCTCGGACTTGTGCGCCAGCTAGCCGAGGAGGGTGCGACGATCCTGATGGCCACACACGAGATGGCCTTCGCTCGCGATGTCGCGCATCGTGTGCTGTTCCTCGATGAGGGGCGTGTGCTGGAGGAGGGCCCACCGGCCCAGGTGTTCGGTTCCCCGCGCGAAGCCCGCACGAAGGAGTTTCTCGCTCGCTTTCGTGCCTAGGCCCGCCCTCGGTCGAGGTCAGTGGCGGGCGCCGAGTTCCCGGGGCGGTCTGGCAGACCGTCCCTAACTCCGCAGAATCGCCGCTTGTTCGCATCCGTTGTGCCGGATGCTGCGAAGTCCGCGCAATTCTGAGGAGTTAGCGGCGCCGACAGCGGCGACCCCGGCCGTCGGGCGCTTCAGGCGACGTATCCTGAACCGGACCGGGGCGAGAGGAGCGACGGATGACAATCGTCGATGAGGCTGCCCGGATTGAGGCAATCAGCGGTTACGACGTCATCGCTTGCCCGCCCGCGTCGGAGCTTCAGGGGCTCGTACGTCTCGCGGCGATGTTGTGCGGAGTCTCGAAGGCCGTGATCAACATCATCGATGATCGCTTTCAGCATCAGGTCGCCGCCTTCGGCCTCGAACCGGCAGTCTGCGCCCGCGAGGACTCGATGTGCGCCGCCGTTCTCGCGGATCGAGCCCCCATCGTGGTTACTGATGCCCGGCGGGATCCTCGATTCCGAGCGCACCCGTTCGTCGTGGGCGAGATCGCGAGCGTGCGCTTCTACGCGTCGAGCCCGCTCGTGACACCTGACGGTGCGATCATCGGGACGCTCTGTGTCTTCGACGAGACCGTCCGCGACCTCGATCCCGAGGCCCAGCGCGCCCTCGAGATCCTCGCCGGGCAGGTCATCGAGGTCCTTGAACTCCGGCGCGCGACGCGAGAGCTCACTGCGTCCAACGAGATGCTCACCCAGTTCGCGGGGCAGATCAGCCACGATCTTCGCAATCCGCTGACCGCGTTGGTCGGATACCTGGAGCTGGCATCCGACAGCCCCGACATCGATTTGGCGCCGCAGGCCGCCCGATCTCTCGCGCACGCCGAGTCGGCGGCTGACCGGATGGCCGCCATGATCGCTGATTTGCTGGAGTACGCACGGCGCGGATCTGCTGCACCTCATCCTCAAGCGGTGAAGCTTGATGAGCTGACCGCAGACGTCATCGCTGATCTTCGTGTGCCGATCGCCGCGTCGTCGGCGACGATCGCCGTGGATGCCGACATCGAGGTCTGGGCTGATCGCACGCTGCTGGGAGTCGTGATGCAGAATGTGGTCGCGAACGCGGTGAAGTTCGCGGCAGCGGCCGGCTTTCAGCCGCACGTCGAGGTAACGGGAACACGAACGTCATCCGGTTCACTCATTGCCGTCGACGACAACGGGCCGGGAGTGCCTCGCGAGTTGCGCAGGCGTGTGTTCGATCTGATGGACCGCGGCAACGCGGAGGGGGTCGACGGCCTGGGACTCGGTCTTGCCACCTGCCGCGGCATCCTGCAGGCTCACGGCGGCCGCATCGCCATCGAGGACTCACCACTCGGCGGCGCTCGGGTGCGGATCACCTTGCCGAACCCACCAGACCTGCCCTGAAGTGGCGCCGCAACCTGGGTTGCGCGCAGAGGACTGGAACCGCTCCCATACAATTGTCGGCGGCCTCGCCATGACTCCCGATACTCCTTCCCGCACTGCGCCGCGCCGCGACATCCAGGGCCTGCGCGCGCTTGCCGTCCTGGCGGTGCTCGGCGCGCACGCAGTCGGGTGGCCCGCCGGGGGGTTCGTCGGGGTCGACATCTTCTTCGTGATCTCGGGCTTTCTCATCACCGGGATGCTGCTCTCCGAGATTCGCCGTTACGGCAGCGTCTCCGTGGGCGGCTTCTACGCGCGCCGTGCACGTCGCATCCTTCCCGCGGCGCTCGTGACCCTGGGTGCGGTCGTCGGCGCTGCGTTTGCGCTGTTCAACACCGTGCGGGCCGATCAGACCCTGTGGGATGCCATCAGCGCAGCGCTGTTCGTATCGAACTGGCGCTTCGCCGCCCAGGGCACCGACTATTTCCACGCCGCTGATGCCGTCTCACCCCTACAGAACTTCTGGTCGCTGTCGGTGGAAGAGCAGTTCTACCTCGCATGGCCGGGGCTGCTTGTCATCCTCGTGCTGCTCGTGCCCGTTGCGGCACGGCGAGGCGCTGCGGCACGAGTGGTTGTGGGAATCGCTGCGGGAGCGATTGTCGCGGCATCCTTCGCCTGGGCGCTCACGCAGACCGAGGCGCACCCCACCCTCGCCTACTTCTCGACGCTGACGCGGGCGTGGGAACTCGCGGCGGGGGCGCTGCTTGCTGCGGCGGTTCCGGTGCTTACCCGAATCCCGCGAGCTCTCGGAATCGTGATGGGATGGCTGGGGCTTGCCGGTGCGGTGACGGCAGTCCTGTTCATCGAACCCACCGCTGCCGGCTTCCCCGCGCCGTGGGCCGCGCTTCCGGTTGTCGCCACCTGCCTTGTGCTTGCCGGTGGCGTCGCGGGAGATCCACGGCAGAGGCACCTGTTTCCGCTCAGCAACTCCGTGAGCGTGTTCGTCGGTGACATGTCCTACTCGCTATACCTGTGGCACTTTCCCGTCATCGTTTTCGCCGCCGTGCTGCTCTCTGAGTCCGATCAGAGAATCTGGATCGTGCTCGGGGCCATCGCCGTGCTGAGCCTTGCCTCGTATTTCATCGTCGAGCAGCCCTTGCGATACGCGCCGTGGCTGGGGGCTCGGATGCCGGCCCCGTCGGATCGGGCGGCATCCGAGCGGGCCGCGCTGCAGCCGGCGGCGGCGAACGGCACGCCGGCGAGCGGTGGCGTGGCCTCGACTCGGCCGGCGGGATGGACACCGGGAACCCGGTACTTCCCTGACAGTCGGCGGCCGATGCCTGCGTCGGCGCTTTCAGTTCCTCCGAACACGCCTGCTGTCTCGGGCGGCCCTGCAGCAATCCCGCCGCAGCAGCTCGTGCGTGGTCCTGCCTCGCCCGCCGACGCCGAGTCGGTGAGCGCACCCGAGGCAGCGCTCGGTCGGCTGTGGCGTGAACGATTCGGGGCACAGATCTTCCTCGCTACGGCGGGTCTGCTCGCCGTCGCGCTGGGAACTGCGACGTGGGTGTACTCGACCTCCGGTGCTGGCCCGCTTATTCAGCCGCCGGCTTTTTCTGCTCCCGCGCCGCCCCAGCCGGCGGCTGACCCGACAGCACAGCTGCAGGCGGAGCTTGCCGCAGCAGTCGCGGCGACGTCATGGCCCGAGCTTCATCCCTCCCTCGACGAGGTCATGGCGCAGTCATCCGGCGCCAACCCGGCGCACGACTGCTTCTCGCCGACCGTGACGCCTGATCCGGCGGCGTGCACGTGGGGGAGCGCTGACGCGCCGACCCACCTCTACCTCGTTGGCGACTCCACGGCGGTGGCTTACGCCCCGGCACTCCGGTCGCTGGCTGACAACAGCGGCGGGACGATCTCCGCGACCACGGTGGGGCTGTACGGATGCCGCTTCACCGATGTCCTCGTGCAGAACGACGGCGACGGAATCATGGCGGCATGCTCCGAACGCAAGGACGTCGTTCGGCAGCTGATCGCGGCTGATCAGCCCTCCCTCGTTATCGTGTCGAACGCCTTCACCCTCGGACGCTCGACAGACGGAACGGATCTGTCGGCGCAGGATCTCGTCGCGGCTGCGCAGTCCGAGGCTGCCACCTACGGGATGCCGGGCCGTGTCGTTTACCTGGCGCCGCCGCCGCAGGGAGTGAATCTCGGTGCCTGCTATTCGCCGGTGTCGTCGCCGTCGGCGTGTGCGTCCGCGGTTGACGACACCTGGATCGCGATGTGGGACGCGACGGTTGCTGCAGCGGCGGCATCCGGTGACCACGCCGTCGACGCGCTGCCGTTCAGCTGCTGGGAAGGGATCTGCCCTGCGTTCGCTGGGACGCTGCCGACCAAGTACGACCAGACGCACCTGACGGTTCCGTATGCGGAGCACATCGCGCCCTACCTGGCGTGGGTGCTTCAGAGCCAGGGCCTTATCGCCGCAGGATGATCGTCTCGGAAATCATCCGAAGTGCTGATCGAGGGCCGTCATCACGGCATCCGGATAGGCGAGGCCGACGAAATGTCCGGCCTCGGGAAAGCTCACGAGCGTTGCCGAGGGCACCGCTGCCGCCATCCGGGATGCCCAGCTGGGTCGGATGAGCTGGTCTGCATCACCTTGGATCAGCGTGACCGGCACCGTGACATCGGCCAGCGCGAAGCCCCACGGCGCACCGAAGACCCGATATTCGTCGACCGCGCCGTCGATCTGCCCCACTGCCTCGAGCATGCAGGCGGTGTACCACTCGGAGCGGGCGCGAATGATCGCCGCATCGGCAGGCCCCAGCGACTTCTCTGAGAGGCGTTCGACCTGCTCGGGTCTGCGGCGCAGCATCCGCCGCATCACATGGAAGTAGCTGCGGGCTGTCGCGGGGAGGCGCCGCGACAGGGTGATGAGCCGCCGGTCCATGCGGCCCAGCTCGCGGAGAGTGTCGGCGTCGTCGAGCGGCAGCGCGCCAGCGATCACGACGACGCCCCGGATCCTGTCGGGCTGCGCCACAGCAGCCGCTAACGCGTACTGCCCGCCGGCTGACCAGCCCAGCGCGACGGCATCGGCCGCGCCGACGTCGTCGAGAACGGCGCCGACATCCTCTTGTCCCCACGACAGAATCGACCGCTGCGGGTCGCGATCGCTCATTCCGACCCCGGGACGGTCGGGTGAGACGATCCGGATGCCGCGATCGCGGGCGATGTCGTCGTAGGCTGACGAATCCCACCCGCTCACCAGGCCGCCGTGGGCGCTGATAACGGTTCGCGATGAGCTCGTGTCGCCGAATACGCGATAGCCAATCGCACGGCCGCCGACGGTGACCACGCGCGATGAGGACGCAGCGGGTTGAGGCTCCATCGCCGGTTCAGTTGGCGGCGTTATAGGCCTCGAGAACGGATGCCGGAACTCGTCCGCGCTCCGAGACGGAGTACCCGTTCTCCTTGGCCCACGCGCGCACGGCGCTGTAGTCCTGCTGGCCCGAACGCCGGCGCTTGCGTCCCGCCGCCGATGCGCTGTGCGACGCCGAGATTCGGCGTCCGGCCGAGACATACGGCGCCAGCGAATCCCGCAACGCTGCGGCATTCGCGTCGGTGAGATCGATCTCGTATGCGACGCCGTCGAGGGAGAACGTCAATGTTTCTCCTTCGCCGATCTCCAGAACGGTTCCGTCGAGATCATCGACGAGTTGATGAACGATTTTGCGTGCCATATGTCGAGTGTATTGCGAATGCATCCCTGAGCCGGGAGATAAAGTCCATCGCGGGGTGAATTCCGTTCTCTCGCGACCGGACCCCGAATTACGGCAGAATTCCCGCGCGTCGTGCCTTTGTCACAGCTGCATGGCGGGTGGAGACATCCAGTTTCGACATCGCCGACTGAAGATAGGACTTGACCGTTCCTTCTCGGAGTCCGAGGGATGCCGCCACTTCCGCATTCGTCGCGCCCAGGGCGACGCTCGCAAGGACATCGACCTCTCGAGGAGAAAGGCGCACGTCCAGAGTGGTGGCTGAACCGTCACCGCTCAATGCGGCAAGTCGGCGCTCGATGGCCTGGAGTCGACGTTTCACCGATTCATCCGAAATCGAGGCGGCAATACTCCGTATTTCGGCGTAGCTCTCTCGCAACTCTTCGCGCGCGGCACTACCGATATCCGTGGATGCAGGTGTCGCAAAGCTCGATAGACGGCGATCGATTTCGCTTCTCACCCGCAGTTCGGTGGCGAGAGAGTCGGCAACAGAGAATGCTGCGCGCGCCACGACCTCGCCCACGGCGGATTCTGCCCACGAGCCGCAATAAAGAACTCCGCGCGCCTGACCATCGACCATCACGGGAACCGCGAACAGCGTAGAGATTCCCTCGCCGAGAACCGCACGATCATAGTCGTGAGTAATACCCCGTGCGGTGCGATAGTCGATCGCGAGCCGCGCGCGCTTTTCGACGAGCGACCGGCCGCCGAGGCCCCGTTCGGGCTGGACGACGAGTCCGGCAAGCGATCGAGTTCGCGTCCCGGCCGTCGCGGTGACCGGCAGGAGTCCGTCGGTTGTTAGCCCGCCGAAGGCGACAGGGAACTTCGTGACGCGGGGAAGACTGTCGACTGCGCGCGCGAGTAACTTCTGCTCCGTCTCGGATGAGAATCGCAGGGCCACATCGACCGCCTCGTGTCGGGACGACCGCGTCGGTCCAGGACGTCACTGTCGCCGAATTCAGTAGCGATGAGGCTACCACCGGTGTTTCGTCGGTGCGCAGTGCGGGATCCCCGGTCGAACCCGGGGATCCCGCCGGTCGCGCCGGCCTACACGGCGCGGCCGGCTTGTTCTCGCTCGAGCACGTGGGATTCGAGGTCGAGGAGGAACCGCTTTGTTTCGGGGTGGCCGCCGTACTCTCCGATCGACCCGTCGGCGCGGATGACGCGGTGAACCGGAACGACGATCGAGAACGGTGTCGTCGCGCATGCCGTGCCGACCGCCCGCGCAGCCCGCGCGTGCCCAGCCATGACAGCGACCTCGCCGTAGCCGGCAGTCTCGCCGAATGGGATTCGCGCCACAGCCTCGAGCGCATCGCGCGTGAAGCCGCGCACGAGTGCCCAGTCGAGTGGCACCTCGAACGCCGTCCGATCGCCAGCGAAGTACTCGTCGAGTTGCGCGGCAAGCTGCAGCGCGGCATCCGTGGTTCCGGGGCTCGGCTCGGCCCGAAGCGCCACCGTCAGGGCCGCGAGCTCATCCCCCGGATTGTCGTAGACGGGGTGGCACGAGATGACTGCGTCGGGCGTGCTGACGATCAGCACGTCTCCGAGGGGAGTGGGGTGCAAGAGGTATCTCGAGGAGACGGCTACGGGAGGCATGTCTCCATCCTGTCCATTGACGCTGGTTCGGATGCCGCCGGGGGTGGCGCGCGGTGGACAGTAGTGCCACATCGGCTCCGGGGGAGGAAGCCCTGACGGATTCGGCGTGTCGCGCAATACCGCAACACTCGTGGTGCGTTACCGGGACGCATCGAGACCGCAACCTAGTCTGACCGTGTGGTGCGAGCAGAAGGTGGCGTCATCCTTGGCGCCGATGGTGCGATGCGTGCGGTGTCTGTGGATCCCGCAGACCTGACCCTCGCTGACACCGACGCGACGATCGTTCACATCGCCGAGGAGGAGCGCGAGAGGTTGCGCGCCCAGGCGGCGGATCTCGGTGGTCGCTCGGCGCTCTTGCATTTCTCCGATACTCCGGATGCCGGAATCGAGATCACCAAGGCGCATCCGGGGAGCCTTCCGCAGTTCATCACGGGACGATCGACGCTGCTGTCGGGCCTGTTCCGCGACGAAGTCGCCCTCGGCACGGCTCGTCGGGCTGCGGAGCGGATCACAACGAAGAACGTCGAGCTGCGGACTGCCCGGGGGATCGATGCCGTGCGCCTGGCTGTCGGGATCGCATCGTGGCGTCTCGGGGGACTTGACTGCATAGCTCCCGTGTTGCTGCGTCCGTTGGCCATCCGCCGGCACCACACCGACTTCGAACTGAAGCTGCACGGCAGCTTCCAGGTCAATCCCGAACTCCTGCGCGCGATGCGGATGCACTTCGGCATCGAACTCGACGGTGACGCCCTGTCGGGTCTTGCCTACGATCAGGGCGTCTTCAAGCCGCAGCCGGTGATCGATCACCTGCGTGCGCTCATGGCGCAGATTCCGTCGTTCATGGTCAAGCCGCGCCTCGTCGTCTCGACGTTTGTGGACGTCGGGTCCGCGATGGTACGCGACTCGGCTCAGTTGGATCATCCGGTCCTGAATGCCCTCGCAGGTCACCCCGCCGATCGGGAGGCAGTGACGCTGCGGCGTCCGGTTCCGGTGATGCCCGGGCCCGACGAGCGCGTGCCTTCTGCTGACACACTGCTGCTGGATGCCGACGCCGAGCAGGAAGCCGTGCTGGCGCGGGTTGCTGCCGGTCAATCTCTGGTCGTTCACACGTTGCCGGGTACCGGCGGAACCCAGACCGTCATCAACGCGGTGGGAGCGCTTGTGCGGGAGGGGCGGCGGGTGCTCGTCGTCAGTGCGCGACGCTCGACACTCGACGGGGTCCGACACCGCCTCGCGGGCGTTGGGCTTCCGGGCCTTGCCGTCTCACCGAGCGAACTGCAGCGCGATCTCGTCCGCGCGATCGGCCGCAATGAGAAGGCCGTTGCCCCCAAGGTTTCCGAGATCGATGACGCCCTCGTGCGCCTTCGCACGGTGCTGCGCGACTACCGGTCGTCGCTGGCCGATCGCCACGACGCCCTCGGAACGTCCGTGCTCGACATCCTGCGGGAACTGTCGGCACTCGCCCAGCGCGAGCAACCCCCGACGACGACCGCACGCCTGGACATTGAGACGCTTGTGCGGCTCGCGAATGGTCGAGAGGATGCCGCCGCCAAGCTTGCGTCGGCGGCGCGTCTCGGCGAGTTCCGGATCGGCCCATCGGATTCGCCCTGGTACGGCGTGAGCTTTGCCACGACCGAGCAGGCGCGCTCGGCGCATGCTCTGGCGGGCAAGCTGCACCGCATGGACCTTCCGCACCTGCTCGAGCGCGGGTACGTGCTGCTCGGGCAGACGCACATGCGTCCTTTCGAGAGCGTCGGCGAGCTGGGGGAGTACCTGCGGCTTTTGCAGGGCATCCGTGATTCCCTGGATCGCTTCAGCCCGACGGTGTTCGAGCGCCCCATCGGTGACCTGATTCAGGCTCACGCCCCGCGCCGTGACACCTCGACGCTCAGCGGCGCCGATCGCCGCCGGCTTAGGCGCCTCTCCCGCGAGTACGTGCGGCCGGGCGTGCACGTCGGCGACATGTACGAGGCGCTTCTTCGCATCCAGAAGCAGCGGCAGCAGTGGCAGCGCTACGTCGAGGCGAACGTCGTTCCCGACATCCCGCTCGGACTTGCTGATGTCGCAGTTGCCTGGCAGCGCGTGGATGCCGAACTCAGCGAACTGGATGCCGTTCTCGGGCGTTCGGGTTCGCAGGCGCTGGCATCGCTGCCGGTGAAGACACTCGTTCGCACGCTCGCAGGGCTGGCAGCCGAGTCGGAGGTGTTCGAGAACCTCATGGAACGCGCGAGCCTGCGCAGCGAACTGGCATCCCTGGGCCTTGAGCCGCTGCTCCTCGATCTTTCGGTGCGGCACGTGCCCGAACAGCAGGTCGCGGGTGAGCTCGAATATGCGTGGTGGCAGTCGGCGCTCGAGCACCTGTTGCGCAGCGACCGGGCGCTTCTCGGTGCCAATACGGCAGTCGTCGACCGCCTGGAGCGAGACTTCCGGCTGGTCGACGAAGCGCATGCCGCGGCATCCGGGCAGCTTCTTGCCGCGCAGCTGGCAACGCAGTGGCGGGTCGGAATCGTCGATGAGCCCCACGAGGCGGCAGCGCTGAAGCAGGCGCTGCGCGAGGGACGAACCTCACCGCGAACCGTCGTGTCGACAGCGCCCACACTCATGCGCTCGCTCGCGCCGGTGTGGCTGGCCTCGCCCTACGACGTGCCCGCGATCCCTGACGACCTCGTCTTCGACGTCGTCATCATCTCGGATGCCGCATCCCTGAGCCTTGCCGAGGCTGCCCCCGCGATCCGTCGCGGCCGACAGATCGTGGCGCTCGGTGATCCGGTGACCCAGAAGCCGACGGCGTTCCGTGTCGCCGCCGGCTCGCCGACCGACGACGACGAGCCGGAGCAGCCGTTCGACGACGCGAGCGTGTTCGAGCGACTTGCTGAGATCCTGCCGGTCGAGACGCTCACGCGCAGCTATCGCGCGGGCGGTGAGGACCTCGCGGAGCTCGTCAACGGCGCCTTCTACGGCGGTGAGATCGTCTCCCTGCCCTGGGCGGGATCGTACCTCGGGCGGGGGAGCCTCTCGGTCGACTATGTCGAGGGCGGAATCGGTGTGCCCGACCCCGAGTCCGGTGCCGTCGAGAGCCCGGATGCCGAGGTTCAGCGCGTTGTGACCCTCGTCGTCGAGCACGCCGTCAACCGCGGCTCCGAGTCACTCATGGTCATCACGGCCAGCGCGAAGCACGCTGCCCGCATCCGTGCTGCCGTTGACCGCGCCTTCGCGGGTCGGTCTGATGTCGCCGACTTCGTCGCCCGTGACTCCGCCGAGCCGTTCTCGGTGCTCACGCTCGAAGAGTCGGTGGCCGAGAGCCGCGACCGCGTCATCTTCTCGCTCGGGTACGGGCTCACCCGACACGGGCGCGTCCTCAGCGACTTCGGTGATCTTTCGACCTCCGACGGTGAGCGGCTGCTGACCGTGGGGATGACGCGCGCTCGCCGCTCGATGGTGATCGTTTCCTGCATCCGTCCCGGTGCCGTTGATGACGGCCGGCTGGCGCACGGGGCGGCATCCCTCATGTCGATCCTCGGCGACGTTGAGCGTCGCGCTCGAGTCTCGCGGCACGAGGATGACGGCGACCCTTTGATGCTCTCGCTCGCGAAGGAGCTGCGCCGCCTGGGGGTTGCAGTCGAGGTGAACTACCGAGGCCTGCTTCCGCTGGTCGCGCACCACCAGGGCAAGGCCGTCGTCGCTGAAAGCGATCCCGAGACCATCGGCGGATCGCTGCGCGAGTCGCTGCGGCTGCGGCCCCAGATTCTGCGGCGCCTCGGCTGGCACTACGTGCGCGTGCACTCGTTCGATCTATACAGCGACCCCGGCGGCGTCGCACAGCGCATCGCCGGCATCCTCGGCGTAACCGTCGAATCGCCCGTTGCCGAGGGTGACACGCAGCCGATCGATGTCGTCGCCTGACGAGCGTCAGCGCGTCGAGCGCGTTCCCGGATCACGTCGCGCACGTCTGACTCCGGCCCCGGGCACGGATGTCGCCCCCGAAACCCCGGATGCCGACGCCGACGCCGACGCCGACGCGCCCTCGACCTCGTCTGACACCGGCCCGAACGACGACCGCCTACGAGCCGACGTCCCTCCGCACTACTGACGCTGCGTCAGGGTTTCGGCGGCGCCGCGTCGTTCTGCTTCTGGAGCAGATCGCGGATCTGGATGAGGATCTCGGCTTCGCTCGGCATCGGCTCGGGCTCGGGCGGCAGCTGCTCGCGAGCAGCGGCGCGCTCCTTGAGCTTGTTCATCGGCATGACGAAGACGAAGTAGACGACCACGGCTACCGCGAGGAAGTTGATGACCGCGCCGATGATCGAACCCCAGGCGAAGGTGGTGGTTCCACCCATGAGCGTCGGCACATCCCAGGTGAGTCCGTTGAGGCTTTCCGCCTGAAACACGTAGGCGATCATGGGATTGATCAGACCGGAGACGATCGCGTTGACGATGCCGGTGAAGGCAGCGCCGATGACGACGGCTACCGCGAGGTCGATGACGTTACCGCGGAGGATGAACTCCCGGAATCCCTTGATCATGGTGGTCCCTTCGTTGTGTCGAGCGTCAGCTGGAGGTGGTCGCGGTGCTCGTCGAGGCGCTCGACCCTGACGACGAACCTGAACTCGACGATGAGCTCGAGCTGTCCGACTTCGATCCCGAGTCCTTCGAGCCGGATTCCTTCGATCCCGAGCCGCCGGAGTCCTTGCCGCCACTACCCGCCCGTGAGTCGGTGCGGTAGAAGCCGGATCCGTTGAAGGTCACGCCGATCGATCCGTACTCCTTGCGAAGTGATCCGCCGCACTCCGGGCACTCGGTGAGGGAGGCATCCGTAAAGGACTGCACGGCTTCGAATCGGTGGCCGCATTGGCGGCAGGCGTAGGCATAGGTGGGCATCGGTGGTCTTTCGGTGGGTGCGAGGGTTCAGCGGTGAGGATGCAGGTCGACGATACGGGTCGGCGTGACCACGCCGGTGACCGGTTGGTCGTGGACGTCCCGCGGAACAGCGGGCACGAGTTCGTCGTCGAAAATGACGGCGTAGACGGGCGGGCAGCGCTCCATCGAGCCGATCGTCTTATCGAAATAGCCGCGACCCCAGCCGAGCCGCATGCCGGTGGTGTCCACGGCGGCGGCGGGGATGATCATGAGGTCGACGTCGTTCACAGCGATCGGGCCGAGGAGCTCGCCGGTGGGCTCGGGCATCCCGAACAGCCCCTCGACCTCGCTGCCGTCGCGCTCGGCGACCGTCCAGTCGAGGAGCCCGTCGGCGCGGGTGATAGGGAGCAGGACGCGCAAGCCGCGGTCGATGGCGGCATTCACGAACTCTCGCGTGCCCGGCTCGGTTGTCGTCGACAGGAAGCACGAGAGGGATGTTGCGCCCGAGCGCTCCACGAGGGTATCGAGCTGGGAGCGGATGCCTTCGGCGGCGGCTTCCCGGGCGGTTTCGGAGTGCGTCTGCCGACGCTCTCGAAGGTCCGCGCGCATCGCACGCTTGGCATCGGCGATCGCATCAGACATGCGTAGATTCTAGGCTGCTTGCGTGCGCAGACAGGCTCCGGCCCCCCGATGTCAAGGGGTGACGGCGCGTCGCGTATCCGTCACATCGTGTTCATAGCCTCTCGGTAGAGTGAGGGCCATGTCTGATCTCCCCTTCAAGGCAGTGATTCCCGCGGCGGGTCTCGGCACTCGCTTCCTTCCTGCCACCAAAGCCATGCCCAAAGAGATGCTGCCGGTGGTTGACAAGCCGGCGATCCAGTACGTCGTGGAAGAGGCCGCGGCTGCTGGCATCCAGGATGTGCTGATCATCATCGGGCGGAACAAGAACAACATTGCCAACCACTTCGACTCGGTTCCCGAGCTCGAAGAGAAGCTGCGCGAGAAGGGCGACGGCAAGAAGCTGGCGGCCGTCGAGCACTCCTCGGACCTCGCCGAGGTGCACATGGTGCGCCAGGGTGAGCCCAAGGGCCTGGGCCACGCAGTGCTGCGTGCGAAGTCGCACGTCGGTAACCACCCGTTCGCGGTGCTCCTCGGTGATGACCTGATCGACGAGCGCGACCCGCTGCTGACCAAGATGCTCGATGAGCACCGCCGAACGGGTGCCGCGATCGTCGCGCTCATGGAGGTCGACCCCGAGCAGATCCACCTCTACGGTTGCGCGGTTGCTGAGCCCACCGATGACCCGGATGTCGTGACCGTTGGAGGTCTCGTCGAGAAGCCTGCCACGGAAGACGCTCCCTCGAATCTTGCGATCATCGGTCGCTATGTGCTCGCGCCGAGCGTGTTCGACGTTCTCGAGCACACCGAGCCGGGCAAGGGTGGGGAGATCCAGCTCACCGATGCGCTCGAGGAACTGGCGACCGACCCGGACGGACCGGGTGTGCGCGGCGTGATCTTCCGAGGACGCCGCTACGACACCGGCGATAAGGTGGACTACATCAAGGCCATCGTTCAGCTCGCCTCGGATCGTGAAGACCTTGGCGCCGAGCTGAAGCCCTGGTTGAAGGATTTCGCGGCGACCCTGTAGCGCCGCCCGGGTGGGAGGGTCACGTGGATCTGACGTCGCCCTTCCACCACGGTCCGGTATCCATTCGTCTCATCCGACCGCGCGACGCCCGCGTTCTGCAGCAGCAGCTCCTCGACAATCGATCGTGGTTGCGGCGGTGGGAGGCGACCAGCCCCGATGGGCCGGTCTCGTTCGACATGAGGCTCAGCATCCGTCGCCTCTTGCAGCAGCATCGCGAGGGAGCCGGTGTGCCCTACGTGATGGAGTACGAGGGGCAGTGCGCCGGACAGCTCAACGTCTGGGGGATCGCTCGGGGTTCCCTTGCCTCTGCGACGATCGGGTACTGGATCGCCGAGGAGTTCGCCGGCCGCAACGTGACGCCGATTTCGGTCGCCCTCGCCACCGACATCTGCTTCCGAGAACTCAACCTGCATCGGGTTGAGATCTGCATCCGTCCCGAGAATCGGGCGAGTCTGCGGGTGGTTGAGAAGCTCGGCTTCCGCTATGAGGGGTATCGGCGTCGCTACATCCACATCGACGGTGACTGGCGTGACCACTACGCCTTCGCGCTCGTGCGCGAGGACGTTCCCGAAGGTGTGCTGCACCGGTGGGTGGCGGGGCGGGTCCCGCCGGATGCCGCGACCGTGCCTCCCGAAGACCGGATGCCCGTCTGAATCGGTGCCTGTTGGCGCAAACCGAGACAGACACACGTCGCGGGCTCCCGGGATCGTGCGTCCGCGTCGCATACCGTATGGATCATGGATGGGCAGGTACTCGGGGGTGGCGTGATCGTCGCGGTTTCCGTGCTCCTGTGGCTCGTCTATCTCGTGCCCTCCTGGTACGAGCGTCGCCAGTACGACGCGGCCGAACGAAACGCCGTCCGCTTGAACCAGGCGCTGCGCGTTCTCGCCGAGACGAGCGAGACGCCGGACGAGGTTCGCCTCGAGCTCAACACCCGCACCGCACAAGCGCAGCAGCGCGAAGCCAAGCGCGCGCTCGCCGAGCGAGAGCGGCTCGCCAAGCTTGCCGCCGCGGAGCGGGAGCAGGCAGCGGTTGAGGAGGCCCGTTCCGAGCTCGTTGCCGCGCGGTCGCTTCCGGCAGCTCGTCGTGCTCGCGCTCGCCGCCGTGCGCGGCTGTTGACCACGATCGTCGGGCTCGTCGCCATTGCCTTCCTCGGTTGGGGCGCGTGGCAGCTGGCCACGACCGGATCGCAGACTCTGCTGTGGTGGTCGGCCGGCATCCTTGCGGTCTGTGCAGCAATGCTCGTGCAAATGGCCCGTATCTCGTCGCGTGCCGCCGTGCGGTCCCAGGTCACCGTGGAAGCCCCCGTGCGGGCAGCCCCCACGGTGCAGGATGTCGCTCTACCCGTCTCGCGCCAGTGGGCGCCGCGCGAACTGCCCAAGCCCCTCACCGCGGCATCCGGATCCCGCGCAGCCGCAACACTCGACGGTGTTGCAGCGCGCGAGGCTCTTCGCCGAGCGGCGCTGGATGAGGCAATGCGCCAGCGCGCGGAAGCCGCTGCGCCGCCCACGATCGACCGCGCTCGCGCCGAGCGTGAACGTGCCCGGCAGGCGGCATCCGTCGCTGCACCTGCGCGGGAGACTGCCGCTGCGGCGGGAGTGGATTTCGCGCGTATGGGGTACGTCGACGACGCCGAGATCGAAGCCCACGTGCGCGATCTGTTGAGCCGCCGCGCTGCCAGCGCTTAGGGGCTCCAGCGATTCAGCCCGCCGGGGCGTGCGTGATAGTGTTACTGGGTTCACGGGCCTGTGGCGCAGTTGGTAGCGCGCCTCGTTCGCATCGAGGAGGTCAGGGGTTCGAATCCCCTCAGGTCCACCCTGTGTTGAGTCGCGTCATAGGTCTCTCCTGAGTCGCGTCATAGGCGACTAGAAGACCTGACTGCTGTCGCGAGCGGCTATGTGTCACTCTTGCGTCATGCATCTGCGCCGAAGCTTCCCCGCGGTCATCGTTGCAGCCTGCGTGCTCTTGGCCGGCTGTACGTCATCCCCTGATGCCTCACCGACGAGTTCTGCCACGGCATCCGTGAGTCTTGCGCCGGTGACCGCTGAAGACCTTGCTGTCGGCGAGGACCCCGACGGTGTCGAGGTTCAGGTCGAGGGATCCTCACAAGTGGTGTTCCGCCGCATCACTCTGCGTCCCGGTGCGGGAACGGGCGAGCACTGCCATGCCGGTCAACTCATTGCCGTTGTCGAACAGGGAACGCTGACGCATTACGCTCCCATTTACCCGGGAGGCGTGCACGTTTACGAGACCGGAGACGCGATCGTCGAGGGCGCAGGATACATCCACCAAGGCGTCAATGAGGGTACCGAGGATGTCGTGCTGTTGGTGACCTACGTCATCGAGGATGGGCAACCCCTCGCGCAGACCGACCTCGCGAAGTGCGACTGATCGCCCGCTGCCGTTGCACATCCGCTCGGGCCGCGCAATCCGTTCGCCGATCCGGTTCGCACTCCGTACCGTCGGCGTCATGGCTATCGAACTGAACAAGCCTGCCTGGGAGTAGGCGCAAAAGCTGATTCGCGAAGGAGAGGTCGTGCGCGGTGAGCGCGACGAGTGGTCAGAGGCCGCCCCGTCACCGGACGACGAGAACACCTTCATCGAACAGCACGGATGGACCGAGTTCTCGCACTGGCATCTGGGTGTCGATCGGAGTGAGAACCCGAGACTAAAGGCGCCTACAGCTTTCCGTACGGTGACCTCGCCCGCGTACATCGCTCGGGGGTGATCTCGGCTGAGAGCCGGGCCGGCCAGTACGACCATACGGCGATCCGTGATGCGCTCAAGGACCTGCTCGAGCGCATCGACGGTGGCAACGCTTAGCTGCGACGCGTCGTAGGGCAGGGACTACCTGGATGGAGCGAGTCTCCTAGCTGCGGGTTCCTGCGCTCGTCGGTACGGGACCCGTTGCCGTGCCGGGCGTGACCATTGCGCCGAACTCCTCCGCCGCGGCGGTCGCGAGCATCGCCTCGTCGTCGGCGGCTTCCTGCAGTGCGGAGCGATCGCGCAACGGCGGGGTGCGGAAGAAGAGCGAGAGCACGAAGGCGATGAGAACGACGTACATCCCGACCCAGTAGACCAGCACCGTCGACTCGTTGAAGGCGATGAGCAGCGGCTCAGCGAGCGCCGGGTTCGCGCCGGTGAGGAACGAGGTGTCATCCATCGTGCTGCTATCGAGCGAGCTCTCGCCGCCACCGGCGAACTGTTCCTCGATCTGCGGAATGATCTGTGCCACAAAGGCCTCGCGGTCGGCGGCGTCTGAGAAGTCGAGTGTGACCGTGCCGTCGCTCGAGATCTGCGCGACCGGGATCTGCTCCTCGATCTGTGCCGTCGCCGCGGCCTGCGCCTGCGCGACGGCAGCCGCGGTGGCTGCCTCTTGCGCGGATGCCGGGATGGTCCCTGCCGCGACCTGATCGGCGACGGCCTGAGTGGCGGCATCCGTTGCCTGCTGCAGCCCCTGCTCGATCTGCTGCGTGGTTGCATCAGTAACGGCTGAAACGATCGGGGTGTAGATCGTCTGCATGATCGCCGCGTTCTCGGGAGCGTTCGCGATCTCGGGAGTCAGTGCGGCGTTCAGTGCGCCCGACAGGTTCGTCTCGTTCTGGAAAGCGGTCTGCACGTTGGTGGGGAGCACCGTGAACAGCAGCGAGAGGAGCACGGCAGTCCCGGCGGTGCCACCGATCTGACGGAAGAAGGTCGACGCGCTCGTGGCCACACCCATGTCGCGCGCGCCGACGGAGTTCTGGCTCGCGATCGTGAGGGTCTGCATGAGCTGCCCGAGCCCGAGCCCGAGCAGCAGCATCGCGCCGGCGATCATCCAGTAGGACGAGTCGTATCGCATGAACGTCAAGACGAAGTAGCCGAGCGCCATGAACGCGGTGCCGGTCATGGGGAAGATGCGGTACCTGCCGGTGCGCGCGATGATCTGGCCGCTCGCGATCGACGAGATCATGAGGCCGAGGATCATCGGCAGCAGCTGGAGGCCGCTCTCGGTCGGGGTCGAGCCCAGGACGAGCTGCAGGTACAGGGGGATCGTGAGCATCGCGCCGAACATCCCGAAGCCGACGAACACGCCGATGACGGTTGCCATCGAGAACGTGGGGGAGCTGAACAGCTTCAGGGGGATGATCGCGTCATCCTTCATCGCCCGCTCGATGAGCACAAAGGCCAGGATGCCGATGGCGCCGATCACGTAGCAGGAGATGGCGATGGGCGAATCCCAACCCCACTCGCGGCCCTGCTCGGCGACCAGCAGCAGCGGCACGAGGGCGACGATGACGGCGGCAGCCCCCCACCAGTCGATGCGAACCGAGCGGGCGCCGTTATGGCGGGGAATGTGGAGGAAGCGCACGACGACCGCGAGGGCCGCGATACCGATCGGCACGTTGATGAGGAAGACCCAGCGCCATCCGTCGATCCACAGGATCTGGTCGGCGCCGGCGAACAGGCCGCCGATGAGCGGGCCGATCACCGAAGAGATACCGAAGACGGCCAGGAAGTATCCCTGGTAGCGGGCTCGCTCGCGCGGCGCGAGGATGTCGCCCATGATCGCGAGGGGCATCGACATCAGGCCACCGGCACCGAGGCCCTGGATCGCGCGGAACACGGCGAGCTGCACCATCGACTGCGAGAAGCTGGCCAGGATCGAGCCGATGATGAAGATCCCGATCGCGATGATGAACAGCGGACGACGGCCGAAGATGTCAGACAGCTTGCCGTAGATCGGCGTCGAGATCGTCGCCAGGATGAGGTACGCCGTGGTGACCCACGCCTGCAGGCTCAGTCCATTGAGGTCGTCGCCGATCGTGCGGATCGAGGTGCCGACGATGGTCTGATCCAGCGCAGAGAGGAACATACCGGCCATGAGGCCGAAGATGACCACGAGGATCTCTCGGTGTGTCATCACCGGAGCGCCGGCGGCAGGGCGAACTGCAGCAGTTGACATAGTGCCTCACGAGAAAAGAGGGGCAGAGCGCCCGAAAGATGGTTGACCAGACGCAACTATATACCCGGATCGTCGGAATGGAGTTCGGAACACTCCTTCAGCTATGCTGAAGGAGTGTTCCGAACTCCGCTCTCCCTCTTTCGCACCCTCGCCATCCTCGAGGCGATTTCGTGGACCCTGCTCATCGCAGCGCTCATCGCTCGCGCCGTGAACCCGGAGCTCGCGCTCGCCGTAACGATCGGGGGCGGCATCCACGGCTTCATCTTCTTGTCTTACGGCGCCACGGTGATCCTCGTGGCGCTGAACAACAGATGGCGGGCGTGGCCGACCGTTGTCGGTCTCGTCAGTGCCGTCGTGCCGTACGCCACGATCCCGACGGAGATCTGGCTGCACCGGCGCGGATCGCTCGCCGGGACCTGGCGCCTTGAGCAGACCGACGACCCGCGCGATGGCGCCTGGTACGACCGTGCGTTGCGCTGGTTCCTGCGCCGCCCGTGGATACTCGGCATCCTCATCGCCGCGGCTGTCGTCATGCTCTACGTGAGCTTGTTGATGATCGGCCCGCCCGGCGGGAAGGGCTGAGGTTCGACCGCGCCTCAGCTCAGCTCGTGCATGACGAACGCGAGCAGGAATCCGAGGGTCGCCCACAGGCCCGTCAGGAAGTGAAGGCGCTCGAACGCTTCGGGGATCATCGTGTTCGCGACCATGGCGAGCAAAGCGCCCGCAGCGATGCTCGTGATAATGGCGATGAGCTCGGGTGGCGCGGTCTGGAGGGCCAGGTATCCGACCACGGCTGCGACAACGGACGCCGCAGTGATGCCGCCCCACAGCACCGCGACAGTCCGGCCACGGCTCCCATCCTGCTTGAAGGCCGCCGTCGACGAGAGCCCCTCGGGAATGTTGCTGATCGCAATCGCTGCGACGACCGGGATGCTGAGTCCGCCCGTCTGCAACACCGAGAGTCCCAAGACCACAGACTCGGGGATGCCGTCGATGAGCGACCCGATCGCGATCGCTGCTCCTCCGGCAGAAAGCGCGGCCTTGCCCTTCCCGCGGCGCTTGGCGATGTTGCGGGAGTCGGTAGCTGCGGGCTTTGGGCGTGAGACTGCCCAGTCGGCGACGATGTAGATCACGGCGCCGCCGAGGAAACCGGCAGCGGTCGGAACGATGCCGCCGCCGTCAGCAGCTTCGGCCACCAACTCGAATGCCAGTGTCGAGATCAGCACGCCGGCGCCGAAAGCCATGATCGCCATGACTACGAGCCGCGGCACCTTCACGAACCACGCGACGCCGGCACCGACGAACAGAGCGCCGCCGCCGATCAGGCCGCTCAGCGCGGCAAGCCAGACTCCCACGCGGCAAGCCTACGGATGCCGCTGGCTGGTGCCACGGCATCCGTGAGCGTGTCAGCTTCCGCCCGAGAGGACGCCGACCAGGCCCGAAACGACCAGATACACGCCAACACCGGCGACGACAACCCAGATCGTGATGCGCGCGGGCGTGATCTTGTTCTTGTCGTTGCCCGACCCGCCGCCGAAGAAGCTCATGGGCACAGAATATCCGGAGGGTGCTTGCTGCTCGCCCTAGGCTCAGATCATGTCCGATCACCTTCCTGCTCGCAGCCGCCTCGTCCACGACGCGATCCGCGCCGCGGGGATTCCCGGCGACATCGTCGTTCTCCCGGATGCCGCCTCCACCGCGGCGCTGGCAGCCGAAGCCCTCGGAGTCGAGGTGGGCGCTATCGCGAACAGCCTCGTGTTCTGGTCCGACGGTGAGCCACTTCTGGTCATGACCAGCGGCGCCCACCGCGTCGATACGAAGGAATTGGCGACGCGGCTCGGGCGGACATCGATCATCCGCGCGACCCCCGATCAGGTGCGTCAGGCGACGGGCCAGGCGATCGGAGGAGTTGCGCCGACGGGCCATCCGGCGCCGCTCGTGACGATCGTCGACGAAGACCTCGCCGCGTTCCCCGAGATCTGGGCGGCAGGCGGCACGCCGCACACGGTGTTTCCGTTGACGTTCCCGCAGCTGGTCGACCTCACTGGCGGGACCGTCATCAGCGTCGTGTGACCGCGCCTGATCGCTGCAAGGGGCACTCAGCCGAACAGGGCGTGCGCGATCGTGTAGATCGCAAGGCCCGCCAGCGCGCCGACGATCGTGCCGTTGAGGCGGATGTACTGCAGATCGCGGCCCACCATGAGCTCGATCTTCTCGGTCGTCTCGGCAGGATCCCACCGCTCGACGGTGTCGGTGATCAGCGAGGCGATGTCGTGGCGATATCGGTCGACGAGGAAGACTGCGGCATCCGTCACCCAGGTGTCGACGCGACGCTGCAGTTCGGGTTCGCGCACGAGCCGTTCACCGATGTCACGAAGGGCACTGTCGATCTGTGTGCGCAGTCCGCTCTGCGGGTCGGCGAGCGCGTCGAGAAGGCCCGACTTTGCCGTGCTCCAGGCATGGGTTGCTAGGTCGCGAACGCGGGGGCTGTCGAAGATCGCGAGCTTGGCATCCTCGAATCGGCCGATCGTCTGCGGGTCGTGCTGCATGCTCTCGGACAAGCGGCTGAGGTAGGCGGTGATCGCAGCACGGGCCGGATGCTCGGGATTGGTTCGCACGGCACGCACGAACCCGACGGCCTCGGAGTACACGGTCTCGTCGACGAGGCGCGCGGCGATGCTCGGCACCCAGGAGGGTAGGCGCCCCGAGACCAGGCCCGTGAAGGCATCCCGGTTGTTCGCGAGCCACTCGTCGATGTTCTCGGCGGCGAGGTCCACGGCGGTTCGGTGGGCGTCGGCGTCGACGATGCGGCCGAGCCACTCGCCGATCGCCGGCGACCACTCCGGCACGATGAGGTGCTCGCGGGCGAGGGCGGTGATGACCTCTTGAGCGTCGTCGTCGCTGAGGGCGCGAAGGATGCCGGAACCCATCGCCGCCGCTTCCGACCCGATCCGCGCCGCGTGCGCGGGATCGCTCAGCCACGCACCCAGGCGGGCGGCGATCGAGGTCGATTCGAGCTTGGTGCGCACGACATCCGTCGCGAGGAAGTTCGTCTCGACGAACTCGCCCAGCGACTGACCGATCTCGTCTTTCCGCCGCGGGATGATCGCGGTGTGGGGGATCGGGATCCCCAACGGATGCCGAAACAGCGCCGTGACCGCGAACCAGTCCGCCAGCGCACCGACCATTCCGCCTTCGGCTGCCGCGCGCAGGTAGGTGAGCCCCGGAATCTGTTGCTGGCCGATGAAGCCGACGAGGAACAGGACTGCCATGAGCAGCAGCGCCCCGAGCGCGACGGACTTCATCGTTCGAAGCCCTCGTCGCCGCGCTTGGTCTGCGGGGCTCAGCGCGGAGGTCGGCGTGCGTGCCATTCCCACATCCTCACACGTCGCTGGTCGCGCCGATCAGGAAGCGCGAGAGCTCAACCCGAGACCGGCCCGAGCCACGCCGTCGCCACGGTGGCGTGAGCGGACTCCGGGTCGGACGGGTGGAACATCCCGGCGAGCACGTCGCGGTAGAGTCGGCTGAGCTCGCTCCCGGCGAAGTAGCTCGACCCGCCAGCCACGAGGATCGCATCATCCACGACGGCCTTGGCCATGGTGACGGCGCGGTGTTTCACGCCCGACAGGAGCGAGAACCACCGCGGCCCGTGATCGACGAGGGTGTCGATGTCGCGGCTGAGCGTCTCTAGCTGCGGGGGAAGCGCGTCGTACGCGAGGGCCATATCGGCGATCCGCCACCGGATGTCGGGATCCTGACTGTAGGTGAGTCCCGTCTTCTTCGACCGGCGCGTGCCGACGGTCGCGACAGCGACATCCAGTGCCCGCCGTGCGATTCCGGTGTAGACCGACGCCAGCAGAATCTCGAAGACGCTGAAGATGCCGAACACGATCGGGTCGGGGTTCGGCCCGGGAGGGATGCGACGCACGACCCGGTCTGCCGCGGCCAGGGCGCCCCGCAGCTGAGTCGTGCGGGACTGCGTGGCGCGCATGCCGAGCGTGTTCCAGTCGTCGCGGGTGACGATTCGTCCGGCATCCTCTTCGGACCGCGGCACGAACGCGTAGACCATCTTCGGGCCGTCAGGAGAGGTGGTGTCCAGGCCGTGGAGCCCGAGCTGCGTCCAGACCGGCGCGAGGGAGGTGAAGATCTTTGTGCCGGTGAAGGCGTATGAGCCGTCCGACTGCGGCGCGGCGTCAGTGTCACTGCCGAAGAGCACGAGATCGTTGCCCGCCTCGCTGATGCCGAACGCGAAGATCTCGCCGGCCACGGCGCCTTCGAGCACGAAGCGCAGGTCGTCGACGCCGCGATCGGCGAGCGCCTTCGCGACACCGGTCCACACAAGGTGCATGTTGATCGCGAGCGCTGTCGCCGGGGCTGCGGTAGCCAGGCGCTGCTGCAGGAGCGACACCTCGGCAAGACCGAGGCCCGACCCGCCGAGTTCCGTCGGAGCGAACAGCGCGAGGTACCCGGCATCCGTCAGGTCGGCGAGGTCGTCGTGTGGGAAGGTGTTGTCGCTGTCGTGCCGCGCCGCACGCTCGCGGAACCGCTCGAGCAGTTCATCGGGCAGCACGGATGCTGGGTCGAAGGGGCTGCGGTGGTCAGGGCTTGTCATGGCTTCGGCATCCTTTCAGCGCGCGCGCGGCCTGTACGTGCCGACGGGAATGATCGTGCCGTCGGGTGCGCGCATGCCGAATCCGAAAGTCCGATCCAGAGCGATGTGAAGCAGCCAGCCCATGCCGCACCAGAACAGCGGCAGTCCGACCTCCCGCATCTCCCACAGGTATGCCATGGAGCCGCCGAGGAAGAACAGCAGCGCCGGAATCCACGCCTGATGCAACCAGTTGTAGAACGCGACGCGTTCGGGGCGAATGATGCCGCGCTGGCTGCTGGACGCCCCGATCAGGGAGATGTCGGGGAGCACCGCGAACACGATGATGATCCCGGCGGTCACCCATCCGTGGCCGATGCTCTCGAAGACCGTGACGATCAACAGTGCAATGGCAAGAAGAGTCCAGGCGAGCCGGGTGTACGTCACGGGTTCATCGTAGGCGCGCGCGGTGAACGCGAGGGTCAGGTGATCGTGGGAACGGGCTCGGTATCGGGGATGGGGCTCGGATCCCGGTCGCGCAGGTCGGGGAAGCCACGGACGAACACGATCGCCACGATCGCGCCGGTGGCGGCGAACAGTGCTGCGGCGAGGTAGGCGCCCTGGGGGCCCGCGCCGTCGACGAGGAAACCCGCGACTGCCGAACCTGCGGCCGCACCGATGAGCTGTCCGGTTCCAATCCAGCCGTAGGCCTCGGCGGTCTCGCTGAACTTGACGCTCGCAGATGTCATCGCGAAGATCACTGCGAGTGCTGGCGCTACACCGAGTCCCGCGACGGCGAGTGTCGCGCCCAGCCACCAGGCGTTGAGCGAGATCATCGTGAGGCTGAGTCCTGCCGCAACGATCAGCATCCGTCTGGCCGTCGCCCATGGTCCGATCGGGATATGCCCGAAGGAGAGACCGCCGGCGAGGCTTCCGATGGCGAAGACGGCAAGCACAAGGCCCGCCTCGATCCCCTCGTGTCCGAAGGTGGCGACCACGCCGACCTCGACGGCGGCACAGGCACCGATCAAGAGGAAGCCGACGACCGTTGCCAGCAGCACCGCGGGCTTGCCGAGCACCTTTCCGAAGCTGCGCCGACTGCGAGGGATGCGCACCCGGCCGACCTCGGGGGAGAGGATGAACCACGCGCCGCCGCCCAGCAGCACGATGACGATGAGCGCGAGGGCTTGGACCGTGCCGATCTGCGTCGCGACGAACGTGATGAGCACGGGAGCGACGACCCAGATGATCTCCTGCAGCGAGGCATCCAGCGAGTACAGGGGAGTCACCTGTCGCGAGTTGACCATCTTCGGGTAGATCGTTCGAACCGCTGCCTGAACCGGCGGTGTTGATAGACCCGCGATGAGCCCCAGCACCATATAGGCGGGCAAGGGGAGGGCGAACGCCGCGATACACGCGATCGCGGCAGCGCAGATGGCGAGGGTCACGGTCAACACCCGCCGCATGCCCCACAGGCCCATCCACCTGCTCGTGATCGGACCCGCGACAGCCTGCCCGACGGAGGTCGCCGCCAGCACGAGCCCAGCGGAGCCGTAAGAGCCCGTGACCTGCTCAATGTGCAGCAGGATCGCCAGGCTCGTCATCCCGTTCGGGAACCGCGCTGTCAGCTGCGCTGCGATGATGCGCGCGACCCCCGGAGTGCGCAGCAGTTCTCCATATCCCGCCACCCTCCTACGGTAGTCGCGCCGAACCGGTTGGGCGATATCGGAGCGCGGACCACGCGGTGCGTGGACGGATGCTGCGACACGCCGCGACACGCCGGAAACGCAATCCACAGGCGAATTCGATGTCGGTGGATCGCCGTAGCGTCGCGCTGTGGAGGGATGACGGATGCAGGCACCCGGACCCGCGTGATTTCAGGCTTCTCCCAGGTTTCGCGGGTTGGTCGATCTGTGGATGAAACGGTGGACAAATCGCGTTGTATCTGAGGAGAGCGGTGGAAAACTACACGAATGTAACTACTACCCCTTGTGGTGCTATCTGATGTCGGCACCCATATGTAGTATTGGACTCCCGGTGGGGGAGCTGCCGGTTCGACGAAGGATTTTGAGGGGACAACGGATCTAACATGGCGATCACGGTCTACACCAAGCCGGCCTGCGTGCAGTGCACTGCGACCTACCGCGCGCTGGATTCCAAGGGCATCGATTACGAAGTTCTCGACCTCTCGCAGGACCCCGCGGCCCTCGAGCAGGTCAAGGCGCTGGGCTACCTGCAGGCCCCCGTCGTCATCACCGACGAGGACCACTGGTCGGGCTTCCGTCCCGACAAGATCGACGAGCTCGCGTCTCGCCTCGCCTGAGCCATGAGCACGGCGATCGCGACAGAGACGCCGTTGCTCGTGTACTTCTCGAGCGTTTCGCAGAACACGGCGCGCTTCATCGAGAAGTTGGGATTGCGCGCTGAGCGCATCCCGCTCTTCGCATCCGAGCCGATGCTCCTGGTCGATGAGCCCTTCGTCCTGGTCACCCCCACCTATGGGGGAGGCCAGGGTCGCGGCGAGGAGCGAGGCGCGGTGCCCAAGCAAGTCATCCGGTTCCTCAACGTCGAGCAGAACCGCACCCTCATCCGCGGCGTCATCGCCGCGGGAAACACCAATTTCGGCGACGCTTTCTGCGCCGCCGGCGACATCATCAGCCGCAAGTGTCACGTGCCGCACTTGTACCGGCTCGAATTGTTCGGCACGTCGGAAGACGTCACACGCGTAAGCGAAGGATTGGAACGATGGTGGAAGCTGCAGTGACAGACACGGCATTCAAGACCGAGGCCCGCTTCGATGGGCTCGACTATCACGCCCTCAACGCCATGTTGAATCTGTATGGGCCCGACGGCAAAATCCAGTTCGACGCCGACAAGCGTGCTGCGCGGGAGTACTTCCTGCAGCACGTCAACCAGAACACCGTCTTCTTCCACTCGCTGAAGGAGAAGCTCGACTACCTGGTCGACAAGCAGTACTACGAGCCCGCCGTGCTCGAGAAGTACTCGTTCGAGTTCATCTCGTCGCTGCACGACCACGCGTTCGAGAAGAAGTTCCGCTTCGAGACCTTCCTCGGCGCCTTCAAGTACTACACGAGCTACACCCTGAAGACCTTCGACGGAAAGCGCTACCTCGAGCGTTTCGAGGACCGCGTCGTGATGACGGCCCTCGGTCTTGCCGACGGTGACGAGGCCCTCGCGACGCAGCTGGTCGACGAGATCATCTCGGGTCGCTTCCAGCCCGCGACCCCGACGTTCCTGAACACCGGCAAGGCCCAGCGCGGGGAACTGGTCTCGTGCTTCCTGCTGCGCATCGAAGACAACATGGAGTCGATCGCCCGTGGCATCAACTCCGCGCTGCAGCTGAGCAAGCGCGGCGGTGGCGTCGCACTCCTCCTGTCGAACATCCGCGAGGCGGGTGCTCCCATCAAGCAGATCGAGAACCAGTCCAGCGGCATCATCCCCGTCATGAAGCTGCTCGAAGACAGCTTCAGCTACGCCAACCAGCTCGGGGCACGTCAGGGAGCGGGCGCCGTCTACCTGTCGGCCCACCACCCCGACATCCTGAAGTTCCTCGACACCAAGCGCGAGAACGCCGACGAGAAGATCCGCATCAAGACCCTCTCGCTCGGGGTCGTGGTTCCCGACATCACGTTCGAGCTGGCCAAGAACGGCGAGGACATGTACCTCTTCTCGCCGTACGACGTCGAGCGCGTCTACGGCGTGCCGTTCGGCGACATCTCGGTCACCGAGAAGTACCGCGAGATGGTCGATGACCCGCGCATCAAGAAGAGCAAGATCAACGCGCGCGAGTTCTTCCAGACCCTCGCCGAGATCCAGTTCGAGTCGGGCTACCCGTACATCATGTTCGAAGACACCGTGAACCGGGCCAACCCCATCAAGGGCCGGATCAACATGTCGAACTTGTGCTCCGAGATTCTGCAGGTCAACACCCCGACGACCTACAACGAGGACCTCTCGTACGACCAGATCGGCAAGGACATCTCCTGCAACCTCGGGTCGATGAACATCGCGCTGGCGATGGATGGCGGCGACCTGGGTCGCACGGTGGACACCGCAATCCGCGCCCTCACCGCGGTGAGCGACCAGAGCCACATCGCCTCGGTCCGCTCGATCGAGGACGGCAACGACCGCTCGCACGCGATCGGCCTCGGCCAGATGAACCTGCACGGCTACCTCGCTCGCGAGCACGTCCACTACGGCTCCGAAGAGGGCATCGACTTCACGAACATCTACTTCTACACGGTGCTGTTCCACGCACTGCGGGCCTCGAACAAGCTCGCCATCGAGCGGGGGACGGCGTTCGAAGGCTTCGCCGACTCGACCTACGCGTCGGGGGAGTTCTTCGACAAGTACACCGAGCAGGAGTGGGTGCCCCAGACCGAGCGGGTGCGCGAGCTGTTCGCCGGCCACCACATTCCCACGCAGGATGACTGGCGTGAGCTGAAGGCGTCGGTGCAGGCGCACGGCATCTACAACCAGAACCTGCAGGCCGTGCCCCCGACAGGCTCGATCTCGTACATCAACAACTCGACGAGCTCGATCCACCCGATCGCCTCGAAGATCGAGATCCGCAAGGAAGGCAAGCTCGGCCGCGTCTACTACCCGGCGCCGTTCATGACCAATGACAACCTGGAGTACTACCAGGATGCCTACGAGATCGGTTACGAGAAGGTCATCGACACCTACGCCGCTGCGACGCAGCACGTCGACCAGGGCCTGTCTCTGACGTTGTTCTTCAAGGACACCGCGACCACTCGTGACATCAACCGGGCACAGATCTACGCCTGGAAGAAGGGCATCAAGACCATTTACTACATCCGTCTGCGTCAGATGGCCCTCGAGGGAACTGACATGACGGAGTGCGTCAGCTGCATGCTCTGAGCACCGCCGATTCGACTCTGCGAGAAAGACGACAATGACCGAGAAGCTCAAGCTGATCGACCACGTACAGGCGATCAACTGGAACCGCATTCAAGACGACAAGGACCTCGAAGTCTGGAACCGTCTCGTGAACAACTTCTGGCTGCCCGAGAAGGTGCCTCTCTCCAACGACGTGCAGTCGTGGAACACCCTCACCCCCGAGGAGCAGACCCTCACGATGCGCGTGTTCACGGGGTTGACGCTCCTGGACACGATCCAGGGCACCGTCGGTGCGGTGTCGTTGATCCCGGACGCGATCACACCGCACGAAGAGGCGGTGTACACGAACATCGCGTTCATGGAGTCGGTGCACGCGAAAAGCTACTCGTCGATCTTCTCGACCCTGTGCTCGACGAAGGAGATCGACGAGGCGTTCCGCTGGTCGGTCGAAAACCCCAACTTGCAGCGCAAGGCGCAGATCGTCATGGAGTACTACCGGGGCGACGAGCCGCTCAAGCGTAAGGTCGCCTCGACCCTGCTGGAGTCGTTCCTCTTCTACTCGGGCTTCTACCTGCCCATGCACTGGTCGAGCCGTGCGAAGCTCACCAACACTGCCGACCTCATCCGCCTCATCATTCGTGACGAGGCAGTGCACGGGTACTACATCGGCTACAAGTTCCAGAAGGGGCTCGAGCGGGTCGATGAAGCCAAGCGTCAGGACATCAAGGACTACACGTTCTCGCTGCTGTACGAGCTCTACGACAACGAGGTGCAGTACACGCAGGACCTCTACGACGGCGTCGGCCTGACCGAAGACGTGAAGAAGTTCCTGCACTACAACGCGAACAAGGCGCTCATGAACCTCGGCTACGAGGCGATGTTCCCCGAGTCGGTCACGAACGTGAACCCCGCGATCCTGTCGGCCCTGTCGCCGAACGCCGACGAGAACCATGACTTCTTCTCGGGGTCGGGCTCCTCGTACGTCATCGGCAAGGCTGTCGCGACCGAGGACGAGGACTGGGACTTCTAGATCCGGTTGTGGAGAAACGGTGATGTCCACAGATCCTGCGTCGGCGTCTGGCGACGTCGCAGGCGGGGCATACCGTGAAGCTCACGCTGCATCGGAAGGGGACGAGATGGCACAGCAGGTGACCGACAGCGTGGCCGCCGAAGAGCGGGCGCGCGAACAGGCCATGGGCGAGGTGTCGGATGTGCTGACGAACCTCGACTACGCACTGGAGCGCGCACGCAAGGCGCTTGAGCGCATCCGCAAGTCGGGCGCTCACCCGAACGCTGAGGCAGCTATGAAGGATCTCGTTGACGCCCTGCAGGCTGAGCGCAAACGGTTCGTGCAGCAGACGTACTTCAGCGTTCCGAACAAGACCCGGATGTTCTGACCGGTGACGGGTGCGGTCCGCAGCGGCGCGGAGCTTCAGCGAGCACTCACCGACTTCGTGCGCCGCTGGTCGGGATACTCCGGCTCGGAGCGGGCAGAGGCTCAGACCTTCCTGAACGAGTTGTTCGCTGCGTACGGCAGTGATCGCCAGTCCGTTGGTGCACGGTTCGAAGATTTTCGCAGTTCTGCGGGCTTCATGGACCTGCACTGGCCGGGCATCATGATCGTCGAGATGAAGGCTCCCGGCATTGCGCTGGAGAAGGCCGCCGATCAACGCGATCGGTACTGGCGCGAGTCGAGTGATCCCGCCACCGACACGCCGGCTGCCCGGTGGGTCGTGCTCTGCAACTTCCAGGAGTTCGAAGTCTGGGAGCCGGGTCGTTTCCCGAACCGACCGCGTTCGCGGTTCACGCTCGCGGAGCTTCCCGAGCACTACGACGCCCTGCTGTTCCTCCAAAACGAGTCGTTGGAGCCGGTCTTCAGCGAGCATCGACGTGAACTGACCGAGGATGCCGCCCGCCACGTCGCAGAGCTCTACCGCTCGATGCTCGACCGATCGGCGGCCCCGGTCGATGAGATCCAGCGCTTCACCATGCAGTTGGTCTGGTGTCTCTTCGCTGAAGATCTCGGGATGCTCGAGGGGTATCCGCTGCAGGCGACCGTCGAGGCGCTGCTCAAGGAAGACGATCCCGACTCCGCGAAGGAGATCGGCTATCTTTTCCAGCTGCTCAATCAAAAAGGCGACCACAACCGGAAGGGTCGCTTCGCGGGTACGCGATACGTCAACGGTGACCTGTTCGCCAGGCCTGCCGCCGTCTACCTTGATCGAGCGGAACTTCTTCACCTGAAGCAGGCCGCCGAGTTCAACTGGCGCGAGGTCAACCCGACAATCTTCGGTTCGCTCCTCGAAGGAGTGCTCGGCGATGACCGCCGCTCCGAGATCGGCGCGCACTACACGCACGAGGCCGACATCATGAAGATCGTTGCGCCGACGATCGTGCGCCCCTGGCGTGAGCGCATCGAGACGACCGGATCGGTCACCGAGGCGGTTGCGCTTCTCGATGAGCTGTGCGCCTTCCGCGTCCTTGACCCCGCCTGCGGGTGCGGCAACTTCCTCTATGTTGCGTATCGCGAGTTGCGCGGGCTCGAGTTCGATCTCAAGCAGCGCATCGATCGCCTCGCCGCCGAAACCGGTTCCCCGCGTCCCACTGGCACGCTTCCCTTCTATCCGCTCTCGAATCTGTTCGGGATCGACATCGAGCGGGTCGCCGTCATGATCGCGAGGGTCACGCTCTGGATGGGGCACCGGCAGATGATCGAACGGTACGGCGAGGCTGAGCCCGTGCTGCCGCTGGTCGACCTCTCCCGCATCGCGCAGGCCGACGCGCTGCAGACCGACTGGCCCGAGGTGGATGCGATCATCGGCAACCCGCCGTTTCTGGGAGCTAAGCTCTTACGCCCCAGCCTTGGTGACGACTACGTGGATTGGCTCGTCCGTCAGTTCGGCGTTGGGGTCAAGGATCTCTGCGTGTACTGGTTCCGGCGCGCTCACGAGCATCTTCAGCCTGAACAGCGGGCGGGACTCGTGGGAACGAACTCGATCAGCCAGACAACCGGACGTCTGGCATCGCTTGCCTACATTGCCTCGACTGGTGGGGTGATCACCGATGCGGTCTCCTCGCAGAAGTGGCCGGGGGACGCGAAAGTCCACGTCAGTATCGTGAATTGGGTGAAATCGCCGTCTCGGAACCCTACAGATTTCACCCTTGACGACCAGGTCGTATCTGGGATCGCACCGAACCTGCGCGCCGGTGACGCGGCAGGTCTCGAGGTCGGCTCGATCGCTGAGAACAGAGGGCGTTGCTTTGCCGGAGTAGTTCCGCAGGGCAAGGGATTCCTCCTTGACGACTCGGTGGCGAGCGCGCTCTTGGCTTCGGATGACGCCGCCTACGAGCAGGTCGTTCGTCGATTCCTTACGGGCGCCGACATCGCGGAAGACGTCAGGCAGGCACCGTCTCGATGGGTCATCGACTTCGGTTCTCTGCCACTCGAGCGCGCTCTCACCTTTCCCGCCGCTGTCGACATCCTCCGCTCGTCGGTCAAGATCGAGCGCGAGACTTCGACAAACCGTGCGGTCGAACGTCGATGGTGGCTCTTTGGTCGACGTGTGGAGGACATGCGGGCGGCGATTGCACCGCTTCGTAGATACGCCGCGGCGGCGGCAACGGGCAAGCGACTGCTGCTTGCCTGGGTAGAACGGACGGTGGTTCCGAACAACGCGGTCGTCGTGTTCGCGTTCGATGATGATTACTCAATGGGCGTCCTGCTATCCAGCGCACACGAAGCATGGGCGAGGGCGCAATCTTCGACACTCGAGACGCGCCTCCGCTACACGAACGCGGCGGTCTTCGACACCTACCCGTGGCCGGATCCCGTCACGCCCGAGCAGCGGGAAGCGATTGCTGCCGCATCCCGGGCGCTCTATGCCCGTCGAAGCGAACTCTGTATCGAGCACAGCATGGGCCTTACGAAGCTGTACAACCTCATGGACGAGGGTGGTTTCGCCGATCTCGCCGCACTGCACCGCCGCCTCGACGAAGCTGTGGCAGCCGCCTACGGCTGGCCGAAGTCGGTGGCGCAGGATCCCGAGCAGATCGTGAGCCGACTCACCGCGCTCAACCGTGAGATCGTCGACGGCGGCCGGGCGTACGATCCGTTCGCGGCGCCGATGCCGACCGAGCGGGAGAGCTGAGGGCTGGAACCTCTTGAGCCGGCCCCTCAGCGACGCGTCGAGGCCGTGACTGTGAACTTTGGGGTGCGGGCGATCTGACGGGTCGGGCCGACGAGCTTCTCGAGCGACGGGCGGTAGCGCAGGGCCGAGTTCCAGACGGTCCATAGTTCGCCGCCGGGGCGCAGCACGCGAGCCGCATCGGCGAACAGGTGCCGGGCGATCGTTTCGTCGATCGCGGCTCCCCGGTGAAACGGTGGGTTCAGGGCGATGAACGACGCACTCGCGTCGGGCAGGGTCGACAGCGCATCATCGCGAGCCACTGTCATCCGGTCGGCGATTCCGTTGGCGGCGGCGGTCGCCCGAGCCGATGCGACGGCGGCGGCCGACTCGTCCGACGCGTAGACACGCAGCCCCGGATGCCGCAGAGCGAGGGTCGCAGCGACGATGCCGTTCCCGCACGCCAGATCAACCGCCGGATCGTCGGCGTGCCCGGGAATCGTGTCTGGCAGGTTATCGATCAACAGGCGCGTTCCGATGTCAAGCGTTGCCCCGGCGAACACGCCGCCGAAGGCGCGGACCTCGACATCCGTGTCACCGATGCGCAGCCGCGCCGCGGACGGCTCGGGATCCCGACCGTCGTGAGGACCGTGCGCGATAAGCACCCGCGACTTCTGGCGGGCGAGCGAGACATCCACGGTGTCGAAGTGCTCCCGCAGCACGTCGTTCATGCCGAGGCTCATGTGTTTGATCCGCCCGCCCGCGAATACAACGACATCGGGCGCGGCGTGCGCGGCGATCAGCCCCGCGATGTCGCGCAGCGCCTCGAGTGACCGGGGGAGCCGGAGGAGAACGACCCGAGCATCGCGCACCAGCTCCGCACCGAGAGCGAGCGACTCGACGGATGCTTCGAGCCCGGTCGAGCGCGCGTTGGCAACCACCGCGCGCTCGCCGCCAAGGGAATCCTGGTGCACGCGGACGACACCATCATCGGCATCGCTCGCGCACGCGAGGGCCAGGGCGCCGAACGTGTCGCCGATGACGGCGATCTCGCGCCGCGCAACGCCTTGTCGCGCCTCCGCTGATTCGTCGAGCAGCAGCCGATCCGCCGCATCGTGTGCGCGGCTATCCGGGTCGCCAGCGTCGGGATACGGGCGAAGAGTGTCGAGGTCGAGAGTCACTGGATCCACGCTATCCCGCACCGCGCCAGCGCTCAGCCCTGCGCGAGCGCCGCCTTCGTGTACGCCACCACAGCGTTCGCGTGGCCGTGTCCCAGCCCATGCTCCGACTTGAGAACCTCGACAACTGCCATGTGCGCGTCGCCGGCATCGAGGCGTTCGACGGCGATGTCGATCCAGTCCTGCACGGGACGACCGTACGTCTTCTCGATACTGGGGAAGCACGCCGGGGGTCCTTTCGGCTTGTCGATGCCGGAAAGGTCGGGGGCGAGCACTCGCGAGGCCGTGACACGACAGTAGCGCCCGCCCTCGACACTCCGGCAGCCCGTCATGCCAGAGTGGATCCGTCGGCGACAGCGCTGGAGGATCACGGATGCCGGTTCAGGATGACTACCGTCGCAAGCTCGTGTCGGCAGCGGATGCCGCGGCATCCGTCCCCTCGGGGACGCAGCTGCTCGTGGCGATGGGCCTCGGGGCGCCGCCGGCAGTGCTCGCAGCTCTCGCCGAACGTATCCGCTCCGACGATCTCGTCGACCTGGATCTCTATTACGGCATGGGCGGTGACGCGATCGGGGACACGATCCTGCAGCCGGGCGTCATCGAGAAGGTGCGTGCCCACACCTTCTTCGTCGCCGGGCGCGATCACCACATCATCGCCGATCCCGCCCGGGCCGACCGCGAAACCCTCGATTTCATTCCGGTCAACTTCTCGAACCTGCCACGGTTGATCCGCGAACGCCTCGATGTCGACACGTTCCTGGTGCAGGTCAGCCCGATGGACGCGAGCGGTCACTTCTCGTTCGGTGTCGTCAACGATTACGCGAGCGTCGCGGCGCGCGCCTGCCGCCGCCTGATCGTCGAGGTGAACCCGAACATGCCCCGGGTCTTCGGCGAGTCCCTGCTCCACATCGATGAAGTGGACGCCATCGTCGAGCATGCCTCGCCCCTCCCCGAGGTCGCCGAGGCGGCTCCGGCGGATGCCGACCTCGCTATCGCGGCGCACGTCGCGGCGCACATTCCCGACGGCGCGACGCTGCAGATCGGTGCCGGCCGGGTTCCCGCCGCGGTCGCTGCGGCCCTGGGGGATCACCGGGACCTCGGTATCCATTCGGCGCTTTTCTCCTCGGCGTTCGTGCCGCTCATCGAGTCGGGCGTCATCACAGGGCGGCGCAAGACCCTGCATCCGCGGCGGCACGTTTGGACCTCGACGGTCGGGGATGCCCACACCTACGCATTTATGAACGACAACCCGTCGATGGTGAGTTTCCCCGCCGACTACGTCAACGATCCGCAGATCATCGCCCGTAACGACGCCATGATTTCGGTGAACGCGGCGATCCAGGTCGATCTCTACGGGCAGGTCAATGCCGAGATGATCGGCGGCGTGCAGTATTCGGGATCCGGCGGTCAGTTCGATTTCGTGACCGGAGCGGCCAAGTCGCGCGGTGGCAAGTCGTTCGTGGTTCTCCCGGCCACAGCGAAGGGCGGGATGATCTCGACGATCGTGCCGCGGGTCGACATCGTCACCGACGAGCGTATGGATGTCGAGCACGTCGTGACCGAGCACGGCATGGTGAATCTTCGGGGGCTCTCGACGCAGGAGCGGGCTCTTGCCCTGATCTCGCTTGCCGACGACGCCCACAAGGATGCTCTGATCGATGCGGCGCGGCGACAACGACTGATCGCCTGAGTCGTCGTCACCGGCTCGTGAGCGCTACCGGTGGTGCCGGTGGCCGGAGCCTGCCGAGACCGGGTGTGGGCCGGTCGAGGTCGGGACGGGCAGCGAGAAGAAAGAGTGAATCTCTTCGAGCACACCGGTGAGGCGCTCTACGGCTGACTGGAGACTGTCGATCGCGTGGAGGGTGGGGTCGTCGGGGTAGCTCTGCTGGGCCTCGTGAAGCTCCGCGAGGGCCCGGCTGAGGTCCTTTCGGATTTCGTACAGCGAGGTGTCCATTTCCCGATGATGACATGACCTACGCGAGATTGCGTAGGGACCTTTTTCCCGGTCATTGCCGCTGACTTCTTTATCCACGACGGTCCGACCGGGGAGTTCGGGAGGGCGCGGGCTACGATGAAGGATCAGGCGCCCCGCAGAAGGAGATCCCGTGGCAGCTCAGCAACGACGGTTCAGCCCGGTCATCGCGCTGCTGACGATGTCGAGCATCTGGGAGGCCCAGCTCGGCGCGGTTCTCAAGGACCTGGGGCTCACCACCCGCAAGTATGCGCTGCTCGGCCACATCTACGGGATGCCGGGTATCTCCTTCAGTGAGCTCGCGCGGCGTTCGCAGATCACCGTCCAGACTGCGCACACCGCCGTGCGCACCCTCGTCGATGAAGGATTCGTGCACGATTCGACAGCTCACGCTGGTTCGGCATCCGAACTGCGGGTTACCGAGAAGGGTGACTGGGCTCTCATGGAGGCCGAGAAGCGACTGCGCTCTCTCGACCGGGAACTGTCGAAGGGCGCGCCGGAACTGTCACAGGCGCTGCGTGGCCTGCACGAGGAACCCGTCGAAGTTCACCCGGCTGCAGGCCGACGCACGGCATGACGCTGCTTCGCTGGCTCCTCGCCGCCCTCCTGGTAGCGGCGGGGGTGTCACACCTGACGTGGGGAAGACGCGGCTACCGCATCGTTGTGCCCGACTGGGCGACACGGATGCTACGCACCGACAAGGATGCGATCGTCGTCGGCTCCGGCGCGGTGGAGATCATGCTCGGCGCAGGTCTCGTCGCCCTGCCGCGCGAACGGGGACGCCTCGGCGCCGCGGTGGCGGCATTCTTCATCGCCGTGTTCCCGGGAAACGTCCACCAGTGGCAGACGGGTCGGTCTGCGCCGCTGCTCGACACGGACACCCGCCGCTTTGTGCGGCTCTTGCTGCAGCCGCTGCTGGTGGTCTGGGCCCTCGCCGTCGCCCTGTCTCCCGAGCGGTAACCCTCCCCGCAGGCTTCGGCCAGGCATCCGTCTGCGACGTTGACTTTCGCAGTCCGGGCGGTTTGGCTGGGCGGGCACAGGTGCCGCCCTGGGCTACGGAGCTCTCACCGCTCGACGAGGATGCGATCGTGGTGGCATCCGGAGTTGTCGAGATCATGCTCGGCACGGCTCTTGTCGCGCTGCCGAAGGAGCGGCGCCGCGTCGGCGCGATCCTCGCGGCGTTCTTCATCGCGATCTTCCCCGGCAACATCTCGCAATACGTCGAGAAGCGTGACGGCTTCGACCTCGACACCGATACAAAGCGCCTCGTTCGACTGTTCTTCCAGCCGGTGCTCGTTGCCTGGGCCTGGTGGTCGACGCGCCGCTGACGGCATCCGCTGCCCGAGACCTCGCGCCGAGGAGCAATGTCGGAACCCCCTCGTAGTGTCGGGGTATGGACGATTTCGGCATCACCGACCCGGGCGAGAGGGCCCTGGGCATGGATGCCGCGTCCTGGGCTGACTCGCACACCGTCGACCCCGATGACTGCTTCGTTCGTGAAGGTGACTTCTGCGACTCCGACGAGGAGCTGGGCTGGGTGCCGGCGCGGCCCGACGCCGTGGCGCTCGTGCTGGAAGTTGCGACGATGGAGGCAGTGTTCGCGGCGGAGCGGCTGGCGCGCATCGACCAGCTGCGTCTCGAGGCGCTCGATGACGTCACGCGATACGGCGGGGGCTCGCGGGAGCTGATCGAGCGCTCGGTGCGGCTTGAGCTCGCCGCAGCCCTCCGGATCACCGAGAACCAGGCGGGCATGCTGATGTACCGGGCCGAGGCTCTCGTGCACCGGTACCCGACAGTTTGGGAGTCGCTGTCTCGCGCCGGGATGACCGAGCGGCACGCCATGATCATTGTTGATGAGCTTGCTCCCCTCGAACTGGAGGTTGCGGCACGGCTCGTCGAGAATGCGCGAGAGCTTGCCGAGTCCCTCGCGGTCGGTCCGTTCCGCCGGGCACTCCGACGCCTCATCGATAAGGAACTGGCACCGACGCTGACGGTTCGGCACGAGCACGCCATCCGACGCCGGCGGGTCTTCGTCGAGCCGGAGGCCGACGGGATGTCGTGGGTGCATGCGCTGGTGCCCACGGTCGAAGCTCACGCCATCCACGGTCGGATAACAGCAAAGGGCAAGGCGTTGCTCGCCGCGCACGTCGGAGGCGAAGGCTGCGGCTCTCAGCCCGATGACCGCACGCTCGACGAGATCCGCGCCGACATCTTGTGCGATCTCCTGCTCGACGGCATTGTTCCGGCTCACCCGAAGGACGTGCAGGGTATCCGCCCGACGGTTGTCGTGACGGTGCCCGCGCTCGCCCTGCTTGGTGCGGATGGCGGTGGCGCCCACGACCCTGCGGTTGTGGAGGGTGTCGGTCCGATCCCGATCGAGAAGGCGCGGGAACTTGCCGGGGCCGCGACGGGGTGGATCCGGGTGCTGACCCACCCCGAGACCGGTGTTGTCCTTTCCGTCGGCAGAACCCGATACCGACCCCCGCCAGACATGGTGGCGCTCACGAAGTGGCGCGCCGATAGATGCATGGCACCGGGGTGCGGGATCCCCGCCTCCCGATGTCAGATCGATCACTCGCTCGCGTGGGAACACGGCGGAGAGACCTCGGTCGTGAATACCGCCCCGCTCTGTCAGGGGCACCATACGGTCAAGCACCATGGTGGGTGGCGCGTCATCCAGACCGGAGACGGGTCGCTGCTGTGGATCTCTCCGAGCGGTCGTCAGTACACCGTTGCACCGGAGCGCCGGCTTCCCGTCTTCCGGGCGGACTCGGTCGCCGCCTGAGCGGACCCGCCCGAGACGAACCCGCCTGAGCGGGCTTATTCGCTGGGGTAACGCACGCCGAGCTGCGCGCGCAGCTCGTCGAGGACGTGCATGATGGCTACCGACTCGTCCAGCGGGAGCAGGTCGCTGTCGGTCTTTCCCTCCGCGATCAGACGCTCGGCGGCAAGCGCCTGATACTGCATGCCCCGGCCCTCCACCTCGCTCTGATACTCCTCGAGAACCTCGCCGTCGGGTGCGACGACGCGGAACGACGTCGGCGAATACCACACGCGATCGATGTCGATCCGCGCGTCAGTGCCCAGCACATGAGCGGTATTGGGGCCCACGGCCCGCGAGGTCGAGATCGAGGTTGAGACCGCGCCACCGGCGTGGGTGAAGATTGTCGCGACCTCGGCATCCGCACCGGTGTCAGCGAGACGGCCGCGAGCGATCACCGTCTCGGGCTTGCCGAGCACATCCCACGCGAACGAGACCGGGTAGATCCCGAGGTCCAGGAGCGATCCGCCGCCGAGTTCGAGAGCGTTCAGACGGTGGCCCGGGTCGGACGAGATCCGCTGAGTGTGATCGGCGAAAACGGTGCGGATCTCACCCAGCGTCCCTGCGGCGATGATCTCGCGGATCCGCACCATGTGCGGGAGATACCGGGTCCACATCGCTTCCATCGCAAGCAGCCCCTGAGTACGAGCGACATCGCGCACCCGCTCGGCCTCGGGGCCGGTCAGCGTGAACGGCTTCTCGATCAGCACGTGCTTGCCGGCTTCGAGCGCGAGCACAGCGTTGTCGGCGTGCATCGGATGCGGCGTCGCGATGTAGACGATGTCGACATCGGGATCGGCGACGAGGTCCTCGTAGGAACCGTGCGCGTGCGGTATGTCGAACTGATCGGCAAAGGCCCGCGAGGCGTCCGCGCGACGAGAGCCCACCGCCGAGACGGTCAGTCCGGCAGTTCGCAGGTCGCTCGTGAAGGCGTGCGCGATACCGCCGGTGGCCAGGATTCCCCATCGCAGTGCAGTCATGCTTCGAGCGTAGCCCGCCCGTGCAGTGCCGCGAGTAGCCTCGAAGCATGAGCACTCCGTTGGATCGCTTCCGAGAACTCCTGGCTATCCCCACCGTGTCGTACGCCGACGAGTCGCGGATGGATGCGTCGGTGTTCGACGAGTTCCACCGTGCGCTGGAGCGCCTCTACCCGAAGACGCATGAGCGCCTCGAGCGTGACGTGATCGCCCGCCACTCCCTGCTCTACCGGTGGCCGGGTGCGTCATCCGAGGATCCGCTCGTCCTCATGGCCCACATGGATGTCGTGCCTGTCGTTGAGGCGGAGTGGCAGCACCCGCCGTTCGGGGCGGAGGTCGTCGGCGAGGGTGAGGATGCCGAGCTCCACGCCCGCGGGGCCATCGACGACAAAGGGTCTCTCGTCGCGATCTTCGAAGCCGTCGAGACCCTCGTCTCCGAAGGCTTCACCCCGGCACGGGACATCTACCTGTCGTTCGGGCACAACGAGGAGACGGCGGGAGACGGGGCGCGGGGGGTCGTCGCCCATCTGGAAGAGCGCGGCATCCATCCGGGACTCGTGCTCGACGAGGGCGGCGCCGTCGTCGAGGGCATCATCCCCGGCGTCGAGGTGCCCACGGCGATGATCGGTGTCGCCGAACGCGGGGTCATGACCCTCGTCATGACCGTCCGTGAGCAGGGCGGCCACGCATCCACGCCGCCGGCGATGCCTGCCACGGCGCGGTTGGCGCGGGCAATCGACCGGCTGCGGCGCAAACCGTTCCCAACGCGGCTCGCACCGCCCGTGCGCGCCATGCTCGCAACGCTTTCGCCCCACACCCCCGAGCCGCTGCGGACCCTCTTCCGCCGCGGTGAGATCACCGGTCCGCTGCTTGCCGGCGCTTTCACGCTCGGCGGACCCGAGACCAACGCGATGGTGCGCACCACCGCGGTCGTGACAGAACTCAGCGGCGCACCCGGCGAAAACGTCCTGGCAACGACCGCGAAGGCGTCCGTCAACATCCGCCTCCTCACCGGCGACACCATCGAGAGCGCGACAGCACACGTTCGCCGGGCGGTGGCCGACGAGAAGGTCGAGCTTGAGATCCGGCACGCCTCCAACCCGTCGCCGGTCTCGCCGTGGCGAGGAGAACCGTGGCGGCGGATCGCAAGCGCCGTCGTCTCCACCCTCGGCGGCGAAATCGTGCCGACGCCCTACGTGCAGCTCGGCGCAAGTGACAGCCGCTGGTTCACGGCGATCAGCGACCACGTCTATCGGTTCACGCCGTTCCACCTGACCCGGGCCGAGCGAGACGCGCTGCACTCGCACAACGAGCGGATCCGGGTCGAGGTCTGGTTACGCGGAATCGGCTTCTACCGCGCTCTCATCCAGGCGTCGTAGCCCAGCTCGGTCAGGCCAGCGCCTGCGCGAGATCCGCGATGAGATCGGCTTCGTCTTCGAGCCCGATCGAGAGGCGGATCGTCCGCGGTGAGATACCGGCCTCGCGCAGCTGCTCTGCGTTCAGGTGCAGGTGCGTCATGGATGCCGGGTGGTTCACCATGCTGCGGGCGTCGCCGATGTTGGCGACCAGTCGGATGACACGCAGAGCGTCGATGACCTTCTCGACGCGTTGGTCGTCGGCATCCGCATCCCCGGTGCCGGCGAGATCGAACGAGAACACCGACGAGGCCCCACGCGGCAGGTAGCGCTGGGCCGTAGCGTGCCACGGGCTCGACGCGAGTCCCGGGTGCCACACCTTCTCGATGGCAGGATGCTGCTCGAGGAACCGCGCGACAGCGAGTGCGCTCGCGGAGTGGCGCTGCATCCGCAGGTCGAGGGTCTCGAGCCCCTGGAGCAGCTGGAACGACGACCAGGCGGGCAGGGTCGTTCCGAAATCGTGGACGAACCGGGTCTTGATGTAGATGACCAGAGCAAGTCCCTGCTCGCCGAACCTGTCCCACAGCACGAGGTCCCCGAACCGAGGGTAGGGCGTCGTGAACTGCGGCCAGCGCTCGGGATCGGCACCGAAGTCGAACGATCCGATATCAACCACGACACCACCGAGTGCAACGCCGTGCCCGCCGATGTACTTCGTGGCGGAGTGGATGACGATGTCCGCACCGTGCTCGCCCGGGCGCACGAGGTACGGCGAGGCGACGGTGTTGTCGACGACCAGTGGCACGCCCGCGGCGTGGGCGATATCGGCAACGGCACGGATGTCGAGCACGGTCGCCAGCGGATTGGTGATCGTCTCGGCGAAGAAGGCTCGCGTGCTCGGGCGAACCGCATCGCGCCAGGCATCCGTGTCGTCCTGATCGACGTAGGTGACCTCGATTCCGAGACTCCCGAGCGAGTCGGAGAGCAGATCGACGGTGCCGCCGTAGAGCTGGCGGGCAGCTACCACGTGGTCGCCGGCCGAGGCCAGCGCGAGAATCGCCGCCGCCGCTGCTGCTTGCCCGGAGGCGACGGCGACAGCTGCGCGCCCACCCTCGAGGGCAGCGATGCGCTGTTCGAAGACCGCCTGGGTGGGGTTCGCGTTGCGGCTGTAGACATTCCCGAGGCTCCGCAGCGCGAAGACGTCGCGCGCATGGGCGAGGGAGGGGAACTCGTATCCGTTGGACTGGTAGATCGGCACGACGGCGGTGTTCTGCGCGACACCCGGCACGTACCCTGCCTGAACCTGGGCGGTCGCGAACGACGCGGTGGGATCGGGCACAGGGGTGGTCACATTTCCATGGTGGCATGCGGTGTCGCCACAGCCCGCGTTGTGTGTCGCTGTGTGACGCCGGGGACAGGGCGCACAATCAGGCGCCGGCCAAGGCCTTCGTCAACCGCTGCAGCGAAACCGGCTCGGCAGTTCCCAGGGTCTGAGCGAACAGGCTTACGCGGTACTCCTCGAGCAGCCAGCGACCGTGCACGAGCGTCACGGGAGCGTCAGCGGCGAGCGGAATCGTGCCGCCGGCATCCCGATAGATCGCCGCGGCGCGCTCGTACTCCGTCAGGCGCTGGCGATCCCGACCGGGGTTGTCGGCGAGGCCGCCGGTGCGTGTGACCAGGGCCGCGAGATATCGCGGATAGTGCGCGAGACGCTCCAGCCCGACCGCCGACACGAAGCCGGGATAGATCAGCCCCGACAGCTGTCCCCGAACATCCGTGAGTGCTGCGAGCAGTGTCATGGCGTTGAGGTTTCGTAGGCCCCGCTCGACCTCGCGCGCCGCGGTGAGGATGCGGGCGGTCAGCGACACGGCCGAGAAGAGCGCGTCGGTCACCTCAGCCGAGAACGCATCCCGCGCTGCCTCGAATTGTGGGCGGGTGCGGATCGGATCGGCAAAGCGGGCGAGGATCGCATCAGCCACGGCGACCCGGCAGTCCTCCACGAGGGCGCGCGCCGACGAGTACGGGGATGCGGCAAGCGCCAGCTTCTCGGCAGCGGTGAGGTGGTCGAGCACGTAGGTGGCGGGGGAAGGGACCGCCAGCAGGAGCAGGCGACGAAGACCGGCCCGAGTGGCTCGTGTGGCGGTCTCCGGAGTCGCGTCGATCCGCAACGCAACGCTGTCTCCCTCATCGACGAGGGCGGGGTACCCGCGCACGACGCCGCCGGCAACGCGCGTGTCGACGACGGCGGGGAGTTCTGAGATCGTCCAGTCGGTGAGCCCCGAGACTTCCGTGAATACCGCGGTGTCGGCATCCGGCTTCGATACACGCTGGGCGGGTGCGGGCGGGCGTTTCGGGGCGGAGAGGGAGGATGCCACGGCACCCCGGGCAGCCCCGGCCAACTCCTGCTGCAGGCGGGTGAGGTCGCGCCCGGAGCCGAGCGTGCGTCCTCGCTGATCGACCACCCGGAACGAGATCCCGAGGTGGGGAGGTACGCGCTCGAGGTCGAAATCGTCTGCCGTGACAGGATGGTGGGCCTCGCGCTGGATCCGCCCCGCGAGCGCTGCCCGAAGGGTCGTCGGCGGGAGTCCGCCGTGATCCTCCGGTCCCTCGCCGGCGAGATCCGCCGAGAATCGCGCTGCCCAGTCGGCAGCAGGCACGACGTGACGGCGAATGGCCTTGGGCAGTGCCCGGATGAGCGCGGCGATCAGCTCGTCGCGCAGTCCCGGCACCTGCCAGTCGAATCCAGTGTCCCGAAGCCCCGCGAGGAGGGCCACCGGCACCACAGCATTGACCCCATCGTCGGGGGCGCCCGGTTCGAAGCGGTAGCTGAGCGAGAGCACCTGATCGCCCTGCGTCCACCGTGAGGGATACTCATCGCTGCGCGCTGCCGCGGCGCCCTCGGCAAGGTCGGATTCGCCCATGTCGAGCAGGCGCGGAGTGCGGTTCGAGGTCTCTTGCCACCACGACTCGAATGAGCGGACGTCGAACACGTCACGCGGAATCCGTGCGTCGTAGAACGCGAACACCGCCTCGTCACCGGCCAGGATGTCGCGACGACGCTCGCGCTCCTCGAGCTTTTCCAGACGTCGTCTCAGATCCGCGTTGCGTCGGTCAAAAGCGGTGAGGCGTTTGTCGAGGTTCGCGGCATCCCACTCGCCCTGGACGAGCGCGTGGCGGATGAAGAGTTCGCGGGCGAGCGGCCTGTCGAACCGGGCAAGTTGCACGCGCCGCTTGGGGATGATCTCCACCCCGAACAGGGTGACCTTCTCGTACGCGGATGCCGCGCCAGCCGAGCGTGACCAGTGCGGCTCGCCCAGCTGGCGGTGGGCGAGGTCGCCGGCGAGTTCCTCGGCCCAGGCGGGGTCGATCGCTGCGACGGTGCGGGCGAAAAGGCGCGAGGTCTCGACGAGCTCTGCCGCCATGACGGCATCCGGACTCTTCTTGCGAAGCCCCGAGCCCGGGAAGATTGCGAAGCGCGCGCCGCGGGCTCCGCGGTATTCGGCGGTCGGGCGGCGAGGCTTGCCGGGAGCTGCGCCCTTGGTTGCGGCCGTCGTCGTTCGGTCATCGCGGATGCCGATCTGCGAGAGCAGCCCTGACAGGATCGCGCGATGGACGGCATCCGGGTCGGCGTCGACCCTCGTCTTCGCGCGCCGCGCGCCCAGGAGATCCGCGAGTTGCCGGTGCACATCCACCCATTCGCGCACGCGCACGTAGTTGAGGAACTCGGCCCGGCACATCCGTCGAAACGCGCTCGAGCCGAGCTCCGCCTGCTTCTCGTGCAGGTAGTTCCACAGACCCAGGAGCGAGAGAAAATCGCTCGTCGGGTCGGTGAACCGCGCATGGAGGCGGTCGGCCTGCTCGCGCTGCTCCTCGGGGCGCTCGCGAACATCCTGAATGGACAGTCCGGCCACGATCGCCAGGACGCTCGGCAGCACATCCCGCTCTCGCGCTTCGATGAGCATTCGGGCCAACCGCGGATCGATGGGGAGCCGGGCAAGCTCCCGGCCGATCTTCGTGAGCCTGCCACCCGAGACCGCGCGGAGTTCGACGAGCAGATCCATGGCAGCCTTGACCCCGCGAGAGTCCGGGGGAGTGAGGAACGGGAAGGCCGTGACATCTCCCATCCCGAGTGCCATCATCTGCAGCACGACGGCGGCGAGATTGGTGCGCAGCACCTCGGGTTCGGTGAACTCGGGGCGAGAGGTGAAGTCGTCCTCGGCGTAGAGCCGAATGGCGATACCCGGCGCCGTGCGCCCCGCGCGGCCCGAGCGCTGCTGCGCCGAGGCCTGCGAGATCGCCTCGATCGGCAGCCGCTGGATCTTGGATCGTGCCGAGTACCGTGAGATGCGCGCCGTGCCGGTATCGATGACGTACCGGATGCCGGGAACGGTCAGGCTGGTTTCGGCCACGTTCGTGGCGAGGATGACGCGGCGGCGCACTCCCGCGCGGGTCGACGGCTCGAACACCCGGTGCTGTTCGGCAGCGCTCAGGCGCCCGTAGAGGGGAAGTACCTCGGTCGGCGCGGCATCCTGGGCATACATGCCGCGAACGGCATCCATCGCGTCTCGGATCTCGGACTCGCCGGGGAGAAACACCAACACATCGCCGCGCTCCTCGCGGTCGAGTTCTCGCAGCGCCGCGACGAGGCCGTCGATGTCGTCGTTGGCGTTCTCGTCGTGGGGTCGATATCGGACCTCCACTGGGTACGTGCGCCCCGACACCTCCACGATCGGGGCAGCCGACTCGGGATCCTCGGGTCGCGGTGAGAAGTGCCGCGCAAAGCTCTCGGGATCGATCGTCGCCGAGGTCACGATGACCTTCAGATCGGGGCGCTTCGGCAGAATGCGGCGGAGGTACCCGAGCAAGAAGTCGATGTTCAGCGATCGCTCGTGCGCCTCGTCGATGATGATCGTGTCATAGCGGCGCAGCAGTCGGTCACGGTGGATCTCGTTGAGCAGGATGCCGTCGGTCATCAGCGTGATGCGCGTGTCGTCGCTCACGGCATCAGTGAACCGCACCCGATAGCCGACCGCGCCGCCGAGGGGCACCTCGAGTTCGCTGGCTATGCGCTCGGCGATTGAGCGCGCCGCGATCCGCCGCGGCTGCGTGTGAGCGATACGACCGCGACCGAGCTCCAAGCAGATCTTTGGAAGCTGGGTCGTCTTGCCCGAGCCTGTCGCCCCCGCCACGATCACGACCTGGTGGTCTTCGATGGCGCGCGCGATCTCATCCCGGGCGGCGCTGACGGGCAGCTCCGGCGGGTAGAGGATGACGGGTTCTGGCGCGGGCATAGCCTTCGATCGTAACCGCTACGGGCGGCGGTTACGCCGGCGGCGGCTCGGCGCGAGAAGCCTAGATCGCGCCGCGGGACCGCAGGACGGCAAGGACGTGGGGATCGCCGGTGCTGGCAAGCCAGGTCACGAGCTCTGGGTAGAGAGCGGGGTTGGCGGCCAGCGACGGCCAGAGTGACGGGTCCGACGTGTACTGGTAGAGCTCTTCTGCAGGTGTCAGCGGGTCAGCGGCGCGCGCAGCGTAATCCGCGGAGCTGGCGGGAGCGGCTGCATCTGTCGCTGGCGGAGCAGGAGCAGTCGGCGCAGCGACACGGTATTGGTCGGCGTCGTACTGGTACGCCGTCGGTGCGGCAGGCGGGGCAAACGTACCGAAATACTCTCGAACCTCTCGCGGCGCCACCAGGGCGTAGGTGACCACCGCGGGCAGTCCCAGCAGAGCGAGATAAAGCACCGGCTCGAGGGCGAGGCCACTGTAGCGGGGGGAGGTCGCGCTCAGAATGAGCGCGACGATCTCTCCGACAGCAGCTCCCGCCATGAGAGACAGAACGATCGTGCGCGACGTCTGAGGTGCGCCGACAAGCTGAATCCGCGCGACAAGCGCGACGCCTACGGCAAGCACCTGAGAGAGCAGGGTGCCCACGGAAAAGCCGATCGCACTCGACGGATCGGTCACGAGCGCGATCACCGCGAACACTGCCAGAATCGTCGAGACGGTTGTGAGCGTGACGAGCGCCTGTCTCGCCGTGAGGAACCAAGTATTCAGGGACGGGAGCGCGGTCATCGATGCGAGCAGTGCGGGGCTCGTCAGCAACGCAGCGTAGGCGCCGAACCACACGAGGATGTACCCGCCGCCGTGCAGCGAGCTGAGGGTACCGCCGAGCTCGAAGCCCGTCAGCGCCGAAATGATGATCCCAGCGACCACGGCGATCCCGACCGAGCCTGCGATTCGAGGTGCCGTCGGGGAGCGTCGAAGGACGAGGACTGCGGGTAGCGCGAGCGCGACATCCTGGAGGATGAGGACGACGATCGCGGCAGCGGCGTCCCAGCCCGAAATCGCCTGCCACGGCATCGCGAGCAGGAGCAGGATGAACCCTACGAGCATCGTGAGTGCCATGACAGCCAGGACGGCGAATGTGCCTACGACGCCGCCGCGCGCGAGGCGCCCGCCGCTGAGCGGATCGCGGATCTCGTGCAGCCGCGGTGTCGCAGCGAAGAGTGCCCCGGCCAAGCCGACTGTGACAGCCGCGCCGAGTCCGGAACCGACGCCGAGGTATTCGGCAACCTCTCCGGCGCCAACGGCGTCAAGAACCATATAGACGACCACGAGGATGGCGTACGGCGCGTTCAGTGCAGCACGGAGGGCGGCGGTTCGGCCCGGGGTGAGCCCTGTCCCGAGTGCACCGGCTCGCGCGAGGACGGTGACGGCGACCGACAGGACCGAAAGGATCGTGATCAGCAGCACATCGACCCTCGTCGCCGCTGTCGAGGTGAACGAGTCACCCAGGAGCCCGTCGGTTGAGAACGAGAGAGACCAGGGCAGCGCGAGGGAGACGAGCAAGAGGGCGACGGCTGCTGCATCGCGCACCCAGTCCGAGACTGGGATCGACGAAAGAGGCGATGGTCCTCGTGTGACCGGTGCGGCGGGATAGGGGACGTACTGCCCCTGATACGCGGCGGCAGAGGAGGGCTGCTCGGGTGCAGGGTAGGTCATCTGGTGTGCGTCTTTCCAGGATGCGTCAGCGGAAGAGTTCGTCGAGAGCGCCGGACTCGTAGTACGGAATGAAGCTATCGACCGCGATGGAGGCTGCGTCGGCGATCGTCGCGATGGGGCTGACGAGCCACCCACCGCCCTCGCGCACGGCGATGAGATCGACATCGCCCGCGCCGAGTCTGTCGGTCCATGCGGGGTCATCGAGGCAGAAGCTCCCCGTGCGCTGGTCGGTCCAGTATGTGTATTCGTCCCACCAGGACGAATAGCTGGAATCGACGTATTCATCGCTCCAGTTCGCACAGATGTCCCCGATGTCATACCGATCGTGGAGTTCGTATCCGTTGGACCACTCGGTGAAGTCGACGAGGAGCTCTTCGATGCTCAATCGGGCGCGGTCACCGCTCGTCGTCGCCGAGAAATCAGCTGTCTCGACGCTCGGGGAGTATTCGTTGACGACGTAATCAAGGTTGACGACGTCGCCGTACAGGGACAGAACGCGCCGCTCAGCCAGGGGCAACGTCGCCGCGACCCGTTCGATGCGTCCGGATTCCAGCGCGGCGGTAAGCTCCTCGGCCGCAACCTCAGGAGTCTCGAACACCTCGGCCTCGATGATCGCGTCCCCCAGATCGCGGGAATCGACGTAGCCCTGTTCCTCGGACTGCCGCCACTGCAGATCATAGAAGCTGAGCAGTGGGCTGATGTACCAGCCGTTGCCCTCATCGACGGCGACGAGTGAGATCGGCCCCGCTCCGTACCAATCCGCAGCGTCGCGCGCATCCCAGCTCTGATCCAGGTCGACGTTCGATGACCAGCCATCGACCATGGCGTCGATCGCTTCGTCAATCTCGGCGTCCGAGTAGCCGTAGATCGCGGACTGTTGCGCTCGAAGCAGAGGCTCGTAGAGGGCTGTCACCGATCGCGCGAGCTCCCTCTCATCACCGGACAGGCGCATCTCACCGTCCGTCCACGAGACGCGCACGACCCCGTCCGCGAGTTGCTCAGTCTCGTATGCCATCGCTGTGGAGCTCAGCTCCGCAGACGCACGCACATCAGCCAGCAACTGTGCCATGTCAGCTCCGCCATCCTCGCCGGGGGCCGCGGAGGCCAGACGCTGGAGTGGTTCGACAAACCCGCCGAACTCGCTTGGCGCGAGGGATGTGGCGACCGAGAGCGGGTCGACGTTTTCAACGCCCGAGAGCAGGCGGGCAACGGCTCCTTCAGGGCTCGACGCACCCCGGGTCAGTCCCGAGATCGCCCACCAAGCACCACCGATTCCGACGAGCATGATTGCAGCGATCCCGATGGATCCTCCGATAAGGATGCCGCGGCGGCGGAAGAAGGGTCCGCGAGACCGCGCCGGTTGCGTGCCGGACGCAGACCCGAACGGTGTTGCGGGGCGCGACAAAAGGGGAGGCTCGATGGCTCGCGCGAACGGGTCGCTGGACGCCGTCGTGGAGAAGACGTCGCCAGCTGCCGTGGCAGGCCCGGCTGGGGGCGTCGCATAGGCGGCGATCCACTCCCGCAGTGCGTCATAGCAGTTTGGGTGTTGGAGTACCCAGGGCGCCAGCTCTGGGTGAGTAGCGACGATCTCTGCAAGCCGCTCGGGCGTCGTGGCAGGGTCCTGGATCTCGCGATATACGTCGGTCACCGGGGCTCCGATCCTCGTAGGGATGTGTCAGGGTGATCATTCCAGCCAGGTCTCGGGGTACGCGATGGGGACTTCTCCCCGTCATCCAGGGCGCACGGCTTCACGGCCTGTCGACCCGAACAGGCAGCTCCCCGAACGACACGGTCTGGCCGGACAGCACGCGGCATCGCTCACGTGGCGCGATGGTGATCGCGGTGCCGTCGCCGGAAATGATGTCGGTGCCGTTCGTGGAGTCGAGGTCGGTGACCCAGATCGCATCCGCTTCGACCTCGATGAGTGCGTGTGTCTTGGACAGCATCTTCTGCGGGTCTGGGAGCGCGAGCGTGGCCGCATCGGCGTGCAGAGCCGGGGGCGTGGGGCGTCGTCCGATGACCGTTGCGCCGGTGACGGCGAATGTCGTGCCATCGGGAAGCGTCAGCGTCCAGGACGGAGCGCGAGCGGCCCGCGAGCGTGGTGTGAGCACCGTTGCTTCGGCTTCGGCTTCGGCTTCGGCTTCGGCTTCGGCTTCGGCGGAGTCACGAGAAGTGGGAGGAGGAGGCGAGGGCGCCCACGCCGCTGGTCGCGGCGTCGGTATCGCAGCTGGCGGCGGAGCGAACGCCGGAGCTACCTGATGCTGTGGGAGTGGCGCGGCCGGCGCCGGTGGCGGCGGTGGCGCCGGTATCGCTGCGAAGGCCTGCGCGACATTCGGTTGGGGAGGGGGAGGCGGCGGAGGAGGCGGCGGAGGAGGCGGCGGGAACGAGGGCAGTCGCTGTGCAGGCGCAGCGGTCGCAGGAGGCCCCGGCAGGGGTGGCGGGGGCGGGGGTAGAGGATGGGTACTGCTGGGTGGTCCGGCGATCTGACGCAGGGATGGATCGGTGGCACGCACGACGTCAGCGAATGCCGCCGCGAATGCGCCTACTCCCGAGCTGACCTCGGGGTCGGACATGTCGCCGGACACCTCCACCAGCGCCGACCACCGTGCGCCGGCAACTCGGCACCGGACGCCGATTTCACCGATTGTGTGCCCGTTGAGCGACACGGCGAACCGCGTGTGGTTTGGCGTGGACGGGCTCGGAAGGAGCGCCCAGCGCCGGCTTGTGACGCGACTGGCGCTGATGTGCGCGGCTCCCGATATTCGATCGGGCGTACTGGCCGTGTCGAACGCGACGAGTACCGCAGGTGGAGCGCCGGTCATCTTGTCCCCCCGGGTGATGAAGAGCGGTGCAGCGGCACTCCGCTCTTAGGACAGGACATTAGCGGTCCTGCCGGTCGGCGTGCCAATCCGGCCGTTCAGCCGCAGGCCGTGAAGTAGATCCTCAATGTCGCGGGTCTCAGCCCACCCGTTGATCTCGACCTGGCCGTTGGGCTGGACGCGAACCTCGAGTAGATCGGGAGACTCGTGCCAGCGGTTCACCAGAGCGTCGTAGCGAGACGACAACGCGTGGAATCCTTGGTTACGCGAACCCACCCACGGTCGTTCTCGGTCGATCTGGTTCCGGTCGAAGGGGCCGTCCACGAGGAGGTCTGTCGCTGCAAGCAGCCGCGCCACAGCCGCGTCGGTCCGGGCGCGGGACTGCAACTGGGCCACGGTATAGCCGCTGAAGGTCATGACGCTCTGGCCGCGGGCGCGAACCTGCTCGGCGAAGACGCCCAGGGCGCCTGGCTGCTCGAACGGCTCTCCACCGAGCAGCGTCACGCCCTCGACATCCACGGGTACCGCGTCGAGCAGATCGTGCACGGTCTGCTCGGTTCCCCCGCGGGCACCCCAGAACTGGGGATTGAAGCATCCTGGGCACCGGATCGAGCAACCCTGCACCCAGATCGCGAAGCGCTCGCCGGGGCCCTCCACGATCGTGCGCGGCACGATGCGCGCCACCCGCACGACGTCAGAAGTCAACGAGTCGACCCCCACGGGCTTCTCCGGATGTGGCGTCTGCCTCGGCATCCGAACTCGACGGTGCGTAGCCTGCCCTGTCTTCGGACGCTGTCGCGGCAACGGCGCGAACGCTCGCCCACGAACGGATGCCCGCGATCTGGGGTGCCATCGTGATGCTGAGGGGAACCATGGTCGCCACCGCACGGAGAAGATCGGGCGCGATGAGGGGTCGCTGCTCGCCGTAGGCGTCGAAGAGCGCAGCGACGACGGCCTGTTCGATCTCGGCTCCCGAATATCCCTCACTCGCATCGGCGAGGGAAGCGAGGGTGGGCTCGTCGAGGGTGATGGCCCCCGCTACGGCGGGCCGGCTCAGGGCTTTTGCGAGGTGTACCTGCCAGATCTGGCGGCGCTCTGGGTCGGTGGGAAGATCGACGAAGAAGATCTCGTCGAAGCGACCCTTGCGCAAGAACTCCGGTGGGAGTGCATCGATGTTGTTGGCTGTCGCGATGACGAAGACGGGCGCGGTTTTGTCCTGCATCCAACTGAGGAATGAGCCGAACACGCGGCTCGAGGTGCCGGAGTCATTGCCGCCTCCCGCGCCGGAGAACCCCTTCTCGATCTCATCGATCCAGAGCACGCAGGGCGCGATCGCCTCTGCCGCGCGTAGGGCGGTGCGCATGTTCTGCTCGCTGGAACCAACCAAACCCGAGAAGACGCGTCCCACGTCCAGCCGCAGCAGGGGAAGCTGCCAGGCGGCAGCGATGGCTTTCGCGGTCAGTGACTTGCCACAGCCAGGCACACCGGTGATGAGCACCCCTCGCGGGGCCGGCAGGCCCCATACCGAAGCCTCGGCCAGCCATGAGTTGTTCCGCTTCGTGAGCCAGCGCTTCAGATTCTGCAGGCCGCCGACATCGTCCAAGTCGAGGTCCGCCGAAACGTATTCGAGAACCCCGGACTTGCGGATGGTCTGGCGCTTCTCATCGGTGACGATCCGCACGTCGTCGGCGCTGAGGCTCCCGTCCTGCACGATGGCGCGGGCGAACGCGTTCTCGGCCTCTTGGAGGGTCAGCCCGCGGGCCGCACTGACGAGCCGCTCGCGGCCCTGTTCGTCGAGGTCAACACGGATGCGGCCGCTCTGTGTGTTCGCTGCGATCATCGCCTCGAGCGTGTCGCGGATCTCCTCGGAAGTCGGCAGCGCGAAATCGACGATCGTCACGTCCTTGCTGAGGTCGGTGGGAATGCACAGCTCCGGGGCGACGATGACCAGCGTCCGTGCGAGGGCACCCGTCTGGAACAGCGCGGCCGTCTCGCGCAGGCGCCGCACCACGGCCGGGTCTGCGGGACGCTGACCGGCGCCGAGTGAGGCGTGCAAGTCGCAGAAGACGAACACCGCGGGGTCATCGTGGCCAGCCACATGATCGAGGGCGCGACCCGGGTCGGTGGATGCGGCGACCGCGGAGCCGTCCGGCCCAACCAGGCCCGAGGTCGTCGACCACACCCACACCGGGCGCGGCGTGCGGATGCGCTCCGGGTCTGCGGCTACCGCGCGGATCTCCGCGAGCACCCGCCCCTCCTCGTAGGACTCGACGTACAGCAGCGGGAAGCGCGCCTTCAGCAGAAGGGCGAGCTCGTCACGGAATGCGCGGGGTTCAGACATCCAAGATCCTTCCCCCGGCAGCGGGCGACTGTCGGGTCACGGCCGGCGTCGACGCGAAGGTGAGCGAGCCGCGCATCGCGGCCGCCTCATGGGGCTGCAGGGCGAGGAGCGCGATTAGCTCATCGAGCGTGCGCACGGGGTACGCGGCGCGATGAGCCACGACGTACTGCGCGCGGGGTTGTCCCATGAAGGGCAGCGCAGCGAGCTCGTCGACCGTGGCGGTCTGCGGATCGAGCTGCGTGCTCACCGCCGGGACCGGCCCCGAGTGTGTCGCCGTGGCGGCGGCTGCCGACATGATTGCGGGGGCGGGCGTGGGCGCCAGGTAGTCGGCGGTACTGACGCCGAAGACGCCCGCGTCGGCATCCACGGCGCGGGGGCCCGACGGTTGCGTCGGCATGGGTGGCGAGGGACGGGATGCCCTCGGGGTGGGGCGGAACCAGGGGAGGCCGTTCTGTCTGCGTCGCCAGGCCTCGTGCAGCCAGGAGGGGCTGACAATGAGCGCGTGGATGATGCCGACGATCCACAGGGCGGGGTAGCCCCACGTGACGGCCTCGCTCCACGGCAGGAAGGGGATCGCGGCAGCGGCGAGCGCATAGATGACTGAGGTGACGATCCAAGACGTGCGTACGGTGAGGGCGCCGATCACCGCGAACCCGAGCCAGGTGAACCGACCGAATCCGCCGAGGATCGGCAGGAGCCACAGGCTCATCAGCACCAGCCATCCGATCGACGGGGCGGCGCTGATGCGGGCCGCCGCGGGCCGCCAGTCGGCGCTCATGATCCCCCTGCCGAGGTGGTTGCCTGCAGAACGAGGCGCACGCTGGCGTCCGCCTCGACCGTGTCCGAGATCACGTGGAAGCCGGCGGCATCCGCGTTCTGCCGGATGCGTTCGGCAACGGCCTGCTGCACGCGCGCGAGATAGGCGCGGTCCAGGGCGAGCATGAGGGTGTTCGCCTCCTCGACATCGACCTTGCGGACCGCGTCGATGTGGGCGGCCCAGATGCCGTCTGCCCCACGCGTCATGTCCAGTCGCAGGTCACCGACGATCGCCGACAGGTGCCCGTCGTCGGCGACGGCGACAGTGCCGTGGATGTCGACCACGGCCTGGCTGAGCAGACCCAGATCGCGCATGCGCGTGGCGACGACGAGAGAGCGGTCGCTCTGGGCGGCAGAACTCGAGGCGAGTGCGCCGATCGCGCCGGCAGCGCCGGCCGCGGTGGAGCCTGCGACAGCGGCGATCACCGCGGGCACGAGCAGCAGTGAGACGCTCACGCGCTCACCTCGTCGGTCGTCGCGGTGTGAACGGATGTCGTCGTCGAGGTTGCGTGGTAGTCCTCGGTGAAGCGCGACGCGACCGTGTCCGCGTCAATGAGGTCTTCGAGTCGGGCGATGTAGTCGAGACACGCGGCGCCGGTCACCCCCTGCGTCTCGGCCTCGATCGTCCCGTCGACGCGGACGGTCACGACGATGCGTGCGGCATCCATGCTCTTCCCCCTACTCACCGGCACCGGCGGCAGCGGAGCCGACCGTGACGGTCCACGATGCCGTGGTGCTCTCCGATCGTATGCGCAGGACCACGCTCTCACCCGGTGACCACGCCACCGTGAGTGTGGATGTATCTACCGCGGTGAGCACCTCGGGCTCCGTGGTCGGGGTGATGACCTCGACGGCCAGTAGTCCGGTCCCGGTCTGCGTGAGCGTCGCGGTCGTGGCGGAGCCGCTGTAGCGCAGGTCAACGTTGCCGGAGCCTGCAGTTTCTCCGTCGTCGAGGTCGGTGACCGGGAGTGGGGTGAGCGTGACCGTCCAGGGACCCTCAGCGCCGGAGGAGAGCTCGGATGTCACCCACAGCCGGCTGCCGGGCGTGCTTGCCACGGGAACGCCGTCCTCGCCGATGGCCAATACCGCGACCAGCGGCGGGTAGCCGTCGGCCGTCGTCGCCCCCGGTCCGCTGAGGCCCACCGTCGCATACGGACCGCCCGCCGTCAACGTGATCACGAGGGGAGCGTCGCCGAGGGATGCCGGAACCTCGATATAGGCGGAGTCCTCGGCGCTCCAGGTCGTTCCCCCGTCCGTCGTGGTGGCCGCAAGCGGGCTGTCCGACTCCCACGCGTAGACCGAGTCGCCGCCGGCGGCGAGCGCGATGGAGAAGGCGGTGAGGCCGATGATGGCGCCGATTGCAAGGACGCCGACCGCCCAGAGGGCCATGCTGTAGCCACGGATGCGCGCTGCCGCGGGGCCGGCAGCGGCAGCGGCAAATATGGTCATCAGGGGGTCCCCTCATCGACGGAGAGACTCCAGACGGCTCCGGGTTCGGCGATGATGTGGAAGACGACCTCCGGCGACGATGCCCAGGTAAGTTGCTGGTCGATCACGCCGAGTGAGATGACGGCCGCTTCCCGCTGGGCGGCGGTGAGTACTTCGACAGTTATCGTGCCTTCGCCCTCGTGGCGGAACGTGGCCGTGCTCGACGGTCCGTCGTAGCGCACGTAGCGGGTTCCCGTGCCCGAGACGGCGCTGTCGACCGTCTCGGCCTGCAGCGGCTCGATGACGAGGGTCCACGGGCCGTCGGTGCGCACCCACAGCACGGTACCGGGAGATGCGAACGTCGCGGTGTCGGTGTTCACAGCATCCAGGATGCCGAGACTCTGTGGGAGCTCGTCGCGTGCCGCCTCGGCGGAGGGGCTTTGCCCGAGAAAGAGGAGCTCACCCTGCCCGGAGGTGCGGCGCACCTCGATGGCGCTGCCGGTGGTGAGCTCGTCGGGGAGGACGATCATCGCGTTCCCCGGCGCGGACCAGGTCGACCCGTTCTGCGCGGCGATGGCCGGGGAATCCTGCTCCCAGGGGAAGTCCGTGAGCCATCGCGGCGGGCCGGACAGCGCGGAAACGACGGTGGCCGTCGCAATGGCCCCGATGACCACGGCGCCGACGATCCAGAGGACTGCCGAGTAGATGCGGATACGGGGAGGGACAGCTGTCACGAGACCTACTTGGAGACCGCTGGTGTGTCGAAGTCGATCGTCCACGGAGTCGAGGAGTGCTCGGTGCGTACCCACATGACGATGCGAGGGTTCGGATCCCACGAGAACCGGGTCTGCACGGAGTCGCTGTCGTTCACGACCCACTCGTAGCCCTCGTCGCTGAAGACCTCGATATTGAAGGTCCCGTCGCCGTCCGAGGTCGCCGTCGCGCTCGCGGCGGGTCCCTCATACATGAGGAACTGCGAACCGCTGCCGCTGTACGAACCGTCGACGCGTATCGGATCAAGCTGGTCGAAGGTCAATGTCCAGTTCCCCTGGCCCGCGGTCCACAGCAGCGAGTCGGGAGCCATCATCAGCACGGTGGTTCGTCGGTAGGCGTCCACAAAGCCGGCGGCATGCGCCGCGCCGGGTTCTGCCGCGGGCGATGGTCCGGTGACGTAGAAGCGCAGATAGTCGACCTCTTCGTCCGCAGTGACGATGAGGGGACTGCGGGAGACCAGACTCTCCGGCAGGGGGACGAGCATCGCGCCGCTCCCTGCGTACATTGACGCGTCGGTTTCTGCTGCCACACGCGGTTCCGTCTGCATCCATGCATAGGTGTTCACGCGCATAGCGTCGCCGAGCATGTACGTGAAGGTGGTCGATGTGACGATGGCGGTGATGGCGAGGATGCCGATCGCCCACAGCACGCGCGAGAATCGTACGATCCGCTGCTGCGTCGGGACGGAATCGGCGATTGTCATTGTGTCGTGAACCTACTGCGGGTTGTTGCCCGAGTGGACGGTCTGACGGCGGGGTGGGGTGCGAAGTGCCCCCACCCCGCCGTCAGACGTCGTCGGGCGGTGCTGTCAGCTGTTGATCGCGTTGGCCAGTGAAGAGTCCGTCTCCTCCAGCGTCTGCGCAGCGACTTCGAGGTACTGCGCGAGTCCGTCGAGAGCGTCAACCGCCTGCTTGGTGCCGGTGGTGAAGCTGTCGTAGGTGTCGCGGAACGCCGGGCTCGACAGATCGGTCGAGTACCCGCTGCTCACGAGGTTGTCCACGAGAGCCTTCAGCTCGCCGAGGGTGTTGTGAATGTCATCCTTGCCCTGGCGCAGGCGCCCCGCGGCCTGACGCATTTCGTCATATGTGACATTGAGGTTGGCCACTGCTGTCTCCGATTCTTTCGATCACTCCGCCCCCGGAATGATGCTCACCCGTGGGTTGTGAGTCGAGAGTATCCAGAGGCTGAGGAACTTCCAATGGGGAGAACTCCCCACGGAGCTTACGCGCGGCTTGGGCTCCAGCGCGTGTACTGGGCGATGCCGGACAACGCGGCGCGAACGGCGCCGGCAGTCTCGAGGGACTCCCAGGTCGGCGCGGCAACGCGATACGCCCGTTTCCACCAGTGGGGGTCGTCGTGCGAGAGGGGATCTCTCGAAAAGACGGAGTCCGCGTTCAGTCCGTCAAGCGTCAATATCCACAGGATCAGTGCGGTCTCGCTGTCCGCCGGGATGTCATCGAGCAGAGCTGCGCGCACCGCTGCCCAGCCGGCCACGTCAGTGGCAGACGAGGGCGGAAGATAGCCACCGGCCCATGTCGTTCGCCCGATGCCCTGCGCCGCGAGACCTCGTCCCACTGATCGGGCGATGAGGGTGCAGTCCCGCATCCACCGTTCGGGCCGATCCCGGTCCGCGCGAGGTAGCGAGTCGCGCTGGATCACCTTGAGCACTTCCTGCCTGCCGTTGTGCTGCGTGGCAGATCTCGGCACGAGGCGGCCACCGCCACTGGGTGAGACAAGCCCGTGGAGGGCGAGATCGACGATAGCGCCACCCGCGATCGCAGCAGCAACGCCTGCCCATTTGAGCCGTGCTACCTTTCCGCCGTTGGGTCGGAAGCTGAACAGCAGGAGGCGTTCTCCGAGAGTGAGGGCCCTGCCCGTGTCGAAGGCGACCGTCATCCCTTGATTATCGCTCACCGTCGAGCGGGAGCGTGTCCGGCTGCGTTTCGGAGTGGGGGAAACGTACGCTCGACACGACCGCATCGAACAGCTCAAGTAGGCTTGATCGGAGCGTGGGCTGCGTTGTTCCGAAGGCGAGGGTCGCGATCCGTGACTCGTGCGGCACCGTCAACCAATACATCACCGTATAGGTCGGCGATGTCGGCAGTGTCGTGAGATCGCTGACTTCGGAGGTAGGCGCGGTGGTCTTGGCGCGACGCGCCACAACCGAGCCGCCGATTTCGTCGTGCCAGGGATCTTCAACCCATCCGGACTTCTCGAAATGGCTCATTGTCGTCTGGAGCAGCAGGAGGTTGCGCTCATTGTTTCGCGAGAGCGCGATGATCGGCTCCGAGAGTGTGACGGTGAGAGTCGCCGGCAGCGGGACGCCTTCGATGATTTGCGAGGCTATGTACCAGCCGGAGGCTCCGGCATCTGCGGAGGCCACCGCGGCTCGGGTGAGTTCTTGCCGAAACGCTTGCCGGAGGCTGGCGTGTTCATCGGAGCGCCCAAAGGCGACCAAGGCAGCGCGTGAGATTGCTTCCTTGCGCGCGTCCGGCTCCGCGAGCGGGATTCGCAGCCAAGACCCGGGAAGAATGAAGGTGAGTACGTCCTCACCGGCATGAGTGGTCGTCACGATACCCCCAGGTAGGTTTCCGCGAGCCTGGCCAGGGAAGCGAGGCCAGCTTCGGCGATCTGTTCTTCGCGGTCCAGATGGGGCGTAGACACTCGCATGTTCCAGACTTCGCCCGGCGTCGAATCATCGAAAAGCCACGCACTGAAACAGGCAACGAGCCGATGAGGCGGCGTCGGACCCGCGATGATCTCCCGACCGTAAGCGACGCTCACGCCTGGAGCCACGTTAATGCTCCGCGTCGAGACGAGCTGACGCCGATACCCGACAGGCTGGCTCAGTGCAAGGGACTCCACGAGTGCCGCAGCGGAGGGAGCCGAGGCGGGGCGAAGCGCGAGTTCGGCGATCGCGACCGCACCACCGTCGACAACCTGCAGCCAGACGCTCGCCGCGGCCGTGTCGGAAGCCCAGGCCTGCATGGCTGAGACTTCACGTTTTAGCCTGCGCTGTCTCGCGGGGGATACATGCGAGTCGCCGGTCGAGAGCAGATTCACGTCGCGGATCGACGCGAGTTGAATCCACTCTCCTGGCAGGCTGAAGACGAAAGGACGTGGCAGGTTCACAGCTCTTCCTCCGCCATCGAGGCCAGTGTGCGCCCTTCGGCCACGGAACGCGCGATGATCGGCTCGAGGACATCGACGATTCTGTCGACGTCAACAGAGCCGGCCCGATCGAGCGACTCCAAGGATTCTCTTGGTCCGCGGTACTGCGCTGAGAACTCATCCGCGATGACCGCCGTTGCCCAGGCTTCGGGTGTGTAGTGTTCGGACAGCCAGAACAGGCCGAGTACGTCATCGGCATGTTGTGATGCGGTCTCAGACATTCTCGAACACCCCCACTATCATGTCCGTCCACCCCGAACTCACGTTCTCGATCGCCTTGGTTACAACGTAGTCGTGGACGATCCCGCCAGCGGCGTCCTTGAGGCCATCGGCGAGCGCTTCGCGCCCTGCCGAATCGATGATCGCCTGCATCGTGTCGTGCGTAAGCACGTTCCGAGCCCCGCTGCTCGCGAGCTCGCTCGCAGCGTGCAGCCCCTCCAGCTGAAACACTGTGCGGAAGGCAAGCTGCGGCTGCGCGAGTGTCGACCAGCTCGCCGGGCTGGTAACGAAACGAAAGTCCGCGGTCACGTTACGCAAGCCGTTGGCGAATGCGCCCTTCCCGATGGTTCCCGTGAATGCAAGAGCGAGGCCGATGCTCGCGCCGATGAGATCACCCAGCGACTTCCGCCCGGACAAAGTGAGGGCAAGCGTCGCAACGAATGCAAGTGCGTTGACCGCGAGGGAGATGAGACGCAGAGCCGCGTAGACGACCGCGAGAGCCGGGAAGAAGACTGCGGCGATCGTAAAGATCGTTGCCAGGACGTCGAGAATCCAGCCGTACTCGTCGATGAAGGCGACGATCGCTTCGAGCGCGGGGATTACGACGGTCACCCAGAATTCGACTATTCCGTCCCAGACTGCGGCCAGATGGTCCCACAGAGTGTCGTTGAGCCCCGAGGCCTCCATGGCCGTGACGATGGAGCTCATGGCAACCAGCGCGGCGGAATCCCGTTCCTCGTAGGCGGCTGCCGCCTGCTGGTGCGCGACATCGACGTCGTGTTGAGCGTTTTCTGCCTTTTCGCGCCAGTGCCGATACTTCTCGATCATCTCGAGCTGTTCGGGACCAGGTGTCTCCGCCAGCTCGCGGTAGTAGTCGCGGTAGTACGAGGCGTTGTCAAGATCGGAACTGCCGCTTCGAGCGCTCGCCATCGCGCTATCGTGCTTCCGCTGTGCTTCCTGTAGCGCCACCGCGTAGGTGTGCAGTGCGTCGCCTGTCCCGCGGTAGCGAGTCTCGGCGCGTTCGATCACGCCGGCCAGTTCGGCCGACTGGCTGCGTACCTGGTCGACAGCCAGGCTGATGGTTCGGATCTCGTTGGCGACACGGAGCAGTTCTCTGGCAGCCTCATCGATGCTGTCGGCCGTGCTCAGGTAACGTGCTGCCGCGTTCTTCACGCCTGCGGGATCTCCCGGGATGGGGCTCATCCATGACATGTCAGCTGCCGTCCCCGTTCAAGTTCGACGCGAGCTCGCGGTCCACAGCCGCGAATTCATCGTGAACTTTCCTCACCGTCTTGCGGACGGCCCGCACACCGGTGAGCATGTCGTCGCGGTGGAGGTCCCAGGCGTTGGAGAATTCGCTGAGCTTGCCTGCCAGCCCCGAGTGCCCGACGAGGTCGGCGACTCCGGCGGCGATCGAGTCCGAGTGCTCGAAGGCGCGCTCGACTCGCCCGAGTTGCACGTCCGCTGATTCCAGACCGTCGAGATCGATTCTCAGATCCGCCACGTCGTCTCCCTAAGCTGCTGTCCCCGGTGTCTGTCCCTCACGCTAGCGACGTCCTCCGCCTTTGGTCGATGGGGAGTCCTCCCCATCGACCAAAGGCATCTGAACCCGCGTCACTCGTCCGCCCCGGACGAGGTAGCCGCGGCCGGGCGGGAACTCCGCGCGAGAGACCTTTGGGAACGGCGTGCGCATGATCTGGTCGCCATCCATCGGGTCGGGCTGGAGGACGATGCCGCGTCGGGCGGATTTCACTTCTCCGAGAAGTGGCCAGGAGGAGCCCCAGCCCGCAGTCTCTGCCTCGGCGACGAAGAAGTGGTCGGAGCGCTTGATCAGTTTGATGAGTTCGACGAGAGCTGCGTCGGCGGGCGTCGAGAGGAAGTCTGAGAACCCCTCAACAAAGACTGCGATGTGCGGGACAGGCTCGCCACCGACCCGAGCTGAGAGCTCTCTGGCAAGCGAGGTCGTTTCATCAATGTCGAGTGCTGTCTGAGTCCAGAGGGCCAGACCAGCGAGCCGAGATCTTTTACCGCCGATGAAGTACAGTTCAGACTCCGGCTGAGCTCGGCTCAGTGCCGAGGCCAGTGAAAGCAGCGCGTTCGTCCGACCGCTCGAAGGCGCCCCGGCGATGAGCATTGCGCCAGCTGGCTCGAATCCCACCGGTTCGAGCGTCTCATCCGAGATCCCGAGAACCGGCTCTCCTTCCACTGCTGTCGGGAGTTCCGAGAGCAGAACCTTTCTCGGCAGGGCGCGCACCTGCTCGGCGGGTCGTCGCCGCGCGGCGATCGTCGCGCCGAGGTCGGCGATCGCACGTACCTGATCAACCGTGCTCCGAGAGCCTCCGAGCACTGCGATCTGCGTCTCCCACCCGTCGATGATCGCTCTGCCTGACGGCGAGGTCGGAGAAAGGATGTCGTCCTCCACGTTCAGAAGGGTGTATCCAGTCTCCTCGGCCAGGCGGAGTACGACCCGACGAGAGATGGACGCCCCCACAGCTGACGGCACGCTCGCTGCACGGTCGGCAGTCAGTGCGATATGGATGCCGAAAGGCCGCCCATCCGAGAGTAACTGGAGGAAGGCGGCATACCACTCTGCGCGCCCCGCTCCCACCTCGTATTCGGCACGGAAGGCAGGGAATCCATCGACGAGGAGCAAGATTCGCGCGAGGTCTTCGCTGCCCATGGATGCGCGATAGTCGTCGATCGTCGACGCGCGTGCTTCGCCGAAGAGCGCTGCCCGCCGGGTCAGTTCCGCTTGGAGCATTCGGAACAGGCGCACAACGCGCTCGGAGTCGTCACCTGCGATCACTGCGCCGACATGGGGGAGCGGTTCCAACATGCGTAGGCCGCCAGATCCGAAGTCAAGACCGTAGACATCGACGATCCCGCCTCTTGGAGTGATGCCTGCGGAGATCGCGAGCGTGCGTAGAGCTGTGGACTTTCCTGAGCCGCCCGTGCCGTAGATCGCGAGATGGCCGTCGATGTCCGGCAGGAAAGAGACCGGCTCCTGAGCCTGGCGGTGGGGGAGGTCGGCCACGCCGAGGACCAGCTTTGTGTCCGTTCGCTGGGGGAGTCGTGCCAGATCGTAGATCTGCGCCAACTCGGGCATCCACGGACGCCGGGGCGATGGTAGGCGGGCGCCGATGAACGCTTCGCCGATGCTACGTACCAGTCGCGTCTGATCAGTCGGGCCAGGGTCGGAGACGCGTGGAGCGTCTTCCGTGTCGGGCGCTTCCCACAGCACGGGTGAGCCGAAGCGCAACTCGGCCACGTCTATCGACGGAGCGGGCTTCTCGCCGGTTGTCCACCCTCCCGCGTAGGCGGCCTGAAAGGGCGTGAGCCGTCCGGGGCCCGTCTTCGCGCTCGCGCGGCCGGGAATACTCGGGTCGAAGTGAGCTGCGGCTGGCGTGCCGAGCACATCGACAGAATCTGCCTCGTCGGCCATGCGCAAAGCGATGCGCAAGTTCGTGTTCGCACGCAGATTGTCTCGGATCACTCCGGCAGGGCGTTGCGTCGCGAGAATGAGATGGATGCCGAGTGAACGACCTCGCTGGGCGATGTCGACCACACCGTCCACGAACTCTGGAACGTCGCTTACGAGTGCCGCGAACTCATCGATGACGATGACGAGCGCTGGCGGGGTCTCGGAGTCACGAAGGCTCTCCATCTCGAGGATGTCCTTGACCTTCTTGCGGTTGAACAAATGCTCGCGATAGTGCAGTTCTGCGCGCAGACTTGTCAGGGCGCGTCGGACGAGATGCGGGCTGAGATCAGTAACAAGGCCGACCGAGTGCGGCAGGGACACGCAGTCGGCGAACGCTGAACCGCCCTTGTAATCGACGAAGAGGAAGGTCACGCGATCGGGGCTGTACTCGGCAGCCATGGCGAGCACCCACGTCTGCAGGAACTCGCTCTTTCCGGATCCGGTGGTCCCCCCCACGAGTGCGTGAGGGCCCTGGGCCCTGAGATCGAGGTGCATGGCATCCGTCCCGCCTTGCCCGATGATCGCGCGTAGCCTGCCGGGACGATGGCGACCGGAGGGCGCTGCCGAGCGATCGATCAGCGACTCGTTCTGAGCCCATCGGTCGATCACTGCGGCGGTGGACGTGAGTAGCTCTGAGTCCAGAAGGGTTACGAGAGACACCGACCTCGGAACGTCGGACTCCTCGGCTGAGTAGGCGCCAGCATCCGTGACGGGCGCGAGCGAACGCGCGAATGCTGCGCACCGTTCATGGTCGATCCGCTCGGGTTGGACAGGGGTGAACTGCTCTCCCTGGCGCACGTGGCCGATTCGCGCGTCGAGGGACCCAATGGTGGAGAACTCGAGAAACGTGCGACACACCGCTGGTAACTGAGCCGACGAGGCTTCGAGCCAGATCCCGTAGACACCCGCATCCGGCGCACGCTCCATCAACTGGACGAGACGGCCACGGTCCGCGATGCAATCGTGCGCGATCAACACAACGATCGCAGGTAGGGGTATCGACGGTGGTAGCGCCGCCGAGTCGTCCTCGCCGACCTGTGCCGCGCGCGCAACCGCGGAGTCCGACACAGCCATGGCGCGCCTGGCGTACGGGTCCCGCTTGGACTCCGGTGCACGTGCATCGACGAGCTCTTCGAGCGCGGCGATGAGAACACGCGTACTCGATTCGCTGTCGGTCAGATGCGGGATAGCGTTGAGCGGGCTGCTAGGCGAGGATGTGTGGGGAAGCCATCGCATCCACTCGAAGGAGTTCCCCGTACTTGGACCGACGATTGCCGAGACGACCAGCTCATCCGGGGAGTGGAGTCCGGTGAGCTGAGTGATCAGGGCGGCAGCGGCTTCCTCCGCCGCTCCGAGTGGTCCCGCGACACCAATGCTGCCGGAGTCGTGCAGGTTCTCGAACACAGGAACTGCGGGTACGAGTGCGAATTCGTCGGCCAGGGAACGGAGCTCGTCCACGTACTCGGGTAGCGCGCGTTCCTGACCGGGTATGTCGGCGATGCGTGATCGGCTGGCGAGGGTCCCCGTTCCGATCCGAACGTTTAGAAACGACCAGTGCTCCGGTCGGCGTGTCCACAGCAGTTCGGTCCGGCCGAGGGCCGCGGCGACGACCTCGTCAGTCGAGGGGGCCTCTTTGAGGCGGATCTGGTGCTCGAGAGTGAGCGACGTGGCGAGTTTGGTGCGAAGAGATTCCATCTGTGCACCGAATCGGCGGATCTGGTCGCGCATGCGTCGGCGCCGTGTTCCACGAGTGGTCAACCAGTTTGCGAGCATCAGGACCGGGGAGAGCGCGACGAAAGCAATCGATAGCGGCGACTGCGTGATCGAGAACAAGACGGCACCCATGATGAGCGGCGCGATCATGATGAGCCAGGGGAACGGCTGGCGGTCCTGCTCGATGGGTGGCTCCGGGGAGGGGAACTCCGTTCCCGGAAACCGTGCCTCGACGCGTGGTGACCGGTTGAACGGAATCGACGCTGGTTCGCGCGGGGTGCGTCCGGGCACGCCGACGACGTCGATGAGTGTGAGCGTCACGTCGCCGAGCGCGACGCTCCAACCCGGCCGCAACGTCGCGCGCGAGAGCATGCCTCCGTCGATGACAAGACCGTTTGCCGATTGCTGATCGATGATCGTGACGGCGTCATCGAGGATGTCGATGACGGCGTGGGACTTTGAGACCGATGGGTCAGTCAGAGCGATGCCGTTTGCCTCACCGCGACCGATCGAGGTCGTTCGACCGGTGACGGTGAATACTCGCGCGTCGTCTGTGCCGCCTGATGCCCGGAACCGAGCGGTCGGTTGCCCGGCCGCCATCGCAAGACGTGCGGGTTCTGAGCCGGCGTCGATCAGGCTGATGTGAGATCCCGAGATAATGCCCGCATCTTGAAAGGGCATCGTGGGATCGATGGCGTTCCACGTTCCGCTTCTGTTGACCGTGATCGTCTGCGGGCCAAGGGTCGAGTGCTGCGGGTCTCGGGAGGCGATTGCGTCAGCGACGTCTGCCACATGTGCGCCCGCGTCGACGAATATGGTCAGGTCGGTGTAGGTGGCGTCCGGGCGGATCAGTGTCAACTTCGTTCTCATCGCGTGCTCCCGCCACTAGCCGTCTGTGGGAAATCCCTCGGCTGACCGGCATCCAACAGCGCCAGGTCTGTCGGTGTCACCAGCCGTGCCATGATCGCGTGTTCGACCAGGCGTGACTTGCGGTTGCGGGCGAGCTTCCCGACCCCGCCACGCAGACCGGGGACGCCGTCGCGGTCGAGTTTGTCGCAGACGTTGTCGAGTTTGCGGTTGAAGGTCGTGATCGGCCATCCGAGACGCTCTGCGGCCTCGGCGGAGGAGGGAATGCGGCTTGCGCCTGCCATCCCGTCGCGAAGCATCGGTTCGCACAGCGCGATGATCAGCAGCCGCTGGCTCGGGGTGAAAGTGGTGGCGCCGAGCGTCGACGACAGTGCGGTGTCGTCTCCGGTGGAGGCCGGCAAGACGGTATCCGGCGCCGTATTTGCCGAGGCGCCGTCAAGGATGACCCCGAGTTCATACGTGAACGGGCCCGCGCTGAACACGACGCTCAGCGGCGATGACACGAGTGGCATGCGGCCGGCCGGACCCAGCATGGCCTGGTAGGTGCCGTCCGCCGTTGCCACCCCGACAGTGATCGACTGGCCGCAGTTCGTCATCCACCACATTCCCGAGGCCCGCTCGAATTCCAGCAGTCGCCTGTGCAGGTAGCGGTTGTCGTCGATGCAGAGATCGGCATCGCGGCCGACGCTGAAGGTCGATCCCGGCGGGCACACGTGGCGCTCGCCGCAGAAGTCGATCGTCAGCGCCGACGCTGTCGAGTCGTCATTCATCGTGTTCCCCCCGAGTCGCGTCCCCCGCCGCATCCGGTTTCCGTTGTTCATCAGCCAGCACCAAGCAGCAGTGCCACAGCGACAGCCGCGGCGGACAGTACGAGCAGCGCTCCGGCGCCGATGATGATCAGCCGCCATGTCGTCCGCCGTCGACGGGTGCGACGTGCGGCGGCGGAGCCTCCCGTGGGGGCGACCTGCGGCGCGGGCGCAGCGCGACGGGTGATCGCCGGTGTCGGTAGCGACTCCCGGATGCCGTACGTAGTCCGGGCAGCGGACTCCGCGCCTGGGTCATAGGCGATTCGCGCTCCCGGGGGCGGCGTCCACGCCTGAGCTTGCGGAGCAGCCGGACTGGCGGGGGAGCGCAGGATCGTCTGATCTGCGGGATCGACGCGCTGCCCGGCGAGCGCAGTGCGATCCGGATCGGACGTCCGTGGTGACGCGAGTGCTGTGTGCTCGGCGTCGATGTCCCGGGTGGGGGCAATCGCCGTTGGGTCATCGATCGGCTCGGAGAGCGCCCGTGGTGGCGCGATCGCTGTTGCCTCGTCCGGCACAGCCGGCGTCCGCGGGCGTGCGATCGTGGGCTCGGCGAGCTCGAGGTCAGGGATCGTTGCCCGCGCCTGGGCGATAGCGGTCCGGTCGTCCACCGGAGGCGTAGGGGACGGCGCGACGATGCCCGCGACAACCGCTGTCTCGCGCGGAGAGAGCCGGGTGCGCTCGGCGCTGTCGTCGGGCAGGTCCTGCGCGCTCGGAATGTCGAGGTGCGTCGTCGGCAGTCCCATGTCTTGCTCGATGCGCTGGAGTCCGCGCGCGAACTCCGAGGCCGACCGCGGGCGCTCGGTCGGATGCTTGGCGAGCGCGATCGCCAGAAGCTGCTGCACCGCCTCGGGCACATCTTCACGAGGGATTCTCGGCGCGGGAGTGGACATGATGTGAGTCATAAGGGCCGGGACATCACGCGCTCCGGTGAGCTCGAACGGCGAGGCGCCCGCGAGGAGCGTGTACGCCGTGGCCGCCAGCCCGTACACATCGGCTGCTGGCTCGAACGAGTGTCCTGCGACGACCTCGGGTGCCGCCCACGGCAGCGACATCGCGCCGCCGCTGTTGGTCGGGTGCCCCGCCACGACAGAGATCCCGAAGTCTCCGAGGGCGGGCCACCCGTAGTCGGTGGTCAGGACGTTCGCGGGCTTGAGATCGCGGTGCAGGATCCCGTGGCGGTGCGCGGTCTCGACCGCGCCCGAGAGGCGGATCATCGTCTGCAGCATCTCCGGGACGCTCAGCGGCCGGTCGCGGATGCGTTCGGCCAGCCCCGGGCGCGAGCAGTACTCCATCACCAGGTACGGGCGGCCGGTTGTCGTGATCGCTGCGTGATACACCGTGACGATCGAGGGGTGGGTCGACACGGTTGCAAGCAGATTCGCCTCGCTCTCGAACGAGGCCTGCGTGCGGGGATCGGTGACCGCTTCGCGCATGACCTTGACAGCGACCCGGCGACGGGGGAACTCCTGCTGGAAGAGCAGTACGTCTGCGAACGCGCCGGCACCCAGGTGCCGCTCGAACGTCAGCCCCGGGATGTCCACCCCGCCGTAGCCGGGAGTCACGGTACATCCTCCACGTGGATGCGCACGCCTCCCAGGTCCACCACGACTCCAGCGGTCAGCAGCGCGGTCTCGCCGCCGCGCAGGCGCCGGAGCGTTCCATCCGTCGCGAGGATCACCGTTCCGTTGGTGGATCCCAGATCCTCGATGACGACGTTCCACCCCTCCACACCGATGCGCGCGTGGTTGCGCGAGACGTCGGTCGAGGCGCCTTCGATCTTCACCAAGGTCGGAAGAGTGCGACTATCCGACCGCTCTGCGCGGGGGCTGCGGCCGATGATCATCTGCGCGTCGATGGGAAGGCGGCGTCCGTCCGGGAGGCGCAGCATCCCCTGAGGTCGACTCGTGCGCGCCGGCTGGGCGCCCGTCAGCGGAATCGCGCACACGACGCAGGTCGCCCGCGTGGGCGGGTTCGGGTGGCCGGTCGCGCAGACAAGGCCCGACACCTCGGCCGACATCTCGTCCGGCGCTGAGGGTGACGTCGTGTGTCCTCGAAGCGTGGGAGACGGAGTCGAGAGAATGGGGGAGGGCGAGGATGCGATCTCGCCCTCCCCCTCTTCTGCCCGAACCGCGGCCGCCTCGACGCCGAAGAATCTCGTGGACCCGAAGAGATCGTCGAACCGGTAGCGGTCCGTCTCGGCCTCCTCTTGCGATTGCGGTGGAGAGGCCGGTTCAGGGCTGCCTGCGGGGGTTGGCGCCGGCGCCGCGCTCTGCTGCGCCACAGTCGCAGGTCGCTCGGTCGGGGTAGATGCGCTGGATCCGTCGTCGAAGAGGTGCGGGGGGAAGTCTTCGGTCTCGGCGCTGAGTCCTCCCCGTGCTGCACCTATGACCGTCATAAGCCGCAGCGGGGCATCCGGCCGGCGAAACACGATCTCGCTGATCGCCAGGGCACCCGGGCGGGCCGTGCGCTCATCGTCCGGGGCCTTGCGCAGATCTGTGCGGACCAGCTGCCTGTCGAAACAGACGGCCAGGCGTGTGACACCGTCGAACGCTACTTCGCGCCACGTCCGTGCGCCGAGGCCGTCAACGGTGGAGCGGCGCCACCGATCATCCTCGATTGTGAGGAGCGCCGCGCCGCGCAGCATGGCCGTCAGCGTGCCGTCTTCTACCCTGCCGACGAAGAAGTCCGGCAGTGCGCCGATTCCGGTCTGGAGCACGACATCCAGCAGATCCTCAAGGGGCGTGTCGGCCGTCATCATGGGGAGCACCGCGCGGGCGCGATCCTCACCGTAAACACCGCCGAATGCGACGCAGGTCGATCCCTGGATGATCGCGGGATGATCGCCCCGCATGTACGTCCAGCCTGTCATCCGCGCGCCCGCGGCTTACTGGAGGGGACTGTGTCCTCGTCGGGGAGCAAATCGGCGACGACCGCGCTGGTCGTGCCGATGCCGCCGGTGACGTCGTCGGAGTCGGGGCTCGCGCCGCCGGCGACGACATCCACCACGATCGCCGTCACGTTGTCGCGCCCGCCGCGCTCGACCGCCTGCATAACCAGAGTGGTCGCCGTCTGCTGGGTACTGCCACCGAGAGCGAGGCCGGCGCGCAAACTCTCGTCGGGGAGCTCTCCGGTCAGCCCGTCGGAGCAGATCAGCAGCCGTTCGCCTGTGACGATGGGCAGCAACCAGTACTCGGCCTCACTGTCGGGGGCTCCCACGGCCCGAGTGATGACATTGCGGCCGCTGTAGGTCGCCATATCCTCGCGGCGGAGCTTGCCTCCGTCGACGAGTTCCTGCGCGACCGAGTGGTCGACTGTCACCTGTTGGAGCGTGTTGCCGATCAGCCGGTACACACGCGAATCGCCGATGTTCAGCACCAGCCACCAGCGGTTGTCGTTCTGGGTGACGACGACGATTCCTGTGAGTGTGGACCCGGCTCCGTTGGGGAGAGTGTCGGCGATCGTCGCGACACTGTGGTGGGCGCGCCGGACCGCGGCCATGACATCGTGGGGTGCAAGATCGTCGACCCCCACGAGGGGCTGGAAGGCTTCGATGACCGCGGCGCTCGCGCGATCGCCGGCGTCGTGGCCGCCCATGCCGTCGGCGACGATGAACACCGGGTATGCGGCGAGGAGCGAGTCCTCGTTCATCGTGCGGCGTCGACCGGTATCGGTCTGCGCCCCGGTGGTGATCGTCAGCGTCGTCATGCGTGTGGTGGCCTTCAACTCTTGCGGATGCGGAATGTCGCGTCCCCGAGCTGGAACGTCCCGATGAGAGTGTGCGTCGCGGTGACCTCTATCTCGGCGCCGGATTCGTCGAGCACGATCGAGCCGTTGGTCGAACCCGAATCTTCGATGACCCAGGTGTCACCGATCAGACGCAGCACAGCGTGCGACTTCGAGACCGTCTTGGTGCCGTCTGCCACCGCGATGACCTGGGCATCCGACCCAGCCGGGGCCGACGGTGAGCGCCCGAGGATGACGGTGCTTGCGGTGATGGTCACATCACTGCCGTCGGGCAGAGTCAGCAGCCACGAGGGACGCTTGGAGCGCGAGATCACGGTGCGCTCGTCATCCTCGTCAATGTGCACGGGAGATGGGGCGGCGGGCACAGGGGCCGCAGGAGCGACGTCCGGTGCCGTTGCCGGCGCGGGAGCCCACAGGCTGCTGGGCTGCTGGGCAGGGTTCGGGGCGGGCGGCGGCGGCGGGATGAAGGCGGTCGGCGCCGCAGCGGGAGCGGCTGGCGCCGGGGCGGGAGGTGCGGGCCATGGGGTCGCAGGGCGAGCGTCGAAGGGCGATGAAGAGCTCGGGGGTGGGGGCGGGGGCGGGGCGAGCGCGGGTCCACGCGGGGGTGCCGGAGGCGCCGGAGGTACGGGGGGTGCCGGAGGGGCCGCGGTAACCGCCGCGCCGCCCGCAAGTGAGAACGGACTGGTCGGCGGCGCGGGGGGTGCCGCCGGTGTGTCGAATGGCATCTGACCCGTCGGGTATGCCGGGCGCAGCGGCCCTGAGAGCAGCCGCGAGCTTCCCCACCCGAGGATGCTGGCCCAGATGGGAAAAAAGAACACAGCGAGGACGGTCAGCCCCGATCCCCGTCCGAACCGCTTGTTCACGGTATCGATCGAGATGATGAGGAAGACGAAAGCGACGATGTCAACGATTGGCAGGAACGCCAACAGCGCCCAGAACCCGGGCTTGCCCCCGAGCTCGTACAGCGTCCACGTGTTGACGACAGGGACCCACGCCTTCCAGACGGGCTCGCCGGCCTTCTTGAAGACAGCGCCGAGTGCCAGCGCCGTCCAGATATAGATGCCGAGAGCGATCAGTATCACGACGAGGATCACGACGATCCCCGCTCCCAACAGCCCGGCGGCTGCTCCGGATCCATCGTTCATGAACGTTGCTCCTTCCGCGACGCCGTGCGCGTCATCCGGGTGGTGTGGGTTTCAGCGGTGCGGGGGCGGGCGGCGCGCTCTGCTCTTGCCTGGGCGGTTGCCGTCTGGATGCCGCGGCGGAAGGATCGCAGCGAGATGCGAGCACGCAGGCTGGCCCACCAACCGAGCCCCGTTCGCAGATGCGCACGCTCTGCGTCGACGAGGCTCCAGAACGCGTCGCTCTCGGCTTCGGTGGGCTGCTCGAAAGCGAAGGCCGACCGATCGGCCCACGAGGCCAGCGCGACCGCGGCGCCGGTGCCTTCCGCGTCGTACAGCGCAGCGAGCTCGGAGCGCGTCTGCGCGTGCGGCAGCGGCAGCCCACGGTCGACCGCGGCATCAACATACTCGTCCCAGCCGGCGATCACCCGGTCTGCGGGGTCGGCTGCGCGACGGCGGGAGCGCCGCCGCACCGTCTTGGCCGTAATGATCGCCAGCAGGGGGCCCAGCAGGATGAAGAGGACTAGCAGGACGCTTCCCGACACGCGCAGCGCGGCCCAGAGGTCTGAGAGGTCCACGCTCTCTGGCACGGCCGTGTCGTCGGCGGTGCCGGCATCCGCGGGGGACGCATCCGGTGGTGGGACGGCATCCGCCTGCTGCGGGCGCACGTCGGTGGGGATCGGGGGGTCGTTGCGCTGATCGATCTCGGGCGCGATCGGGTTCGCGTGCTGGGGCGTCGTGTCGATCGGGATCCAGCCGCCTGCGGTGTCGCGGATCTCGATCCAGGCGGCGATGTCACCGCCGACGCAGCTGCCGTCTTCGCAGACACTCAGCGTGTCGTCCTCGCTGTGAAGCCGGGCGCCCAGGACGACACGGCTCTCGAAGCCGAGTCGATCGGCGATGAGGGCCGCGGCTACCGCGAACTGCTCGTCGTCACCGACAGCGGCAACCAGCAAAGCGTCGTCGCCGCCGCCGACGTCATTCTGGCGCTCATTCAGGGCGCTGAACAGCGACCCGATCCGATCTGTCGAATGCCCGGCCCGGCTGGGCTCGAACGAGTAGTCGTCCAGCTGGGTCATCCACAACGGCGGGACGTCCTCATCGATCGTGAGTGCGTGGCTGAGATACCCGCGGGCGCGCAGGCGTTCGATGAGAGTCACCAGCCCGTCGTAGCCATCGGCGACGTCTTGGAGCTCGAGCCACTGGGTAAGCGAATCCGGGATGACATCCTCGTCGAGTCGGGGCTCGCCGACGAGCGGATCCTGCACGTCGGCGGCGGCCAGTGTGGCGGTCTGGGAGATCGACACGCCCGGGGCAAGGCCCGGATCCGACAGCTGCACGCCCATGTCGGCGTTAGGGCTGAAGAAGAAGCCGTCCGCGAGCAGGTTCCGATCTTCGCCGGAGAATCCCACGGAGGCGAGCCCGGCGGTGATCGGCACCCAGATCCCCGAGTAGGCGCCGATCTCGATCACCGAGCGGACGGTCCCCGCACCAGACGATGTCGGAAGTCGCACGAACGCGGTGGCCAGCGGATCCAGCCCGTCCGGGGCGAGGACACGCGCGACGACCCCGTCGTAGAAGCTGAGGGTGGCAAGGCGCACGCGGTCCACCGACGGATCCGTGGTGATGCGGAAGAGCTCGGTGTCCACGATGTCGTCATCGAAGTTCTCGCGGTAGGTGATGAGGGGGCTGAGTTCGGAGCGGATCCGCAACTCCGGGGCGATGACGGTGCGGGGAACCTCGCGCACCTGCCCCGCCACGGCCAGCGGCGCAACGACTAGCCCGACGACGGTCGCGACGGTCGCCATCGCGCCGGCGAGCAGCCACTTGCCGGTCGCGGCGCCGCGGGGGCGCTTGGCGCGCACGCCGGTCGCTGTTTCGGCCGTGCGCAGCTCGAGGGAGCGCGCGGCGTTGGTACGCCACACGAACCAGCCGACGCATGCGAGCAGGCAGAACAGGCCCGTTGACAGCTCCACCACTCCGGGAACGGTGACGGGTCCGATTTCCAGGATGCCGCGCACCGCGCTTGAGCCGAAGACGATGCCGAAGACCGGCATCGTCAGTGCGAGCGGCGCGGCGAACACCCAGTGACGTGTGCGCCACGCCGTGCTCAGAGCGATCACAGGCGCGAGGAGACAGACCAGCAGGAGCGGTGCGAGCACTGCCTGGTAGGTGCCGAGAGGCACGTCGAGGGTGAGGATGTTCTTCCACCCGGTAACCGGCGCGGTGGCGATATCGACGACTGCGGCGGGAAGTTCGCTGAGATCCGTGAGTGCCCGCGGCGCCCCGAGGGGGATACCGAGGACGAGGTAGGCGGCGACGGTAGCGAGGGCGACGATCCACCACGACCACCGGCTGCGGGCAGCCAGGACGGCGATCGCGACCCCCGTCACAACCCCGATTCCGACGGTGAGATACATCCAAGGGTCGCGGTAGATCGGCCACGCGGCCACAGCGGCGACGCCCCCGAGTGCGACGACCAGCCCCACGTCGATGCCCCACAGTCCTCGTGGCAGGCCGGAGGTGCGCGCGCTGCGGCGCGCACGGTCGCGGATCGGGGCGGCAGGCGCGCTCATGCCGCGGACCGCCGGGCAAGGACGTGGCGAAGGTCGTCGAGGAGTCCGATCGTGATCACGGCGATCTCGCCCAGTTTCCGATAGCCGGGCTCGGCGGTCGGATCGCAGACGATCACGATCACACTGACGTTGAGGGGAAAGGCGACGGCCGCGGATTGGATGGTATGCGCGGTGACTGTCGAGCCGCACACGAGGAATCCGACCGAGACATCGCGATGGGCCTCGACAGCGAAGGTGGCGACATCCAGGAGGGGGTTTACGGAAGCGCGCTCGGCGACCTCGCACAGGGCGTCCAGCAGCGTTCGGGCGCTCACCGTCGGCAGTTCGTGCACGGCGCGGGTGATGCGTCTGGCGAACTCGGGTATTTCCTGCCCGACGACGACGTCGACGTCACGGCCGTCGCGGATGCCGCGCACACCGAGCGAGCCGACGGCGCTGACCGCGAGCTCGAACTCGTCTTCGTTAGCGAACTCCGTCTCGGCTGTGGCGAGTGCGATCAGCATGCGCGAGCGCCGGGATTCCTCGTACTGGCGCACCATGAGCGTGCCGGTCTTGGCAGTCGACTTCCAGTGCACCTGGCGGCGGGAATCGCCGGGGACGTATTCGCGGATGGCATGGAAGGAGATGTCGGAGTCGACGATGAGAGACGAGGGATTGCCCTCGAGATCGCGGACGAAGCCTGTGGCGGTGCTGGGGATCACCGTGGTCACCGGGTGCACGTACAGGGTGTGGTGGTCCTGCCACGCTGTCTCACGTCGCAGCAGTCCGAGCGGGTCCCCGCGGACCGTGCGGGCTGGGCCGATCGCGATGACACCGCGGCGGTGGGTGGGAATGGCGACCTGTTCGCTGAAGACCGCCCCGGGACGGAGCAGGGGCACGGCGATTTCGACAAGACCTTCACCGACGGGGACGTCGACGACCCCTGGGAGGGCGAGTCGACGCCCGATGTTGGTCACGGTGATCGCGCCGCTGACCTCGGCGCCGGCGACGACCCGGTCATGGGCGAGCGTGAGGTCCACCTCGTAGGCCCGCGCGCCGAAGAGGAACACCGAGGCGAGCAGCAGAAGACTGAGAGCGATGGTCCCGGCGGCGACGAACTCGATCCAGCCGAGGATGAGTCCGGCCGTGAGCCCGACCACGGCGGCGGCCACCAGCATCCACCCGCCAGCGGTGACCGTTTCGGTCACCGCCCGTGTCGCGCGCGTGATCGTCTGCCTCAGCCGCCGCCAGAACTTGATTCCCTGGACGACGACGACCGTCGTGGCTCCCCCCGTTGCATAGCGCGTTCGAGTGGTGGACCGGCCGGTCGATCCACTCGTTCGCGTGATCCGGGAGTCGGTGTGTGAGCTCACGCGGACTCGCGCTGGCTGGGCGGCACGGTGTCCAGAAGCACCTGTCCGATGACGGCGTTCGCGGTGACCCCGTCGAATTCCGCCTCGGGGTCGAGGATGAGGCGGTGGGCGAGGACCGGCTCGGCCAGCGCCTTCACGTCGTCGGGGGTGACGTACGAGCGGCCGTGGGCTGCGGCCCAGGTCTTGGAGGCCTTTGTCAGCGCGAGCGCGCCGCGCACACTCACGCCCAGGCGCACCTGCGTCGCGTTTCGGGTGGCTTCGACCAGGCGCGAGATGTAGTCGAGCACGAGCGGGTTGAGGTAGACCTCGCGGGCGATGTCGGCCATCGTCACCACACCCTGGGGGGTGATCACGGGGGCGACTTCGCGCTTCGCTGTTGCCGTCCCCTCGAGGATCTTGAGAGTGGCGGCGTGATCGGGGTAGCCGAGCGAGGTCTTGAGCAGGAAGCGGTCGAGCTGCGCCTCGGGCAGTCGGTAGGTGCCGGCCTGCTCGACCGGGTTCTGGGTGGCCACGACCAAGAAGGGGGTGCCGACCGGGCGGGTCACGCCGTCGACGGTGACCTGGCCCTCTTCCATGACCTCGAGCAGGGCCGACTGGGTCTTGGGGCTTGCGCGGTTGATCTCGTCGGCGAGGACGACGTTGGCGAAGATCGGTCCCATGTGGAACTCGAACTCCCCCTTCTTCTGGTCGTACACCGTGATACCGGTGACATCGCCGGGAAGCAGATCGGGGGTGAACTGGATGCGGCTGCTCGTGCCCTGAACGGTGCGCCCCATGGCGCGGGCAAGCGACGTCTTGCCTGTCCCCGGGTAATCCTCCAGCAGCAGGTGGCCCTCGGAGATCATCGCCGTGAAGGCCAGTTCGATGACGTGGCGCTTTCCGAGCACGACCTGTTCGACGTTGGCGACCAGGCTGTCAAAGGACTCCTGGAACCAGTTGGTCTGTTCGGCGGAGAGGGTCATGCGGATCCTTTCGGGCGTGCGGTGCTCACGGGGTGGTGCTCCCCTCTGTTCCGGAGTCAGCGGGCGGCGGATCCGGGGCGGTGCAGGTGAGGCTGTATGACTGCGTGCCGAGCGCTGACAGGGCAGCGGTGAACGCGACCGAGTAGGTCGCTCCCGTCGAGCCATCCTCTGACGTGGACGTCGAGTATTGACCTGCCTCAGCTGCAACGACGATCTGACCGGGCGAGACGTCGCCGCTGACGCAGGTCTGGGGGAACTCGATCCGCACCAGGTAGGCCGGCGATCCAGTAGCGGGGGAGATCGTCACGGGTTCGGAACACGTCTCGGTGCTACCCGCGAGACAGGCCTTCGCGGTCAGCGGCGCCGGCGCCACACCGTATCGGAAGGCATCGTCGAACGAGGCGATGGGAGTGCCGCCCGTGAAGAAGACGACCTCGTAGCTGCCGGTGGCGGCCAGCGCCGGGGCGCTGATGACACTCCATTCACGTACCCGCGCGTTGGCGACAGTGGAGTCGGCCGTGGCAGTGATCGAGTAGGTCGTATCTCCGGTCGGGGGAGGGATCGTCTCGCTGGGACGGACGGTGCCGCTGGTCCAGCTTGTCGTGCCGAACGACACTCCGTCGTACCAGGTCTCGGCACAGATATTGACCGTCGTCGCCTCCCATACCGTGCCGGCGAGCGTCGTCGAGAACGAGGATCCTGTCACCGACCCCGAGGGAGTGCATGTCGTGCCGGCCAGAACGGCCCGAGCCTTCACGGTGGCGCCCGTGCCGTTGGGCGTGACCGTCGCGGCGACCTGGATCTGCCCGCTGCCGTCGGTGCTCGCGGTGGCCGTCGGGTCGGTGATCAGCGGCGCACCGATGCCCCAGGCTTCGCCCGAGACCGAGGTCCCGTCCGAGCTGCCGCCGGCGACGACGGATTCGGGCGGCACCTCGAACCGGGTGACCGGGGTCGCAGTGACAGTGGTGGGGGTGTTCGACCCAACAAGGAACGCGGGGAACTCGACGCTGTTCTGTCCAGACGGGACAGAAACGGTGACGGTCTCGCCGACAGGGCTTGTCAGACGGATGGCGCCCGTGGTCGGACCGATCCCGGTCACGGTGATCTTCGCGATGAGACCATCGGGTGGGTTCGGCACAGGAGCCGCCTCGATCCCGCCGGGGGCGACGGGGGCCTGATACGCCCAGGCCACGATGCTCGAGCTGGTTCGCGATTCACCCGTGGAATTGACCGCCCACGCCTGGTACGTGACCTTCTCACCGTTGGTCGCCGAGATCGGGGCGCACTCGCCTGTGGCAGAGCAGGTCGTTTCAACACCGTTGCTCCCCGAGACTCGGTAGCCGCTCACCGCCGGGTACGACGTGGATTCGGACACCACCCGCAGGGTCACTGTGTCACCGGTGTAGTTGGTCCAGTTGATGCGTGCGGGATCTGCCGGCAGTCCCTGGAGGTCGAGGATCACGGTGCCGTCGCGATCCCCACTGGATACGCGCTGTTGCGCATCCTGCACTGAGAAGCTTCCGGTGCAGTCGGCCGCGCCTGGCGCATCGGAGGCCCAGCTCGCGGTCACCGCGGTGGCGCTGGCCTTTGTGAAGGTGACGTCGGGGCAGTTCTCGGGGTTTGTCACCGAGACCAGCGTCAGCGGCGTGCCGGGAAGCGGATTGACCTCGCCGGCCACGCCGATCACCTGGATCGTGCAGGATGTCGTGCCACCGCTCTGGGAGCACTGCTGCGTCGCCGTCCCGCCCTTCGGGAGGGTCGAAGGTGCAGGCCCGACCGTGAGTGCCAGGGTCGCTGCCGCGGCATCCGGGTGGCTGAGGATGCGCACGGTCACCGGCTCCTCACGGGCGGGCCGAGATGCGTCCTTCGCAACGATGGTCAGCGAGGAGCCGGACTGCGTCACCTCGAACTGATCGCCGGAGTACTCGATGCCGTACTCGACCGAGGCCCAGTCGGGTTCCCCGTTCCAGGTTGTCATCGACTGCAGGTCGTACACGGCTTCGGCGCCGGGGCTGACGCTGAGGGATGCGGCGCGCAGCTCCGGCTGCGGTGCCTTCGCAATGATCGAGACCCGCAGCGCGAGATAGGTGGGATCCTCCTGCGAGGCGAGTCGCACCGGCACGGTACAGGTGTCGGTCCAGGGGCCGCCGACGCCCGCGTCATAGCGAATCGTCGTGCCGCGCTCGAGGGAGCACTGCCCAGCCCGGGAACCGGTCGAGGTGACGCCGGCGCCGTCAACGACAAGCTCCTCTCCCTGGGGGACTGCCACGGCCTGCGCCATGTCTACGTCGACCGAACCCTCTTCGTTGACCTCGATCTGTGCGAACCCGGCACGAAGCGCCAGTTCGATGTCGTTGTCGCCGGGGATGCGGAGGAACCCGTAGGTGACAACCTCGGTCCCGTTGAAGGCGGTGCCCGAGAGCTGGAAGGGCACGAGTGTGGAGTCCTCGGGAATCTCTCCTGAGATCGACCAGCCCTGCGCGGTGAAGGCCGCCGAGTCGTCCCAGAGAGCCATCGTGAGGTTCGAGATGTCGCCACCGCTCCAGGTCACCCGGCCTGTGACGACATCGATCCCAGCGGGCAGATCTTCACGGGACTCGGCGGTCAGGATGGTGTCCTGCACGACCGGATAGTCGGGTACCGGAGTACGCACGACCTTGAGGACGATCAGTCCTTGCGCTGTGTCACCGCTGCGATTTCGTACGGTGTAGAAGAAGGAGTAGGTGCCCAGTTCCGTCCCCGCCGCGAGCACGACCTGCCCCGTCTCGGTATCCACTGAGGTCAGCATCGCCTCGAGCTTCGCGTATTCGTCGGTGTCAGGTTGGGCGTTGGGACGCACATCGACCAGTTGCAGCTCGCTCCCGGTGGGATCGACGTCATTGTCGGTCGGGAACAGCACGACCGTGTTGGACGCACCGGCCTGCGCCTGGGCGTAGTCGCTGTAGGTCACCGGGCTCGGGTCGGAGGCCTCGTCCAGGATGCCGATGCGGACCGTGGCGACGGCGGTCTCGCCACGGGAGTCTCGCACCTGGTAGGTGAAGGCATCCTGGCCGCGGGCGCCTGGGCTGCTCGTGTAGACGATCGCATTCGACTCGGCCGAGATCGCCGCCGAGCCCTGCGCGGGCTGCGTGACGATGCGGTCGAGAACCACGCTGTCGCCGTCGGGGTCGACACCGAAGCTGTCGAACGGGATCGACACCGCGCGACCGCTCAGCACCCGTCCCGAAAGGTCGGTGGGAAGGGGAGCGGTGTTCGTATCAGAGGGCAGCACCGTGATGAAGATGCGCGCACTGTCGGTCATCTCGGGGAACCCGAGGCGGAAGATCGTATACGCCACGGAATAGATGCCCGGCTCGGAGGGGGCCAGGTAACGCACCACCCGCGGTGTCGCGAAGGCGAGTCCGGCATCGGATTCGTTCACAACCTGGGATGGATCGATCGAGACAAGTGCGCCGGCGGGAGCGGTGTCGTTGGCCAGAACCGGGATGTCGATGAGGGAGCCGACGCGCACGGTGACAGTGTCATCGGTCGCGATCGGCGGCTTGGCGCTCGGGGACGGCAGCAGGATGACGGTCAGCTCGCCCGTTGCGGTGGCGTTCGGATCCCCGGTCCCGTCCGAGACCGTGTACCGGACTGTACCCAACTGCCCGGGCTGCCCGTCGGCGGTGGTACCGGACACGCGGATCAGGCTCTGTGCGACGACGTCCACGCTCAGCGAGGCGCCAGCGGCGGGCTCCGGGCGAAGATCGCTGACCAGCAGGACGCGCCCCGACGGGTTCTCGACCGCGGTGAGCACGTCGATCGAGGCATCCTCGTTCGGTCGGACGAAGGCGGTCAGCGGCGGCGTCGAGATGCGGACTTCCGCGGGATCGAGCACGGTAATCCGCACGGTCGCCGATATCTCGCCGGTGTCATCGCGCACGGTGTATTGCACGACATGCGAGCCCGGCTGGTCAGCGGTGAAGGTGAAGGAGAGCCCGGAGGAGTTCGGGACGACGGTGGCCGTCGAACCGTTGAGCGTCTTGACGGCGGTCAACGACACCGCGCCCTTCGTGCCGTGCACGCGGTCGTCCAGGGTGACCGACATCGGCAGACCGAGTTCCCCGGTCAACGCGAACGAGTCGGCGGACAGCTGTGGCGACGGGGTGACGGAGATGAACAGGGGCTGGCTCGATGACGCGCCACGGGAATCCGAGATGGTGACATCGACCTGCACGCTCAGCGCCGTCGTGGTGTTGGGATCCGGGTGCTGGTAGGTGACCGTGCCCGCAGGGTCGGCGGCGACCGTTCCCACGCCGGTGCCGTTGGTGGCGTCCGAGAGATAGACGGGGTCGCCGTCCGGGTCGACCCAGGCCTCCATCACGTCCACCGATACGGTACCGCCGGGCAGGACATCGGGCGAGGGCCACGTGGCCAGACATCCCGGGTCGCCACCGCACCAGATCGGCGCGTTGTTGACATCCTCCGGGACGACGCTGACGGTCACGCTGGCTGGCTCGGAGTTGAGACCGTCGGCCGTGGTCCCATCCGTCACCCGGTACGAGAAGGTCGCGGAGCCGGAGGCTCCCGCTGCGACCTCGATGACCAGCTGCTGACTCTCATTGGCAACACGGACGGTGCCGAAGGCCGGATCAAGCCCCGTCACCGACGAGCCGATGATGCTCAGGACATCCTCGTTGGGGTCGTGGTCGTTCAGGAGCACGGGCAGGACGACGTCCCGCCCCGCACGGACGCCGAAGGAGTCGGGCTCGGCGACCGGAGGTCGCGGGTCGAGGACTCGGTCGGGCGTCACATTCTGGTCCTGCTCCTGTTGACGGGCGGCCTCTTCGCTGCGCCAGGACTGCGACGAGGCGACCAGCGCACCATCGGGCAGCGTCCACACCCAGCCGGAGGTGGTCTCGTTGAGGATCGCCTGTCCGGAGTTGGCCGCGATGACCGGCGTCAGCTGCTCGTCCAGCGCGGCTCCGGCGTAGTCGAGGTCGGTGGCTCCGGACTCCGAGGACCACAGCGTGCCAGCTTCGGCGGTGAGCCATGCGCCGAACAGGACACCCCCGACGGAGGTCGGCTGCGCGGGCGCACCCTGGGCCTCGACAGTGCGCTGCGTGTTCTGACCGTCGAGGGCGACCGTCACCAGGCCGCTTCCGTCGGCGATCGAGATCTCGGCTGCGGACGGGTCTGGACTCTGAAGACGTGCGTTCTCATCGACATCGAGGAAGACCGGACCGTCGACGCCCTGGATCCACAGTGTTCCGCTGGCGGGCTCCAAGACGGCCCACCGCCCGCCGACCCGACTGAGCTGCACGTCGTCGGTGGCCGGGATCTCGACCTCCTCCTCGTCGGTGATCTCGCCCGTGGCGGCGTCCGCGGTGAACATCCTCCCGCTCGCGAGCGAGAGCGCCAGCACCGTTCCGGTGTCGGTCACGGTCACCGCATCAGCACCGATGCGCGGACGCGTCTGCCCCTGTTCGACCACGACGTCGGCGTAGGGGTCGATGATCGTCGCGGCACCGCCGGTCGACAGGCGGGCGGCGTAGACGTCGCCCGTGTCGGTCAGATAGGCGAGATAATCGCCCGCCGAAGACAGGTCGCTGGTTCCGGACGGGGTCGGCTGGAGGACGTCGGCGGCATCGGCGTCGATGTCGGGAGGTGAGGGGAGCGAGACATCCGCGTACTTGCTGTCGCCATCGGTGAAGACGAACAGATGCCCTTGCGTCTGGGCGAGTCTGCTGGGGTTCTCGACCTGCTTGACCGTGACGAGTTCGCCCAGTGCCGTGTTCACCCGTGCATAGTTCCGCCCGTCGCCGGTCTGCAGCGCCCACACGGACGAATCCTGCAGCGGCGTCTCCTGTGCATCGAATCCTGGCCAGACGGCTGCGGCCGCGACGACCAGGCCGACGACCGCGACCGTTGCCCCACCGGCCACGAGTGCGCGCCAGCGGGGCCCTGTCGGGTTCGTCGGGGTGGATGTCATCCGCTCAGAACACCCCCGTGAGAGCGAGGACTGTCACCGTCGCTGCGGCGCCGACCGCCACCGCGCCCGCGATGATCGTCGGGATGAGCCAGCGGCTGCGTGCAGGCCGTGAGGGCGAGGACCCGGCGAGCACTGTGCCGTCCAGGCTCACCCGGTGCGCGGTGGAGCGCGACGCGCGTTGCGGGCGGCGGGAGGCGTGCTCGACGGTGGGTCGGACTGGGCCGCGCAGCGAGTTGTCCTGGAAGTCGATCGCGGCTCCCGCGGCCGCCCACTCGTCGACGGCAATCTCGAGGGGTGTCGAAGGGAGCCCCATCTCGTGCTGGACGACCTGCAGCTCGTAGGCGAACTGCGCCGCCGAGGCTTGGCGCCGTGCGGGGTCTTTGCTCATCGACCGCTGCAGCAGCGCTTCGAGCGAAGCAGGCACATCCGATCGACCTATCGGGGTGTACTGAGCCTTGCGGATCCGGCCCTTGAGCTGATCCCGCCCGTTCTGCCCGCTGCCGGCGATCTCGAAGGGGCTCCGCCCAGCGAGCAGCGTGTAGATCGTCGCGCCGAGGCTCCACACCTCGCTGGGGATCGAGCCCGAAATCGATTCGTCGACGACCTCCGGGGCGCTCCACGGGACAGACATAGCGAAGACCTCACCGTCGCCGCGGGCGTTGATCGAGGCCGCGATCCCGAAGTCCGACAGTACCGGAGCCCCGAAGGCAGTCATGAGGATGTTCGAGGGCTTGATATCGCGGTGCAGCAGACCCGCGCGATGGGCGGTTTCGAGGGCAGACCCGATCTTCACGCCGAGAGCGACGATCTCGGCGACCGGTATGAGCTCGCGTCGATAGCGGTTGGTCATCGAATTCGGGCAGTGCTCCATCACGATGTAGGGGCGACCGTCTGCCGAGACGCTGGCCTGGTAGATCGTGAGGATGGAGGGGTGAGCGCTCAGGCGCGCCATGACGTCGGCTTCCGCGTTGAACATCCGCAGCAGGCCGTCGTCAACGATGTCTTGAAGCAGCACCTTGACGGCGACGGGGCGGCGAGGCATGTTTTGCTCGAACAGGAACACGTCGGCAAAGCCGCCGGTGCCCAGTGGTCTCACATAGGTGAATCCGCTGAGGATCGGCGGCGCCGCTGGTAGGCGCCCTGCCATTGTTTCCCCCTCGAAGTGAGCGCGGCACCGTCGGGTGTGTGTACCGCGTTCAACTGCGTGACTGCCCTTGTTCCCCCTGGCCGTTCGGATATTTCCTATCACATGCGGATCACGACTGTGCAACTCCGGCCGCGGGGACGGCCTTAGCGAGACAGAGTGACCTCGGCGATATTGCCGTCGCCGAAATCGACGCGGTCGCCGGGCGCTAGCGTTATCTCGCGATCGCGCACTTCGATCGTCGGGCCGTCTCCTACAGTGACGAATGTACCGTTGGTGGACCGGAGGTCCCGGAGCCGCAGCTGCACGCCCTCGGCGACTACCTCGGCGTGTGTTGCGGACACCTCGTGTCGCGGCGAAGCGAGGGCCACTGTCGTCGCGCCCGCGCGAGTGGGTGAGCGGCCGAAGACGACGGTCCCCGCGATGGGAATGAGTGGGCCATTCCTGAAGTGCAGAGCCAGGCGCGGTTCGACGCGGCGCTGCCCGATGACGGTGGCATCGTCGAGATCCGCGCGGGCGGCGGCCCCTGAACCGATCACCGTGCGGTCGTCGAGCTCGCCGTGCTCGGGGTCGGCGCTCGGCACCATACCGGTCGCCCAGCGAGGCTCGGACGAATGCTCGACAGCTGTGTCGAACTCCGGAAGTGGAATGCCCCAGTGGACCTGTTCGGTGCGGACGACTCCGCGCTCGACGGGCAGTCGCGCCGGCCCCGGAGGCTCTCCGCGCAGACCGATCGTCAGCTCGGCGATCTGCTGTGTCGATGCTTCGACCCACGTGGCCGCACCCTTGCCCGAGTAGCGCTGATGCTGGGCGCTGCCGACCTCAGCCCGTCCTCGCCCGCGGAGGGCGAGGGATGCCGAGCCGGTCGAGGCGTCCAGCAGCTCGATCAGCGCGAAGTCGGGGATCACCCGCACCCCGCGGGTGACCAGGGCTTCGAGGATGCTCTCCAGCGTCGCATCCGGGGTTGTCATCGTGCGCCACAGCTCGAGTGCGTGGCCCGCGTCGGTAGCGATCGTCAGGACGAACCGATCGGTGATCAGGCCCCAGGCGTCGCGATCGGCAGCCGCCGGGGTATAGCTGAACATGCGCACAGCATATTGCGCGCCCGTGGGGTCTTCTTCGCGCCACCCACGGCATCGCGGGCTGCGCCATGCCCCGTAGGCTGGAATCATGACGATTCCTACGCTGCAGCTTCTCGATGGCAACCGCATTCCGCAGGTGGGTTACGGCGTGTTCAAGGTTCCGGCCGATGACACGCGTCGTGCAGTGCTCGAGGCGTTCGAACTCGGTTATCGGCATATCGACACGGCGGCCATCTACGGCAACGAAGAGGGAGTCGGCGCCGCGATCGCCGAGAGCGGCATCCCGCGCGACGAGCTTTTCATCACGACGAAGCTCTGGAACGACCGCCACGACGGCGACGAACCCCGAGCTGCGCTGGGCGAAAGCCTCGACAAGCTCGGACTCGACGCCGTCGACCTGTACCTCGTGCACTGGCCGACCCCCGCGCGCGACAACTACGTCCACGCGTGGGAGCGGCTGATCGACCTACGCGATGCGGGACTAACCCGCAGTATCGGCGTCTCGAACTTCCTCGTTCCCCACCTCGAGCGGATCATCGCCGAGACCGGGGTCGCTCCCGTCGTCGACCAGATCGAGCTTCACCCCGCCTATCAGCAGCGCGAGGTCGTCGAGTGGGCACTCGCTCGCGGCATCCGGATCGAAGCCTGGGGTCCGCTCGGACAGGGCAAGTACGACCTGTTCTCGATCCCCGCTGTCGCGGACGCGGCGGCTGCCCATAGCAAGACCCCGGCGCAGATCGTGCTGCGCTGGCACCTCGATAAGGGCAACATCGTGTTCCCGAAGTCGGTGCGACGTGAGCGGCTGGCCGAGAACATCGACATCGTCGATTTCGCGTTGACGGATGCCGAGATCGCCGCAATCGATGCGATCGACCCGGGCGATGGTTCGGGGCGTGTCTCGGCGCATCCCGACGAGGTCAACTGAGTGCTACGCGTCAGATCCAGGTGGGCGACCAGTTGTGGAGTCGCCAGAAGTCGTAGGGCACGCTCGTCGCGGTGAGGATCGGATACCAGAACGCCGAAAGCACCAGAGCGACGATGAAGAAGACGGCAACCACCCGCTGGCCCGTCACGCGTCTTTCGGGACTGGCGCCGGCCGGATGGGCGAGATCACGCAGCGCAATCCCCAGGGCCAAGAGGAGGAACGGCAGCATCACGACCGTGTAGAACTGGAAGACCGTGCGCTCGGGGTAGAGAAGCCACGGCACCCAGGTGACGGCGATGCCCGTCAGAACGAAGCCCGAGGCGAGGTCCCGGCGCCGTATGAACCTGATGACGAGGTAGACGGCAGCTGCGACGGCGGCGTACCACACGAGCGGGTTCGGCATCGAGTAGATGTTCTGCACGCATCCCGAAGCCGCGGTGCAGCCAGCCTCGCCGAGAGCATCGCTGTGATAGAACATCGAGGTCGGTCTGGCAAGGAGCGGCCACTGCCATGCAGGGCTCGCGTAGCTGTGGCTTGCTGACAGCCCCACGTGGAAGCCGTACATCGACTGGTGGTAGGCCCACAGATTCTGGAGCGACAGTGGCGCCCACGACCAGAAGCCGGTTGCTGGCGAGCCGTCGACGGTGTGCCTGTCGTATCCGCCGTCGGTGACCAGCCACCCCGTCCACGTCGCGAGATAGAGAAGGAGTGCCGGCGGCACGAGCAGCAGGAACGTCACCGGTCCCTGGCGCACCGCGGCATCGGCGGGCCAATACTCGACGCCACGCCGGCGCCGCTCCAGGGCGTCGACGACGACGAGGTAGATGCCGATACCGGCAAGGACGTACAGTCCCGACCACTTCACAGCCGTTGCAGCTCCGGCGGCAAGCCCCGCTGCGACAACCCACGGCCTCGCCCAGAACACCGGACCCCAGCGAGATTCCGATTCAAAACGCCCGGCGGCTAACCGTCGGGGCCACTCCCGCTGGCGAAGCCATCGTCGATCCAGCAGCACGAACCAGAACGCCAGCAGGGTGAAGAACATGACGAAGGTGTCGAGCAACGCGACCCGGCTCATCACGATCGCGAGGCCATCGATAGCCATCAGCCCCGCTGCTGCCGTTGCCACACCGATCGACCGGGTGAGGGTGAGAGCAACGACGTAGAGCAGCAGCACGGCGAGAGTCCCGAACAGTGCCGTGGCAAAGCGCCAGCCGACCGACGAGTCGGCGCCGAACAGCGCCATCCCCGCACCGATGAGGAATTTTCCGAGGGGTGGGTGGACGACGTAGCTTCCTTCGTCGAGGAAGATGTCGGTCTCGCCGGCAGCGAATCGCGCGTCGGCTTCATCGGGCCACTTCGCGGCGAACCCCAGGTTCCACTGCGACCAGGCATCCTTCACGTAATAGGTCTCGTCGAAGACCAGTTCGTGCGGGTGCCCGAGGTTCCAGAAGCGCAGGATGCCGGCAACCGCCGTCACGACCGCCGGCACCGCGATCTGCAGTCGGGGGGAGACGGCGATCCGGGCGCTGACACGGTCGTACACCGTCGGACGCGCGGGGCTGTCGACGATGGTGGTCACGGTGACAGCCTATTCGGGCGGGTCTGTCAGTTCCGGCGGTTCCGAGGCTGCGGGAGGCGCCTCCGACGCTGCGGTCGGAGGACGGGGCGGATCGTCAGTGACACCGAGCAGAAAACCCGCGATCTGCAGTGCGGTGCCCTCGAGCACGGGGCCACTACCGAACGCCCAGTCGGCATCCGTCGCCCGAATCGTGTGTCCGGCCACGACTGCTCGACGTTCGAACTGACCGGCGCCCTGTGCGTACAAGGCGACAGCACCAGCGGTCATCGGGTCCACGACCAGATCGAGACCGAGGTCGCCCGCGATCCGGAGCGCTGCAGCGAGCGCTCGAGACAGTACACGGATGCCGCGTCGACGTGCGAGAACGGCAGCCCGGAAGCCTGCGACGGTTCGATCCGATTGACGCCAGGGACCCGCGAGTCCCGCGTCCACCGCGAAGGCTGCCCAGGTCTTCTCCGCGTCGGTGAGCGTCGCCAGGCTCGACAGCAGCGCGTCCAGCTCTGGGCGCCGATCGCTGGAGACGAGGCCCTCGTTCTGACGTGATCGGCCACTGAGCGGGAGAAATCGCAGGAAGTCCGCCACGGAGACAGAGTATCGGCCGGTCTCGTGCCAGGGGCAGCTATACACATGCGCCGCGGGCAATGTGACGGATGTGACAGGCGCCGACGCGGCGACGAGTAATTCCCGGGGCCTAAATGTGACTGTCACATCCGGCGCGCCGCTATCATGAGCGAAGGGGCACGGAATCCCGGCACACTGCGATGTGACCGTGCTCACGGGAGGCGTTCGATGAGCGAGGGCACCGGCGGACGACCGCCGAGCATCCGAGACGTTGCACGGTTGGCCGGCGTCTCTCATCAGACGGTCTCGCGCGTTCTCAACGACCATCCGAGCATCCGGCCCGAGACGCGGGCGCGCGTGGTGCAGGTCATGAACGAGTTGCGTTACACCCCCAACCGGGCAGCTCGCATGCTCGTGACCAGTCGCTCGCAGACGATCGGCATCCTCGCTGCCTCTTCGACGCAATACGGGCCGGCTTCGAGCATCGCGGCGATCGAGGAGGCTGCGCGCGAGCGCGGGTACTGGGTCTCGACCGCCAACATCGATGCCGCCGATCCGGACTCGATCACAGACGGCATTGCGCATCTGAGCGCTCAGTCGATCGAGGGACTCGTGGTCATCGCCCCGCAAATGCGGGTCTTTCGCGCCCTGGCTTCACAGCGGATCGATGTGCCCTACGTGACGCTGCAATCGGCGGTCCTCGGTCCTGAACACACCCTCTCGGTCGATCAGATCGCGGGTGCCAGGATGGCGACCCGCCACCTCATCGAGCTCGGACACCGGCAGATCTACCACATCGCGGGCCCCCAGGACTGGATCGAAGCGGAGGCCCGCATGCGCGGATTCCTCGACGAGATGGACGCGCATGACCTGCCAATGACGGCGCCGATCCTGGGCGACTGGACCGCCGAGTTCGGCTACCACGCGGGTCGCGAGCTGCTGCGGGTGCGCGACTTCACGGCGGTCTTCGCTTCGAACGACCAGATGGCGCTGGGACTTCTTCACGCCGTGCGTGACGAAGGCTTGTCGGTGCCGCGCGACATCAGCATCGTGGGCTTCGACGACATCCCCGAAGCAGCGCACTTCTGGCCACCGCTGACCACCGTGCGGCAGGACTTCACCGAGCTCGGGCGCCGATGCGTAGCGCTGTTGCTGGACGACACGGCGGGCGCATCCGCGGGTGAAGCGATCGGCACGATCGCGCCCACCTTCGTTCCGCGCGCATCCTCGGGGCCGATCGGGCGGGTCTAGGGACCCCGACCCGCGGAGATTCACTCCGTTCGGGGCCGTTACCAATCCGAGACTTTTCGCCGCTTGACACTCGGGACGGCGACCGGTCTATAGTTTCGCAATGTGACCGGTCACATTGACTGTCACACCGATCGCTACTGATCGGAACGAAGGAGTTCAGCCATGCCGCCCAAGGATGTTGCGGGCACGACCGAGGGATACGCCGCCGGTGTCAAAGCCGAAGTGGCTATCGCGCGGACCCGCGCCGATGTCGCTCATCGGCAGGCTGAGCTCGAGCAGCGCGGATTGGTCGCCTGCCCCCGCGGCAACGTGTCGGCACGCATCACCGCAGCTGACCTGTTCGTGATCGCTCCGGCAGGGGCGTTTCTCGACAAGATCTCGCCCGAGCGCATGGTTCTGTGCGATCTCGACGGAGTCGCTCTCCCCGAAGTTCTCGGTAGCGAGCGCCTTCCGTCCGCGGATGCTGCGGTCCACTCCCGCATCTACCGTGATCTCCCTGGCGCGGTGGCGATCGTTCACACCGATTCGCCGTATGCGATGGCGTGGGCGGCGCGTGCCGACTCGTTGCCGTGCCTGACCGCCGCTGCCGCCGAAGAGTTCGGTGGTCCGGTTCCGGTCACGGTCGCCGATCTCGCCGATCCCGAAGCACTGGCTGACGCGGTAGCGCGGGCACTCGGATCCGAGCGCCCCGTTGCTCTCGTTCGCGCTGTCGGCGTCTTCGCGGTCGGCGCTGATCTGCGCGAGGCGATGCGGATCGCGTCAGCTCTCGAAGTCGCAGCGCGCCACGCGCTCCTGGTCTCCCAGACCGGCCCGCTCGACGACCTGGCGCTCGATGACACCGTCGCCGCAGCACTGCACGAGCGTGCTCGCCGTCATGCCACCTCGACCCCGGACGCCGCGGTGCACGGGTCGGGTCTCACCCACAACTGAACACCCACAACTGAACACACTCACCAAGACAACGATGTCCTTAGAAAGGAAATCACTGTGAAGAGCACGAAGATTCTGCTCGCCGGCGCGGCAACCCTCGCCGCCGGCGCCCTGCTGCTGTCCGGATGCTCCGGCTCCGGTGGCGGCGGGTCAACCGATGGTGGCGGAGACGGCGGCCTCGTCGGCGTCGCAATGCCCACCAAGAGCTCCGAGCGCTGGATCCAGGACGGCGATGCCGTCAAGGCTGAGCTCGAGAATCAGGGATTCACCGTCGACCTCCAGTACGCCGAGGACGACATCCCCACCCAGGTCTCGCAGATCGAGAACATGATCACCAAGGGTGCTGAGGCCCTGATCATCGCCTCGATCGACGGCACGACGCTCACGAGCGTTCTGCAGGAGGCTGCGGATGCCGGCATCCCCGTCATCGCCTATGACCGCCTCATCCGCGACACCGAGAACGTCGACTACTACGCGTCGTTCGACAACTATCAGGTCGGCGTGCAGCAGGCCACCTCGATCCTCAACGGCCTGGGACTCACCGAACTGGACGGCACCCCGATCGACGGCGCGCCGACCGGCCCGTTCAACATCGAGCTGTTCGCCGGTTCGCTCGATGACAACAACGCGTTCTTCTTCTGGAACGGCGCGATCGACACCCTGCAGCCCTACTTCGACGACGGCACCCTCGTCGTGAAGTCGGGTCAGACCGAGATCGAGCAGGCTGCGACGCTCCGCTGGGACGGCGAGACTGCGCAGAGCCGCATGGAAGACATCCTGACGGCGTTCTACTCGGACGGCTCGAAGGTCAACGCGGTGCTCTCGCCCTATGACGGCATCTCGCGCGGCATCATCTCGGCCCTCACCGACGCCGGCTACACCGTCGGCGACGGCTGGCCGATCATCTCGGGCCAGGATGCCGAGCTCGACTCGGTCAAGGCGATCAACCGCGGTGAGCAGTACTCGACCATCTTCAAGGACACCCGCCTGCTCGCGCAGGTCGCTGTCGACATGGCGGTGGCTCTGCTCAACGGTGAGACGCCCGACGTCAACAACACCACGGACTACGACAACGGCGTGAAGGTCGTCCCGTCGTACCTCCTGGAGTCGGCGATCGTCGTCAAGGACAACATCACCGAGGTGCTCGTGGACACCGGGTACTGGACCGAAGCCGAGATCAACGGCTAAGAAGATCGAAGATCGTGTCGGGCGGCGCGCTGCGCCGCCCGACACGAGGCCGAATGCTGACAAGGAGTCACGATGGCGGACAACATCCTCGAGATGCGCAGCATCACCAAGACCTTCCCGGGTGTCAAGGCGCTCTCAGGCGTCACGCTCGAGGTGGAGCGCGGTGAGATCCACGCGATCTGCGGTGAGAACGGCGCCGGCAAGTCGACGCTCATGAAGGTGCTCTCCGGCGTCTATCCGCACGGCTCGTACGACGGCACCATCGTCTTCGAGGGTGAAGAGGTAGCCTTCCGCAGCCTCAGCGACAGCGAGGCCAAGGGCATCGTCATCATCCATCAGGAACTGGCGCTGAGTCCCCACCTCTCGATCGCCGAGAACATCTTCCTCAACAACGAGCAACGCGGCGCCCTCGGTCTGATCGACTGGAACCGCACGAACTTCCAGGCCGCGGAGCTGCTTGCTCGGGTGGGCCTGCGGGATAACCCGACGACTCCCATCAAGCAGATCGGGGTCGGGAAGCAGCAGCTCGTCGAGATCGCCAAGGCGCTCTCGAAGGAGGTCAAACTGCTGATCCTCGACGAGCCGACAGCGGCTCTCAACGACGAGGACTCCGATCACCTGCTCGGCCTGATCCTCCAGCTCAAAGAGCAGGGGATCACGTCGATCATCATCAGCCACAAGCTCAACGAGATCAAGAAGATCTCCGACACCGTGACCGTCATCCGTGATGGAAAGACGATCGAGACGATCGCTCGCGACGATGTCACCGAAGACCGCATCATCAAGGACATGGTCGGCCGCGACCTGGAGCATCGGTATCCCGACCACGATCCGCAGATCGGCGAGGAACTTCTGCGCGTCGAAGACTGGACCGCCTACCACCCGCAAGACCCGTCGCGTGTTGTCGTGGACAACGTGTCCCTCAACGTCCGTGCCGGCGAGATCGTCGGGATCGCGGGACTCATGGGCGCCGGGCGCACCGAGTTCGCCATGAGCCTGTTCGGACACAGCTACGGCAGCAAGATCTCCGGCAAGGTGTACATGCGCGGGCGCGAGATCAAGACCCGCACCGTTGCTGAGGCGATCGAGAACGGACTGGCGTATGCCACCGAAGATCGCAAGACCTACGGGCTCAACCTCATCGAGGACATCAAGCGCAATATCTCGATGGCGTCGCTGGGCAAGCTCGAGCGTCTGGGCCTGGTCAACGACAACAAGGAATACGCGGTGGCCAACGAGTACCGCCGAGACCTCAACATCAAGGCACCCAACGTGCTGGTCAAGACGGGGAAGCTCTCGGGCGGCAACCAGCAGAAGGTCGTCCTGTCGAAATGGATCTACTCCGACCCCGAGGTGCTGATTCTCGACGAGCCCACGCGCGGTATCGACGTCGGAGCGAAGTACGAGATCTACACGATCATCAACAAGCTCGCCGCTGCCGGTAAGGGCATCATCGTCATCTCGTCCGAACTGCCGGAACTGCTCGGCATCTCCGACCGCGTCTACGCGATCTCGGAGGGCCGCATCACCGGCGAACTGCCCGTCGAAGAAGCGACACCCGAATCGGTCCTCAAGCTCATGACCATGGAAAAGGCCCGCTGACGGGCCGCGCAGGAGAACAGACACCATGTCCAACGACATCCCGAACACCGAATCCACGGCAGCCGGAGCGCTCGTCAACCCGCCCGACAACAAGTTCACCCGATGGTTCAGCAACATCCTCGGCGACCTCGGCAAGAACGGTATCTTCATCGCCCTCATCGCGGTGGTGGTGTTCTTCACCATCACGACCGACGGCATCCTGCTGCGCCCGCAGAACATCTCGAACCTGATCGTCCAGAACGGCTACATCCTGGTCCTCGCGATCGGCATGGTGATGGTCATCATCGCCGGTCACATCGACCTGTCGGTCGGGTCGGTGGCTGCCTTCATCGGTGCCCTCTCGGGCGTGTTCGCCGTGCAGTGGGGGCTCCCGTGGTGGCTTGCGATCGTATTGTCGCTGCTGATCGGTGCCGTCGTGGGAGCCTGGCAGGGATTCTGGGTGGCGTTCGTCGGCATCCCGGCCTTCATCGTGACCCTCGCGGGCATGCTCATCTTCCGCGGGCTCGCGCTCGTGGTCCTCGGCAACGCGAACATCGGGTCGTTCCCCGAGGAGTATCGCGCGCTCGGCAACGGATTCCTCACCGGTGTGTTCGGTGAAGGTACCCCCGACATCTTCACGCTGCTGGTCGGCGCCGCTGCGATCGTGTTGCTGGTGCTGAACCAGGTGCGCTCGCGGGCCGCCCGGGTCAAGTACGGCCAGGAGGTCGACCCGATCGTCTGGTTCATCGTCAAGCTGCTGCTGGTGTCGGCCGCGATCGTGTTCTTCATGTTCTCGCTCGCGATGTACAAGGGCATCCCGGTGACTCTGATCATCCTGGCGGTGCTCGTCCTCTTCTACGGCACGATCATGAACCGGTCGGTCTTCGGCCGCCACATCTACGCGATCGGCGGCAACCGTCACGCCGCGGAGCTGTCGGGCATCAAGACCCGCCGCGTCGACTTCCTGCTGTTCGTCAACATGGGCTTCCTCGCCGCGCTCGCGGGACTCATCTTCACCGCGCGTCTGAACCTCGCCGGCCCCAAGGCCGGTGACGGGTTCGAGCTCGAGGCGATCTCGGCAGCCTTCATCGGTGGCGCGGCAGTCCAGGGTGGCGTGGGCACGATCGGCGGTGCCATCATCGGTGGCCTCATCATCGGTGTGCTCAACAACGGTATGTCGATCATGGGCATCGGTATCGAGTGGCAGCAGGCAGTGAAGGGCCTCGTGCTGCTGCTCGCGGTCGCCTTCGACGTCTACAACAAGCGGCGCTCGGGCAACAGCTGAGTCAGTCGAGTGGGCACGGCCCCAGCCTGAGGCGTCAGCCCTAGGCTGGGGCCGTGATCATCCTCGCCGCCACGCCCATCGGTAATCTCGGCGACGCGTCTCGGCGCCTTGTTGAGGCGCTGGAAGCCGCTCAGGTGGTCGCCTCCGAAGACACCCGCACGACACAACGGCTGCTTGCAGCTCTCGGCATCCAGAACCGGCCGCGGCTGATCGCCCTCCACGATCACAACGAGAAGGCGCGCGCGGCTGAGCTCGTCGAGATCGCACGAGACACCGACGTGCTCCTGCTCTCGGACGCTGGGATGCCGACCATCAGTGACCCGGGATTCGGGGTCGTTGCCACGGCAGCCGCGGCCGGGGTCGCGGTGAGTGTTCTGCCGGGGCCGAGCGCGGTACTGGCGGCGCTGGCGGTCTCGGGTCTTCCGACGGATCGATTCACGTTCGAGGGGTTCGTGCCGCGTAAGTCGGGGGAGCGCCGCAGCGCGCTGTCGGCCCTGCGCGCAGAGCCGCGCACGATGGTCTTCTTCGAGTCGCCGGCGCGGTGCGCGCAGACCCTTTCTGACATGGCTCACATCTTCGGCGTCGACCGTCCCGCTGTCGTGTGCCGTGAGCTCACCAAGCTCCATGAGGAGGTGCGTCGCGGTCCCCTCGAGGATCTCGCGGCGTGGGCAGCAGAGGGGATCAGGGGTGAGATCGTCATCGTCGTCGGTGGCGCCGCCGGCCCCGCGATGTCGTTCGACGACGCGGTGGCCTACGTTTCAGATCTCCTCGCGCAGGGAAAGCGCCTGAAGGATGCCTGCGCGGAGGTCGCCGCGGCATCCGGCCACTCGTCGCGTGAGCTCTACAACGCGTCGCTGTCATAGACCCGCGGGGCGGCATCGGCCCGAACTAGACTTCTCGGGTGAGTTCCGGCAGTTCCTTCTACATCACGACGCCGATCTACTACCCGAGCGATGTCCCGCACATCGGGCACGGGTACACGACGGTCGCCGTGGATACCCTCGCGCGTTGGCACCGACAGTCCGGCGATGACACGTGGATGCTGACCGGGACCGACGAGCACGGCCAGAAGATGCTGCGGGCTGCCGCCGCCAACGGTGCGACCCCGCAGGAGTGGGTCGATCGCCTCGTGGGCGAATCGTGGTTCCCGCTGCTGAAGACGCTCGATGTCGCCAACGACGACTTCATCCGCACGACGCAGGCGCGCCACGAAGAACGCGTGACGCAGTTCGTTCAGGCGATCTACGACAACGGCTACATCTACGCCGGCGAGTTCGAAGCGCTCTACTGCGTGGGCTGTGAGGAGTTCAAGACCGAGGCCGAGATCATGGACGGCACCGGGGCGTTCGAGGGCCTCAAGGTCTGCGCGATCCACTCCAAGCCGCTGGAGCTGCTGCAGGAGAAGAACTACTTCTTCAAGCTGAGCGAGTTCCAGGACCGCTTGCTCGACCTCTATAAGACTGTTCCCGATTTCGTCAGGCCCGAGTCTGCCCGCAACGAGGTGGCATCCTTCGTCCGCAGCGGCCTGAAGGATCTCTCGATCTCTCGATCGACATTCGACTGGGGCATCAAGGTCCCGTGGGATCCGTCACACGTCATCTACGTGTGGGTCGATGCGCTCCTGAACTACGCCACGGCTGTGGGCTACGGATCCGATCCCGAGCAGTTCGCGCGCCGCTGGCCGGCCTATCACGTGGTGGGCAAAGACATCCTGCGCTTCCACGCCGTCATCTGGCCCGCGATGCTCATGGCTGCCGGCGTCGAGGTGCCGCGCGGCGTTTTCGCGCACGGGTGGCTGCTCGTGGGCGGCGAGAAGATGTCGAAATCCAAGCTCACCGGCATCGCGCCGACCGAGATCACCGACGTCTTCGGCACTGACGCCTACCGCTTCTACTTCCTCTCGGCTATCGCGTTCGGCCAGGACGGCTCGTTCTCGTGGGAGGACCTCTCTGCCCGCTACCAGGCGGAGCTTGCGAACGGATTCGGAAACCTCGCCTCGCGCACGGTCGCGATGATCGAGCGGTACTTCGAGGCAGTCGTGCCGCCGCCCGCGCAGTACACAGATGCCGACCTCGCGATCCAGCGCGTTGTCGCGGACGCTGCCTCGAACGCGGATGCCGCGATCGAGCGGTTCCGCATCGACGAGGCGATCGCGGCGATCTGGACGATCGTCGACGAGCTCAACGGATACATCACCGAGAACGAGCCGTGGGCGCTCGCGAAGGATGACGTGCTTCGACCGCGCCTGGAGACCGTGCTCTACACCGCGGCCGAGGGGTTGCGCGCTCTCGCACAGCTGCTTTCACCGGTGATGCCGATCGCGACCGAGAGACTCTGGATCGCCCTCGGTGCTGCCGAGACCATCGGCCGCCTGCAGGACCAGCCGCTGCGCGAGGCGGGCACCTGGGGGCAGCTGCGGCCCGGCACCTCGGTCAATGGCCTGGCGCCGCTGTTCCCGCGCGTCGAGCAGCCGGCGTGAGCGACCCGAGCGCTTACGTGCGGGAGCGGTCGGCGTCGGGCCGGCGGGACCTCACCTATCCTGAGCTGCCCGCGCCGCTCGTGGTGCCGGTGTACGACAATCACTGTCATCTCGAGATCATGGACGGTGAAGACCCGCTGAGCCTGGACGAGCAACTTGCCCGGGCGGCCTCAGCCGGGATCGCGGGGGTCGTTCAGGCATCCGGCGACGTCGAGTCTTCGCGATGGGCGGTGTGGGCTGCCGAGCAGCATCCGCGGGTTCTCGCGGCGGTCGCGATCCACCCGAACGAGGCCCCGACCTACGAGGCGGCGGGCGAACTCGAGGCCGCTATCGCGGTGATGGACGAGCTTGCTGCCCACCCGCGGGTGCGGGCGATCGGCGAGACCGGACTCGACTTCTTCCGCACGGATGCCGAGGGTCAGCCGGCCCAGTACCGGTCGTTCGAAGCCCACATCGGGCTTGCCAAGAAGCACGGGATCGCGATGCAGATCCACGACCGGGACGCGCACGACGAGGTTCTTCGCGTGCTCGAGAGCGTGGGAGCCCCAGACAAGACCGTGTTCCACTGCTTCTCGGGGGATGCCGCGATGGCGCGCGTTGCCGCCGAGCGTGGCTACTACCTGTCCTTCGCCGGCAACATCACGTTCAAGAACGCGCAGAATCTGCGCGATGCCCTCGCGGTGACACCGCTCGAGCGGATTCTCGTCGAGACCGATGCGCCTTTCCTCACCCCGGTTCCGCACCGTGGGCGTCCGAACGCACCGTACCTCGTGCCCATCACGTTGCGGTTCATGGCCGCCGAGCTCGGCGTTCCCATCGACGTGTTCGCAGCTCGGGTAGCCGCGAACACGATCGAGGTCTACGGCACGTTCGCCTGAGCGGTAAAGCCCTCGGAGGTGGTGCCGCGACGAACCGATGTCGGCGCCGAGCGGGTTGTCGATCCGCCCACCAGTTCCCACGGCAAAACCACTGGCGACGTTGGGGTGCTTGCGGATTCCAGCGCTGCGACCAGCTCGGGAAAGAGGAGTTCTGGCGCCTGCTCGGGGTGCACGCACACGTGGGTGACGCTCAGTCGGCGGTTCAGAGCGCAGTCATGCAGGCACAGCGCGACGAGCTGAAGATCGCGCGGCAGCACGACATCGAGAGCCGTGAGGTCAAGGAACAGCCGCGGCCCCTCCGGGGCGAACGAGAACAGCCCGTCAACACCGTGCAGCAGGAGTTCACGGATGCTCCCGGCAAGCTCCAGGCTCGAGGCATCCACCCGTGCGACGATCGGCGCCTGACCGCGGTCGGCACACCATTGCGCGTAGACGGTCTCGCCGATCTCCAGGCGGGGGAGCCCTGGTTCACCGGTGAGAAGCCCGATGTTCGTCGCGCCACTGGCAGCGAGGAGGTCCAGGGCTGCGGTCGCGGCATCCTCGTATCCCGTGCGGATCCACATCCCCGCATTTTGCGGAAGAGGCAGGTCGTTGGTGATGACCGGGATGCTCTGCGCTGCCGCGATCGCCAGCAGCGGATCACTCTCGCGAGCATCGGGTGCGTACACGATCTCGACCCGGGCGCTGCGCAGCAGCTCCGGGCGCGTGGAGGGGATGACCGTGACCGTGAACTGGTGCGCGGCCGCAGCGTCGACGAGGGCGCTGAGCTGACGCATCGCGTACTGCGCCTGAGCTGCCTCGCGCACCGGGTCAAGCGGCGGCGACGCGACGTACCCGATCGAGAGTGTCCTCCCGCGCCGGAGCGCTGCGGCGTACCGGTCGGGGGAGTACCCGAGGCCGGATGCGGCATCGAGGATCCGCTGCCTCGTCTCGGTGCTGAGCGCGCCCCGGCCGTTGAGTGCCTGACTGACCGCCGCCGTAGACACGCCGGCTTTCGCCGCGACATCCTTCACCGTGACCCGAGCGCGCGGCAACGGGATCGGTGTCTGGTCGGGATGCTGGGTCATGCTCACTCACGTGCCGGGATTCGGCGCCTCCGAGAAAACTGTTTCGACCGCCGCTGACCAGCGCTCGCCCTCCCCGGAGGAGGCCAGTGTATGACCGCGCGCAACGACGTGATGCATGATCACGCCGGCAAAATGCCGGAGCGCCCGTTCGGTCTTCAGCGAACTCTCGGACGAGTTCTCGGGGAGGCGAGCGATCTCGGCATCCAAGAGCTCCTGTACCCACCCCCGGGCCGCCCGAACGGCAGGCGCGACATCGTGGACCCTCCCCGCTCCTGCGTGGCGGAGTGCTGCATCGGCGACGATCGCCTTCGCGTCGGCGAGCGAGGCGAATTCGTCGAGCGGTGCGTGCAAGCGAATGGTCTCGAGGTCCAGCACCTCGACGCCGTGACGTGCCTGCACGTCGGCCGAGACGTTCCGGGGCATGCCGAGGTCGATCACCAGGAGCCGCTCCGCAGCGGCCGTCACCGCGGCGCGACCGGCATCCAGTTCGTCGCCGCCGAGCACGACCCGGGTTGTGCAGGTCACGATGACATCGGCAGACGCGATCTCGGCGTGGTACGAGTCCGGGTCGACCGGGATCAGTCCGTGTCGCTGGGCGAACTCCGGACCGCGACCGGATGCCGAATGAACACGGATGCCGCGCGCACCGCGCACGCGCAGTGCCGCCAACGCCGCCGCGGCATACTGACCGGTTCCGATCAGGAGCACGCGGGCGCTCGGCCAGTCGGTGATCCGCGAGGAGGCGAGTTCGAGGGCGAGGCGAACCAGGGAGCGGCCGGATTCACCCACCCGCGCCGAGTTCTTGACCGTCCGCGATGTCTCCTTCGCGCGCTCGAAGAGATGCTCGAGGGCGCGCGTCGTCATCCCCTCCCCGCGGGCGTCTTCGTAGGCCCGGGTGACCTGACCTGCGATCTCGTCTTCGCCGACGACGACCGAATCCAGGCCCGAGGCGACGGCGAACAGATGATGCGCGACACGATTGCCCACTGTGACATCGAGCGTCTCGCGCAGCTCTCGGTAGTCGATTCCCGAGGCGTCGGCCAGCTCGCCGAGCGCGGCAGTGACGGCTGACTCGGCCGAGTGGCCTTCGTCGGGGTCGATATCGAGGTAGGCCTCGAACCGGTTGCAGGTGGCCAGAACCACGGCGCCGCCGATCGACTCGTGGGCACGGGGGATGTCGCGGCGGACGTCGTCGCCCACTTCCGCCAGACGTTCCAGGGAGGCGAACGGGGTAGCCCGGTGGTTGGCCGATAAGCAGACCAGCATCGCTTCCTCCTCGCGTCGACTGGTTAGTATATCGATTAACTATGCAGCTCTCCGATCAGCATCCGCTCGTTGCCCACGCGACGAAGGACTCGCATCTCATCCGCGCCTTCCTCGGACACCGACCAGCCATCACCCCCGTGTGGTTCATGCGGCAGGCCGGGCGTTCGCTTCCCGAATACCGCGCGCTGCGTGAGAGCGGTTCGATGCTCGATGCGTGTTTGGACCCCGCTCTTGCGAGCGAGATCACGCTGCAGCCGGTGCGTCGTCACGGTGTTGACGCCGCAATCTTCTTCAGCGACATCGTCGTGCCGCTGGTGCTGGCCGGGATCGACGTGCGCATCGTGGCCGGCCGTGGTCCCGTCTTTGCCGACCCGGTCCGTACGGCTGCCGATATCGCGCGAGTCACGGCGATCGATCCGGCGGCTGTGACCGAGCGGGGCGGGCCGATCATCGACGCCGTGCGCCGCACGACCGAGATGCTCGCGGACGAGTCTGCCGCTCGCGGCACGCCGCTCCCGCTCATCGGTTTCGCGGGGGCACCGTTCACGCTCGCGGCTTACCTCGTCGAGGGAGGGCCCTCCAAGGACCACCTCGCCGCGCGCCGCCTGATTCACGAGGACCCGGCCGGGTGGGCCGCTCTCACGCAGTGGCTTGCCGACATCAGTGGGCGGTTCCTCGCTCTCCAGATCGAAGCCGGTGCCAGCGCCGCGCAGTTGTTCGACTCCTGGGCCGGCTCGCTGTCCCCGCGCCTGTACCGGCAGGCGGCGCTCCCGGCATCCGCTCGAGCCTTCGCTCACGCACGGCAGATCGAACCGCCCGTGGACTCGGGGATGCCCCGGATTCCGCTCTCGCACTTCGGCGTCGGCACCGCCGACCTCCTCGGCGACATCGCGAACCTGGACCTTGACGTCGTGGGCATCGACCACCGGATCGATCTCGACGAGGCGCTGATGCGGATCGGGACAGACGTGACGGTGCAGGGCAACCTCGATCCCGCGATGCTCTTCGCCCCCGCCGAGGTCCGCGCCGCCGAGGTCTCTCGGATCATCGCCGCAGGCAAGGCCGCGCGCGCTCACGTCTTCAACCTCGGGCATGGGGTTCCGCCCGAGACCGATCCTGCCGTGCTCACGGATCTTGTCGTGAGGGTGCACGATGCCCGCTGAGGCAAACGAGATCGTCGATGTCTGCATCGTCGGCGCGGGGATGGCGGGCCTCGTCGTTGCCGCTGAGACCGCCGCTGCTGGGCTCCGGACCATCGTCGTGGAAGCATCCGACCGCGTCGGCGGGATGCTCGCGCCGGTCATGATCGGCGGCGATGCTGGCGTGGGCGCTGCTGGTCTGACCGTGGATGCCGGTGCCGAGTCGTTCGCGACCCGAACGACCGGCGTGGCAGATCTCATCGACCGGTGGCACCTTCCCGTCACGGTGACGGCGCCGAACCCCGCCGGGGCCTGGCTTGTTGCCGGCGGCGACTCCGGCATCCGTCGCGCCCCGCTCCCGCGGCGGAGCGTCCTGGGGATCCCCGCCGATCCGCGCGCTGCCGACATCCTGGCGCTCGTTCCGCCTCGCGCCGAGCGACTGCTGCCCGTGCCCGCCGAGGAGCCCTCGCTCTACGACATCGTCGCCGCGCGACTCGGCGATGACCTGGCAAGCGCGGTGGTCGACACCGTCTGCCGCGGCGTCTACTCGCGCTCTGCCCACGACCTCACGCTCTCGGTGGTACACCCGCAGCTCTGGCAGCGCTTTGTGCAGACCGGCTCATTGACGGACGCCGTCGCGGACCTTGCCGCAGGGCCGCGCCCCGGCAGCGCTGTCGCGGGGATCGTCGGCGGCATGTGGCGGCTGCCCGTCGAACTGGCGGCCCGCGCCCGCGCGGCCGGAGCGACCATCATGCTCGATACCCCGGTTCATCGCATCCATGGTGCCGGCGGCGTGGGAGATCGCACGCGCGACGAGGCGTTGAGCGTGGATGCCGGGAGCACCGCGATCCGCGCTCGAACCGTTGTCATCGCCACCGGCCGCGGCCAGGCGCTCCGGCTCCTCGGGGAGCACAGCGATGGTGCCGGAGCGCCGGTCGAGCTGGCGATCGCGCTCGTGCGTTCTCTGGGCCTGGATGCTCACCCGGTCGGCACGGGAGCGCTCATCGCCGACGCCGCACCCATCGACGCGAAGGCGCTCACGCACGCCAACGCGAAGTGGGGGTGGCTCGATGAGCAGCTCGAGCGTCACCACCATGTTGTTCGGCTTTCGGCGCGCGATGGTGTCACGGGACGGTTCGATGAGGCATCCGTCGCCACGGCGATCAGCGTCGTGACGGGAGTTTCGGTTGCGGCGGAAGACGTGCGAGAGCTGCACGTGCGCCGCTGGGACGCGTCCTCATCATCGTCCACGTCGCTTGTTGTCGCCGCTGACCCCCGCCTGCACCTCGCCGGCGCCGCCGTCGCAGGCACCGGGCTCGCCTCGGTGGTGCCGCATGCGCGCGAGGTCGCCGCAACACTGATCCACGCGCTCGCGGCACCGCCGCTCGCATCCGCCGCTTCCTGACCCGCACCGCCGCTTCTGACTGGAGGAATCGTGACCGATCCCGTAACCCCCGCCTCGAACCCCGAGGCTGAGCCGACGCCCGCGGGCTACACCCTGTTCACCGTGCTCGCCGTCCCGCGGGTGGCGCCGGAGTTCGGCGACCTCGAGAGCGAGATCGCTGAGCTTCCCGCGGCAGGCGTGACCCTGCGCGGCCTCTATGACGTCACCGGCATGCGCGCGGATGCCGACCTCATGGTGTGGCTGCACGGTGAGGACCCCGCGGCTTTGCAGGCGGCCCTGCGCCGGCTTCGCCGCACCGCGGCGCTGCGCGAGGCGAGCATCACGTGGAGTGCCATGGGCGTTCACCGCGAGGCCGAGTTCAACAAGCGCCACGTGCCCGGGTACCTGCGCGGAGAGGCACCGCGGGAGTGGCTCTGCCTCTATCCGTTCGTGCGCAGCTACGAGTGGTACCTGCTGCCCGAAGCCGAGCGCTCAGCGATGCTCGCCGAGCACGGCCGCAAGGGGAGTGCCTTCCGTGATGTCGTGGCCAACACGGTCTCGACCTTCGCGCTCAGCGACTACGAGTGGCTGCTTCCGCTGGAAAGCGACAACCTGCTGAGCCTGGTCGACATGATGCGAGACCTTCGCGCCACGGATGCCCGCCGTCATGTGCGCGACGAGGTCCCGTTCTTCACCGGTAGGCGCGTCGAGGTCAGCGAACTCGAGGACGTGCTCTCGTGAGCGACACGACGTTTCGGCCCAAGCCCCCGCAAGCGACGGGCGCCTACTGTGCGCCCGGCGCTGCGGTGTGCGGTGCGACGCCGGCGGCGGCATCCGGCCCCGCACACGTGGAAGAGCCCGTGGCCTACGACGCCCTGCTCCTGCTCGGGTTCGGTGGCCCGGAGGGGCAGGATGACGTCATCCCGTTCCTGCGCAACGTCACGGCAGGTCGCGGCATCCCCGACGAACGCCTCGAAGAGGTCGCGCACCATTACCGCCACTTCGGCGGCGTCTCGCCGATCAACCAGCAGAACCGCGATCTCGTCGCTGCCCTCGACGCCGAGCTTCGCGCACGCGGCATCGACCTGCCGGTGTATTGGGGAAACCGCAACTGGATGCCGTATGTCGCCGACGCCGTGCAGCAGCTGCACGCCGACGGACACCGCCGCGTCCTGGCGCTGGCAACGAGCGCCTACAGCTCCTATTCGTCATGCCGGCAGTACCGTGAGGACCTCGCCGACGCGCTCGAGGCTACGGGTCTCGGCGCGCAGCTCGAGATCGACAAGATCGCGCAGTTCTTCGATCACCCCGGCTTTGTGGCACCCTTCGTTGCCGGCATCCGCGCAGGGTTCGCAGAGCTGCGGGAGCGGGGCATCGAGAATCCGAACGAGATCGAGGTGCTCTTCTCCACCCACTCGATTCCCGTCGCCGATGCCGAGCGCTCCGGGCCCCGCGACCGGGACTTCGGGCCGGGTGGTGCCTATGCCGCGCAGCACGCCGCCGTCGCCACGCAGATCATGCGTGAACTCGGATCCACGAGCCCCTGGCAGCTCGTGTACCAGAGCCGCTCTGGCCCGCCGTCGGTGCCGTGGCTTGAGCCCGACGTCAACGATGCGATTGCGCAGCTGCCTGACCAGGGGCGGCGCGGCGTCATCATTGTTCCTCTCGGGTTCGTCAGCGACCACATGGAAGTCATGTGGGACCTCGACACGGAAGCCATCGAGACTGCCACCGAGCTCGGTCTTGTCGCCGTGCGCACCGCGACCCCGGGAACGGCGCCCGCGTATGTTGCTGGGCTCGTCGACCTCATCGCCGAGCGGCTGAACGGGACCCCGGCATCGCAGCGCCCCCGGGTGACCTCCCTCGGGCCGTGGTTCGACGTGTGCCGGCCCGGATGCTGCGAGAACGCCAGGCTCGGCTTCCGCCCGGCCCTTGCGGGGTTGACGCCGTGACCCTGCGGCTGGGAACCCGCGCCAGCACGCTGGCGATGACGCAGTCCGGAACGGTAGCCCGGATGCTGACCGAGTCCTCCGGGCTCGAGGTCGACCTCGTGCCGCTGACCACCCACGGCGATGTCGCCACCGGTTCTCTCGCGTCGCTGGGCGGCACGGGTGTGTTCGCGACTGCCCTGCGCGAAGCGTTGCTCGCGGGGGACTGTGACCTGATCGTGCACTCCCTGAAGGACCTGCCGAACGCTGCGTACCCGGGCCTGACGCTGATCGCGGTTCCTGAGCGCGAGGGGCAGCGCGACGCCCTGTGCTCGCGCGGCGGCGTGACCCTCACCGAACTCCCCACCGGTGCGTGCGTGGGAACCGGATCCCCACGCCGGGCCGCACAGGTTCTGCAGCGCCGCCCCGATCTCGAGGTCGCCGACATTCGCGGCAACGTGGACACGCGCCTGCGCAAGGTCGCGGACGGCGAGTACGACGCGATCGTGCTCGCCGAAGCCGGCCTTCGCCGGATCGGCCGGGACGCCGAGATCGCGGAGCTGTTCGACCTGCAGTCCTGGCCGACCTCGGCCGGACAAGGGGCGCTGGCTGTCGAGATCCGCACCGCCGACACGACGACCGAGCTGGGGCGTGCGCTCCGGGGACTGAACGATCCCGCCGCCGCGATCCCCGCGCTCGTGGAGCGTGCCGTGCTCGCCGAGCTCGAAGCCGGGTGCGCTGCCCCGGTCGGTATCTCCGCGGTCCAGAGCGGCGAGAGCGTCGAGGTCGCCGCGACGGTCTACCGGAGTGATGGGTCGCGCAGCATCCGTGTCGAGGATGCCGCGCCGATCGCCGTCGTTGCCGAGCCGGCGGGCCGGGCGGCGCTTGCTGAACGGGTCGTGCGGACGCTCCGAGACCGCGGGGTCGATGAGCTCGATGACTGAACCACTCGATGGACGCACCGTGCTTGTGCCGCGCGGCGGAGCATGGGGGGAGCGCGTCGCGCGCCTGCTCACGGACCGCGGCGCGGTGGCTGTGATTGCGCCGCTGATCGAGACCACACCACCGCGTGACGTGGAGGCCCGGGGCCGCTCCTTCGCAGCGCTTGCCGCGGGCGAGTACGACTGGGTGTTCATCACCAGCGCCGCCGCGGTCGAACACCTGCGGGCGGCGGGTGTCGAGATTCCTGCTGCAACGAAAGTCGCAGCGGTCGGGCGTGCGACGGCCCGCGCCGTCGTGGATGCCGGGTTCGACGTCGACTTCATTCCCGCCGGACGTTCCTCGGCGCTCAGTCTCACCCAGCAGTGGTGCTCGGCCCATGATCCTGCGGGCGTCGGGCGGTGCCTTGTCTTGCGCTCTGACCTCGCCATGGCGGTGGTCAGCGACGAACTGGAGATTCGCGGCTACGCGGTAGACGTCTGCATCGCCTACCGCACCGTCGGTGTCGACCTCGCGGAGGGGATCGTCGACGATCTTCGATCGGGGCGGATCGACACCGTTCTTCTGACCTCGACGAGCGTCGTTCGAGAGCTCAGCCATCAGGTCGGCGCCCTCCCCGAGCACACGCTCCTTGCCTCGCTCGGCCCCGGTACGACCCGGGATGCCGAGCGTCGCGGCCTCACCGTGTCGCTGACCGCACCCGAGCAGAGCGTCGAGGCGCTGATCGCCGCCCTTCCGCGCACATCCCTGGAGGCCCGAACATGACCACCTACCCGACCCACCGCCCGCGGCGCCTGCGACAAAGTCCCGCCATGCGGCGCTTGGTCACCGAGAACGCGCTGTCGGCATCCGCCCTCGTGCTCCCGGTGTTCGTGACCGAGCGGGACGAACCTCAGCCCATTGCGACGATGCCGGGCGTTCGGCAAGAGACCCTCGAGACGCTGCCGCGGGTCGTGGATGCCGCAGCCGACGCGGGCCTCGGCGGCATCATGCTGTTCGGTGTGCCCCTTGCCCGGGATGCCGTCGGTTCCGGGGCCACCGACCCCGACGGCATCCTCAACCGGGCCATCCGCGTCGCCCGGACGGCAGCTGCGGGCCGGCTCACCGTGCAGGCCGACCTGTGCCTTGACGAGTTCACCGATCACGGCCACTGCGGCGTTCTCGATGCCCACGGACGGGTCGACAACGACGCGACGCTCGAGCGGTATGTGGCGATGGCGCTCGCGCAGGCAGACGCTGGAGCCGAGATCCTGGGCCTGTCGGGCATGATGGACGGCCAGGTCGCCGCGGTTCGCGAAGCCCTCGACGCGGCGGGGCGAACGGATGTCGTGCTCCTGGCCTACTCGGCCAAGTACGCCTCGGCGTTCTACGGGCCGTTCCGGGACGCCGTCGAGTCCACGCTCGTCGGCGACCGAAAGACCTACCAGCTCGACCCGGCAAACGGTCGGGAGGGGCTCCTGGAAGCATCCCGCGACATCGAGGAGGGCGCCGACATCGTCATGGTCAAGCCCGCGGGACCCTACCTCGACGTTCTTGCGGCGGTAGCCGAGCGCTCGCCGATCCCGGTGTGGGCGTACCAGGTGTCGGGGGAGTACGCGATGGTCGAGCTCGCCGCGGCAGCCGGGGCCATCGACCGCGATCGCGCGATCATCGAGTCCCTGATCGGCATCCGTCGATCCGGAGCCGACGCGATCCTGACGTACTGGGCGCTGGAGGTCGGGCAACTGCTGCGCGACGGGCGCGACGCTGGAGATGCGCGATGACCCACAACGACGAACTCTTCGCCCGGGCTCAGACCGCCATGCCCGGGGGCGTCAACTCACCGGTGCGCGCCTTCGGCTCGGTCGGCGGCACGCCCCGCTTCTTCGTCTCGGCCCGCGGGCCGTTCGTGACGGATGCCGACGGCCGCGAGTACGTCGATCTCGTCGCCAGTTGGGGGCCGGCAATCCTCGGGCACGCCCACCCCGCCGTGATCGATGCCGTCACCGCTGCCGCGGCACGCGGACTCTCGTTCGGTGCCAGCACGCCGGCCGAGACCGAACTCGCCGAGCAGATCGCCGGGCGGGTCTCGGCGGTCGAGCGGGTACGGCTCGTGTCCACCGGCACCGAGGCGACCATGACGGCGGTGCGCCTGGCGCGCGGATACACCCGCCGTGACCTCGTCGTGAAGTTCTCTGGCCACTACCACGGCCACTCCGACGGACTGCTCGCGCAGGCGGGCTCAGGCCTGGCGACCCTTGCGCTGCCGGGTTCTGCCGGAGTCCCCGAGGCGATCGCGGCGCAAACGATCGTGATCCCTTACAACGACCCCGAGGCGCTCGCGGCCGTCTTCGCGCAGCATCCGGATCGCATCGCTGCCGTCATCACCGAGGCGGCGGCGGCGAACATGGGTGTCGTGCCGCCGAAGCCGGGATTCAACGCGCTGCTGGCACGCACGTGCCACGAGCATGGCGCGCTGCTCATCCTCGACGAGGTGCTCACGGGCTTCCGCGTCGGTCCCGCCGGGTTCTGGGGCCTCCAGGAGGCGGCGGGCGAGAAGTACACGCCCGACCTGTTCACCTTCGGCAAGGTCGTCGGTGGCGGACTCCCGGTCGCCGCCGTCGCCGGTCGTGCCGAGGTCCTGGAGATGCTCGCGCCGCTCGGCCCCGTCTACCAGGCCGGTACGCTCTCGGGAAACCCCGTGGCTGTCGCTGCGGGCCTCGAGACGCTGCGGCACGCGGATGCCGAGGTCTACGCCCGGCTCGACAGCGCTGCAGCCCAGCTGTCCGCCGCGGTCGCTGACGCGCTCGGTCGCGAGGGCGTCGCGCACGTCATCCAGCACGCCGGGAACCTCTTCAGCGTGTTCTGGGGCGAGGCCGTCTCGGCGGGCGTGTCCGACTATGAGACCGCCGTACAGCAGGAGTCGTTCCGGTACCGGGCCTTCTTCCACGCGATGCTCGATGCGGGAGTCTCGCTCCCACCGTCCGCGTTCGAAGCCTGGTTCCTCACCGCCGCTCACGACGACACGGCTCTCGGCCGAATCGTCGATGCGCTTCCCGCCGCGGCACGGGCTGCCGCATCCGCTCGCCCCTAGCCGCCGCATCCGCTCCGCCGCATCCGCTCCGCCGCGCGCCGCCGCATCCGCCCCGCAACCACCGCGAAGCAGCCACGTCTCGTCGAACCATCCCGCATCGCGGGCTGCCTCGACGAGACGTGGCTGCTTCGGTGACGTCAGGCGGCGGACTTTGACTTCGGGCGGATGAAGAGGGTCTCGGTCTGCTCGAGCTCCATCCCCTTCGTCTCGGGGATGCGCAGCCACACGAAGAAGAACGAGAGTGCGGCGAATGTCGCATACATGCCATAGGTCACTGGCAGCGACCAGCTCGACATCACCGGGAAGGTCATGGTGATCAGGAAGTTCGCGATCCACTGAGCGCCGGCCGCGACGCCGAGCGCCTTGCCGCGGATGCGGCTCGGGAAGATCTCGCCCAACAGCACCCACACGAGCGGTCCCCACGATGCGCCGAAGCCGACGACGAAGAGGTTCGCAGCCACGAGGGCGAGCGGACCCCACGCGCCCGGAAGGGTTACGACGCCATTGACGGTCTCGGAGAAGGTGAACGCGAGCGCCATGGTTCCCAGCGACACGGTCATGAGGACGGATCCGGTGAGCAGGATCGGCTTTCTGCCCACCCTGTCGACCAGGAAGATCGCGATCAACGTCACGAGCACGTTCGTCACGCTCGTGATCACGCTGATCAGCGGCGCGTTGGTCATGCCGACCGAGTTCCACAGGCTCGTCGAGTAGTAGAAGATCACGTTGATGCCCACGAACTGCTGGAACACCGACAGGATGATGCCGATCCAGACGATCGGTTGCAGCCCCAGAGCCTTTCCGCGGATCGAGACTCCGGCGTTCTTCTTGTCGGTCTCGATCGCCGCGATGAGGTCGTTCATCGTCTTGTCGAGATCGACGGCAGGTACGAGGCGTGCGAAGATCGCCCGGGCCTCGTCGTTGCGGCCCTTGCTGATCAGATAGCGCGGCGACTCCGGCACCGTGAAGGACAGGATGCCGTACACGGCGGCGGGGATCACCGCGACGAGGAACATCCAGCGCCAGGCGTCAAGTCCGAGCCACAGGACGCTGTCGGCTCCGCCGGCGATGCCCTCCAGCATGGCGTCGGAGAGCAACGCCGCGAAGATACCGATCGTGATCGCCAGCTGCTGCAGCGACGCGAGACCACCGCGGATCTGTCGAGGCGCGACCTCGGCGATGTAGGCGGGCGCGACGACAGACGCGATGCCGATGCCGATGCCCCCGACGACGCGCCAGAGGCCGAGATCCCACACCGAGAAGGCCAGGCCCGTCCCGATCGCGCTGATGAAGAACATCACCGCACCGAGGAACATGACCCGTAGGCGCCCCCAACGGTCGGCGAGGTTACCCGCCGTCAGCGCGCCGACGGCGCAGCCAAGAAGGGCGATGGCGACGATGAATCCGGTCACGAAGTCGTTGAGGGCGAAGTCGGACTGGATGGACTCGACCGCGCCATTGACGACCGAGGAATCGAAGCCGAACAGGAATCCGCCGACGGCAGCGGCGATGGAGAGGGCGATTGCCCGCCGGCCATAGGTGCTGTTGAGAGAGAACGTCCCCGTGGGGAGTGCGTCTGAAGAGGATGTCACGCGACTCACCGTACCCCTGCCGCGGCGCCGTGACGGATTCGCTTGGCCCTCGTCGTGACGTCCGCGTGTGCGGCGAACTACAGTGAACCCATGCCCGTCACCCTCCTGGGCGCCGCGGAAGTGCGGGCGCTGGCAGCCGATCTCGACGTCACGCCGACGAAGAAGCTCGGACAGAACTTCGTCGTCGACGCCAACACGGTCCGCAAGATCGTTCATCTTGCGGGAGTTCGCGCGAGCGAGCATGTCGTCGAGGTCGGCCCCGGTCTCGGCTCCCTGACGCTCGCGATCCTCGAGACCGGGGCGGAGGTCACCGCCGTCGAGATCGACCATCGGCTTGCCGAGCGTCTTCCTGCCACGGCCTCGGCGCACGGTGTCGCCGAGGGTGCGCTACGGGTCATCGATCAGGATGCGCTGCGGATCACCGAGCTTCCCGGTGAACCGGCAGTGCTCGTAGCCAATCTGCCCTACAACGTGTCGGTTCCCGTGCTGCTGCACTTCCTCGAGAACTTCCGGACGATCGAGCGTGGCGTGGTGATGGTCCAGGCTGAGGTGGGGGAGCGGCTTGCCGCTGCCCCCGGCTCCAAGGTGTACGGGGCGCCGAGCGTCAAGGCAGCGTGGTGGGGTTCGTGGCGGCTGGCCGGCACGGTGTCGCGGCAGGTGTTCTGGCCGGTCCCGAACGTCGACAGCGTGCTTGTCGGTTTCGAACGCGCGGAACCACTCGGCTCGGAGGGCGAGCGGATCCTGACCTTCCGCATCATCGATGCGGCGTTCCAGCAGCGTCGCAAAATGCTGCGCCAGGCGCTCGCCGCCGTTCTGGGTGGAAGCGCACTCGAGGCATCCGTCGTGCTCGAGCGCGCCGGGGTGGCGCCGACTGCGCGAGGCGAGGAGTTGACGGCTGCGGAGTTCCTGCGCATCGCCAGAGCAACCGCCGCGGCTGCGCGATAGCCTCGAAGCATGACCGAAGAGCAGCGATTCTCGCGCAGCCGAAGCGACATCCACCGCCCCTACTCGGCATCCGGGGACCGCTACTGCGCCACCGACTACCGACAGGTGGGCACGTCGGGTCTGTACCTCCCACCGATTTCGCTCGGGCTGTGGTGGAACTTCGGTGACAACATCCCGTTCGACAACCAGCGGGCGCTGCTACGGCACGCCTTCGACTCCGGGATCACGCACTTCGATCTGGCCAACAACTACGGGCCGCCCTACGGATCAGCCGAGACGAACTTCGGACGGATGATGCGCGAGGACTTCGCGCGCTACCGTGACGAATTGATCATCTCGTCCAAGGCCGGTTACGACATGTGGCCGGGGCCGTACGGCGACTACGGTTCGCGCAAGTACATCCTCGCGAGCGCCGACCAGTCGCTAGCTCGCATGGGTCTCGATTACGTCGACATCTTCTACTCCCACCGGATGGATCCGGTCACTCCCGTCGAAGAGACGATCGCAGCGCTCGATACCCTCGTGCGTCAGGGCAAGGCCCTTTACGTCGGGATCTCGTCGTACTCGGCCGAGCAGACCGCGATCGCCGCGGCCGTGGCTCGGAGCCTGGGGACGCCGCTGGTCATCCACCAACCGTCGTACTCGATGCTCAATCGCTGGGTCGAGGACGGTTTGACAGGCGTGCTGAGCCAGGAGGGACTGGGCGCTATTGCGTTCACGCCCCTCGCGCAGGGCCTTCTTACCGATAAGTACCTCAGCGAAGCGGCCGCCGACCGTGCGCAGAGCCGCAACTCGGTCCCGGCGGATCGAGTGTCCGAACGTGGCCGTTCGCTCCTGGGCGGTTTGAACGAGATCGCTCGGCAGCGCGGCCAGAGCCTTGCGCAGATGGCCATCCAGTGGGTGCTTCGTGACCCGGTGGTCACGTCAGCGCTCATCGGAGCATCGCGTCCGTCCCAGCTCGACGAGAACCTCGCCGCGGTTACGGGGCCGGCATTCGACACCGAAGAGCTTGAGCAGATCGACGCACTCACCGACGGGATTGACCTGTCGCCGTCCGGCCCGATCTGGTCGGATTCTGCGGCATCGTGACGGCACCGCTTCGCTCCGACGTCGTCCGGGTGAGGGCACCGGGCAAGCTCAACGTGTTCTTCGAGGTCGGCCCGCTGCTCGACGACGGCTACCACGCCGTCGCTTCGGCCTACCAGGCGGTCTCGCTGTTCGAAGAGGTGTGGGCCGTAGCGGCAGATGACTTTCGGCTCGAGGTCACCGGCTCGGTGGATGTCTCAGCAGTCCCGCTCGATGACCGAAACCTTGCGCTGCGGGCTGCACGCATCCTCGCGCAACACACCGGGTACGACGGCGGCGTTCACCTCACGATAGACAAGCACGTCCCCGTCGCCGGGGGAATGGGTGGTGGTTCGGCAGATGCTGCTGCGGCGCTGGTCGCCTGCGATGCACTGTGGGGCACTGACGTGGGATCTGGCGAACTGCAGCGGCTTGCTGCGAGGCTCGGCGCCGACGTCCCGTTCGCCCTGATGGGTGGAACCGCCGTGGGCGTTGGCCGGGGGGACCGGCTCAGTCCTGCGCTCGCGACGGGTCGCTTCGAGTGGGTTATCGCTCTTGCCGATGGCGGACTGTCCACCCCCGCGGTGTACAGCGAGCTCGACCGGCTTCGGGCGCGGACCGCGTCGGCCGGGCATCCGTCGACGGGCGCGATTCCGCTGGGCCGCATCTCCGGGGCTCGCGACGATGACGCAGACCCGGCCGTCGGAACGGGTGTGCTGCACGCTCTCCGCGCCGGCGATCCCGAGGAACTTGCGGCTCACCTGCACAACGATCTGCAGGAGGCGACGCTGTCGCTCCGGCCCGAGCTGAGTGATGTGCTCGAACTGGGGGAGCGGTCGGGAGCTCTCGCGGGGATCGTGTCGGGGTCGGGCCCCACCACCGCATTCCTTGCCGAGGATCTCGAGTCGGCCCTGGAACTCCAGGTGACGTTGTCTGCCGCGGGGTATACGGCCCTCCACGCGCACGGACCCGTGCCCGGCGCACGTCTGATCTGACCGAGCCGCGGGCGCCTCTGATGCGCCGCGGATATTACCGCCGGATTTCCGCTTCGGCCAGAACCGCCCCAGTGTCCCAGGCCTCCGGTAGCGTGATTCGGAGCCGAATCGGCGGTCCCCGACGAACGGAGAACCATGAAGGCTGTCATCGACAACGTTGTCATCGCAGAGGCGTCTCGCGATGATCTTCTCTCGATCGAGGGCAACTGGTACTTCCCGCCGAGCAGCATCGCCGACGGCGCGCTGGCCGAGAGTCCGACGCCGTACACGTGCCCGTGGAAGGGTGTGTGCCAGTACTACGACATCGTCGCCGATGGAGTCACGCACTCCGATGGGGCGTGGGCCTACCCGACGCCGTACCCGAGCGCGTTTGATCGCGTCGGGGCCGACTTCTCGGGCTATGTCGCCTTCGGGAAGGACGTGTCGGTCATCGACTGACTCGGTGCCGCCGTGATCATCTTCGACGACGTCACGAAACAGTTCCCCGACGGAACTCGCGCTGTCGACGGGTTCAGTCTGACCCTCCCCGCGCACAAGACGACGGTCTTCGTCGGCTCATCCGGATGCGGCAAGACGACCCTGTTGCGCATGATCAACCGCATGGTGGAGCCGTCGCAGGGCGTCGTCACGATCGACGGTGAGGACATCGCTGGCAAGGACCCGGTCAAGCTGCGCCGCAGCATCGGCTACGTCATGCAGAATTCCGGCCTGTTGCCGCACTACACCGTGATCGACAACATCGCGACGGTTCCCGTGCTCCAGGGGATGTCTCGCTCTGCCGCGCGCAGCCGCGGTCTCGAGCTCATGGACACGGTGGGGCTGGATCGCTCGTTCGCCAAGCGATATCCGAGCCAGCTCTCCGGCGGCCAGCAACAGCGGGTGGGGGTCGCGCGCGGACTTGCGGCCGATCCCAACATTCTCCTGATGGACGAGCCCTTCGGCGCAGTGGACCCGATCGTGCGCGCCGAACTGCAGCAGGAGTTGCTGCGGCTGCAGGACGAGGTCGACAAGACCATCGTGTTCGTCACTCACGACATCGACGAGGCGTTTCTGCTGGGGGATCAGGTCGTCATCCTGGAAAAAGGTGCACACATCGCCCAGGTCGGCACGCCGAGCGAGATTCTCGAGAACCCGACATCCGAGTTCGTGGCGTCGTTCATCGGCGCCGACCAAGGGAAGCGCTCGCTGCACCTGAAGAAGACCGCGACCGGTACGGCTGTGATTGACGGGCAGGGGCGCACGCAGGGGATGCTCAGTGATCCGGATGAGAGCGCGCGAGGCGTACCGTCGTGACCTGGGTTCTGGACAACCTCGATCTGATCCTTCAGCTGTCGGTGGAACATCTCCGCCAGTGTCTGATCGCGATCCTGCTCGGGTTCGGCCTGTCGATTCCGCTGGGCTTTCTCGCCTGGCGGTTCCGATTTCTTCGTGGCACCGTCGTCACGATTACGGGATTGATGTACACCATCCCCTCGCTCGCGCTGTTGTTTCTGCTTCCCGCGGTCTTCGGCTACGTCGCGTTCAGCGATCTGAACCTCATTCTGGCTCTGACGCTCTACGCGATTGCGCTTCTCGTGCGTTCTGTCGTTGACGGACTGAACTCGGTTGACGAGGGGGTACGTGGCGCGTCCACTGCCATGGGCTTCTCCGGTGCGCGCCGGTTCTTCGCCGTTGAGCTACCGTTGGCCGGCCCCGTCATCCTCGCGGGCCTGCGCGTTGCAGCCGTCAGCACCATCGCGCTGGCCCCCGTGGGAATTCTCGTCGGCGTCTCGAATCTGGGATACCTGTTTACCAATGGCCTCCAGCGGCGCATCATCCCCGAGGTCCTCGCGGGGGTTGTCGCCGTCGTCGTTCTCGCCCTCGTGATCGATCTCGTGTTGGTTCTGATCGGGCGGATGCTGATGCCGTGGACACGCCGAACGCGAGTGCGGCCCCGCTCAGCCTCATCCGCTGTTCCGGCGGAGGTGAGCGCGTGAATCTTCTCATCGACGCCTGGGCCTGGATCGTCGCGCCAGAACAATGGTCCGGCCGATACAGCCTTCCGACGCTGCTGCTGGAGCAGCTCGGGTACACCTTCGCCGCCGTTGGAATCGCGGCTCTCATCGCCGTGCCGATCGGCTGGGCAATCGGACACACCGGCAAAGGACGCGAGGTAGCTGTCGCCGTCTCCGGCGCGGCGCGCGCCATTCCCTCGTTCGGTCTGCTGATTCTTCTCGTCCTGGTCATCGGTGTGACGCGCCGGGCTGAGGCTGCGCTGATCACGTTTGTCCTCCTTGCCATCCCTTCCCTGCTGGCCGGCGCCTATACCGGCCTCCAGGCGATCGATCGGGCCACGATCGACGCGGCGCGCGCCATGGGGATGACTCGCTGGCAGATCCTGTGGCGCGTCGAGGTTCCGCTGGGTCTCCCGCTGTTGGTCGGCGGGCTGCGAACCGCCACCTTGCAGGTTGTCGCAACCGTCACGATCGCCGCCTACGTGAACCTCGGCGGTCTGGGATTCCCGATCATCCAGGGCCTTCCGCTGCGGGCGTTCGATCAGGTTCTTGCCGGATCGATTCTCGTTGCCCTCCTCGCGCTGATCCTCGACGGACTGCTCGCGCTGCTGCAGCGCGCTGCAGTGCCGCGCGGGCAGCGCGCCACGAAGACCCGGCATACACCATCCGATTCCGGGCCCCGGTCCGACCAAACGCCCGCTCGGGTCCCTCGCACCGTCGCGTCTAGCCCGTCCTCCTGACCGCACCACCACAGGCCCCGCACCACCAGAAAAGAAAGAGGCACCATGACCACCACACGCACCCTCCGCGCCGCCGCGCTCGCCGGCGCTGCCGCGCTGCTGCTGGCTGGCTGCGCTTCGGGCAACCCGCTCGAAGAGCCCACCGACGGTAGCGGAAGCGGCGAGATGATGTCCGACACGATCGTGGTCGGCTCGCAGGCGTATTACTCCAACGAGATCATCGCCGAGATCTACGCGCAGGCTCTCGAGAACGCCGGCTTCGATGTCGAGCGCCAGTTCAACATCGGCCAGCGGGATGCCTACATCCCGGCGCTCGAGAGCGGCGAGGTGACGCTGTTCCCGGAGTACAGCGGAAACCTCCTGCAGTACTTCGACCCCGAGACGACTGCCCGCACCGCTGACGAGGTCTACGCCGCGCTCCCGGATGCGCTTCCCGAAGGGCTCGTCGTGCTCGACCAGTCCAGCGCGACCGATCAGGACTCGTACACCGTCACGTCGGCGTTCGCCGACCAGTACAGTCTCGTCTCGATCGCCGATCTCGCTAACGTCACCGAACCCCTGACGCTCGGCGGTCCGCCGGAGCTCGCCGAGCGTCCCTACGGGCCGACGGGGCTGGCTGATGTCTACGGGATCGACGTCGGGTTCTCGGCCACGGGTGACACCACGTTCGAGGACCTCGAGGCGGGCACCATCAACCTCGCCAACATCTACACGGCCGACCCGCGCATCCAGACGGCGGGCCTCGTGGTTCTCGAGGACCCCGAGGGGCTCTTCCTCGCCTCGAACGTCGTCCCCGTTGTGAACGCGGATGTCGCCGACGAGATCGCCGACGTCATCAACGCAGTCAGCGCCGCCCTCACCCCTGAGGGTCTGGTCGCACTGAACGTGCAGAGCACCGTTGACGAGATGTCGCCCGCCGACATCGCGTCGCAGTGGCTGCAGGAGAACGGCCTGAGCTAGCCAACACGACGACAACGAAGCGGCTGCCGCCCGAGAGAGGGTGGCAGCCGCTTCCGAGTTCGGGGGCGGTGGTTCAGCGGCCGAACAGGCTCGCGAAGAACCCCTTCGACGGCTCGTTCTCATGTCCGGCGCAGCGCTGGGCTTTCGGGACCCCGGCGAGGGCCTGCTGCACGTGCTGACCGCACCCGCCCCACGTCACTTTGCCGCACTTCCGGCACGTCGTCTGATAACACATGATGTCTCCTTCGATGGCTGCGCAGGGCAGCACAAGTAGCGGTCCGTCACGGCGACGGGCCGAGCGGTGAATGTCAGGGGATGCGGCTCAGGCGAGGGAGAGGAAGAGCTTTTCGAGCTCTTCCTGCGTCAGGCCCTCGGCCTCGGCGGTGCCGTCCGGGTCGGCGACGCAGTCACGCATCGCCGCCGAGATGATGGCGAACCCGGCGCGGTCGAGCGCGCTCGTGACAGCGGAGAGCTGCGTCACGATGTCGCGGCACGTGTCACCGGCCTCAACCGATGCGATGACAGCGTTCAGCTGACCCTGTGCGCGCTTGAGCCGGTTGGTGATGCGCTTGCGCGTTGCCGCCTGCTCCTCGGGGGTGCCGGTGATCATCATGCGTGGACCTCTTCTCTGACAAGGATGCTGGCGGCCTGATCGCCCCACCACTGGCGCAGCGTCTGCGTCCCGCCGGAGAGGGACCGGGCATCGAAGCCGTTACCCACCAGAATGCGGTAGGCGATGTTCGATCGGACACCCGCCGCGCACAGAGCTGCGATCGGGCGGCCCTGCGCGGCCTCGCGCACCTCGTCGAGGCGTTCGCGCAGTTCAGTGTGTGGAATGTTCAGCGACCCCTCGATGTGGCCGCTGTTGTATTCGCGCGGAGTTCGGACGTCGAGGATCAGTGCGGATTCCCGCATCTGGTCGAGTTCGTCCGCGTACCAGAGCTTCAGCCGCCCGTTCTCCACGTTTTCAGCGACCATCCCGACGAGGTTCACGGCATCCTTTGCCTGTCCGTACGGCGGGGAGTAGGCAAGGTCGAGATCCATGAGGTCGGTCGCGGGCAGGCCGGCACGGATCGCGGTCGCGAGAACGTCGATGCGCTTGTCGACTCCTTCATAACCGACTGCCTGTGCGCCGAGGATTCGCCCATCGCGCTTCGAGATGTGGACGATCAGGTGCACGGTCGAGGCGCCGGGAAAGTAGCCGGCGTGCTGCATCGGGTGCAGGTGGATTGTCGTGTAGTCGATCCCCGCCGCGTCCAGGCTCGCGCGGTTCGCGCCGGTCATCGCCGCTGTGATCTCGCCGACCCGCACGATGGCGGTTCCCACGGGCTGCGGGATGGGACGGCCGCCAGCCATACCGAAGATGTCGTCGGCGATGAGCCTGCCGGCGCGGTTGGCTGGGCCCGCAAGCGGTACGGGGCGCTGGACGCCGGTGACGGCATCCGTGCTGATGACGGCGTCGCCGGCGGCCCACACGCTCTCGGCGGACGTGCGACCGCGGTCGTCGACGACAATGGCGCCGCGAGAGGTCTCGATTCCTGCCGCTTCGACGAACGCAGTGTCGGGTCGAACGCCGACCGAGAGGACCACGAGATCGGTCGGGATCCGGGTGCCATTTGCGAGCACCACGACATCCTCGTTGTCGCCGACCTCGACGCTTTCAGCGGCAACCCCCGCGTGAACGCGGATGCCGAGGTTTCGCAGCTGCGTCGTCACGACGGATGCCATCTCGCGCTCGAGGGGAGGAAGCACGTGCGGGGCCAGCTCGACGACGTCGACCTCGAGTCCGCGGTGGCGGAGCGCTTCGGCAGCTTCGAGGCCGATGAAACCGGCGCCGAGAACAACCCCACGCATGGCGCCGTCATCGACCCACTTCTTGAGCGTCACGGCGTCGGCGACGGTGCGGAGCGTCCGCACGCGGGGCGAGTCGAGTCCGGGGAGCGGTGGCCGGATGGCGACGGCGCCGGGTGCGAGCACGAGTGCGTCGTAGGCCAGTTCGTCGACACCGGATGCTGAGGCGACAGTGACGGTCTTCGCTGCCGTGTCGATCGCGGTCACATCGTGCCCGGTCCGCACGTCGAGGTTGAGGCTCGCGCGCAGCGTCTCGGGCGTGTGAAGCAGCAGCGACCCCTCGTGGGGAATCTCGCCGCCGACGTGGTACGGGAGGCCGCAGTTCGCGAACGACACCTCCGGGCCGCGCTCGAGCACAATGATCTCGGCTGACTCGTCGTGACGGCGGGCGCGGGCTGCGGTGCTCATCCCGGCGGCGACGCCGCCCACGATGACAATGCGCATGGAGCACTCACTTTCTTGGAAGAAGATGGTGAGAGCATACCCCAGGGGGTATATCGCAGGCAAACTCGCTGCTAGGTTGCGAGTTCGGTGAGCTCGAACCAGCGCTCCTCGAGAGACGCAGTCTCTGTCTCCACGTCGCGGAGCTCATCACCCAGTCGCGTCAGACCCGCGAAGTCGCTCTGGTCGTGCGCTGCCATCCGCTCGTGGATGTCGGCGGTGCGCTGCGTCAGCCGCTCCAACTTGCGTTCGATCGCGCTCAGTTCCTTCTGCGCGGCGCGCAGGTCGGCGCCTGACAGTCCGGGTTCCGCCGGGGCCAATGCTCCCGCCGCGCTGCCCGATCGCTCCGTTCCGGCATCCGCGGTCTGCTCGCGCAGTCGCAGGTACTCGTCCACCCCACCGGGGAGGTGACGCAACCGGCCGGCGCCGCCGGGGCCGGGCAGGATCGCGTACTGCTGATCGGTGACGCGCTCCAGGAAGTACCGGTCGTGCGAGACGACCAGCAGTGTGCCGGGCCACGAGTCGAGCAGGTCTTCCATCGCGGCGAGCATGTCGGTGTCGAGGTCGTTTGTCGGCTCATCGAGGATGAGCACGTTCGGCTGGTCCAGGAGGATCAAAAGCAACTGCAGTCGGCGCTTCTGGCCGCCCGAGAGATCGCGGACCGGCGTCGACAGCTGCGCGGAGGAGAATCCGAGGCGCTCGAGCAACTGGCCCGGCGTGAGCTCTTGCGCCTTCGAACCGGAACCGATCGTGTAGCTCGTGCGCAGCCCGCCGATCACGACCCTCACCGGATCGGTCAGGTGTTCTTCGAGTTCATCGAGGCGCTGCGTGAGGGTCGCCACGCGCACCGTTTTTCCTCGCTTCACCCGCCCGCCCGTGGGAGAGACGCTGCCGTCGACGAGCCCGAGCAGCGTGGACTTTCCGGCACCGTTGACGCCGAGGATGCCGGTCCGCTCGCCCGGCGCGATGCGCCACTCGATGTCGTGAAGGATCTCGCGGCCATCGAAGCTCACCGAGGCATCCAGCAGATCGACGACGTCTTTGCCAAGGCGCGTGACCGCCAGGGACTGCAGTTCGGTGGCGTTGCGGATCTCGGGTACGTCCGCGATCAGCGCATTGGCCGCGTCGATGCGGAACTTCGGCTTCGAGGTCCGTGCCGGGGCTCCGCGACGGAGCCACGCGAGCTCCTTGCGCGCGAGGTTCTGTCTGCGCGCCTCGATCGCGGCGGCCTGGCGGTCGCGTTCGACGCGCTGCAGGATGTAGGCGGCGTAGCCACCCTCGAACGGTTCGACGATCCGGTCGTGCACCTCCCACGTGAGGGTGCATACCTCGTCGAGGAACCACCGGTCGTGTGTCACGACCAGCAGTGCCCCGGCGTTCGCTGCCCACCGCTTCTTGAGATGTGCGGCGAGCCAGGCGATCCCCTCGACGTCGAGGTGGTTGGTCGGTTCGTCCAGGATCAGGATGTCCCAGTCGCCGATGAGCACGGCGGCCAGGGCAACGCGACGGCGCTGACCACCCGACAGCGTCGAGAGGGGAGCATCCCAGTCCAGATCCGTGACCAGCCCGGCAAGGACGTCACGGATGCGGGCGTCGCCTGCCCACTCGTGCTCGTCGAGGTCGCCGACGATCGCTCGTCCCACCGTCTGGTCGTCGTCGAGGGTGTCCTGTTGGTCGACGACACCGATGCGGGTCCCGCCGCGGACGGTGACCTTGCCGGCATCCGGTTGCAGGCGGCCTGCGATCATGGCGAGCAGGCTCGACTTGCCGTCGCCGTTGCGGCCGACGATCCCGATCCGGTCGCCCTCCGCGATGCCGAGCGTGACGGAGTCGAAGACCACTTTCGTGGGGAACTCGAGGTGCAGCGCCTCAGCGCCGAGAAGATGTGCCATCCCCTCCAGGCTAGGCGCCGAGTGAGCTTTGGCTGTGCGTCAGTACCAGAAGCTCAGGCGCGGAGCCTCGATGGTCTGGAAGACGCGGGCGATCCGGGTCGGATCGTCGGTCACGATGCGACCGGCTCTCGCCAGCGTCACGGCTGACACGCCACCGAGGAACAGCGACGACAGCTCACGCACGCCGAGCCGTACCGACGGAAGCTCGGCCGGAGAAGCATCGACAGCCTCAACTGACGCGCGACCCTCGGCATCCGTCGTCAGCACGAACGTGCCCCCGGCGATCCCCAGTGGATCGTCCACCTCGAGAGCGATCGTGTCGGCGGCGCCGAAGCGGCGACTCGCGAGCGCCGCCGGCACGTCGAGGATGCGCACGTATTGGTGGTCGGTGACGGTAATCTTCGCTGCCCGCTGGTCTGCGATCATCCACCACAGCGGCTCGTCGAGGCCAAGTTCTGACGCACGCAGAAGCGCGATGAGATCCATCTCGAGCAGGAAGCGCCAGAGGCCCGCGTAGGCCTCGTCGGTCGCGGCGAGCAGCCACGACAGCTCGAGCGTGGATTCGCTGAAGTCATCGTGATTCTCGACCACCCGGTAGACCGCCAGGCCGTCGACCTCACCCGCAGGCGAGCGGTACTGGATAGCGCGCAGGCGCTCCGCCTTCTCGGCATCGGGGCTCGTGCCGAAGAACCGATTGAGGTGTCCGCCCGGCAGCGAGATCTCACCGGGCGATAAGACGCGCACCCGCTCGTGGAGGGCTTCCGCTACCTCCCGCGCCTGTTCGCGAGAGACGAAGTCCACGCGCCCCGGCTCCTCGGGCCCGATCCACCCGGCCCGGCGCACTCGGATCTCCCAGTTCGCCACCGCGGCTGCCGCACCGAACCCGAACCTGCCGTAGATCGTCGACTCGCTGACGGTTAGCACGGCCACAGGAAGATCGAGCGAGGCCGCGGTGCGCAGCTCTCCAGCCATGAGCGAACGAAGGATGCCACGCCGCCGGTGCGTCGGAGCGACGGTCACGGAGCTGATGGCGGTGGCGGCGACGGTGCCGCCGGGGACGGTGAGTTCGGTCGGCCACGATGCGAATGTCGCGACGGGAATCTCGGGTTGCGGGGAGCTGGCGTCGTAGACACCAAGCTTGCGGCGGTGAGCCGTGTGTTCGACGAAGGCCTCGCGGCGCACCTCGCCCGGCTCCTCCTCGAGGAATCCGCGCGCAACCGCAGACAACCACGGATCGTTCTGCACTCGGGAGGCGCTGTCGACAACGGCCACCGTCAGGCCGTACTGCGCGAGAGACTCCGATAGTGCCTTATCGAGGGGCGCGTTGTGGAAGGACTGCACATGCTCACTCGTCATACCTCCACGCTACGCGGAGCGGAGGACACCGCTCGGCGCTGAAGCGCGGGGGAATCAGTGGAAGGCGTACTCGAGGATCGCGACGAAGACACCGAGGAACGCAGTGCCGATCGCGCCGAGGATCCGGATGCTCCAGTGGGCGCCGGTGCGCGAGAAGGCGATGTAACCCAGAAACGCCAGCACCGCCATGGTGGCCCACACGGCGTAGTCGGCAGCGTCGACGGCGGGCTGGCCCTGCGCGCCGGCAATGAGCATGGCGATCGCCGGCAGGACAGCCGCCCAGAGCATGCCAGCCGAGTGCGAGAGCGCGTACCGGATCGCTACGCGCAGGCGGTGCTTGCCGTGGTCGGCGAGAGTGTGGGCGAACACGTGCGCAATGAAGAAGATGACGAGCGTGCTCGAGGCCGTAAGGACCACGGTCGGTACGTCATCCTCGTGGTCTGCGCTGATCATCAGCAGCGCTGAGAACACGATCAGGCCGTAGATCGCTGCGGGGGAGCGGAACCGCGCGTCGAACCACGCGTGCCACCGGGGGTGTTCGTCGATCGGCTCAGGTGCTCGTTCGGTGTCTGTCATGTGTCGAATCCCAGGGAGAGTTTGCGCAGCAGGGCTGCGAGGCGGTCGCGGTCGGCGCGGGAGAGGCTGTCGAGGAGCACTGCTTCGGCATCCACGAGGCGCGTGATCGCGGCATCCACCCGTGTCCGTCCCTCCTCGGTGAGTGTCACCAGGATGCCGCGCCCGTCGCCCGGGTCGGACTCGCGGCGCACGAGCCGCCGGCCCACGAGCCTGTCGATGCGGTTGGTCATCGTGCCCGAGGACACGAGTGTCTGCTGCAGCAACTGCTTCGGGCTCAGCTGGAACGGCTCGCCCGCCCGTCGCAGTGCCGACAAGACATCCCACTCCCAGGGCTCGAGCTCCGAGCGGCGGAAGGCTTCGCGCCGAGCCCGGTCCAGGTGGCGCGAAAGGCGGTCGACTCGCGAGAGCACTTCGAGGGGCGAGAAGTCCAAGTCGGGTCGTTGGGCGCTCCAGGCACCGACGATACGGTCGACTTCGTCGGATTCAGCGGGCACTGAGCCATTATCTCGACTGCCGCGGCCATTCTCCCGGGCGACGCGTCCTCTGGCAGACTGGAACGCGGCCGCGTTACGCGCCGGTCCGCCGTGGTGTAATGGCAGCACGACAGCCTTTGGAGCTGTGAAGTCTAGGTTCGAGTCCTGGCGGCGGAGCATGGCTGAGAACCCAACCCCCGTCGCCGTCATCATTCTGGCGGCAGGCCAGGGGACCCGGATGAAGTCCGCCACGCCTAAGGTCCTGCACCAGATCGGTGGTCTTCCGCTGATCGGCCATGTGCTGCGTACTGCCTCGGCACTGGCCCCGACGCGCGCTGTCGTCGTGGTCCGTCACGAGCGGGATCTTGTCGCGGATGCCGTCACTGGCCTGCTCCCGGGAGTCGACGTGGTCGACCAGGACGAGATTCCCGGCACCGGCCGTGCCGTGGAGCTGGCCCTCGCGGCACTCGACGGCTTCGACGGGGACGTGCTGGTGCTCAGCGGCGACGTGCCCCTCGTTGAGGTCAGCGTCGTCGAGGGGTTGCTCGCCCGCCATCGTGCCGCGGCGGCATGTGCAACGCTCCTGTGCGCGACGCTCGATGACGCCACGGGCTACGGTCGCGTCATCCGCGGCGCCGACGGTGCTGTCGAACGCATCGTCGAGCAGAAGGATGCGTCACCCGACGAACTCTCGGTGCGCGAGATCAACACCGGCATTTATGTGTTCCGCGCCGCGCAGTTGCGGGCGAGCCTTGCCTCGGTCGGTACGGCCAACGCCCAGGGCGAGAAGTACCTCACTGATGTCATCGGGATCCTCCGCGGAGCCGGTGAGATCGTTGCGGCATCCGAGGCCCCTGCGGCACAGGATGCGCTCGGCGTGAACGACCGAGTACAGCTGTCGGAGGCTGCGCGCACACTCAACGCACGAACCGTGCGTCGCTGGCAGCTTGAAGGCGCGACGATCCTCGACCCAGCGACGACCTGGATCGATGTGACGGCCACCCTTGCCCCTGACGTCACGGTGCTGCCGAACACGTACGTCCTGCGCGCCACGACCGTCGAGCGCGGGGCGACGATCGGCCCTGACACCTCACTCGTTGACTGCGAGGTGGGAGAGAACGCGACGGTCACCCGCACCGACGCGACGCTTGCTGTTATCGGACGAGGCGCAACGGTGGGTCCGTTCGCGTATCTTCGCCCCGGCGCGACCCTGGACGCGCAGAGCAAGGTCGGCACGTTCGTCGAGATCAAGAACTCCACGATCGGTGAGCGCAGCAAGGTTCCGCACCTGTCCTACATCGGCGACACCACGATCGGGCGCGGCGTCAACCTGGGCGCCGGAGCAATCACCGCCAACTACGACGATCTCGCCAAACATCGCACCGAGATCGGCGACGAGGTCCACTCCGGGTCGCACAACGTCTTTGTCGCGCCCGTTAGGATCGGAGACGGTGCGAAGACCGGCGCCGGTGCCGTCATCCGCAAGGATGTCCCTCCCGGTGCGCTGGCTCTGAGCGTTGCCCCCCAGCGCAACATCGAGGGGTGGGTCGAGAACAACAGACCGGGAACAGCCGCCGCCGAGGTCGCCGCGCGGGCCCGGTCCGCACAGGAAGCGGACGATGGCGAGCAAGAACAAGACGGTTGATCTCGACAGGGATAGCGGTATCGCTCCCGGACTGGTCGCCAAGACCAAGAAGCGCCTGGTTGTTGCATCCGGCCGCTCGCACCCGAGCCTTGCCGATGACGTCGCTACAGCGCTCGGCACGAATCTCGTTCCGACCGAGTACCGAACGTTTGCTTCCGGCGAGATCCTGACCCGCTTCGAGGTCTCGATCCGAGGCTGCGACCTGTTCCTCATTCAGTCCTTCGGTCCGCCCGTGAACGAATGGATGATGGAGCTGCTGATCATGCTGGATGCCGCCAAGCGGGCATCCGCGAAGCGGATCACCGTTGTCGCGCCCTACTTCCCGTACTCCCGGCAGGACAAGAAAGGGCGCGGGCGTGAGCCGATCAGTGCTCGCCTCGTTGCCGACCTGGTCAAGACAGCGGGCGCCGACCGCGTCATGAGCGTCGATCTGCACGCCGCGCAGATCCAGGGATTCTTCGACGGTCCTGTTGACCACCTCTTCGCCAAGCCGGTGCTCTTGGAGTACTTCGAAGAGAACCTCTCGCCCGAGGACCGCGCCAAGCTGACGGTGGTCTCGCCGGATACCGGCCGCGTCCGCGTCGCCGACACGTGGTCGGACAGCCTCGGTGCGCCGCTCGCGATCATCCACAAGCGGCGCGACCCGAATGTGGCGAACCAGGTCACGGTCAGCGAGATCGTCGGTCAGGTCGACGGCCGCGTCTGCCTCCTCGTCGACGACATGATCGACACCGGCGGCACGATCGTCAAGGCGGCGCAGGCTCTGAAGAAGAACGGCGCCGAGCGCGTCATCGTCGCGGCCACCCACGCCGTGTTCAGTGATCCGGCCAGCGAGCGGCTTCAGGATGCGTCGATCGACGAGGTCGTCGTGACCGATACGATTCCGATTCCCGACCGCAAGCGCTGGGACTCCCTCACCGTGCTTCCGATCGCACCGCTGCTGGCGCGCGCGATCCGCGAAGTGTTCGAGGATGGCTCGGTCACCAGCATGTTCGACGGCGCGGCCTGAGCAGACATCCTTACGCTTTCGTCGCCGCCTCAAAGCCTATGCATAGGCATGAAAGCGAACATGGCAGAGACGATCCCCAGGAAGGACTGCTCATGATTCGCACCCCCTCCCGCCCCGTTCGCGTGGGCGTCGCCCTCGTCGGTGTCGCAGGCGCCCTGAGTCTTGCGGGGTGTTCGGCTGCAGACGCCGTCGCTGAGTCCGACACTGCGCAGACGGAAGCTGCAACGAGCGACACGAGCTCCGGCTCCGGCGTGGCGTCCGACTCAACAGGCACGTATGCGGATGGCACCTACACGGCCGAGGGGTCCTATGCGACGCCTGAGTCGGTGGAGACGGTCACGGTGACCCTGACGATCGCCGATGACATCGTGACGGACGTCGAGGTCACGGGTAACCCGCAGGCGCGCGAGTCCGAGCAATACCAGTCACAGTTCATCGGCGGCATCAGCGATGAGGTCGTCGGTAAGAGCCTCGACGATGTCTCGGTCAGCCGCGTGTCGGGATCCTCGTTGACCAGCGGTGGCTTCATGCAGGCCGTTGAACTCATCAAGGCCGAGGCTGCTGCCTGATCTTGTCGACCCGATGAGCGACGAAGCCCGCGTCACGGGAGAGTCAGCACGGGGTTGGCGGCTCGAGGCGATCGGCACGCAGTGGACGATTGACACCGGCAAGCCCCTCACCGAGGCAGAACGCGCCGCCGTGCTCAGACTGATCGGCGATTTCGATCGGGAGTGGTCTCGGTTCCGCGGGGACTCAACCGTCAGGGCTCTGGCTTCGGGCGGCTCCCGCCCGCTTCCCACTGACGCGGAAGCGATGTTCGCGGTGTACGCGGACCTCGGCGAGGCCACGGACGGGGCGGTCAACCCTCTCGTAGGTGTCTCGCTCGAGGCGCTCGGCTACGACAGCTCCTATTCGCTCCGTCACAGCGACCCCATCAGCGCGCCGTCCGACTGGCGTCACGTTGTCTCGATCGGCGATGGCGAGATGGCGGTCTCGCAACCGGCTCTCATCGATGTCGGCGCCATCGGAAAGGGTCGCCTCGTCGATCTCGTCCTCGAGCATCTCGAGGGTGCCGGGCAGGACTCCCTCACTATCGATGCCGGCGGCGACATCCGCTGCTCGGGTGTGCGTGAGCGGATCGGACTCGAGCATCCGTACGATCCGACGCGGATCATCGGCGTGGTCGACCTTACGGATGCTGCGCTCTGCGCTTCGGCGACCAACCGGCGTGCGTGGGGCGACGGTCTGCACCACGTCCTCGACGCTCGCACCGGCATGCCTGTTCGAGCCGTCGCAGCGACCTGGGCGGTTGCCCCGATGGCAATGATGGCTGACGCAGCGGCTACCGCGCTGTTCTTCGATGGCGGCGCGCAACTCGCGCGCCGGTGGGGCGTCGAGTGGGTGCGGATGACGACGGCTGGACGTGTCGAATGGTCTCCCGGGTTCGGGACGGAGCGGTGTAGGGCAGAGTTGTTCACATGATCGGATGGTTGACCGCAGGGTGGAATCGTGTGTTCGCGGTGCTCGGCAGGGTCTCGATGTATCGCATGGTCTTCCTGGCACTCCTTGCCCTGACCGTCGTCGCGTTCGGAGTCTCGTTCTTCGGTCTGGTCGCTCCCAGCCCGCTGGAGTTGCTCGCCACCCTTGCGGTGCTAGCCGTCGCGTGCGGTGTCGTTGATATCGTCGCGCACCGGATCATCGGGCAATCGCTCCGGCTCGAGTCCTCGGTGATCACGGCCTTCATCTTGCTGTTCGTCCTGCGACCCACACTGGATCCGGTCGCGTTGGCGGGCGTCGCGCTGGCAGGTGCCGTGGCAGGCGCATCCAAGTACCTGTTGGCCTGGCGCGGCCGCCACATCTTCAACCCGGCAGCGGTCGGCGCTGCGGTCCTCACGATCGTGAGCATCTGGATTCCGGCGCTCGGTGCGTCGGCGTGGTGGGTAGGAACGCCGGTGCTTGCGGCCCCCGTCGTCGTTCTTGGTCTGGCGGTGCTGTGGCGCACCGAGAAGATCCGCGTGGTCCTCGTGTTCCTGCTGATCGCCGTCGCAGTCGGCTTCGTGCGCACGACGATCCAGTACCAGACGGCGGGTCTCGCGGTCGATCCGCTGACGATCTTCTGGTCGCTGTTGTGGTCCTCGCCGTTCCTGTTCCTCGGTGTGTTCATGCTGTCCGAGCCGCTCACCCTCCCGCCCCGGCGCTGGCAGCAGTTCCTCGTCGCGGGTGTCGTCGGCGTTCTTGCCGGTTGGCCGATCTCGCTCGGTGAGATCACCCTCGGCCAAGAGCGCGCCCTGTTGGTGGGTAACCTCGTTGCCTTCGCGTTCTCGGTGCGTGCTGCTGTCCGGCTGACTCTTGAGTCGCGCGAGATGATTACACCGACGGTGCGCATGCTGACGTTCACTGCCAAACGTCGCATCAACTTCCTTCCCGGGCAGTACCTCGAGCTCGACGTGCCGCACCGCAGGCCTGACGCGCGCGGTACGCGCCGCGAGTTCAGCATCGCCTCCGCCCCGGAGGATCTTCCCGCGATCCGTATCGCCTTCCGGGAGTACCCGGAGGGCTCCGGCGGCCCTGCGCCCAGCTCCTACAAGCGCGCGCTCGCGGAGGTCGACGCCGGCGCATCCCTGGCTGTTACCGGAATCTGGGGCGACTTCGTGATGCCGAACCGGGCTGAGGCCCCCCTCCTCATGGTCGCCGCGGGAATCGGCGTCACGCCGTTCGTGTCGCAGCTGCGCCATCTTCACGCGAGCGGGCAGAGCCGTGACATCGTTCTGGTATACGTCGCCTCCGAGGCTGCCGAGCTCGCCTTCCGTGACGACATCGCGGCATCCGGGGTGCCCGTGGTCATCTTCACGCGTGATGACCCGGGCCCGCTGCCCGCGAACTGGCAGTGGGCGCGCGGAGTGCGCCTGGATGCCGCGGGACTCCTGGATGTCGTGCCCGACCTGCATGCCCGGCATGCTGCGATTTCGGGTCCACCCCGACTGATTGCTGACCTCGCACCGGCTCTCGAGCGGGCGAAGTCGGTCACCACCGACGCTTTCAGCGGCTACTGAACCGCACCCGTCGCAGGGTCACTCCGGTCGGCGTGTGTCGGAAGCGGAAGTCGCACCGTGAAGGTGGTGTCTCCGGGCCTGCTCTCCACCGTGATCTCGCCGTGATGCGCATGCACGATCGCACGCGCAATCGAGAGACCGAGCCCGGTTCCACCGGTTTGCCGGGCGCGTGATCTGTCGGCGCGCGAGAACCTCTCGAACAGTTCGTCGGCGATGGCGGGCTCGATCCCCGGCCCGTTGTCGTGGACACGGATCACCGCGGCATCCGTCTTTGTGCCGCCCTCGGTGGGCGAGTTCTCGCGGCCGACTGAGAGGGTGACCTCGGTTCCCGCGGGCGTATGGGTCCGCGCGTTTGCGAGCATGTTCACGACCACCTGCTGCAGCCGGGCGGAGTCGCCGGGCACTGTCACCGGCTCCTCGTCGACCTCGAGCAGCCAGACGTGTTCGGGACCTGCGACTTGCGCATCGCCGAGCGCTTCAACGGCCAGCTGCGTGAGATCCACGACCCCGTAGACGAGCTCTTGGCCCTCGTCGAGTCGTGCGAGAAGCAGGAGGTCCTCCACGAGCCGGGTCATCCGCAGCGACTGCGCCTGAATCCTCGACAGGGCCGACTCGGTGGTCTCGCTCAGCTCGGGGTCGCGAAGCGACAGTTCCGAGTAGCCGCGGATCGAGGCGAGAGGTGTGCGCAGCTCATGGCTCGCGTCGGCGACGAACCGTCGCATCCGCTCTTCGTTGCGCTGGCGGGCTTCCAGCGATGCGTCGACGTGATCCAGGAGCGTGTTCAGCGCGTGACCGACTCGACCGATCTCGGTCCGTTCATCGGTTTCGGATGCCGGGACGCGATCAGCAATCGAGACCTCGCCCTCGGCCATGGGAACACTCGCGACGCGCTCGGCGGTGTCGGCGACCACGCGAAGTGGCCGCAGACTTCGTCGCACGATGACCGTGACAGCGAGCCCAAGAAGCACAAGACCCCCAGCTGTCAGCAGGGCGACAGTCGTCGCGATCTGCGCGAGCGTCGCCGTCACCTGACTGACCGGAAGACCTGAGGCGATCGCGAAGCTGCCGCCACCGAGCGCGACCATGCGGTAGGTGCCGACGCCGTCGATGGTGATCTCGCGGACCGGGCCACCCTCGCCCGGCTGGATCAGCTGCTGCACGATCTGGTCGACCTGAGAGTCCTCGAGCGTGGTCACGGTTCCGGCCGCATCGACATACCCTCCTGTGACGGATCCGAAGGCTGACTCGATGACGATGAGAAAGCCCGGTTCGAACGGCCCGGAGGCCAGGAGCGCGGCGGCATCCTCGGTTCCCGCGGCAACCTGGGGTGCGTCGTGGACGGTTCGCAGCGCCTTCGCGGTGGCTTCGGTGACCTCGTTATCGAGGTTCGACTGCAGAATCGACCCGAGGATCGCGCCCGTAGCGATGCTGACTGTCGCGAAAATCAGCGCCACGACGGCGACGATCGTGACGACCAGGCGCCCCTCGAGGCCCCACGGTCGCCATCCGCGCCGCGCGCCGTCACTCACTGTGCCCTTGCGCGACTCCGCCGCGTGCCGCGGCTCCGTCACTGTGTTGGCGCCTTGATCATGTAGCCGACGCCACGCACGGTATGGATGAGCGGCTCCTTGCCCTGATCGATCTTCTTGCGCAGGTAGGAGATGTAGAGCTCCACGACGCTGGACCTGCCGCCGAAGTCGTAGTTCCAGACGCGGTCCAGGATCTGCGCCTTCGACACGACGCGGCGCTGGTTGCGCATCAGGTAACGCAGAAGTTCGAACTCCGTTGCCGTCAGCTCGATCTCGTCGCCGCCGCGCTCGACTTCGTGGCTGTCTTCGTTCAGAGACAGATCGGCAACGCGCAGGATCGGCTCGTCCTCGCTCTGCGTCGCCGTTCCGGCGCGGCGCATGAGACCGCGAAGTCGTGCGACGACCTCCTCGAGACTGAACGGCTTCGTCACGTAGTCGTCGCCGCCTGCGGTGAGTCCCGCGACCCGGTCGGCGACGGCATCCTTCGCTGTCAGGAACAGCACCGGCACGTCGTTCCCGGACTGTCGCAGCCGATGCAGCACTGCCATTCCGTCGAGGTCAGGCATCATGATGTCGAGCACCATCGCGTCGGGTTCGAAGTCTCGGACGGCCTGCAGAGCTTCGAATCCGGATGCCGCGGTGCGAACATCCCAGCCCTCCATGCGCAGAGCCATCGAGAGCAGGTCGGTGAGCATCTGCTCGTCATCGACGACGAGGATGCGGACAGCCGCGCCGTCGGGTCGGCGCAGGGCGGGGGCCGGAGATGTCATGGACTCATTGTGATGCTCCAGCTATGGGTTTCCTATGGAGGAAGTTATGCGCCGTCTGTGAAAATCGCGCTCCCTGCTCCTTCTCGTGAGGAGCGTGATCCATAGGTTCGCCATAGCGATCCCTTTTAGGGCTCATCAGCGCCGTCCCTACCGTCGTGCCGATGGCTGCAATCAGGAGCTGAAGGAGACCCATGTATTGGACCTATTTGCGACGCGAACTCGCGGGACGCAAGAAGCAGACGATCATCGTGGCGGTGGGCCTCGCCGTCGCGATCGCTCTCGTCATCGTCGTCAACTCCCTCTCTGCGGGAGTGCGCGACGCGCAAGCGCAAGCGCTCGAGTCCGTGTACGGCGTCGGCACCGACCTGACGGTCACGGGGGCCGCCGCAGAGCCGGGCGAGGGCGGTGGCCAGCGCTTCGAGTTCGACAGCGAGGCCGGCGAAACCACCGACGGCACGACCTCGGTGTCGCAGTCGCGGCTGACCGCAGACTTCATGCGGGGCACACTGGATGCCTCGACAATCGAGAGCGTCGCATCCCTCCACGGGGTTGCTGCAGCATCTGGCGCGCTATCGCTCACGAACATCACGTTCAGCGGTGAGATGCCCGACAGGTCACAGATGCAGCAGGGGGGCCAGGGCGAAGCAGGCGGCGAGCCGCCGTCGGGCGGTCCCGACGGCGCCGGGGGCAGCGCCTTCGATCTCAACTCGTTCACCGTCCTCGGGATCGACCCCGAGGACACCGCGGTCGGACCGCTGTCGGCGGTCGAGGTATCTGAGGGTCGTGCGCTCGACGCTTCAGACGCGGGAGCCTTGGTGGCGGTCGTCGACGCGACCTACGCGACCACGAACGAGATCGCGGTTGGCGACACCATCAATGTGGGCGGCTCTGACGTCGAGGTCGTCGGGATCATCACCTCGACATCCAGCGATGCCGACACTGCGGCCAACGTGTACATCCCGCTCGACGTCGCACAGTCATTGGCTGGTCTCGAGGACGTCGTATCGACGGTCTACGTCCAGGCGACCTCGGCCGACCAGATCGAGGCGGTCCAGGCAGAAATCGAGGGCAGCGTCGCGGACGTCACCGTCAGCTCCCAGTCCGATCTAGCATCGACCGTCTCGTCGTCCCTGTCGAGCGCCTCGTCGCTGATCACCAACCTCGGAACGTGGCTGTCGATCCTCGTGCTCGCCGTTGCGCTGGCGCTGGCGGTGCTCTTCACGATCTCGGGCGTGACACGGCGCACGCGGGAGTTCGGCACTCTCAAGGCAATCGGATGGTCCAACGGCCGCGTCGTCGGCCAGGTAGCCGGTGAATCGGTGATCCAGGGCTTGATCGGTGGCGCGATCGGCTTGGCTGTCGGACTTGCGGGGATCGGGATCATCAACCTGATCTCGCCGACGATCTCCTCGACGTCCTCGACCACCGGTCAGGGCGGATCCGGCCAAGGAGGCGGTCCGATGGGCGGAGGCTTCGGAGGGATGGCGCAGCAAACGGCGACGGATGTCGTTCTTCACGCGCCCGTCACCCTCTGGGTGGTCGCTGCGGCGGTCGGCATCGCCATCGCCGGAGGCCTGATCGCCGGCGCCTTCGGTGGCTGGCGTGCAGCCCGGCTGAGTCCCGCCGAAGCGCTGCGGTCAGTGGGCTAGGCGCATGAACGCCAAGCACATGAACACCGTCACGAACGAAACCGTCACGACCGAACAGGAGAACCCCATGAGCATGGCACACCCCGCCACGGCATCAGTCGAAGGAGCCACACCCTCGCCGATCTATGCCTTGCAGGCGGTCATCCGTGAGTACCAGCAGAAGAACCGCAAGATCCGTGCCCTCGCGGGCGTCGATCTTGAGATCCGCGAGGGCGAGTTCGTCACCATCCAGGGCCCGACGGGCGGGGGAAAGTCCACCCTCCTGCAGATGCTGGGTGCACTCGACCGTCCGAGCTCGGGTGTCGTCAAGCTCGGGGATGTCGATCTGGCGAAAGCCTCGAATGCGAAGCTCGGACGAGTCCGGGCCACCGAAGTGGGCTTCGTGTTCCAGGGATTCAACCTGATCCCCACCCTCACCGCGCACGAGAACGTGGACATGGGGCTGGAGCCGCTGGGTCTGACCGGCGCCGATCGCCGCAGTCGGGTCACCGAGGCTCTTGCCCAGGTGGGTCTGGCCGAACGCGCCGACCATCTGCCGGGGGAACTCTCGGGTGGGCAGCAGCAGCGCGTCGCGATCGCCCGCGCGATCGCCAAGCGCCCGCGGGTGCTCTTGGCGGACGAGCCGACGGGAAACCTCGATGAGCACATGCGCGACGAGATCCTGGAGCTGCTCGAGGGGCTCAATCGGGACGGACTGACCCTCATCGTGGTGACCCACGACTCGGCAGTCGCCCGTCGCGCTCATCGGCGCCTGCGCCTCGAGAAGGGGAGCGTCCGCGAGATCTGACGGTTCTGCGTGAACGAAGGGCCGTGACCGAGGCTGAGCCGGTCACGGCCCTTCGGCGTCGGGTGAGGTCAGTGGGTGTCGACGGCTTCGATCTCGCTGCGGTCGCCCGACCACAGCGTGTGGAACGTGCCCGCGCGGTCGATGCGCTTGTACGTGTGCGCACCGAAGAAATCACGCTGACCCTGGATGAGGGCAGCCGGCAGTCGCCCGGCCCGCAGCCCGTCGTAATAGGCGAGCGAAGACGAGAACACCGGCGCGGGGATGCCCGCCGCTGCCGACAGTGCGACGATGTTCCGCCACGCGTTCTGAGCGCCATTGAGGGCATCCACGAAGAACGGGGCGGTCATCAAGACCGGCAGATCCGGGGCCTCGGCGTACGCCTCGGTGATGCGGTTCAGGAACCGCGCCCGGATGATGCAGCCGCCCCGCCAGATCGCAGCCACCCGGCCGAGGTCGATGTTCCAGCCGTAGTGCGCAGCGCCAGCGCGGATGATGTCGAAACCCTGCGAGTACGCCACGATCTTGGATGCGTAGAGGGCGCGACGGACCTGCTCGATGAACTCCTCGGGCTCGTCCATGAGCGCGACCCCGTCGCTTGTGTCGGGTCCGGGCAGAACGCCGGCGGTGGCCCGCTGCTCGGGGTGCGACGAGAGAGAGCGGGCGAAAACGGCCTCGGCGATGCCGGATGCCGGAACGCCGAGATCGATGGCGGTCTGGGCCGTCCACCCTCCCGTGCCCTTCGCCCCGGCCTGGTCGAGGACGATGTCGACGAGCGGCAGGTTGGTCTCGCTGTCGACCTGGCGCAGCACCTCTGCGGTGATCTCGATCAGGTACGACTCGAGTTCGCCGCGGTTCCACTCGGCGAACACGTCGGCGATCTGTGCGGGGGAGTACCCGGTCGCGTGACGGATGATGTCGTAGGCCTCGGCGATCACCTGCATGTCGGCGTACTCGATGCCGTTGTGCACCATCTTGACGAAGTGGCCGGCGCCGTCGTGGCCGATGTGGGTGACGCACGGCTCGCCCTCGGCGACCGCGGCGATGCTCTTCAGGATGGGGCCGAGTGTGATCCACGACTCATCTGATCCACCGGGCATCAGCGAGGGTCCGAGGAGGGCCCCTTCCTCGCCACCGGATACGCCCATGCCGACGAAGTTGATTCCGGTCTCACGCACAGCCTTCTCGCGACGGATGGTGTCGGTGAACAGGGCGTTCCCGCCGTCGACGATGATGTCGCCGGGCTCGAAGACGCGCAGAAGCTCGTCGATGACGGCATCCGTGCCGGCACCGGCCTTGACCATGATGATCGCGGTGCGGGGTGCGGTGAGCGAGGCAGCGAACTGCTCGTACGAGAAGGTGGCGACGAAGCCCGCTTCGGGATGCTCCGCGACGAGGTGCTCGGTCTTCTCAGCGCTGCGGTTGTAGATCGCGACGGTGTTGCCCTCGCGGCTGGCGAGGTTTCGGGCGAGGTTGGACCCCATGACCGCGAGCCCCACGACTCCGATGTTCGCTGTCGCGGTGCTCGTCGCTGCCTGATCCGTCACGTTCACTCCCTGGGCGTCTGCGGGTGGTTGCCGCAGTCAGCCTAAGGGAACGTCGCGGCTTACTCCTTGCGGTATGCCGAGCGGCCCATCGACCAGAAGGCCGCAACGACACCGACGAGGGTGCCGAGGGTGAGGATGCCGATCACGGCGACGAGAATGTTCGAGGTGACCTGGGCGTCCATCATTCGTCCTTGCTCTCGGGAAAGCGGGCCCGTCGCGGCCCGTCACCATCGTACCGGGGCCGCTGGTAGACTTGCGGACTGTACTTCGGCGAGGGATGCTCGCTGGCGCCCAGCGCGCCGCAGTAAGCATCCGTTATCGACGAGGGTGTGCGGCCTCACGGGTTCCTCACGCGCTCGCGTTCGAGTCGAGTCCCACTACGTCCGGGCTGAGAACACATCCCGGTGTCCGCCCAAGGAGAGAGCACATGTCCGAACAGACCATCGTCCACGCCGAGATTCGTGAGAACTTCGGTAAGGGTTTCGCCCGCCGCCTGCGTGCTGCAGGCAAGATTCCTGCCGTGCTGTACGGCCACGGCACTGACCCCGTCCACGTGGCGCTGCCCGGTCACCAGATGCTGCTGCTCGTGCGCCACGCAAACGCGCTGATCGAGCTCGACATCGCTGGCAAGCCGCAGCTCGCGCTGGTCAAGGACGTGCAGAGGGACCCGGTGCACCAGATCATCGAGCACATCGACCTCGTCGTCATCAACAAGGGTGAGAAGGTCCAGGTCGACGTTCCGGTCCTCGTCGTCGGCGAGTCCTTCTCGGGCACGATCGTCAACCAGGACGCCACGAGCATTTCCCTCGCCGTCGCGGCCACCGACATCCCGCAGCACGTCGAGGTCGACGTCGAGGGCCTCGAAGAGGGTGCCCGTATCACCGCTGGCGAACTGGCCCTTCCGCAGGGTGCGGTGCTGGTCACCGACCCCGAGGTGCTTGTCGTTGCCATCTCGGTTCCTGCCGCTGCAGCTGCTGATGAGTCTGCCGCGGACGGCGAGGCTGGCGCTGACGCCGGCGACGCTGCCGAGGACGCTGCGACCGACTCGGAGTAATCCGGCGGGCTGAACGAGCCGGAGGGGCGCTGCCGTGAGCGACGCATGGCTCATCGTGGGCCTGGGCAACCCCGGTCCACAGTACGAGCGCACCCGGCACAACATCGGGCAGCTCGTCGTCGATGAACTCGCTCGTCGGCGTGGACAGGGTTTTCGCTCCCACAAGGCAAACGCTCGCGTCGCCGAAGCGTGGCTGCGTCCGGGCGGACCGAAGCTCGTGCTCGCCAAACTGAACACCTTTATGAACGTCTCGGGGGGACCCGTCGCGGGACTCGTGCAGTTCTACGGGATCCCCCCCGAGCGTGTGGTCGTCGTGCACGACGAGCTCGACATCCCCTTCGACGCCGTGCGGCTCAAGATCGGCGGCGGGCACGGCGGTCACAACGGGGTGCGGGATGTCGCGAAGGCCCTGGGTACCCCGGACTTCCCGCGGGTGCGCGTGGGGATCGGTCGACCGCCCGGCCGACAGGATCCGGCGGACTGGGTGTTGCAGCAGTTCCCTGCTTCTGCCCGGGAGGAACTTGCTCTCGCTGTCTCGGATGCAGCCGATGCTGTCGAGCGACTCGTTGATGAGGGTCTGCTCGCGGCTCAACAGGTGCACCACGCGCCTCGCCCCTGATCCGGGAAGGCTGGCGGGCGGCCTAGAATCATCCGGTGGCTTTTCCCGGGATCTCGCGCGCCCTCGACCGCTCCGAGCATTTCCGGGATGTGGTTGCGGCGGCTGCCGTGGATGCCGACGTCTCGGTGGTCGACGGCCTCGATGCCCCGCTGCTGAGCGCTCTCGTTCGTCGCCGCCGGGACACAGGTAAGCCGCCTGTGTTGCTGGCGATCGCTCCGACCGGCCGCCGCGTTGAGTCTCTGATCCCGGCGCTGCGAGCACTTCTTCCCGACGCGGCGGTGCTGCCCTTCCCTGCGTGGGAGACTCTGCCTCACGAGCGGCTCAGCCCTAGTCCTGAGACGGTTGGACGGCGGCTGGAGACACTCGCGCGCGTCGCAGCCTCTTCTGGTGCAGAGCCGGTCGTTGTCGTGGCATCAGTCCGCGCGGCGCTGCAGCCGCTCGCGGCGGGGCTTGCCGAGGTCGAACCGGTGCGGCTGCGTGCCGGTGAACGCGGGCACGATCTTGCGGTGATCGTCGAGCGCCTGGTTGAACTCGCCTACCACCGCGTCGACATGGTTTCGCGCCGCGGCGAGTTCGCGGTGCGCGGCGGGATCCTGGATGTGTTCCCCACCGTGGCCGACCATCCGTATCGTGTCGAGTTCTTCGGCGACGAGGTCGACCAGATCCGCACGTTCTCGGTTGCTGATCAGCGTTCTCTGCCCGGCGCGGTCGAAGCCGTCGACCTCCTTCCTGGTCGCGAGCTCTTGCTCACCGCCGACGTTCGCGCTCGTGCACGCCAGCTGGCCGGCGAGTTCGCGGGCCTGCACGGGATGCTCGAGAAGATGGCTGAGGGGATTCCTGCCGAGGGCATGGAATCGTTGACGCCGGCGCTCGTGCCGCAGATGGCGACCCTCGTCGACTATTTGCCCGAAGGATCCGCCGTTGCCCTCGTGGATCCCGAGCGGTCCCGTACGCGGGCACGGACCCTCGCTGAGACCAACCATGAGTTCCTGGAAGCCGCGTGGAGCGCAGCGACGGCGGGTGCGAGCACGCCGGTCGATCTCGGAGGGGGCGACTTTCTGACGATTGCCCAGTTGCGGGAGACGGTTCACGATCGCTCCGGCGTGTGGTGGACGCTGAGTCCCTTCGATTCGGGAGCTGCCGATGCGGCAGCCGAGGGGCTGCTTGCAGATGACCTCGACGACGTGCTCGGTGATGCACCGGTGCGGATTCCCGCCCGATCGGTGCCGTCCTTCCACGGCAACGTCGACGGGGCCACCGCCTATGTCGGCGAACGCGTTGCCGCGGGCTGGAGCGTTGTCGTCACGGCATCCGGCACGGGACTGGTCGAACGCGCCCGCGACGTGCTCGCCGACCGTGAGATCGCCGCGGTCATCGTGGATGATGCGGATGCCGCGCCCGAGCCTGGCCGCGTCTTGCTCGCGGTGGCCCAGCTCGAGCGCGGTTTCGAACTCGAGGACGCACGCCTTGCGGTGCTGACGGAGTCCGAGTTCTACGGGCGCACGATCGGTGGCGACAGTCGGGTCGTCAAGAAGCTCGCGTCCAAGCGCCGGAATGTCGTCGATCCTCTCCAGCTGACGCCCGGTGATCACGTCGTGCACGCCACGCACGGGATCGGGCGGTTCGTCGAACTTGCGAAGCGCGAGGTGTCGTCGGGCGGTCGGAACCCGGTCAAGAGCGTGCGCGAATACGTCGTGCTCGAGTACGCACCGTCCAAGCGCGGGTACCCCGGCGACAAGCTCATGGTGCCGACCGATCAGCTCGACCTTCTGTCGCGCTACGTCGGCGGTGAGGCGCCGGCCCTCTCGAAGATGGGCGGCAGCGACTGGGCGCAGGCAAAGGGGCGGGCACGCAAGGCGGTACGCGACATCGCCGTCGAGCTGGTCAAGCTGTATTCCGCGCGGATGGCCGCCAAGGGACACGCCTTCGGCCCTGATACCCCGTGGCAGCGTGAGCTGGAAGAAGCATTCCCGTTCGCCGAGACGATGGATCAGCTACAGACGATCGACGAGATCAAGGCCGACATGGAGCGGCCCATCCCCATGGACCGACTGCTGTCGGGAGACGTCGGCTTCGGCAAGACCGAGGTCGCTGTACGCGCCGCGTTCAAGGCGATCCAGGACGGCAAGCAGGTCGCGATGCTCGTGCCGACGACCCTGTTGGTCAAGCAGCATCTCGAGACCTTCACGGAGCGCTTCGCCGGTTTCCCCGTGAAGGTCAAGGCGCTCTCGCGATTCCAGACCGACAAGGAGGCGAGGGAGACTCTTGCGGGCCTCACCGACGGCACCGTCGACATGGTGATCGGCACGCACCGGATCTTGACCGAGAAGGTGATCTTCAAGGACCTCGGTCTCATGATCATCGATGAGGAGCAGCGCTTTGGCGTCGAGCATAAGGATGCTCTGAAGAAGCTCAAGACCAATGTCGACATCCTGGCGATGAGCGCTACCCCCATTCCTCGAACGCTCGAGATGGCGGTGACAGGCATCCGCGAGATGTCGACGCTGCAGACACCGCCCGAAGACAGGCATCCGATCCTCACCTATGTCGGCGCCCGCAATGACAAGCAGATCGCAGCTGCGATTCGTCGGGAGCTGCTGCGCGAGGGTCAGGTCTTCTACGTCCATAACCGCGTGAGTTCCATCCAGCGCGTAGCGAGCGAGCTGGCAGAGCTCGTGCCCGAGGCTCGGGTCGTGGTTGCTCACGGCCAGATGGGCGAGCACCAGCTCGAGCAGGTCGTCGATGACTTCTGGGAACGTAAGGCCGATGTGCTCGTCTCGACAACGATCATCGAGACGGGCCTCGATATCGCCAACGCCAACACGATCATCATCGACCGGGCCGATAAGTACGGACTCTCGCAGCTGCATCAGCTTCGCGGCCGCGTGGGGCGTGGCCGCGAGCGCGCGTACGCGTACTTCCTCTATGACGACGCGAAGCCGCTCTCAGAGACCGCTGCCGACCGTCTCGAGACGATCGCGGTGAACAACGATCTCGGCAGCGGCATGCAGGTCGCCCTGAAGGACCTCGAACTGCGCGGTGCTGGAAACCTCCTCGGCGCCGAGCAGGCCGGGCATATCGCCGGGGTCGGGTTCGACCTGTATCTGCGGATGATCGGTGAGGCCGTCGCGACCTTCCGTGGCGAGGACGTCGAGGGTCCGGCCGAGTTGCGGCTCGAACTGCCCGTGCAGGCGCGGATTCCCGAGGACTACATCGACAGCGAGCGGCTCCGGCTCGAGGCTTACCAGAAGCTCTCGGCCGCGGCATCCGCGACCGCCAAGGATGACGCGATCGACGCCGTCGTCGAGGAGCTCACCGACCGCTACGGCGAGCCGCCCGTGGACGTCGCCGGGCTGCTGGCGATGGCGCGACTGCGTCGTCGTGCCGCGCGTGCCGGGTTGACGGATGTCGTCGCGATGGGCCCGAATCTGCGGATTGCCCCGGCACGGCTGGCGGATTCGATGCGCGTACGCCTGCAGCGGCTGTATCCCTCGGCCAAGCTCCTCGCCGGTGGTGAGGCTGTCGTCGTGCCGCTGCCGCGGGTGGGCGGCGAAGCGGTGGCGGATGCCGACCTCATCGCGTGGGTCGACACCCTCCTCGGGCAGCTCTGGCCCGAGCCCGTCGCCGCTGACATCGCCGCCCCGGCATCCCAGGACTGAGCGGCGGCAGCTCTCGTAGACCATGGAGTTGAGAGACTGGAGTTCGTGGCGGGGTTTCATCATGTCGAGCTGTGGGTCGCAGACCTGACGCAGGATCGCGCTGAGTGGGGCTGGCTTCTGGATGAGCTCGGCTTCACGCGACAGAGCGAGTGGCCAGGAGGCGAGTCCTGGGCCGCAGGAGGCGCATACCTGACTTTGACGACCTCGCCGAACGTCTCCGGGGGATCCCATGATCGAAGGGCTCCCGGCGTCAATCATCTTGCCTTCAAGGGCGGTGCACCCGGCCGCGTTGACGCGATCATGGCACACGCCGAGCAGCACGGGTGGCGTCCGCTCTACCACGACCGATACCCCCATGCGGGAGGGTCGGATCACTACGCCGGATGGCTCGAGAACTCTGCCGGATTCAAGGCCGAGATCGTTGCGGACAGGTCGTAATCGCAGACGCCTCCTGTGGGCCTCTGCTCGTAGCCCAGGACTAGGCGGGCGGGAGGATCTGGCCGATCGGCTCGCGCTTCTCGGCTTGGAACCGGTCTTCGGTACGGCCGCGCGCCCAGTAGCCCGACAGGGACACCTGTCCGCGCTCGAGGGTGTGCTCCTCGAAGAACACGCGCCGCAGTTCTTTCATCGCTTCGCGCTCGCCGTGAGCGAAGACGTGAACGCGTCCCTCACGCCAGTGGATCGTCCGGACGGCGTCGGCCAGAGCCGATACCGCGTGATCGGGGTTGGTGATCCAGACCAGCTCGACGCCCGCGGGGTGTTCGAGGTCGAGGATGTCCGCCTCGGTGTCGACTTCGATGATCGCCGCGCCCACCGCGTGCACGGGGAGGGCTTCGAGTGCGGCCGCGATGGCGGGAACTGCCGACATGTCACCCGCGAACAGGTGCCAGTCGGCGTCCGGATCGGGGGAGTAGCCACCGCCAGGCCCCATGAGACTGATCGTCGCGCCAGGCTTCACCGTCGCTGCCCAGGGACCCGCGAGTCCCTCGTCGCCGTGTATGACGAAGTCGACGTCGATCGCCTGCGCGGCATGGTCGACACGGCGCACCGTGTAGGTTCTCGTCACCGGGAGTGACTCGGGCTCGGGAGTCGTGAACTTCAGCTTCACGTACTTGTCGGTTTCGGGCCGGTTCTGGAACTGAGTGAAACCGGACCCGCCGAGGCGGACGCGTACCAGGTGCGGGTTCAGCCACGTCGTCTCGAGCACGGTGAACTCGATCGTCGGACGGGGCGCACGGGTTGTGGTTCGGGAGGAGAGTGCCATCCCCCCCACCGTAGCCGCGCGCAGAGCATTCCAGGGCTGCGCTCTGCTGAGTCGGTTCGTGCGGGCGGCGTTACCGGCGGAAGGGCGCGAGATCGCCTCTAGAAGGGCGCGGCTGTAGGTGTCGGTTCGGGGTCGGGTGTGAAGCGGACGGTGGGGGCTGGGTTGTCGTTGTAGGTCCTACCGGTGGGGCTGGTCCATTCCAGGACTCCGCCTGGGCGTTGTGTGACGGTCCAGGCGGTGTCGTGTTTGAGGACGTGATGTCGTTTACAGAAGTGAGCGAGGTTGCACGGGTCGGTGCGTCCGCCGCGGGCGGCATCGATGGTGTGGTCGATGTCGCAGGCGTGGGCGGGGCGTCGGCATCCGGGGAAGCGGCAGTGTTCGTCTCGGGCCGACAGGTACCGTTTCAGCGCGGCGTCGGGTCGGTAGCGGTCGACGGCGACGGGGAGTCCGGTGTCGGCGTCGGTGAAGACGCGATCCCAGCCGGGGGCTCGGCCAGCGAGGTCGCGGATCAGGGCGGGGTCGACAGCCCCGTAGCCAGCGAGGATGCCGGGTTCGTCGCTGGTTCCGGCCAGGGACCGGAGGGGGATGGTGACCTGCACCCGTCCGGCGATCCGGGTTGTGACATCAGCATCGCCGTGGGCTGCGGGTGTTGCGGTCAGCAGCAGGTCACTGAGCACATCGGCGCGCAGCTGATCCATTGTTCGGTCATCTGGTGCCGGTTCGGCCGGGTTCTGTTCGTCGCCGAGCACTGCGACGCGGGTGTCGCGGACGTGGCGGGCGACCTGGGTGAGCCGGTCGTGGATGGCATACGCGAGCGGCGCGGGGAGGTCGGCGACCAGGCGGGCGAGTCCGTCGTCGAGGTCCTGGATACGAACGGCGCGGGCGTCGGTTGCGAGGCGCCGCAGTCGGGTGGGGGAGTCGGGGTCGATGCTGGCGGCGATTGCACGGGCGGCAGGCCGGAGTCGGTTGGGGCTCTCGTGGCGGGCGATCTCGAGCGCAAGCTGTTCGTAGTGGGCCCGCGCCGTGTCATCACTGATGCCGGCACCGGCGTCCACGATGACCCGTACGTGGGCGGTGTCGATCTCGCCGCGTTCGAGGGTGGTGTGGGTTCCCGCGAAGCGGCCGACGAGGGCGGATGCGTCGCCCATGCGGTTCTGCACGGTGCGGTCGCTGACCCGCATTGCGGCGCCCAGTTCGGCAGCGATCTCGCGGATGCCGAGGTCTGACCCGGACCGGGAGGATCCGAGCTCCGCGGCCCGTTCTAGGGCCAGATCAACTCCGTATGCGAGCAACCGAGCTTCACGGGCCTGCAACGCTGCGATCTTCCGCCGCGTCGCAACCAGATCATCCACCAAAGCGGTCACCCGACCGTGCACCCGCGACGACACGGAAGGACCGCGGTGTCGGTCGGGGGATGCGGGGGTGCCCATGCTGCTCCGAGAATCGTGAAGCCAGACGGCTCCGCCGGAAGCGCTCCATGGGCACGTGCGCTGCTACTCATTAGTATAGAACAAATGTACGAAACGCGCAAGCCTGGGATGTGCACCGACGCGGTACGCTGACACCGATCGAGGAGGAACGATGCGGTTCGAGCACCTCGGGGCGCAGCCCCGCATCCATCCCACGGCCGTCATCGCGCCGAGCGCGGTGATTTCGGGGGACGTCACGATCGGCGCGCATTCGCAGGTCCTGCACGGCGCGGTCATCACGGCCGAGGGCGGTGCGATCACGATCGGTGAGAGCGTCATCGTGATGGAGAACGCGCTGATCCGGGCGAGCGCGACAGATCCCGTCCATATCGGCGACCACGTGCTGGTCGGACCGATGGCGAGTATTTCGGGAGCCACCGTGGCTGATGAGGTGTTCCTCGCCACGGGCACGCGCGTCTTCAACGGTGCGCGAATCGGCGAGCGCAGCGAGGTTCGCATCAACGCGGTCGTTCACCTGCGCACCGTTCTTCCCCCAGAAACAGTCGTGCCGATCGCGTGGGTTGCTGTCGGAAATCCGGCGCACCTGTACTCGCCGGACCGGCACGACGACATCTGGGAAGCGCAGAAGGAGTTGGACTTCCCGGGCTACGTGTTCGGGCTCGACCGTGAGACGCCGGATCTGATGGTTCAACTCACGGAGCGCTACGGACGGAGTCTTGCGAGGCACGCTGACGACGTTCGCCTCGACTGAGACTTCAGTCCCAGGTCACCCCGCATTCGCGGCACAGGAACACCACGGCATCCTGCACGTCGACATCACTCAGCAGCTCGGCGCGGCGCTCGAACGCGACAGCAAACCATGCCACGTCGTCGACGCGGACGTCGTCGGTGCCGCACAACGGGCAGGTCTCCGTGGTCGTGATCGCCATGCCCAGACGCTAACCCTGCCCACCGACACGGATGGCAGCGACGCGCGATCCGTGCAGGATCATCCCGTGTTCTGCAGGCCCGCCGCGACACCGCTCACCGAAAGCAACAGCAGACGCTGCTGATCGGGATCGGCGGGTGCGTCCGATGCCGCGGCATCCCGAAGCCCGCGCAGCGCCCGCAGCTGAAGCAGCGACAGCGCGTCAACATAGGGACTGCGGAGCTTCACGGCACGCTGCAGGACGGGCTTGTTGGCGAGCACCTCGTCGCCGCCGGTGAGCCTGACGACCCAGGAGCGCGTCAACGTCATCTCATCGAGCACGAGCCCGGCGAGGTCGTCACGGTCACCGAGTTCGAGATAGCGGCGCGCGATCCGTGGGTCGGTCTTGGCAAGGCTCATGCCGACGTTGTCGATCATCGTCCGGAACAACGGCCATTGCTCGTAGGCCTCGCGAAGCAGCTCCTCGTCACCGACGGCATCCAACGCGGTGCCGAGGCCAAACCAGCCGGCGAGGTTGATGCGAGCCTGCGCCCAGGCGAACACCCAGGGGATGGCGCGGAGGTCAGCGAGGGATTCGACCGACAGACCGCGGCGCGCCGGGCGAGAGCCGAGGGCCAGCAGTCCGATCTCTTCCATCGGGGTGACCTGCGCGAACCATGGCGCGAAGCCGGGGGCTTTGACCAGATCGAAGAAGCGCTGGCGGGATGCGGCATCCATCGTCGCCGCCACATCGGCGAACTTCCGTGCCGCGCCGCTGTTGCGCCGCTCGATCGAGGGTGCCGATGCCAGCAGCACAGCGGCAGCGACCTGATCGATGTGGCGCATCGCGATGTCCGGATCGCCGTAGCGGGCGAAGATCACCTCACCTTGCTCAGTGAGCTTGAAGCGCCCGTCGACCGAGTGTGGAGGCTGGGCGAGGATCGCGGAGTTCGCGGGCCCGCCGCCACGCCCGAGGGCACCGCCACGCCCGTGGAAGAGCGTGAGCTCGATCCCCTCCTCCTTTGCCCACGCAGCGATGTCGGCCTGCGCCTCGTACAGCGCGAGTGTCGCGGCGACGGGGCCGACGTCCTTCGAGGAGTCGGAGTACCCGAGCATGACCTCGAGGCGGCGCCCGGTCCGGGCCAGGCGATCCGCGAACTCGGGGTGCTGCACGATCTCGGCAAGGATCCCCGGTGCCGCCTGCAGATCGGCGAACGTTTCGAACAGCGGGACGACGTCGAGCACCGGCATCCGCCCGCCCTCGCCGACCGCGTAGCGGGCAAGGCGATGAACGTTCGCGAGATCCTCGGCGGACTGCGTGAACGACACGATGTAGCGGCCCGCTGCAGCAGGTCCGTACCGCTCCTGCAGGAAGGCGATCGTGCGGAAGACCTCGAGCACCTCGTCGGCCTGCTCGGAAAGCTCGCCGGTCGATCCGGCAGCCACATCCAGCTCGGCGAGAACCTTCGCGTGCACTGCCGAGTGCTGCCGCACCTCGAGCTCGGCAAGGTGGAAGCCATAGGTCTCGACCTGCCAGATCAACTGCTGCAGGTGCCCGTAGGCCTGGCGGGCAGCCCCGGCGGCGACGAGCGAGTCCTGAACCGTGCGCAGGTCGGCGAGGAACTCGCTCGGCTCGCGATAGGCAAGGTCGGCATCGCGCAGGCGTGTCGCGTCGATCTTGCGCGCGAGCATCAGCAGGATGCGGCGGTGCGGCTCGTTCGGCGATCGCTTCGCGATCTCAGTGGCTGCCTCTTCATCTGCAGCCTTCAGGCGCTTCCACAGCGCAAGCAGCGCGTCGGAGGGCGGCGTCGTGTCGGCATCCAGGGTGAGCGTCCGACCGATGCGCTGCGTCGTGCGCTCGAGTCCCAGCAGGATGTGCTCGGCGGCGATGCCCGCTGCTTTGCGCGTCACGGATGCCGTCACGAACGGGTTTCCATCGCGGTCACCGCCGACCCACGACCCCACACGCACGAAGGGGGTTACGAGCGGTGCGCGACCACCCGCGTTCGTTCCCTGCAGCATGTCATCGAGGCGCCGATACACGGCCGGGACCACGGTGTAGAGGGTCTCGTCGAAGATCGCCATGACCGAGCGCACCTCGTCGACCGGCGACGGCTTCTCGGGGCGAAGAGGCGCGGTGCGCCACAGGGTGTCGATCTCTTCGACCATGCGCCGTTCCAGACGCGCCGGGTCGTTGCCATCGCGCAGGCGGTCGTCGTGTTCTTGCAGCAGATCCGCAAGGCGACGGATGCTGGATGAGATCGCCCGGCGGCGCGCCTCGGTCGGGTGCGCGGTGAACACGGGGTGGAAACGCAGCGACTGCAGACGGGCGAGGGCGGCATCCTCACCGACTTCCTCAGCCAGCCGGGCGTAAGCGGCTTCGATCGAGTCGGCCGCGCCTTCGCTGTCGGGGCGGCCGTCACGCTCGCGGACAATCCGCACACGTTGGTGCTCTTCCACCAGATTCACCAGGTGGAAGTACGCCGTGAACGCGCGGGCCACCTCGTGGGCTCGCTCGATCGAGAACGATTCAGCCACCTCGGTGGCTCGCGCGTAGGCCTCGGGAGTCTCATCCGTGTACGCCTGGATCGTCGCGAGGCGAAGGCGCTCGACATCCTCGAACAACCCGGGCGACCCGCTCTCGCGGAGCACTTCTCCCAAGAGGGAACCGAGCAGGCGCACATCCGCGCGCATCTGTTCGGGGATCTCCTGACCCGCTTCATATCGGCCGACGAGGTCGATGGCTTCGGTTCGGGTCATTTCGTACATGGATTCCACCGTAATGGCCAGGTGTTTCATCAAGGTGACGGGTGACGACTCGTGACAGGGCGCGATCCGAGCCGTCTTCGAGGCGCACTGCGCCCCGCCGGTAGGATAGGGGCTGGAGAGCCGGGAAGTCTGGTCGGCATCGGCTGCCGCATCCCCGAAAGGACTCCATGTCGTTGCTTCGCTCTGCGCGCTTTCCCGCCATCATGCTGCTGGTTGCAGCCGCCGCGGGACTCATCATCGCGAACTCTCCGATCGGCCACAGTGTGCAAGACCTGCAGCACACCTACGTCGGCATTCCCGGCGTCTTCGAGCTCTCTGTGGGCCACTGGATCGCGGATGGGCTCCTCGCACTGTTCTTCTTCGTCGTCGCCGTCGAACTGCAGTTCGAACTCACCAATGGTCAGCTCAACTCCGCTCGCAAGGCCCTGCAGCCGGCGATCGCCGCGGCGGGCGGAGTGCTCGTCCCGATCGTCGTCTACCTCGCGTTCGCGTGGGGCACCGAGTCTGCTGACGGGTGGCCGATCCCGACCGCGACCGACATCGCTTTCGCCCTCGGCGTTCTCGCCGTGTTCGGCAGAGGCCTGCCCTCCGGGGTGCGGATCTTTCTTCTTGCGCTCGCGATCCTCGACGACATCGTCGGCATCATCTTCATCGCGGTGCTCTTCACCGATGGCGTCAACATCGCGCTGCTTGCCGCAGCGGCAGTACTCGTCGTGGTCTTCGGGTATCTCAGCCGAAAGCTCGACACCCGGGCGCGTGCCGCGGTGATCCCGATCCTCCTGGTGCTCGCTGTGGCGACCTGGGTTCTCGTCTACCTGTCGGGTGTGCACGCCACGATTGCCGGCGTCGCCCTCGGGCTTGTCATGGCGCAGCAACCGGCGCTTCATACCCGGCATGCGATGGAGCCGTGGGTGAACGTCATCGTGCTGCCGCTCTTCGCGTTCTCGTCGGCTCTGGTCGTCATCCCGGCGGTGTCCATCGAGGAGCTCACGCCCGCCTTCTACGGCATCCTGATCGCGCTGCCTGTCGGAAAGATCCTCGGCATCTCGCTGTTCGGGTGGATCTCGCAGCGGGTCGCGCACGACCCCGCGATGCCGCGGCTTCCGCTGGCTGACCTGATAGCCGCCGGCGCGCTCGGGGGCATCGGATTCACGGTGTCACTGCTGCTGTCCGAACTCGCCTTCGAAGGCAACGACCTCCTCACCGACGAAGCTGTTCTCGGTGTGCTCTCGGGCTCGCTTGTCTCGGTCCTCATCGCCGGCATCCTGGTGTCGATGCGCGCCCGTCACTACCGCAGGCGGGCAAGCAGCGTCGCCATCGAGGCCGACGAGGCGGCGACGTCATGACGGGCCCGGCCGAGCCGGCATCCGTGGATGCGCTGCGCCGCGCCGCCGAGACGATGCGTGCCGTGCGCGATACGTGCGTGTGGACGCAGCAGATCGACCACCGGGCACTCGTGCCCTACCTCGTGGAAGAGAGCGCCGAACTGATCGATGCGGTGGAGGTCGGCACGCGCGCCGATCTGCGGGAGGAACTCGGCGACCTGCTGTGGCAGGTGCTGTTCCACGCCGAGATCGCTTCGCGCGACAGCGACGACCCGTTCGATATCGATGACGTCGCTCGCACTCTCACCGACAAGATGGTGCGTCGGCATCCGCACGTCTTCGCGGGCGAGACCGCCGACACGCCCGAGCAGGTGCTCGTCTTGTGGAACGCTGCCAAGGCCGAAGAGAAGCGCGGCCGCACGAGCGTTTTGGACGGCGTGAGTGAACGGATGCCTACTCTCGCGCTCGCGCAGAAGCTGGTCGGAAAGGCAGCCTCACTCCCTGCACTCAGCTCGCCGGGAGTAGGTGCGGGCGCAACGGCACTCGCTGTTCCCGCCTCCGAGGATGAGCTCGGCGACGCGCTTCTCGCCCTCGTTGCGATCGCCCGCACGCGCGGCTGGGACGCCGAGCGTGCGCTGCGGGAACGGTTGCGCGGGCTCTCGGAAGAGATCCGAGCTGCCGAAGCTGCGCCCGCTGACCTGGAAGAATAGGCCGGTGCCACCCGTCACCCCGCCGCGCGGCATGCGCGATTTTCTCCCCGCCGACAAGGCTCGCCGTGAGCGCGTGCTCGCCGTCATCCGGCAGCGCTACCGCGCCCACGGCTTCGACGAGATTGAAACGCCGGTGGTCGAGGATTACGAGCGGCTTCACGCCGGCATCGGTGGCGACAACGAGAAGCTTGCCTATAACGTCCTGCGCCGCGGACTGGATGCCGACGGCATCCGTGCGGCGGCCGACGATCCCGCGGCCCTCTCGGATCTGGGGCTGCGGTATGACCTGACGGTGCCGCTCGCGCGCTTCTATGCGAGCCACCGGGCCGAGCTTCCGGGGGTCTTCCGTGCCGTGCAGATCGCGCCGGTGTGGCGGGCAGAGCGACCCCAGAAGGGTCGATACCGGCAGTTCGTGCAGTGCGACATCGACATCATCGGCGATGCTTCCTCGCGCGCCGAAGCCGAGCTGATCACCGCGACCCTCGACGCGCTGGATGCCCTCGGGCTCGAGGGCGGCATCGTCCGTGTGAACGACCGTCGCCTGTTGGATGCGATGCTCGATCACTTCGGCTTTCCCGAGGCAGAGCGACCCGGCGTCCTCATCACGATCGACAAGCTCGACAAGATCGGCGCCGCAGGCGTGGCAACGGAGCTGCGGGAGCGCTCGGCGGCGCCCGAGGCCGTCGATACCTTCGCGGAGTTCCTGGCGCGTGAGAAGGGCACGGTAAGTGGCTTCGACGAGGAGCAGATCCGTGCCGCGCTGCCCGACGGGCTCGAAGGTGAGGCGATCGGCGCGCTCGCCGCGATCGGCGAGGCGGTGGCGACTGCCCGCGGGGGAGAGGCCCCGCTGGTGTTCGACCCGTTCCTCGTGCGCGGTATGGGCTACTACACCGGCACGATCTTCGAGATCGCCCATCCGCTCGTCTCATATTCGCTCGGGGGCGGTGGCCGGTACGACGGAATGATCGGCCGCTTCCTCGGCCAGGACGTCCCCGCCGTTGGGTTCTCGCTCGGCTTCGAGCGTCTCGTCGATCTCGTCGCCGACGCCGCGGATGCCGCTCAGTCAGCGATCGTGCTGGTCCACGATCGCGATATGGCCGTTGCCGAGCTCGTGGCTCTGAAGTCAGCGCTCGTGGCCCGGGGTGATCGTGTCCGGCTCGAGCAACGCCCGAAGAACCTCAAGCCCCTGCTGGAGCGTGCGACCGCGGACGGGTATACCCACTTCGCCGCCGTCCGGCCGGGCGCGACGGTCGACGCTCTGGAGATCAAGTCGCTCGGCTAGTTCGTTTACCGTCGCGTCAACGACGGTTCAGATCGAGCGGGTCGAATCACTGCATGAGTCGGATCACGACTGGGGTGCTGTGGGCAGCTGCCTTGGTGGGTGCCGTGGCGACGACGGCGCTCGCCACGCGCGCACTGCTCGACCGCCAGGCCGCGCAGGCCCGGCGACTCATCGGCAAGCCGCTGGGTGAGGATGCGCTCGAGGCAGACCGCGTGTGGCGCCGCAAGCTCGAGGGTGACCCGATCGAGCTTCTCGTACTGGGGGACTCGATCGCGGCGGGCCTCGGCGCGCAGCGGCGCAAGGAAACGCTCGGCGCGCGTCTGGCGATCGGACTCGCGAAGAAGGCGAAGCGCCCCGTGCGACTGCGCACCGCGGCGGTCGTCGGCTCGGAGTCGTCGGCCCTGGGTGCTCAGCTCGACGAGCTCGCTGATGACTATCGGCCGGATGTCGCCGTCATCGTCGTCGGCGGCAACGACATCACGCACCGCGTCGCCGTCTCCACCGCGGTGCGGCACCTGGTTGTGGCGATCGAACGGCTGCGGGCCCGCGGTGCGCAGGTCGTGGTGGGAAGTTGCCCAGACCTCGGGGCGCTACGGCCCGTGCCGCAACCGCTGCGATCGCTGGGGTCGCGGATGTCGCGCCAGCTCGCCGACGCTCAGGAGGACGCGGCGGTCGGCGCCGGCGCGTACGCCGTGTCACTGCGTCACGCCGTCGGACCCTTCTTCATCTCCCAGCCCGATGAGATGTTCAGTCTGGACCGCTTCCACCCGAGCCCGCTCGGGTACCGGCGCACCGCCGAGGCCCTTCTTCCGGCGGTTGCGGGAGCGCTGGGCTACGGCAAAACAAGCGTCGCGACGCGGCATCCGACGGGGAAATCAGATCCAGCGCGCTGACCCGTTGACCGCACGAGCCGGGCACGGTTGGCTGATGCCATGCCAGATCCCACCCCGGACGCGTGGACCCGAGTCGATCACTACCTGACCGACACGCTCGTCGACCAGGATGCTGCGCTTGATGCCGCGCTGGCAGAGCAGGGCCGCGCGGGGCTGCCAGCCATCGAGGTGGCTCCCGTGAACGCGAAGTTCTTGCACCTGCTCGCCCGGATCGCCGGCGCCCGCAGGATTCTTGAGATCGGTACCCTCGGCGGCTATTCCACGATCTGGCTGGCCCGCGCTGTGCCGAACGGCGGAACGGTGGTCACGATCGAGGCCGAGCCGCTCAACGCGTCAATCGCGCGGGCCAACCTCGACCGTGCGGGCGTCGGGGATCGCGTGGACGTCCGCGTCGGGCGGGCCGCAGAGGTCCTGCCGACCCTTGCGGGCGACGATCCCTTCGATCTTGTCTTCATCGATGCCGACAAGGAATCCAACACGGTGTACCTCGACTGGGCGGCGCGCCTCGGGCGTCCGGGAACTGTCGTCGTCGTCGACAACATCGGCCGATCGGGCCAGGTCGCCGATCCTCACGACACCACGAGTCAGGTCGTCGGTACCCGGCAGGGGCTCGAGATGCTCCGCGAGGACCCGCGGTTCGATGCGACAGCACTGCAGACGCTGGATCGCAAAGGATGGGATGGGATCGCGCTCGCCGTCGTGGTCTGAGCTTTTCTCCGTCCGCGCGGGCCTGTGGCGCGGCATCCGTCGTCACTAGACTCGACGTGGACCGACGACGCTCCGACACAACCCTCCCAAACAAGGAGTCCTTTCGTGGCATTGATTGAGGCTGTAGGCGCGCGCGAGATTCTCGATTCGCGCGGCAACCCGACCGTCGAGGTGGAAGTCCTCCTCGAAGACGGCACCGTTCAGCGGGCGGCCGTCCCGTCCGGCGCATCGACCGGCGCATTCGAGGCGTATGAACTGCGTGACGGCGACAAGAGCCGGTACGGCGGCAAGGGCGTGCTCAAGGCCGTCGCTGCCGTCATCGACGAGCTCGGGCCGGCACTCGAGGGTGTGGATGCCAGCGAGCAGCGCATCGTCGACGAGATTCTCATCGAGACCGACGGCACTGACAACAAGTCGCGCTGCGGCGCCAACGCGATCCTCGGCGTGAGCCTGGCCGTTGCCAAGGCCGCGGCCGACAGCGCAGACCTGCCGCTGTTCCGCTACCTCGGCGGACCCAACGCGCACGTGCTGCCCGTTCCGCTGTTCAACGTCATCAACGGCGGTGAGCACGCCGACAACGGCATCGACTTCCAGGAGTTCTTCCTGGCACCCATCGGCGCCGAAACGTACGCTGAGTCGCTGCGCTGGGGCACCGAGACCTACCACGTCCTCAAGGGCGAGCTGAAGGCTGCGGGCTTCGCGACCGGCCTCGGCGACGAGGGCGGCTTCGCGCCCGACCTGCCCAGCAACCGCGAGGGCCTGGACTTCCTCATGAAGGCGATCGAGAAGGCCGGCTTCACCCCCGGCAAAGACATCGCCGTGGGTCTGGACGTCGCGGCCACGGAGTTCTTCTCCGACGGCGTGTACACCGTCGAGGGCAAGCCGTGGACGGCGGCTGAGCTCACCGACTACTTCGCCGACCTCGTCGCGAACTACCCGATCGTCACGATCGAGGATGCGCTGGCCGAAGACGACTGGGACGCCTGGAAGGCGCTCACCGACGCGATCGGCTCGAAGGTGCAGCTCGTTGGTGACGACCTGTTCGTCACCAACCCGAGCCGCCTGCAGCGCGGCATCGACCTGGGCGTTGCGAATGCTCTGCTCGTGAAGGTCAACCAGATCGGCACGCTGTCCGAGACCCTGGACGCCGTGGCTCTGGCCACCTCGAACGGCTACCGGTCGATGCTCTCCCACCGGTCGGGCGAGACCGAAGACACCACGATCGCCGACCTCGCGGTCGCCGTGAACTGCGGTCAGATCAAGACCGGTGCGCCTGCTCGCAGCGAGCGCGTCGCGAAATACAATCAGCTTCTGCGCATCGAAGAAGAACTCGGCGACGCGGCGGTCTTCGCCGGTCGTGGAGCCTTCCCCCGTTTCAAGGGCTGATGCGCTCGAACTGACCTGACGAGAGGGGAGCCGTGATGACCAGTCCGGCTCCCCGTTCTCGTTCCCCCCGGTCCCGCTCGCCTCGCCGCGTCGACGTAAGGGGCTGGCTTGGCGGCATCCGGCTCTCGGGCTTCATGGTGATCATGCTGGGGCTTGTGGTCCTCGCAGCTTTCGTGTTGGTTCCCACCGTCGGCACCTACCTGGAGCAGCGTCAACGGATTGTTGCACTCGAGCAGGCAGTGCAGGTGACCGAGGACCAGATCGCTGCCCTTGAGACCGAGAAGGACCGGTGGCAGGACCCGGCCTACATCACAACCCAGGCCCGCGAGCGGCTCTACTACGTGCGCCCCGGTGAGGTTGTGTACCTCGTCGACAACGACCTGCCCGACTCGGCGATACCCGCCGAGCAGGCGCCGGTCAGCGACGAAGTGGTGCAAACCACGACCGACTGGATGTCGCAACTGGTCCGGTCGGTGACCGCGGCGGGGCTTGCGAAGACCGCCGCCCTTCCGGTCATCGGGGTTCCCGATCCGCAGCCCACTTCCTCGGAATTGACTGTCGCACCGTGACGCGCAGCGGGACTTCAGGAGCGGGTCGGTAGCCTGGAGGAGTGTCCAGGCCCCCGTTTGCTCCCGTCACCGAGGCTGAGCTCGCCGTCCTGCGCGAGCAACTGGGTCGCCCGGCTCGGGGAGTGCTCGGCATCGCCGCGCGCTGTGCGTGCGGGAACCCCACCGTCGTCGCGACGGCGCCGCGGCTTCCCGACGGGACCCCGTTCCCGACGTTCTACTACCTGACGCACCCGGGGGCCACGGCGGCCATGTCGGCGCTTGAGGCCGACCACACCATGCATGAACTCGCCGACCAGCTCGCGACAGATGATGAGATCGCGGATGCGTATCGCCTCGCGCACCAGAGCTACCTCGATGACAGAGCTCGCTACGGAGACCCGGAGGAAATCGCGGGGATCTCGGCGGGCGGGATGCCGACGCGGGTGAAGTGCCTGCACGCCGTGCTGGCGCACTCGCTCGCGGCGGGCCCGGGGGTGAACCCGATCGGGGACCGGGCGCTCGCGCTGTCGGACTGGTCGCCGGATCGTTGCGTGTGCGCCGACCCGGGAGCCGCAACGCGCACAGTGGACGCGGTCTCCGAGGAGCTGGCGTGAGTGCTGCGGTGGCGACGGATCGCCGCCGCCAGCTCGGTCGACTCGCTGCAGTTACGCTCGCGATTGCCGGCATGATCGCCCTGCCCGGGTTCACCGTCACGCCCTCGCCGTCGCCATCTGACTCCGACCCGCTCCGCGCGGCGGAGTATTGGCTCGACGATTACGGCATCCGTGACGCCTGGAAGACCTCCACAGGTTCGGGAGTGCGGATCGCGGTCATCGACACCGGCATCGGCAAAGGCCCCGTGGAGTTCTCGGGCGTGGTCGGGGGCACGGATGTCTCGGGTCTTGGATCACCAGACGGGCGCACCCCCGTGGGAGCCCGCGACCCCGATCACGGCAGTTGGGTGGCGTCCCTTGCCGCCTCCCGCGGTACGAGCCCGGTGACGGGCATGCTCGGTGTGGCGCCGGATGCCGAGCTCCTCTCGATCTCCGTGGGATTCGGCGTCTCGGCATCCGTCCCCTTCGCCGAGCAGATCGCCCAAGCGATCTATTGGGCTGTCGACAACGGCGCTGACATCATCAACCTGTCGTTCACCACCAACACCCCTGACTGGGATCGCAGCTGGGACGATGCGTTCATGTATGCCTTCGAGCACGACGTGGTCGTCGTGGCTGCCGCAGGAAACCGGGGGAGCGGGACGGGAGTTGTCGGTGCACCGGCGACGATCCCCGGTGTCCTCGTCGTCGGTGGGGTGGATCCGCACGGGCGGGCAAGTCGAGAGGCCTCGACGCAGGGCATCACGATCGCCGTGGCTGCTCCCAGCGAGAACCTCCTCGGGGTATCCGCGGACGGCAAGGTCGTCGAGTGGGATGGCACGAGCGGCGCAGCGCCCATCGTGGCAGGTATCGCGGCACTCGTGCGGTCTGCGTATCCCGATATGGATGCCGATGATGTCATCAATCGCATCATCCGTACCGCGACGCCGCCCGCCGGAGTGACAGACCTGCCCGACCCGCTCTACGGCTACGGTCTGGTGGATGCCGAGGCCGCCGTGACGGCATCCGTACCCGCAGTCAGGGAGAACCCGCTCGGGAGTCTGGCCGAGTGGATCACCATCTATCGGCGAGCCAACCTCGTGCCCGATCCCGAGCCGACGGTTCCCCCCGCCGCGGTCGAACCCTTGCCCCCCGTGGAGCAGCAGGCTGCGGCTTCGCCCCTTCTGCCGAGCACCGAGTCGCTGCTCTACGGGACGGTCCCGCTCGCGGCGGGCACCGTCGCGGCTATACTGGTGGCGCTCGGCGTCACTGCTGCTGTCCGACGCGTCCGATTGGCGTCCCGCGCCCCCCGCCGCTGAAACATCTCAGGAGTTCTCCCATCGTGAGCAACACCACCCCCAGGATCCTTATTGTCGGCGGAGGGTATGCCGGCTTCTACACGGCCTGGAAACTCGAGAAGCACCTTCGCCGCGGCGAAGCACAGGTCACGATTGTCGACCCACTTCCTTACATGACCTACCAGCCGTTCCTTCCCGAGGTGGCTGCGGGCTCGATCGAGGCCCGCCACTCGGTGGTGTCGCTGCGTCGTCATCTCAAGCGCACGCGCGTTGTGACGGCGAAGATCACCGGTATCGACCACGCCAACAAGGTGGCGACGGTCACCCCAACGCTCGGCGAGCCCTGGCAGGAGGAGTACGACCAGATCGTCGTCACCGCCGGCGCCGTCTCGCGGACCTTCCCGATCCCCGGAATCGCCGACAACGCCATCGGTCTGAAGACGATCGAAGAGGCGGTCGCCATCCGCGACAAGCTGTTCTCGAACTTCGACAAGGCAGCGACCCTTCCTCCCGGCCCCGAGCGGGAGCGCCTGCTCACGGTCGTCGTGGTCGGCGGTGGGTTCGCGGGCATCGAGGTTTTCGCTGAGCTTCGCTCGATCGCATCCGCACTGCTGAAGAAGTACCCCGAGCTGAGCTTCGAGGAGACTCACTTCCACCTCGTCGAGGCGATGGGCCGAATCATGCCTGAGGTGTCGCTCGAGACCAGCAAGTGGGTCATGAAGTCCCTCGGTGAGCGCGGCGGCGCCGTGCACCTCGACACACAGGTGACCGGAGCGGTCGGCGGCAACGTCGAGCTGTCTACCGGCGAGGTCATTCCGAGCGACCTGATCGTCTGGACCGCCGGTGTCATGGCCAACCCGACTGTCGTCCGTGGCAGCGACCTGCCCGTCGAGGAACGTGGTCGCATCCGCACCCGTGCCGATCTTCGTGTCGGCAGCGAGGACGAGATCGTCGAGGGCGCCTGGGCTGCGGGTGACGTGGCCGCAGTGCCCGACCTGACCGGTGGCGGCGTTGGCGGCTACTGCGTCCCGAACGCACAGCACGCCGTGCGTCAGGCCAAGCTCATGGCGAAGAACATCACCGCGGTCCTGCGCGGCGAGCTTCCCGTGGAGTACGTGCACAAGAACCTCGGCGCTGTCGCAGGCCTTGGCTTGTACAACGGTGTCTTCCAGTCGGGCAAGCTTGCGCTCAAGGGCTTCATCGCCTGGCTTGCGCACCGTGGCTACCACGGCCTGGCGATGCCGTCGTGGGAGCGCAAGTGGCGGGTCATCTGGGGTTGGTGGAACAACCTGTGGCTGGGTCGCGACATCGTGAACCTGTCGACCGTCCAGCACCCGCGGTACGTGTTCGAGGAGTTCGCGGCACGCCCGAAGCCTCCGGCTGCGTCGGCGGTGCCCGCCAAGGAGCCCGCGGGCACCAAGTCCTGACACAACGCGTCGCCGGCGCCCCTGCGGGGTAGCGTGGGAGCGCCGACAACGGCGCCCCCGTAGCCCAATGGCAGAGGCAGGCGACTTAAAATCGCTCAAGTGTGGGTTCGAGTCCCACCGGGGGTACGAGGCACGGTGCCGCGCGCAGCGCGGCGGCGTGCCTCGTCGCTTTGGTGGGCGAGAGTCACACTCGGGCCCACGCCGCCGGTGGCTCCGCGCGCTGCGGAGCGGCGCGTGGAGTGGCGGTGGGGCGGGGTTCGAGTCCCACCGGGGGTACGAGGCACGGTGCCGCGCGCAGCGCGGCGGCGTGCCTCGTCGCTTTGGTGGGCGAGAGTCACACTCGGGCCCACGCCGCCGGAGGCTCCGCGCGGCGCGGAGCATCGTCGAGGATCCGTGAGCATGCGGGTCGTGACCGTATGGATTCCGTGAGGATCGTCGACCCCGCTGCGGGGAAGAGGTTGCATCTGTTCAGCGCCCGTCATCCGACGGCGTAACAGCAACCCCGGGAGTTCCCCGTGCTCGACGTCATTTCCGTGGCCGCTACGCTCGCCCTGTTCGCGCTCGTCGGCCTGATCGCAAAGGGGGTCGAGCGGCTGATCCGGCCGTCTTCGGACCCTTCTCCCTCCCTGCCGGTCGCAGGTGAGCGCCGATGATCGTGTTCTCTGTGCTTGCCGTCACGCTCGCGGTGGCTGCGCTCGTCTATCTCATCGTTGCGCTGCTGAACCCGGAGAGGTTCTGACGTGGATGCTTCGACGATCTGGGCAGGCATCCTTCAGATCTGCACCGTGCTGCTGATCCTCGCCTTGCTCCACCGCCCCCTGGGCGACTGGATAGCCCGTACCTACGCGTCGACGAAGGACTGGCGCGTCGAACGAGGCGTATACCGGCTGATCGGAGACGATTCGCGCTCTGAGCAGACATGGCAGGCCTACGCGCGGGGCGTTCTCGTCTTCTCTGCGGTCGGCTCGTGCGGCGCGTCATGCCCGGCGCGCCACCGCCGAAGCCGAGCTCATTGGAACTGTCGCGGGCTCGGTGCTGCGTGGTCAGGGCGCCGTTCCGGCCCTCGTTGCTCGTGCGCGCGAGTCGTTCGGAATGTCCGGCGCCCGCCTCGTCGGCGAATCGGGCGAGGTGCTCGCAACCGACGGCGAGCCGCTGCCGAACGGGCGACACAGCGACGTACCCATCGGCGAGCGCGCGACGTTGGAACTTCACGGCGGCGATCTTGACGCATCGGAGCGGCGCTTGTTGGGTGTTGTGGTCGCCCAGCTCGACGCCGCGCTCGAGCAGACAGCACTTCAGGAGACCGCCCGGGCAGCCGACATCCTTGCTGAAGCCGATCAGGTCCGCAGCGCCCTCCTCTCGGCGGTGAGCCATGACCTTCGTCGCCCGCTCGCCGCCGCGCTTGCCGCTGTCGGCGGGCTTCGCGCCGCGGGGGCCGCGCTCGGTGAGCAGGACCGCGCGGATCTGCTGGACACAGCAGTCGAGAGCCTCGACACCCTCTCGCGGCTTCTCACCGACTTGCTCGATGTCAGTCGGATCGAGGCCGGAGCACTCGCCGTCTTGCTGACGTCGACGGATGTCGGAGACGTCGTGCTTGCTTCGCTCGACGAACTCGGTTTGGGTCCGAGCGCGGTGGAGCTTGCTCTGGACGTGGGGGTGCCGAATGTGCTCGCCGACCCCGTGTTGCTGCAGCGTGTCGTGGTCAACCTGCTCTCCAATGCACAGCGTCACTCGCCGGTCGGTACCGCGGTGAGAGTGACGACCAGCGTTCTCGGTGATCGCGTTCAGGTGCGGGTCATCGACCGTGGTCCTGGCATCTCGACGGATCGTCGATCCGACATGTTCACGCCGTTCCAGCGGCTGGGCGACACCGACAACACGACGGGGCTCGGGCTGGGGCTTGCGCTCTCCCGCGGTTTCACCGAGGGTATGCGCGGGACATTGACGGCCGAGGATACTCCGGGCGGTGGCCTGACGATGGTGGTGGAGCTTGGCACTGCACCTGTGGCCGAGGATGACGATGCGGCTGCCGACGAGCGGACGGGCGTGGCGTCATGAAGGTTCTGGTCGCAGACGACGACCCGCAACTTGTGCGGGCCGTGCGCATCACGCTCGCGGCGCACGGTTACGACGTCGTGGCGGCCCCCGACGGACCGACGACGATCGCGCTCGCCGCCAAGGAATACCCCGACGTGATCATGCTCGATCTCGGGATGCCGCACCTCGACGGGGTCGGGGTCATCCACGCCATTCGAGGCTGGAGCGAGGTGCCGATCATCGTGGTGTCAGGACGTTCGGGTTCCGGCGACAAGGTCGAGGCGCTGGATGCCGGCGCAGATGACTACGTCACCAAACCGTTCCAGATCGATGAGCTCCTCGCACGTCTGCGTGCACTGACACGGCGGTCCTCATCGGCGCCGACGGGAGAATCCGTGGTGCGCTTCGGGGACGTCGAGGTCGATCTGTTAGCCAAGAGTGTTCGGCGACGCGGCGCCCGTGTTCATCTCACTCCGACCGAGTGGCGGATGCTGGAGTTCCTCGCCCGCAACCCCGGCACTCTGGTGACGCGGCAGACGCTGCTAAAGACCCTCTGGGGCACCGAGCAGGTGACGGACACCGGGTACCTGCGTCTCTACATCTCGCAGTTGCGTAAGAAGTTGGAGGTCGACCCCAGCCATCCGGTCCACCTGCTGACCGAATCAGGGATGGGCTACCGACTCAACCTTGAGGCTTGATCGCCCGCGACCACGCCCGTTCGTTGTGCAGTTGTCCGGTCTGCTGGAAGAACCGAACCTGATGGGTGTTCGCTAGCGACTCTGCAAGCTCGTATCTGTTGGCAGGTTCAAAACCCAACTGCTGCCAGAACGGGCCAGAGCGCCGGCTGAATAGCCACGCACGTGTCGCGCCTCCCTCGGCTGCCCGAGCGAGAGCGAACCGTGCGAGGGCGTTTCCGCGGCCGCGGGCGCGAACAGGAGTCGCTACGGCAACACTCCGAATGAGCGCGTGATCACCATCTCCGCTGAGCTCGTAACCCGTGCTTCCGACCATTTCTCCCGAGTCGTCTCGCTCGACCCAGATTCGTACTCCCGGTTCCTCGATGCCGCTGATCGTAAGGTCTGCTGTGGCCAGAAACGTCGTCAGATCCGCGATATCACGAGCGAGGCACGGGCTCAGGTCCACTCGCCAAGTCAATCACTCGTGGCTCGTGAAGCTCGGGGTGTGAATGTCGGAGGCCCCTCGTAGTGTCGGGGTATGGAAGCAGTCGGTGCGGGTGATTCGGGGCGGTGGCCCGGGGTTCCGGATGCTGACGGGTTCGTGCATGAGGGGGATGTGCGGGAGTGGGATGCTGAGGTGGCCGGCTGGGTTCCACCGCGTCCGGATGCTGTCGCTCTTGTGCTTGAGGCTGCTGATCTTGAGGCGGTGTTCGCTGCGCAGCGGTTCGCTCGGGTCGATGACCTGCGCCTGGAGGCCCTCGATGACGTCACCCGGTACGGGGGTGGATCCCGGGAGCTGGTGATGCGGTCCCTGCGGCTGGAGCTCGCGTCGGCTCTGCGGGTGACGGAGAACGCGGCAGGAATGATGCTCGCTCGCGCCGAGTCGCTTGTGCACTCGTACCCGGCGGTGTTGGAGTCGTTGTCTCGGTCGCGGGTGACCGTTCGGCACGCGGAGATCCTTGTCGATGACCTCGACGTGTTGGGCCCTGATGTTGCGGGACGGTTGGTGGGGCGGGCGTTGGGGTTGGCGGAGTCGTTGCCGGTGGGGTCGTTCCGGCGGGCGCTACGCCGCCTGATCGACCGGGAAACCGCCCCCACGTTGACCGAGCGTCACCAGGTGGCGGTGCGGGGGCGTCGGATCCTGGTGGAGCCTGCGGGGGATTCGATGTCGTGGGTGCACGCTCTGGTTCCGTCGGTGGAAGCCCATGCGATCTACGGGCGTGTCACCCAGCAGGCGGTGGTGATCCGTGACCACGACCGCGGTTCGACCCGGGGCGGTTCGCCCGATGGTTCGGGGGAGCGGTCGTTGGATGAGATTCGTGCTGACGTGTTCTGCGATCTCCTCATCGACGGGACTGTGGCCCAGCACCCGGAGCAGGCTCGGGGGATCCGCGCGACCGTGGTCGTCACCGTCCCCGCCCTGGCGCTGCTGGGTGTTGAGGGGGTGACCGATCCGGCGGAGGTGGAGGGGGTTGGTCCGATCCCGATCGAGACGGCCCGGGAGCTGGCCGGTAACGCGTCGGGGTGGATGCGGGTTCTGACCCACCCGGAGACCGGGGCCGTGGTCTCGGTTGGGCGCACGAGGTATCGGCCACCGCCGGAGATGGCGAGACTGGTGACGTGGCGGGCTGACAGGTGCATGGGCCCGGGATGCGGGAAACCTGCCTCGCAGTGTCAGATCGATCATTCGGTCGCGTGGGCCGACGGCGGTGAAACGTCCGTGACGAACACGGCACCGTTGTGCCAAGGCCACCACACGGTATCCCCACACGGCCGCCGGTATGTCGTGAAACCTGAACGACACCTCCCCACCTTCTACCCCAACGCCGCCTGAACATGCCTTGGAGCAGGCAACGATAGATGTGCTGGGTCCGCGGCGCGAGCTCGGCGAGGTGATCCGTGCACGCCGTACCGGTGAGCTCGCGTTCGGCCAGTAGAGTGCCGTCATGGTGTCGCTTGCTCAGTCCATGGCGGATGCGAAACAACCGGCTCCCGACGCCGCCACCTATTGGCGCAGACAAACGGATGCGATAGCCGACGTTTCCGGCCCCGTGGCGACCCTGCACCTCGGGGCCCTCCGGCACAACGCACTCGACATGGCGGTGCGCGCGGCGGGCGTCCCGATCCGCGTCGCGAGCAAGTCCATTCGTGTGCGGGAAGCCATCGACGCGACCCTCGCGCTCCCCGGCTATGCCGGGATTCTCGCTTTCACGCTGCCCGAAGCGCTCTGGCTCGCCGAGACGCACGACGACGTCGTGCTCGGGTATCCGACCGTTGACCGCGCGGCGATCCTCGCCCTCGCCCAGAGCGAGGAGGCATGCACGCGCGTCACCCTCATGGTCGACGATCTCGCCCAGCTCGACGTCGTTGACGCCGTCGTACCGCCGAGTGCAAGGCCGACGATCCGCCTCGCGATCGATGCCGACGCATCGTGGCGCGCCCCCGCGCTCGGCCATATCGGCGTGCGCCGCTCGCCCGTGCACGAACCGGGGGAGGTGGCGAGCCTCGCGCGGGCCATCACCCGACGCGACGGTTTCCGACTCGTCGGACTCATGATGTACGAGGCGCAGATTGCGGGCCAGGGCGATGCTACCGGTTCTGGTGATGGCCTCATTCGATGGATGCAGCAGCGATCGTCCGCCGAACTTCTGGAGCGACGTCAGGCGATCGTCGCCGCCCTCCGCCCGATCGCCCCCCTCGAGTTCGTCAACGGCGGTGGAACCGGATCATTGGAGTTCACGGCATCCGACCAGGCTGTTACGGAAGTGACGGCGGGAAGCGGCCTGTTCGCCGGCCACCTCTTCGACGGATACCGCGCCTTCGCTCCTCAGCCGGCTGCAGCCTTCTCCCTTGAGGTTGTCCGCAAGCCCACTTCCGACATCGCGACGGTGCTGGGCGGCGGATGGATCGCGTCAGGCCCGCCCGTCGCGTCGCGTCAACCGAAGCCGGTGTGGCCCGCGGGCCTTCGAACGCTGCCTCGCGAAGGAGCGGGGGAGGTACAGACCCCGTTGCAGGGCGAAGCTGCTCGAAGCTTGAGCGTCGGGGATCGGGTGTGGTTCCGGCATGCCAAGAGCGGGGAGCTCGCCGAGCGCGTGGATCACTATCTGCTCGTGGACGATGACACCGTCGTCGGCGAAGCACCGACGTATCGCGGCGAAGGGAAGGCGTTCCTGTGACACGACCCGGTGGTACCTGGCAGAACTGGGCACGCTCGGCGCGGGTACGACCGCAGAGCGTCGAGTTCCCGGCATCCCCGGATGCCGTCCAGCGCTCGGTGCAGGCTGCCATCACCCGCGGCCGACGCATCAAGGCGGTGGGCGCCGGGCACAGCTTCACAGGAATCGCTATCGCACCCGACGTCCTGCTCGATCTCACCGATCTCTCAGGTCTCGTTTCCATCGATCACGAACGCCGTCGCGTCACTCTGCGTGCCGGAACGCGACTGCACCAGATCCCGGGGCTTCTCGCGCCGCACGGACTGGCGATGCAGAACCTCGGAGACATCGACCGGCAGACCATTGCCGGTGCTATCTCGACAGGGACACACGGAACCGGCGCGGCCTTCGGCGGGATATCCACGCAGATCGTCGGCGTCACACTCGTCACGGGAACCGGCGACATCCTGCGGGTGAGCGACACCGAGAACTCCGACCTCCTCCCCGCTGTCGCCCTGGGCCTTGGCGCGCTCGGCATCCTGGTCGATATCACGGTCCAATGCGTTCCTGCCTTCGTGCTCGAAGCAACGGAGCGCCCCGAGCCTCTCCTGGACGTGCTCGACACGCTCGATGATCGGGTCGCGAGCACCGACCATTTCGAGTACTACTGGTTCCCCCACACGGATGTCGCACTGACCAAGTGCAACACGCGTCTGCCCGAATCAGCCGTCCGCAAGCCCCTGCCTGTGGTGGGGAAGTGGGTCGATGAGACACTCCTCGCGAACGGTGTCTATCGCGCAGTGTGCGGTGTCGGTGCGCGCGTCCCCGCCGTCGTGCCCCCGTTCTCTCGGCTCGCAGTTAAGCTCACCGGCAACCGCGACTACACCGACCGGTCCAACCGGGTCTTCACCCAGAGCCGCACCGTACGTTTCCGCGAGATGGAGTATGCGCTGCCGGCGGCTGCCGTGCGTCCGGCATTCGACGAGATGCGGGCGCTCATTCGTGCTCGCGGATGGCGAATCTCCTTCCCGGTGGAAGTGCGTTTCGCCGCCGCCGATGATCGGTGGCTCTCGACAGCGCACGACCGCGACTCGGGCTACATCGCCGTCCACCGATACTGGCGTGAAGACCCGACGGAGTACTTCACCGCCGTCGAGCAGATCATGCTCGCCCACGGCGGAAGACCACACTGGGGCAAGATGCACACGCTGGATGCCGACAGGCTGCGTGAGCGGTACCCCCGGTTCGATGACTTCGTGTCGTTGCGGAATCGGCTGGACCCGCGTCGCGCGTTCCAGAACACCTACCTGGAACGGGTCCTCGGCGCCTGATCCCGTGGTGGCGGCACCCGACGCACTCACAGTCAGCGGGCAGCCGAGTCCCCTAGGATGGGGGCCATGTGGGAGTGGCTGATCCCGGTTCTGATCGTCGTGGCGCTCGTCGTCATCGTCGGTATCTATCTGTGGGCGACATACAACTCGCTTGTGCAGCTGAACGTGCGTGTCGATGAGGCGTGGAGTGACATCACCGTCCAGCTCAAGCGACGAGCTGACCTGATTCCGGGGCTGATCGAGACCGTCAAGGGCTACGCGGCCCATGAGCGAGCGGTGTTCGAGAACGTCACCCAGGCGCGAGCCGAGACCCTTTCCGCATCCGGGCCCGCAGAAGCTGGTGTCGCCGAAGGTCACGTGCAGCAAGCTCTCAAGTCGCTGTTCGCCGTCGCTGAGGCCTACCCCCAGCTGCAGGCCAGCACGAACTTCCTGCAGTTGCAGCAGGCGCTGGTCGACACCGAAGACAAGATTCAGGCATCCCGCCGCTTCTACAACGGTGGCGTTCGCGAGTTGAACACCAAGATCAAGGTCTTCCCGAACAACCTCTTCGCGAAGAATCTCGGTTTTACTGAGCGGGAGTTCTTCGAGGTCGTCGACGGGGCAGCGATCTCCGAGCCGCCGCGCATTCAGTTCTGATCGACCCCTGAGGTCGCATGTACAGCGCCATCGCGCGGAACAAGCGCAACACCTGGTTCATCCTCGTCCTGTTCGTCGTGGGCCTGGGAGCCATCGGGCTGCTCGCCGGATGGCTCATGGGCAACAACTGGTGGGTGACGGCTTTCGTGCTGATCTTCGCCGTCGGCTACGCCACCGTGCAGTACTTCGCGGCCGACCGTGAGGCGCTTGCGATGGCCGGCGCCATCCCTGTGTCCCGCGAGGAGGCGCCCCGCTACTACCGGCTCGTCGAGAACCTGTGCATCACGACCGGCACGCCGATGCCCCGCCTGTACGTCGTCGAGGATGCCGCGCCGAACGCCTTCGCCACCGGCCGCAAACCCGAACAGGCTGCGATCACCGTGACGACGGGCCTGTTCGAGATCATGACCGACCGCGAACTTGAGGGCGTGCTGTCACACGAGCTCGGCCACATCCGCAACTACGACATCCGGGTCTCGCTCATCGTGTTCGGCCTCGTCGTGGCGGTGGGGCTGCTGGCCGACATCCTGATGCGGATGGCGTTCTTCGGTGGTCTACGCCGCTCAGGGGGCAACAACGGCCAAGCGCAGCTGTTCTTCCTCATCTTCGGCATCGTCGCAGCGATCGTCGCACCGCTTCTCGCCGGTGCGGTCCAGGCCGCGATCTCGCGTCAACGCGAGTACCTCGCCGACGCAACCGGCGCGCTCACGACCCGCGACCCGGACGGCCTCGCCTCGGCGCTCGCCAAGCTCGAGCAGCACGCGCAACCGCTCAGCCGCGAGAACACGTCGATGGCCCACCTGTGGTTTGCCAACCCACTCAGCGCTAAGGGCATGTCGCGCCTGTTCGCAACCCACCCGCCGATCCCAGACCGCATTGAACGCTTGCACACGATGGGCGGGCAGTTCTGAGATCACCGCTGGCAGCTGGGTCGGTCAGTCGACCGACAGAACGAGTTGGTTGCCGGTGAAGGCCATGCCTCCGCGCAGCGACCAATCGTCGGTGCGATAGGTGAACGTCCCCGCCGATCCGTCCCGGGTCGTGCCGGATGCCGTCGCGACGAGGACCCCGCCGGTGGCGGCAAAGCTCGACAGGTCCTCGGCAAAGGCGAGCGTCGGTGCCGTCTCGACGCGGAAAGAGAGCGAGGTCAGTGTGGCGAGGTCTGCGGCCCAGGGAACCCGGATGCCGCAGTTCTCGGGCACCGCATCGGCAGGAGCGGTGCATGCGTCGACGTATGCCTGCACCTGTGCGGATGCCGTCTCGAGCGCGGTGTCCGAGAGCTGCGGCTGCAGTGCTGCTGTCGCGGCCGAGCCAGGTGCCACGGCGACGGTCAGCGCTCCGGTCAGGATGCCGACCGGAGCGGCGTCGATCTGGTAGAGCGCGGGCAGCAACACGACGGGTTCGTTCACCCCGAACACCGCTGTGCCGATCGCGGCGGCATCACCGAGGGCCGACGTGATCGTCACCGTACCCAGCCCGTCCGGGGCGACTTTCCAGCCGGTGGGAGTCTGCTGAAGCATCAGCTCACCCGAGCCGGAGGTCGAATCGAGGGTGTAGGTAATCGACGCGGTGGCAGTCTCGCCATCCTCGATGACGCCTGTGACCTCGGCATCCGAGATCGTGGCAGTAGCCCCCGCGAACGCGGCTTCGATCAACGACGGATCGAGGCTGTCGGAGGCGACGAGATCCAACGCCGTGTCGGCGTCGCCGCCGGCCAGCGCACGGAGGTAGTCCTCGGCGACTGCCTGCGGTCCCGGCGGGCGTTGGAGAAGCCACAGCACAAGTCCGGCGACTGCCAGAAGCACGACTCCCGCCGCAACGACGGCGATCAGGGGGCCACGTTTCACACCCCCACGCTAGCGCGCCAGCACATCCGGTTCACGGCATGTGCCAGTTCTAGACTGAACGGATGAGCACGTCCGACGACAAGCCCACGGGGTCGTTCTTCGACGCGATCCGGGACCGGCGACGGATCGTCACGATGCAGCAAACGCGCGGCATCCCCTCAGGCTTCCAGCTTGCCGCCGCGTACGCGTGGCGCTTCCTGGTCATTGCCGCGGCGATCGGTGTCGGGATCTGGCTCGTCATTCAGCTCAAGTTGCTGGTCATTCCGTTGCTGATCGCGATCCTGATCACGGCGCTGGTCTGGCCCGCGTTCACGGGGATGCTGCGCCTGCGCTTCCCGAGGTGGCTTGCGATCGCCATCACCGTCCTCGGCACGGCAGCTATCGTCACCGGCTTACTGTGGCTCGCCATCTGGCAGATCACGCGCGAGTGGTCTTCGGTACAGACGCGCACGATCGAGGCCATACAGCAGTTCCGGCAGTATCTGATCGACGGGCCGCTCCACCTGACCGAGACCCAGATCGATGACCTGCTCGCGCAGGCCTGGACCTTCATTCAGCAGCAGGCAGAGCTCCTGTGGTCGGGTGCGCTGGCCATCGGCACCACGGTCGGGCACGTCGCAACAGGGGCGCTGCTCACGATCTTCATCCTCCTTACCCTCCTCGCCGACGGATCAGGGATCTGGCGCTGGACTACGCGGCTGTTTCCGCGAGCGGCGCGACCCGCTGTCGATGGCGCCGGCCGTGCCGGCTGGGTGAGCGTCGCCAACTATGCACGAACCCAGTTGCTCGTCGCCACGATCGACGCGATCGGGATCGGCTTGGGTGCGTTCCTGCTCGGCGTTCCGCTTGCGATCCCCATCGCGGTGCTCGTGTTCCTCGGTTCCTTCATCCCCATCGTCGGAGCCGTCGTCACCGGCGCGCTCGCCGTTTTCCTTGCCCTCGTCTACAACGGACCCTGGATCGCGCTGTGGATGCTGGTGGTCGTGCTCGGCGTTCAGCAACTCGAGGGTCATGTGCTTCAGCCGCTTCTCATGGGATCGGCGGTCAAAGTGCACCCCCTTGCCGTCGTCCTGGTGGTCGCCGGTGGCGCGCTGATAGCCGGAATCCCGGGAGCGCTCTTTGCCGTGCCGCTCGCCGCGTTCATCAACGTCGTGGCGGTCTACCTCGGCGACCGGGCATGGGAGCCCGGTGCGAAACTCGACGCCCCCGACCTGATTTGGTCGACAGTTCCCCGCCCGAGGAGAATCAGCAAGTGAGCATCCCCACCCTGGCCGAGATCGAGGATGCTGCAGCAACTCTTTCGGGCGTCATCCGGCGCACACCGATGGACGAGTCCCTGCACCTGACCGACCTGCTCGGCGTCCCCGTCGCACTCAAGCTCGAAAACCTGCAGCGCACCGGTTCGTTCAAGATCCGCGGTGCCGCGTACCGGCTGTCGCGGCTGACGGAAGATGAGCGCGCGCGCGGTGTCGTTGCTGCATCGGCAGGAAACCACGCACAGGGGGTTGCGCTTGCTGCCCGTGAACTCGGAATCCCGGCGACGATCTTCATGCCGCTCGGGGTGCCCGTCCCGAAGCTCCTTGCTACGCGCGGCTATGGCGCTGACGTCATCCTCGAGGGTGCCACCGTCGAGACGCCGCTTCGCCTGGCGGCGGAGTTCGCGGAGCGCACCGGCGCCGTGCTGATTCACCCCTTCGACCACGGGGACATCATCACCGGGCAGGGCACCCTCGGCCTCGAACTGATGGATGACATGCCCGACCTCGATACCGTCATCATCGGGATCGGCGGCGGGGGATTGCTGTCGGGTGTCGCCGCCGCGGTGAAGGCGCGCGCCGCGGCAGTCGGCCGCACGGTGCGCGTCATCGGCGTCCAAGCCGAAAACTCCGCAGCCTACCCGGCGTCGCTTGCAGCCGGACGGCCCTTGGAGGTTGCCACTCGGGCGACGATCGCCGACGGAATCGCCGTTGCACGGCCGGGAGATCTGCCCTTTGAGATCATCAGCGAGCTGGTGGATGAGGTCGTCACGGTGTCCGAGGACGACATCGCGCGGGCACTGCTGGTGTTGCTCGAGCGCGCGAAGCAGGTCGTCGAGCCTGCTGGGGCCGTCGGTGTTGCGGCCATCCTCGCTGGCAAAGTCACAGCTCACGGGCCGACCGCGTGCGTCCTGTCGGGTGGCAACATCGACCCGCTGCTGCTGCAGCGCGTCGTCGCACACGGACTGTCGGCATCCGGTCGCTACATGACGATGCGCATCCCCTTGCCGGATCGCCCCGGACAGCTGGCGCGGGTCTCAGAATTGCTTGCGCTTGCGGGCGCCAACGTGATTGAAGTCCTGCACACCCGTCATGGGCAGGGTCTTCAGATCAGCGAGGTGATCCTGCAGTTGAGTGTCGAGACGCGCGGCGAAGAACACAAGGCGCACGTCATCGCGACGCTCGAGAACGCCGGGTTCGTCGTCCACGTCGACGCGGACTGATGCGGCGGCCTATTGCCCGCCGTAGGTCTCGACCTTGACGACCTCGACCGCAATCTCCCGCCCGTTGGGCGCGGTGTACGACGTCTTGTCGCCTTCCTTCAGCCCCAGGATGGCAGAGCCCAGCGGCGACGCCTCGCTGTAGACATCGAGCTCTGACCCGGCACCGATCTCGCGGTTACCGAGAAGGAAAACCTCTTCGCCACCGGCGACGACGGCGGTCACGACCGTGCCCGGCTCGACGACGCCCGTGCTCTCGGGCGCGACGCCCACCGTGGCGTTCTTCAACAGGGCCTGGAGCGTGCGGATCCGCGCCTCCTGCTTGCCTTGCTCGTCCTTGGCGGCGTGGTAGCCGCCGTTCTCCTTGAGGTCGCCCTCTTCGCGTGCAATTTCGATGCGCTTGGCGATCTCTTCACGGCCGACGGTTGACAGGTGCTCGAGCTCGGCGTGGAGGCGGTCGAAGGCCTCCTGGGTCAGGAAGGTCACCGGGGCATCGCTGGACACGAGCGTCTCCTTTCGTCGGCGCCGATATGGCAAGACGCCCCGGCAGCGCCAGGGCGTCGTGGAAATCAGTTCCGCCAGATTACGTCACCCAGCATGAGTTGATCAAACCCGTCGTCGCCGCCGCTGTCGTCGGGATCGTCTCGACGAACGCCCGCGTGTGATCGCTCGAGGGAGGAATCACCAGTACCCGCCAGCCCACGATGCCGTGCTCTTCGTCCTGCGCCTCAAGGATGCACGCTACCTCGCGCTCCAGGGGCGCCGTCACCTGGAAACTCAGGCTCACTGACCCGTCATCGACCACGGTGAATCCGGTGGTGTCGGCATCCACGCTTTCGAGGGAACTGGCCACCGTCATCCAGCCGAACCATCCGATGACGGCAACGACGATCACGAGTCCGAGGCCGATGACCCACCGCGGTGCGCGTGCGCGTCGGCGTCCGTAGCGATCGTCGAGTTTCGCGCGGATCGCGTCGTCAGAGGTGGGGGGGGCGGTCGTCATCGGCGGTGTCTCGTGAGTCGTTAGGCTGGAACTCCAGGCTAGACGCTGGCCAGTCGAAACGAGACATGATGCGCATTTTGTTGGGGACCTCGACCCCGGTTCCAAGCCCGTCGGAGACGGTCAACCCCGACCTCGTCACCCCGGGCCCGTGGGGCTTTCTGGTCATCGCACTGCTGGCGGTCGTCGTTATCTTGCTCATCACCGACATGATGCGTCGCATCCGTCGTGGCCGGGTGCGCGCCGACATCCGCGAAGAACTGGACGCCGAGGCGCGGGCGGAAGCTGCCGCGGAGTCGGGTTCAGAGCCCGCAGACACTGACGGCGGAGATCCCGAGCCCGGAGAGCCCGAGCGGTCCTAGCTGCGCGGGGCGCTAGCCGTGATAGGCGGGGCTGAGTCCGATGAGCAGGCACGCCGTCCAGTGGCACAGGAACGCGAGCACTGTGCACACGTGGAAGATCTCGTGAAATCCGAAGTGGTTCGGCCACGGGTTCGGGCGCTTGAGCGCGTATACGACGGCGCCCAGTGTGTAGAGGATGCCGCCCACCGCGACAAGGACCATCATGGCGGCGTTGGCCTGGAACAGCGGCACGATGTACATGACCGCCGCCCAGCCGAGCACGAGGTAGAGCGCCACATAAAGCCATCGCGGCGCGTCGATCCAGAACACGCGGAACAGGATGCCGAGAATCGCCCCGCCCCAGACGAGAGAAAGCAGGATGACCGACTGGCTTGTCGGGAGCGCGAGCACCGCGATCGGGGTGTAGGTTCCCGCGATCAGCAGCAGGATGTTGGCGTGATCGATGCGCTTGAGGACGGCACGGGTCTTCGGCTTCCAGCGGAACCGGTGGTACAGGGCTGAATTGCCGAAGAGCAGCAGCGATGTGAGCATGAATACGGCAGCCGACCACTTCGCCGCCGCGCCCTGTGACAGCACAATGAGGACGATGCCGGCAGCGATCGCGATCGGGAAGGTCGCCGCGTGGATCCAGCCGCGCCAGGACGGCTTGAGTTCGTCGGAGGCGACTGCCTCGGCCTCTTCGATGAGGGGCAGTCGGGGCATCTCAGCGCCATCGACGGCCTCGTCCCATTCGGCGGCCGGGCGCTCGGTCGGGTGGTTCACGCCAGACGGGGTCACACCCCGAGCCTACGGGCCCGAGTATTCCCGCGGGGGAACGCGCCGGTGCTGCTGATCGTCCTCGCATCGGTGTGGCGCAGGAGTAACGTGGCCGTGTGGCATCGGGAGTCGGAACAGCGCGCGGCAAGGGCCCGCTGTATCGGCTCTACACAGCTCGACTCCGCCGCGAACTGACACCGGAGAACATGCCGCATCACATCGCGATGATGATCGACGGCAATCGTCGGTGGGCTCGTCAGCTCGGGTATGAGACTGCCGCGCACGGTCATCGTGCGGGTGCTGCGAAGATGCGCGAGTTCTTGGAGTGGTGCGACGACCTCGGAGTCAAGGTGGTCTCGCTGTACCTGCTTTCGACGGACAATGTCCGCAAACGCGACGCTGCAGAGCTCAACGACCTGCTGCAGATCATCGCCGAGCTTGCCGAGGAGATCTCGCGGGTTCGCGACTGGCGGGTCAAGCACGTGGGCAGGGCCGAGCTCCTTCCCCCTGAGCTCACCAGCGTGCTGCGTGCCGCGGAGGACCGGACAGCGGGAAACCCCGGCCTCCACGTGAATCTCGCGGTCGGTTACGGGGGCCGCTCCGAGATCGTGGATGCCGTCCGTAGCATCATCGCCGCCCACGATCGGGACGGCGGGTCCCTTGAGGAGCTTGCGGCGAGCCTCACGCCCGAGCAGATCGGCGAGCACCTCTACACCGGGGGGCAGGCGGATCCCGATCTCGTGATCCGAACGTCGGGAGAGCAGCGGCTCAGCGACTTCCTGCTTTGGCAGAGTGCTCACAGCGAGTTCTACTTCATGGAGGCTCTCGGGCCTGACATTCGTGAGGTGGACTTTCTTCGTGCCCTGCGCAACTACGCGAGTCGTGAGCGCCGCTTCGGCAGCTGAGCGTGGGATGCAACCGCCCGTGGTGCGCCTCGGGCGTGCCACAATGTGACCGTGACGGGTGACATCACGACGTATATCGAGTCCTTCGATTCCGAGCCCGGCTACCTCGACTGGGCGGCATTCGGTCCGCTGTCTCCCAATGTTCGCAGCGAAGTTCACGCGGATGCCGAGCTGCTGGGCACGGGGCGCCGTTCGAGCGTCGACCTGGTGAACGAGCACGTCGACCAGTCGCGTACTCACGCGGCATCCGTCTTGGGTGTGCCCGCAGAGCAGATCGTCATTCAGCCCTCGACGAGCCACGGCCTGCAGCAGGCGATCTATGGCCTCAGCGGCACGCTGCTGCTGTCGCGCGCTGAGTTCCCCGCCCTCACCATTGCCGCCGCGCGCGCCGAGGCATCGCTCGGTACCATGCGAGCGGCGTGGCTGGATCCCGAGAACGGGTTCATGACTCCGGATGCCGTCCGCGACGCCCTCACCGATGAGGTGACCGCCGTCGCCGTGAGCCTCGTGGATTTCCGCACCGGCTATCGCGTCGACCTCAGCGCCCTCCGCGATGTGATCGGGGATCGCCTGCTCATCGTCGACGCGATCCAGGGGCTCGGGATCGTCGACGCCGATTACGGTGCCGCCGACGTCGTCTGCGCGAACGGATACAAGTGGCTGCGCGCCGGGCGCGGCACCGGGGTCGCCTCCTACAGCCCGCGCGCCGTCGACCGGCTGACCCCCGTGCTCTCGGGCTACGCCGGTGTCGCCGACGGGCTGCCCGTGGATGAGGTGCCCGAGCCGTCGCGTGACGCGCGCGCCTTCATCGTTTCGAAGGCCGATTCGCTTGCGGCCGCGCGCCTCGGAAGTGCGCTCCATGAGATTCACGAGGTCGGCGTGGCGACGATCGGCGCAGCAGTCGAGACGCGGGCGACGCGGGTGATCGAGATCGCCGACGAGAACGCCATTCCCGTCATCACTCCTCGAGAGCCCCAGCTTCGCGCGGGAATCGTGACCCTGGCTCCCGAACCGCAGGATGCCGCACCGCTGGCGGCTGCGCTCGCCAACGCAGGAGTCACGATTACTCCTCGCGGCGGCACGATCCGCGTCTCCACCCACGCCGGGACCGACGACGAATCCCTCTCGCTGTTCGCCTCCGCACTTTCGGCCTACTCTGCTTCGCGAGCCTGGTAGAACCCGCGAGGAATTTACCTCGACGTAACGGGACCGACAGCGTGTCGATGCCTACGCCACCCGCTCCCCGTCGTACGTTCAACTCGTCGGGCAAGGCGCCCGACCGGGTCGGCCGTCAGGACCGCGACTCGTGACCCCTGGTCGACTCGCTGGGTACCGGGAATTACCACCCGGGGCGGGAGTGGGTTGTGACCACACGGGCAGCACAGGCACAGAACCGGGTTCACCAGGATGACCGGATCGAGGATGCCGAGCAGGATCAGACGCTGCGCACCTACGTGCTCGACACATCGGTGCTGCTGAGCGATCCGCGCGCGTTCTTCCGATTCGCGGAGCACAATGTCGTGGTCCCGGTGGTGGTCATTACCGAACTCGAAGGCAAACGGCACGACCCCGAGATCGGCTACTTCGCGCGGCAGGCGCTGCGTCATCTCGATGAGTTGCGGGTCGAGCACGGGCGACTTGACTTCCCGGTTCCTGTCGGCGCCGGTGGGACCCTGCGCGTCGAATTGAACAACACCAATCCCGATGCACTGCCCTCAGGTATGCGACTCGGAGACAACGATAGTCGCATCCTTGCCGTGGCCATGAACCTCGCATCCGACGGCCAGGAGGTCACCGTCGTCTCGAAGGATCTCCCGATGCGGGTCAAGGCTGCGTCCCTGGGCATCTCGGCCGAAGAGTACCTTGCTGAGCAGGCAGTCGACTCCGGGTGGACTGGCATAGCCACCCTTGACATCTCCGGCGACGAACTCAGCGATCTCTACGAGAGCGAGGTCGGTACCAGCGACCAGGTGACGGGCCTTCCCGTCAATACGGGCCTGATCATCCACTCTGAGCGGGGGTCGGGCCTTGGTCGTGTCACCGGCGATGGCGGTTTCCGGCTCGTTCGCGGCGACCGCGACGTGTTCGGGCTGCACGGTCGTTCGGCTGAGCAGCGCGTCGCGATCGATCTCCTTCTGGATCCGGAGATCGGCATCGTGTCCCTCGGTGGCCGGGCCGGCACAGGCAAGTCGGCTCTTGCCCTGTGTGCTGGGCTCGAGGCTGTGCTCGAGCGGCAGCAGCAGCGGAAGATCATCGTCTTCCGTCCGCTGTTCGCGGTGGGCGGTCAGGAGCTCGGTTACCTGCCCGGTGACCAGGCAGAAAAGATGAACCCGTGGGGTCAGGCGGTGTTCGACACGCTCGGATCCGTGGTCTCCGGGAACGTCCTCGACGAGGTCGTGGAACGGGGACTTCTGGAGGTCCTGCCTCTGACGCACATCCGAGGTCGCTCCCTGCACGACGCTTTCGTGATCGTCGATGAGGCCCAGTCACTCGAACGCAACGTGCTGCTGACGGTGCTCAGCCGCATCGGCCAGAACTCGCGAGTGGTGCTCACCCACGACGTCGGCCAGCGAGACAACCTCCGGGTGGGGCGCCACGACGGTGTCGCCTCCGTCATCGAGACCCTCAAGGGCCAGGCGCTGTTCGGTCACGTCACCCTGGTGCGCTCGGAACGTTCGGCGATTGCGGCTCTGGTCACCGACCTTCTGGAGTCGGGAGAGCTGTCCTGACGGGATCGCTCCGAGCGCACGCCGGGCGCGCGCGAAGGAAACCATGAGAAGAGTCTCATCGAGCGGTCGGTCATCGGGGCCCTGGCTTCTGTCACCATGGTTGCAACGGGTTCCGCGAGCCCCCCAGATCGCGAGGCCCTCCGGTCGGTGACCCCCCAATAACCGGCCTGCCCCCGGCGACACCCCAGACGCCGGGGGCATTCTCATTACTCCCAGCGGTAGCCGGCGCCGCGGACAGTCGCGATGTGGTGGGCGCCGAGCTTGCCCCGCAGATAGCGCACGTACACGTCGACGACGTTCGACCCCGGATCGAAGTCCATCTCCCAGACGCGGCTGAGAAGCTGCTCGCGAGACAAGACCGTACCCGGGTTGCGGAGGAACTGCTCAGCGAGGGCGAACTCGCGAGCGGATAGCTCCACCTCTCGTCCTGCAACCAGTGCCCGCCGTGACAACAGGTCGAGCGAGACCTCGCCATGCACGATCGTCGTCCCCGCGTCGGTGGGTACCTCCCGCAGCCGCGAGCGCACGCGCGCGAGCAGTTCCTCGAAGGTGAATGGCTTGCGGATGTAGTCGTTCGCCCCGGACTCCAGGCCTTCGACAGTATCCCGGGTGCTGGTGCGGGCAGTGAGCATGATGATCGGCACCGTGCGACCCTCGCGACGAATCTGCCGAAGCACCTCGAGCCCGTCCACCGTGGGCAGACCGATATCGAGGAGGCCGAGGTCGATCCCCCCGCCCCGAAGAAAGTCGAGCGCAGGTGGACCGTCGTCGACGACAACGACGTCGTAGCCCGCTGCGCGCAGCCCCCGCTCCACGAACGCTGAGATCTGCGGCTCGTCTTCTGCGATGAGGATCCTCGTCACCGCTTTCCCCCCTGATGGATCACGTCATCGGCGCGCACCGGCGCCGGATAGGACGCGCCGCTGGTGTGCGGCACGTGGATCGTGAACGTTGCCCCACCCCCGGGGGTATCGGTCACCTCGCAATGGCCACCGTGGCCTTTCGCGATGGCATCGACGATTGCCAATCCCAACCCTGAGCCTCCCACACTTCGGCGTCGTCCCGCTCGGTCAAATCGACGGAAGATGCGATGGCGCATTGCCGGCGGCACGCCGGGACCGTGGTCGCGCACCCAGAAACGGACTTCTCCTGCGTCAGCCGTGCTGCCAATGTCGATCGGACTCGCGTCGGGTGAGTACTTCGAGGCATTGTCAGCCAGCTGCAACCACGCCTGAAGGAGGCGGTCACCGTCGCCGAGCATCAGCCCTGAAGCTCTATCGGTGACGCGCCAGTCGTGTCCGGGAATGACGGCGACCATGTCCGCCATGCGTGTGCTGAGGGCGGCAAGATCGATCTCATCAGACGCGTAGGTGTCGGTCTCCGCCGCTGCCAAGAGATCGATGTCTTCGACCAGTCGGTTGAGGCGATCGAGCTCCGCCATGCCGATCGCCCGAGTGGCTTCGACGTCGGCGGGATCCGACGCATTCATGATCTCGAGGTGTCCGCGCACGATGGTGATCGGGGTCTTCAGCTCGTGACGCACGTCATCCAGCAGCTGTCGCTGCGAGTCAACCGAACCCTCGAGGCGGTCGAGCATCGAATTGACAGTCTGTGACAGGTCAGCGATGCTATCGCCTCCCTCGGATGGCAGACGGCGGCTGAGATCGGCCAGCGTCATGCTGTCGGCGACCTCACGCACCTCCGCGATCGACCGCAGTGCCGCCCCGGCGACGAACCAGCCGACGAGGGCGACGAGAGCAATGGTGACGACGGATGCGACGCCGAAGACGATCATGGGAATCAGCAGGCCATCCAGCGGCGTTCCGGCACGCCACAGCGCCGCAGCCTGCACCGTGAACGTCACGCCCCCGACGAGGGCGAGGGCGACTGCGCACGCCAGCGCCACTCCCGTGACGATGCGAGTGCGCGCGGATCGCGGCCGCTGGGACCGTGTCATGGGGTGATTATGGCCCGGAGCGTCGGCTCCGCGCATCCACGCCAGCTCAGCCCGGGTGGGTCATCGACAGCAGGTCGAGCTTCTCGTCGAGCTGCTCGAGGGTCAGCTCGCCGCGCTCGATGTAGCCCAGGGCAACGACGGCTTCCCGAATCGTGATCCCTTCGGCCACCGCGTGCTTGGCGATCTTGGCCGCCGCCTCGTAGCCGATCAGCTTGTTCAACGGCGTCACGATGGACGGCGACATGCCGGCAAAGGCAGAGGCGCGGTCGACGTTGGCTTCCAAACCCGCGATCGTCTTGTCTGCCAGGACCCGGACCGTGTTCGAGAGCAGCCGGATCGATTCGAGCAGTGCCGTCCCCATGACAGGGATCGCGACGTTCAGTTCGAACGCGCCCGAGGCTCCCGCCCAGGCGATCGTCGCGTCGTTGCCGATGATGCGCGCGCACACCATCAAGGTCGCCTCGGGAACGACAGGGTTCACCTTGCCGGGCATGATCGACGAGCCCGGCTGCAGGTCGGGGATCCGCAATTCGGCGAGACCCGTGTTCGGGCCTGACCCCATCCAGCGCAGGTCGTTGTTGATCTTCGTGAGCGACACCGCGATCGTCCGCAGAGCACCCGATGCCTCCACAAGCGCGTCGCGGTTAGCTTGGGCCTCGAAGTGATCCTTGGCCTCGGTGATCGGCAGCTCGGTCTCAGCGACCAGGATCTCCAGGACCTTCTGCGGAAATCCGAGAGGAGTGTTGATTCCGGTACCGACGGCGGTGCCGCCCAGCGGCACCTCGGCCACGTGGGGGATGACAGCCTGAACACGCTCGATGCCGAGACGGATCTGGCGCGCGTAGCCGCCGAACTCCTGGCCGAGGGTCACGGGAGTGGCATCCATGAGGTGAGTCCTGCCGGACTTCACGACGCTCTTCCAGAGTTCTGCCTTCTCTTCGAGGGCTACCGACAGGTGGTCAAGCGCGGGAATGAGGTCATCGATGAGCTCCTGGGTCACTGCGACGTGCACCGAGGTGGGAAAGACGTCGTTCGATGACTGCGAAGCGTTCACGTGGTCGTTGGGGTGCACGGTCTGGCCGAGGCTGCGCGTCGCCAGGGTAGCGAGGACCTCGTTCATGTTCATGTTCGACGACGTTCCGCTGCCGGTCTGGTACACGTCAATCGGGAACTGGTCGGCGTGCGCCCCCCCGATGATCTCGTCGGCCGCCGCAGCGATCGCTTCCGCGATCTGAGCGTCCAGGGTGCCGAGGTCTCGGTTGGCCAGCGCTGCGGCCTTCTTGATGCGCGCCAGCGCCACGATCTGCGCGGGATCGAGCGCATCGCCCGAGATGGGGAAGTTCTCGACGGCCCGCTGGGTCTGCGCGGCATACAGTGCGTTCTTGGGAACGCGCACCTTGCCCATCGTGTCGTGTTCGATGCGGTACTCGATGTCAGTCACGTCCTCGTTCCTTCGCTTCAGGTGGGTTCGGGCGTCTGCCCGCAGTGATCAGGGGTTCTCGGCGGCGCCCACGATGACATCGGGGATCGCCGTGCCTTCAGACAGCCGGTAGTTCGCTCCGACGATCGCGAGGGTACCGGCGGCGACGGCATCGCTGATGAGCTCGGAGGAGTGGAGGAGCTCAGCGACGGTGTCACGCAGGTGCTCGCGGCCTACTTCTTCGGCATCCACGGGCTTGCCGTCGGACGCGCGAATCACGCGCCGGACCGCCGGAACGATGGGGGCGATCTGGCGCCAGATGTGTGGCGGAAGAGAGGGGGCATCCACGGTGGTGGATTCGATCGCGGCGGCAACGGCACCGCATTCGTCGTGGCCGAGCACGACGATGAGGGGGACCTCGAGGACCGCGACGGCGTACTCGAGGCTGCCCACGACAGAGTCGGAAATGACCTGACCGGCGTTTCGGACGACGAACAGATCACCGAGGCCCTGGTCGAAGATGATCTCCGCGGCGAGGCGCGAGTCTGCGCACCCGAACAGTGCGGCACGCGGGCGCTGGCCCCCGGCCAGTTCGTGACGACGCTCGACATCCTGCCGTGGGTGCGACGGGTCGCCCGAGACGAACCGGGCATTGCCCTCACGCATGTCGCCCCACACCTCGGCGGGAGTCGCGGTGGGCGTCATGAGCTTTCCTCCTGGGCGGTGACGATCTGATCGGTCAGACCCGCCGCGACCACGCGGAGGGTCTCGGTATTCGTTGCGCCGTAGACCAGGATCGTGTCGTCGCCGGCGGTCGTACTCAGAGCAGCCGAGATGTTGCCGGCGCGGGCAGGGTCGGGAATGTCGTACTCGGTCCATTCGACACCGTCGATGACGATGGTTCCCGCCGCATCTGCTCCTGAGAGCTCGCGAGTCGGCCATGCCGCGTCTGCGCTGAAGCCCTGGGAGACCCGCACGAATCCGGCGTCTTCGGCAGGGACGTACAGCACCGTCCACGTGCGCGGGTCGTCTCCTGCGACGGCGGCGGAGGTGACCAGCCAGGTCTCGGGAACGACAGGGACGATCGCAACCCCACCCCCGAGGGTGCCCGAGACATCCTCGGCTACCGCAGCGACGTCGATCGGCTTGGGCGCTGGTGGCTCGCCGCGCGGCACGGCGAAGATGACGATTGCGACGATGCCGAGGGTGATCACGAGGGCCGCAACAAGATTGCGAAACGTCTGACTCGAGCGATAGACGCGGGATGACTCGGCCTTGCGCGCCGCCGTCTCCTCGGGAGTTTCAGGACGGCCGAGCTCGGCGACGATTCGCTCACGCTGCGCCATCACGACTGGTCCCCGCCCGTCGGTGGCGTCGAGGCTGCACGCGCTGCATCCAGGCGTTCTTTCGCGCCGACGAGCCACTGCTCGCACCGCGCCGCGAGAGCTTCGCCGCGCTCCCAGAGTCGAAGCGACTCCTCGAGAGTTGGTGCGCCCTGCTCCAGTTCTGCGACGACCCGAACCAACTCGTCGCGAGCCTGCTCGAACGAGAGGCCGTCGACGTCCCCCGGTGCAGGCGGGTTCGCGGCGGTCATGGCTTCCATCCTAGAGCGGCCTGTCGGGGGTTCTGGTCTCGTCAACCTCGCCTCCCGAACGCGCAGCGAACGAGCCGCGTCCGACGGTCACCGTGACCTCTGTCCCAGACGGCGCCTGCTCGGCATCCCGCACGATCACGCCACCAGCGACGTGCGCGATCGCATACCCGCGGGCAAGCGTCGACGCGGGGGAGAGGGCGCGTACAGCTGCGCGCAACTGCGCGGTATGTGCGGTTTGCACGGCCACGGCGCGCTCGGCGTGGTCGCGCCCGCGCGCGACCAGAAGCTCGATGTGCTGCGCTCGCTGGGCCAGCACGTTCTCGGGATTGCGCAGCACGGGGCGTGAGCGAAGCTGTTCGAGTTGGGTGATGTCATGGGCCAGTCGCTGTGTCACCCGGGTGCGGGCGCGGCTGAGCAACTGAGACACGAGCGCCCTTTGCTCGGCGACGTCCGGGACCACGCGCTTTGCGGCATCCGTCGGCGTGGATGCTCGAAGATCCGCCACATCGTCGAGGATCGGATGGTCGTTCTCGTGTCCGATGGCGCTGACCACGGGGGTGGATGCCGCCGCCACCGCCCTCACGAGCCGCTCGTCACTGAATCCCAGGAGGGTCTGCGGGTCGCCACCGCCCCGAGCGATGATGATCACGTCGACCTCGGGGTCGGCATCCAGGGCTTTCAACGCCGCGATCGTCTCGGGTACGCAACGATCCCCCTGCACAGCCGCGTACTGCGTGCGGAACCGCACACGCGGCCAGCGCAGTTCCGCGTTGCGATGCACATCCTTCTCGGCATCCGAGTTCTCGCCCGTGATCAGGCCAATGAGGTGCGGGAGGAACGGGAGCTGCTTCTTGCGAGCGGGGTCGAATAACCCTTCGCCGCGGAGCTGGACCCGGAGCCGCTCGAGCCGCTCCAACTGGTCGCCCAGCCCCACATGCCGCATCGCCGAAACGGCGAAGCTGAAATCACCCGTTCGGGTGAAGTAGTCGGCCTTGACGCACGCGACGACCCGATCGCCGACGGCGAGGTCGGCGGGGAGCCGCTGGCGCGTACTCGACCAGATTCGGATCGAGATCGTCGCGTCCGTCGTGAGGTCTTTGATGCGCCCGAAGACGTTGCCGCCGCGAAGGTTCCACGATGTGATCTCGCCCTCGACCCACACCGACCCCCACGTCTCGACAAAGCCGCGAATGGTGTCGCCCAGGCGAGCAACCGACGTCGGCGACTGGGCGCTCGAGTCCCGCGGATGCACGGAATCCGGCGGCGGAGCCTGTCCGGGAACGTGCTCGGGCTGAAACGTCGTCATGATCCCTTTCGGCTTGCCCGGCCCGCGCTCAGGCCGCCCCCGTAGAATCGGACCGATGAGCACTCCCGCGGTACACATGCCCATGCCCCGCGTTCCGCGGCGCCGTGAGCGCCTCCAGGATATCCCGGTCGATCGACCCAAGCGGGTGCTGCTCGCTGCGCCCCGGGGATACTGCGCCGGAGTCGATCGCGCCGTGATCGCGGTCGAGAAGGCGCTCGAGCGATTCGGTGCGCCCGTCTACGTTCGCAAGCAGATCGTTCACAACATCCACGTCGTGACCGAGCTCGAACAGAAGGGCGCGATCTTCGTCGACGAGGTCGACGAAGTGCCCGAGGGCGCGCACGTCGTCTTCAGCGCGCACGGTGTGTCGCCGGCCGTCGTGCAGTCGGCAGCCGATCGCCAGTTGCAGGCAATCGACGCGACCTGCCCGCTGGTCACGAAGGTGCACCGCGAAGCCGTGCGCTTTGCCCGTGACGAGTTCGAGATCCTTTTGATCGGTCACCTCGGTCATGAAGAGGTTGAGGGCACAGCCGGTGAGGCGCCGGAGCACATCACGATCGTCAACTCGCCCGAGGAGGCCGACACCGTCGAGGTGCGGGACCCGTCCCGCGTGGTGTGGCTGTCGCAGACGACCCTCTCGGTGGACGAGACGATGGAGACTGTCCGGCGCCTGCGTGAGCGGTTCCCCGAGCTGCAGGATCCGCCCTCAGACGACATCTGCTACGCGACCCAGAACCGCCAGGTCGCCATCAAGAAGGTCGCACAGGGTGCTGACCTGGTGATCGTCGTCGGTTCGGCGAACTCGTCCAACAGCGTGCGACTGGTCGAGGTCGCTCTCGAGTACGGCGCGAAGGCCGCGTATCGGGTCGACTACGCTGACGAGATTCGGCAGGAATGGCTCGATGGGGTTGCCAGCGTCGGTGTCACCAGCGGTGCGTCGGTCCCCGAGGTGCTGGTTCAGCAGGTGCTCGAGGATCTTGCGGCGGCAGGCTATCGCGACGTCGAAGAGGTGCGCACGGCCGAAGAGGACTTGATGTTCTCCCTCCCCAAGGAGTTGCGGCAGAGCACCGGCGAGCACCGGGGCGGGCGCGTGCGCGCATGAGCGAAGACAAGGACGACCGACCGCAGCCGCAGTACGGCGTCTATGCGACGCCGGAGGAGCAGCGAGCACGCATCCAAAAGCCCGACGCGACCTGGTCGCTCGATACCGGCGAGTCGGTGACGGATGCGCCCGCGTCGGCATCCGCGAACAAAGGAGGCGCGGCGCCGCGCGCTTCGGTCGATCCTGGACGCTCGCGGGCAATCGATCGCATCATCACCTTCGCGCTGCTCGCCTACGCGTTGGTGAACGTCGCTGTCGCTGCGCTCGCACTCTTGGACTTTCCGCAGTACGCCGCAACGGTCTTCGAAGTCATGGGGATCCCCGGCGAGTTCACCAACCTCGACGGTGGACAGACCTGGGGAACCGCCGCTGCGGTCGCGCTGATCATCGGCTACCTCATCACCGCGTGGTTCTCGGTGCGCCGGACCATGGCCGGCAAGATCGCGTGGTGGGTTCCGCTTGTCGGCGCCGTCGTCACTCATCTGGTCGTCGGCGTGCTCGCGATTGTTCCGCTGATGTCAGACCCCGCTTTCACCGCGTACCTGGCCTCGATCTCCTGAGGCCAGATACGCGGGTCGGCAGACTGATCGCCTGCGGGGCGGAGCTCAGACGCCCAGGGACTTGCCCGCCGAGCCGAGCTGCTGCGTAGCCTCGACGACACGTGCCGCCATCGCAGTCTCTGCAACCTTGCCCCATGCCCGCGGGTCGTAGGCCTTCTTGTTGCCGACCTCGCCGTCGACCTTCAGGACGCCGTCGTAGTTGCTGAACATGAAGCCGGCGACGGAGCGCGTGAACGCGTACTGCGTGTCGGTGTCGATGTTCATCTTGATGACGCCGTTCGCGACAGCCAGGGCGATCTCTTCCTCGGTCGAGCCACTGCCACCGTGGAAGACGAGGTCCAGGGGCTTTGCCGCCGTGCCGAACTTCGCGGCGATGCCTTCCTGGATCTCGCCGAGCAGTTCCGGCTTGAGCTTGACGTTGCCGGGCTTGTACACGCCGTGCACATTGCCGAAGGTGAGCGCGGCGATCCAGCGACCCTGGTCGCCGAGGCCCAGTGCCTCGACCACTTGGGTGACGTCGCCGGTCGTGGTGTAGAGCGCGTCGTTCGTGCCCTCGTGCTTGACGCCATCCTCTTCGCCGCCGACGACGCCGATCTCGACCTCGAGGATCGCGTTGATGTTCTTCAGCCGGGGGAGAAGCTCCTTGGCGATCTCGATGTTCTCGCCCAGCGGGACTGCCGATCCATCCCACATGTGCGACTGGAAGATCGGCTCGCCACCGGCCTTCACCTGCTCTTCGGATGCTGCAAGTAGCGGCAGCACGAAGTCTTCGAGGGCGGGCTTGGGGCAGTGATCGGTGTGCAGCGCGACAGTGATCGGGTAGTTCTTGGCGACCTCGGTGGCGAACTTCGCCATCGCGAGTGCTCCCGTGGCCCGCGCCTTGACGGTGTGCCCGGCGAAGTAGTCAGCGCCGCCGGTCGTCACCTGCAGGATGCCGTCCGAACCGGCCTCTGCCAAGCCCTGCAGTACGGCGTTGATCGACTGCGAACTCGAGACGTTGATGGCCGGGTAGGCGAACCCGCCTGCCTTGGCGCGGTCGAGCATCTCGGCGTACTGGTCGGGGGTTGCGACGGGCATGAGTGCGCTCCTTGTCGGTGGGGAATCACCTCGGTGGGGGTTCACCGTCACTCTAGCGAAGCGTGTCAGCCCGCGCCGAGACGGTCGGCCGTGAGATTCCCCGGCGGACGGGGAGACCTGTGACCCGAACATGAAGGTTCTGCCATGTCGGCCCTCGTCAGCGAGGCGGCGCATAGGGTAGCGCACATGGGAACTGTTTACTACGGAGGATCGGCGACCCCCATCTACATCGATGACCTCGCGCTTGCGCATCTCAAAGTGGTGATCGCCACGAAGCTGCGCCGCGGCGAGAGCTTCACGGTGTCGTGGCAGCACCCTGAGGACCAGGAACCGGGACGCACGACCCTGTGGCTGCATCCGTCGATTCCCCTGCGCTTCGTCTTCGATGAGCCGGAATCGCCGCAGTTGAGCCGCGAATGGATCGAGGACCTCGCAAACTCTGCGAATTCATCGGGGGGGATTCTGCTGGTCTCGCAACACTTCGATGCGACGACGGCGCCGGTAGTTCGCCCCTGATTGCCGCTCTGGCAAGAACCTTGATTCTTGTCGGAACGCGAGTGGGTAACTCGGCGGGCGAGGCCGCACGCGTGGTTAGGGTGAAATCATGGTGAGCCTGACCGCAGACATGAGCCCGTTGCATCCCGACCGAAACCTGGCTCTCGAGCTGGTTCGTGCGACCGAGGCTGCGGCGATCCGGTCGGTGCCTTTCATCGGCCGCGGCGCCAAAGAGGCCGCTGACGGGGCAGCGGTCGACGCGATGCGCGCCTTCCTCACGACCGTGAGTTTCGACGGCACCATCGTCATCGGCGAGGGTGAGAAGGATGACGCCCCCATGCTCTTCAACGGCGAGAGCGTCGGCAACGGTCGCGGTCCGAAGTGCGACGTCGCGGTCGACCCGATTGACGGGACGTCGCTGACGGCCGAGGGTCGCAATAACGCGCTCTCCGTCCTTGCCGTTTCCGATCACGGCACGATGCTCGACGCGTCGTCGGTCTTCTATATGGACAAGCTCGTGACCGGACCCGCCGGTGTCGGTGTGGTCGACATTCGCCTTCCGATCGGGGAGAACATCCGTCTGCTCGCGAAGGCGTTGGGAAAGCCGGTTGACGAGATCGTCGTCTCGGTCCTGAACCGGCCGCGACACGACAAGCTCATCGCGGAGATCCGGGAAGCTGGGGCCGGCACGCGCCTCATGAGTGACGGCGATGTCGCGGGCGGGATCAATGCGGCTCGCCACAACGCGCGCACTGACATGTGCGTGGGTGTCGGAGGCAGCCCCGAGGGGATCGTCACGGCCTGCGCGATCAAGGCTCTTGGCGGTCACATCCAGGGTCGACTCTGGCCACGCAATGACGACGAGGCGCAGCGCGCTATCGATGCGGGCCTCAAGGTCGACGGACACATCTACGAGGCCGACGACATGGTTCGGGGCAACAACACGATCTTCGTTGCTACCGGCGTGACCAATGGCGAGCTCGTCGCCGGGGTGCGGCGTGAGGGTGGATACGTCTACACCGAAAGCGTCGTGCTCCGTGGGGCCTCGGGCACGCTGCGTCGGATCACGTCTGAGCACCTCGTGTCGAAGTGGCTCTGAGTTCCGTGAGCACCACGCTGCGTTGACGGGCGGCCCTGCTTCCCGGGCGCGGTGAGGCGGCCTCGGCGTGGACCTCTGGCAGAATCGGAGGAGTCCGAACGGAAGCGAGGAGTGACGCCATGTCGACACCACCGAGCGAAGACCGGAATCCCCGCACGGGACCGCACACCGGTGCTCAGGCCGTGATCGCCGATGCCAGCGATCCCGCACGACGACCGGACGTGCTGTTCCGTGTTCGTCGTCCCGTGGGACACCAACCCTCCGTGTGGTGGTCGATCGGGGCGTTCATCTTGGTGTCGGGCACGGTTGTCGCGCTGCTGAGTCTCATTCCTGGCGGCGCGTAGGCGACTGGATGCGGCCCCTGATCTCCCCGAGGTCAGCGGTGATGCGAGCGGTGGGATCGTCTTCGGTCGTTACCTCAGATCCACTCGTGTCGCGCTCCGAGCCCGCGTCCAAAAACTCGATCGCCGTTAGGTGACGGGGTGATGACTCGATCGCTGCGGGGCCAGTGACGGCATCCAGTTTCGTGTCATCGATTCCGGGGAACTTCCTAGCCGTCACGAGCACGCGGGACTCGAGCGTTCCGGCGAAGCGATTGAAGGACTCGACAGTCCGCTCGATCGACCGGCGCAGGTCGTTGGCGTGCGATGCGAGGCCGCCGAGCCGCGTGAAGAGTTCATTGCCGAGATCGAACAGGCGTCTGGCGTCCGCGGTGACGTCCTGCTGCGTCCAGGTGTAGGCGACGGTCTTCAGCACTGCCCACAGGTTGACCGGTGACGCCAGCGCGACGCGTCTCCCGAACGCGTAATCGAGCAACGTGGGGTCGGTATCCAGTGCCGTCGACAGCAGCGACTCGCTGGGCACGAAGCAGATCACAAACTCGGGACTCGAGGTCAAACCGGCCCAGTACGTCTTCTTCGCGAGGGCGTCGACGTGCGCGCGCATGGCCTTGACGTGCTTGTCCATGAGCGCACGTCGGGATGCTGCTTCGGCGCCGACTGCGGTGTCGGGGACCGCTGCGGCCTCGAGGTAGGCGTCAAGTGGCACCTTGGCGTCAACGGCGATGGCCTTGTCTCCCGGCAGGCGAATGATCATGTCGGGGCGGCCAGCGCCGGCATCCGTTTCGATCGTCGACTGGATGTCGAAATCGACATGCCGCGTCAGCCCCGCAGCCTCGACGACGCGGCGCAGCTGGGTCTCGCCCCACACGCCGCGCGTGCTGCCGGAGCGGAGGGCGCTGGCGAGGCTCTCGGTTGTGGCACGCAGGGCCTCGTCGGACTGCTGAGCTCGCCGCAGCTGCTCGGCGATCGTGCCGTACTGGTTCTGTCGTTCGCGTTCGAGCTCGGCGACCGTCATCTGCATTGACTGCAGCGTCTCGCGCACCGGTTCGAGGGCGCGGAGCACCGACTGCTCCCGTCGCTCGCGTTCCTCGCGGGCTGCCTGGTCGGAGCGGGTCTGGGCGACAAGGTCGCGATACCACTCCTTCTGCTGGGCGAGCTGCGCGAGCGTCGCCCCGTGTGCGGCGGAGGTTGCGGCCAGCTGCTCGCGCACCCCGGCCAGCTGAGCCATCGATCGCGCCCGCGCCCCCGTCGCACCGAAGGCCCACCCCGCGATGAGGCCTGCCGCGAGGCTCCCGAGGATGATTCCCGACACCAGTAATGCGTCCATGTCGTCAGGATGCCGCGGGCCACCGACATCGCCGGTTCACCGCGCCGTGACCGAGGCAGAGGTAGTGGCGTGTCAGGCGAAGATCGTCTCGGCTGCTGCGGCGAATCCCTCGAGGCGCCCGAGCCGTACGCCGAGTGCTTCGGCCAGCGACGTGAGATCGGACGCGGCGGCGCGGCGGGCTGCATCAATCGCGATGTGCGCGCATGCCACGGCATCCGCGACGGCCTCGTGGTGCACGAAACCCGCGTATCCAGCGGCGGCTGCCGCGGCCGGAAGGCGGTGAGACGGGATGTCGTAGGTGCGTCGTGAGATCTGCACCGTGCACGCGTAGGTCAGGTCAGGGCAGGCAGTTCCGGTTGCCTCGCAGGCCCGGCGGATGACGCTCATATCGAAGCCGGCGTTGTGGGCGATCGCCACGTCATCACCGATGAACCCGCACAGGTCTGGCAGCTGCTCCGCCCAGGTCCGTGCATTGACGACATCCTGTTCGCGGATGCCATGGATGCGGGTGTTGATCTCGAAGAAGCGGTCGTGGGGGAACGGCGGCCGGATGAGCCATCCCGCCGTCTCGACGATCTCGCCGTCACGCACGCGAGCGAGGCCGACGGCGCACGCTGAGGCATTGCTGGAATTCGCCGTTTCGAAGTCGATTGCGGTGAAATCCAGTGACACGGCTTCAGCATCGCCTGCCCATCCGACATCGCCCCCGAGGCGCGCCGGGGCGAGACGGCGCCGCCCCCGTAGACTGGACCCCCGTGGCTCTTACCATCGGAATCGTCGGACTCCCGAATGTCGGCAAGTCGACCCTCTTCAACGCCCTCACCAAGAACCAGGTGCTCGCGGCGAACTACCCGTTCGCAACGATCGAGCCGAACGTGGGCGTGGTCAACCTCCCCGACCCGCGCTTGAACACCCTCGCCGGAATCTTCGGCTCCGAGCGGATTCTTCCGGCCAGCGTCTCGTTCGTCGACATCGCCGGCATCGTCCGCGGCGCCTCCGAAGGGGAGGGCCTGGGTAACCAGTTCCTCGCCAACATCCGCGAAGCCGACGCCATCGCCCAGGTCGTGCGCGGTTTCGCCGATTCGGATGTCGTGCACGTCGACGGAGCCGTCGACCCGAAGAACGACATGGAGACCATCAACGCCGAGCTCCAGCTCGCTGACCTCCAGACGCTCGAGAAGGCGATCACGCGGTACGAGAAAGAGGTCAAGGGCAAGAAGCTCGACCCGGTCGTGCTCGAGACAGCGCTCGCCGCGAAAGACGCGCTCGAGCGCGGGACGCTGCTCTCGGCATCCGGAATCGAGCTGGCCCCGATCCGTGAGCTCGGTCTGCTGACCGCAAAGCCCTTCATCTTCGTGTTCAACGTGGACGAGTCTGTGTTGACGGATGCCGACGCCAAGGCGAACCTCGCGGCGCTCGTCGCTCCCGCGCAGGCAGTGTTCCTCGACGCGAAGATCGAGTCCGAGCTCATCGACCTCGACCCCGAGGATGCTGCGGAACTTCTCGCCTCGACCGGCCAGGACGAGTCGGGCCTCGACCAGCTCGCCCGGATCGGATTCGACACTCTCGGCCTGCAGACCTACCTCACCGCCGGCCCGAAGGAGGCCCGTGCGTGGACGATCGGTAAGGGATGGAAGGCGCCCCAGGCCGCCGGCGTCATCCACACCGATTTCGAGAAGGGCTTCATCAAGGCCGAGGTCATCTCGTTCGACGATCTCGTCGACGCGGGTTCGGTGCTCGAAGCCCGCGCTCGCGGCAAGGCGCGGCTCGAAGGCAAGGACTACGTCATGCAGGACGGCGACGTCGTGGAGTTCCGCTTCAACAACTAGCACGCAGCAGGTGAGCGGCTGGTTCCACCATCGTCGCGTGTACGCGCCTAAGGTTGCATGAGTTCGCTCGGCTCATCGCGGTACGAATATGCATATGGAGGAGTCCCGCCAGGTTGCGGATGACGCGATCGAGATCCTGGCCAGGTTCGCAACCAGAGTTGGCCGGAGCTGGCGGGATCCGTACGGCCTATTGGACATTGTGTACAACGCTCTCTATGAGATTGAGGGCGAGCTTGACGAGATCGGCGAACGGGGCGAAGTACTCGAGGCGTTTCCAGAGATCTAACCCCGGGGCACGTCGTGGAGTTCGGGTTCAACAACTGAGTCGGCGTCTGTAGCGCGAGTGCTACGCTCGGTTCGTGAGCGCGAGCGAGAACCAGATCGAGACACTCTCCCAGCGCGAGCTGAGAAACGAGTCGGGTCGCGTTCTTCGTGAGGTGGCGGAGGGGCAGTCCTTCGTGCTGACAAACCGTGGAGTTGCGGTTGGACGCATCGTCCCACTTGACGCACCTGCGCCGACGCTGTTGATCGTGCGGCCTGCCAGGAGGACTGCCGGCTGGGCTGCGCTGGCGCCCGAGCCGACCGCAAGTGACGCTCCGATGGCTCGGATTCTTGATGAACTGCGCGAGGATCGCGCTTGACTGACGTATCCCTCGTCTACGCAGACACGTCAGCGTTGGGGGCGCTCCTGGTTGCTCAGCCTGAAACGCCAGCGCTCGTGCGGTGGCTTGATGAAACTCCGATGCAGCTGGTCTCGAGCGACCTGCTCGAGACGGAGCTTCGCCGCATCGCCCTCAGAGAAGGACGCGACCAGGCCAAGGTGAGCCAGATCCTCGACGGGGTCTCGCTCGCGGCGCTCGATCGTGCGATCTACCGATCTGCCGGGCTGTTGCCGATGCCGTACCTGCGCACACTTGATGCTCTGCATCTGGAGGCGGCGATACGTCTGGATGTGGATGCCGTGCTCACCTACGACCGCAGGCTAGGCGAGGCTGCGCGCACCGCGGGCCTGGCTGTGATCGCTCCCGGAGCGGTTGCCAACTCCTGACCAGATGCGAGAGGACGAAACGCAATGGCTGAGATCGAGACGTTCGAACCCGAGGGGCGAGCGATCCCGTACGCCGACGACCGCCTCAACGGCCCGTCTCTCGTACTGTTGCCGGGGCAGGGACTCAACATCGGGTACCTCGGGCCACTTGCCGAAGCGCTCGCCGAGGAAGACTTCCACGTCGTACGCATCGGCAGCCGTCGTCCGCAGTCGGGGATCGGGCCGACGATGCACGATCTCGCTCGCGACGTCATCGACGTGATGGATCACCTCGGCCTCGCTTTCTCCTGGGTCGGCGGACACGGCTTCGGCGGCACCGTCGCACGTGTCGCCGCGCTCGAGCACCCTGGGCGATTCGGTGGGCTCCTGCTTCTCGGTGTTGAAGGGACCGAGGGTGCCGCGGCATCCGCTGAGTCCGAGGTGTCCGAGAACGCCCGCAAGGCCGACCTCGTCGCCATGCAGAGCGCCGCGCGCACCGCCACGCCAGTGATCGCCGCGCTCGAGATTCCGCCGAGTATCCCCATCCTGATCATCCAGGGAGCCGACGATGAGGTGGCGCCGCCGGCGAACGGGCAGGCGCTGGCGGCGAGCGCTCCCGAGCGGATCAGCCTCGTCACGATCGAGGGTGCGCGCGACCTGTTCCCGTTGACCCACGTCGGGGAGACGGCCTGGCCCATCGAGGACTACCTCGACTGGGACTGACCTGGCACGCTCTCGCTTGCCTCGAAGTTGGGAAGGGTCAGCCAGGCGTGATCTGCGGCGAAGCGCGCAGCCTGCCCGCCGACACCGAGTGCGCCGAGCAGAACGAGCGAGACGTCGGCGTCCGTGAAGTGATAGGCGTGTGCCATACCCCAGCAGTCGGTCCAGTGGTCGCCCCGGCCACACGTGAAGACCCATCCGAGCGAGTCATGCGAGACGAATCCGACGGGGCGCTCGCCCTCGCGGATGTGGCAGCAGGTGAGGACGAGGTCGTCAAACGCCGCTGGAGTCGCTGCAGCGGAAGAGTTGTGCGTAGTCATGAACGTGCTCCTGTTCCATCGGGAGAGGGGCACGCTCTCGGTATGCCTTGCAGGCTAGGTCGGGCCTCCGACATCCGGACCTGCGCGCCGCGGGGCGTGATGGACTAGGGGCATGAGCCCGAAGCCACGCCCCGTCGTCCTCATCACCGGCGCTTCCTCAGGGATCGGTCACGCAACAGCACTCGCGCTCGCCGCGCGTGGCTGGATCGTTTACGGCGCAGCGCGGCGGGTCGACCGAATGCAGGAGCTCGAGGCATCCGGATGCCACGTGATCGAGATGGATGTGACGGATGACGCATCCCTGCGCGCTGGCGTCGACCGTATCATCCGGGAGCAGCGGCGTTTGGACGTGCTCGTCAACAACGCCGGATACGGGTCGTACGGCGCACTCGAGGACGTTCCCATCGACGAGGCCCGTCGTCAGTTCGAGGTCAACGTCTTCGGGTTGGCGCGGCTCACCCAGCTCGTGATCCCGACGATGCGCGCTCTCCGGCGCGGCCGCATCATCAACGTCTCGTCCATCGGCGGGCGCATCTACGAGCCCATCGGCTCCTGGTATCACGCCACGAAGTTCGCGGTCGAAGGCCTCTCAGACTCGCTGCGGATCGAGCTTGCCCCGCACGGGATCGACGTCGTCATCATCCAGCCTGGGCCGATCCGAACCGAATGGAATACGATCTCGCGCCGCAGCGCGCAGGAGTACTCGGGCGCCGGCCCGTATGCCGAGCAGGCCCGAGCCCTCGTCCGCAACTACGAGCGCGTCGACGGCTCGGCGGCTTCCGGGACCCCGGAGGATGTCGCGGCCACGATCGTGCACGCGGCGACAGTGTGGCGGCCGAAGACCCGATATGCGACTCCGGCGTCGGCCAAGGTCGTTGTGGCCGCACGTCGCCTGCTCCCGGACCGGGTCATGGACCTCATCCTCAGACGCCTGGCCATGTGAACAGCCGCCACGATTTCCAAGCGATGCAATGCTCGGCGGGAATTCTGACCATCCGAGCCGGGATGTCAAGAGGGTCGTGGTCAACGACGCGCGGGCTTAGGTTGCCCACATGAAGCATGTGCACTACGCCGGTAGGTCTCTGTTCATGCACGATGACACCGCCAATGCCCTCATCGACTACGCCCGGATCCTGAGCGAGCACCGGACGGCCGATGCAGTGACAGTGCCGGCAACGAACGCAGAGGGACATCGCGTCACGGTGACAATGCTCCTGAATGAGGCAGCCGCGCTCATTGTCGAGTCGGTGCCCGGAGAGGCCACCATGGAGCCCGACCCTGCGTCGATCGAAGAGATCCACCGCCGCAGGATGCGCCTCGACGGCGGTCGAGGCGGCCCGCCGGATGACCCGTGGCCGCTGGAGCTCTGACCTTGCCACGCCCGCCATTGCCGCTGACGCATTAGCCTGAGTGCATGAAGGCTCTGAGAACCGCTGGAATCTGGGCAGGCGTCCTCGCGGCAGTTGTCACCGTGTTCGGTGTGCTGCTGACAGAGCTCGTGTCGCTGCTGGCTGCCGTGCTCGGAGGAATTGTCAAAGTCATCCCGAACCTCAGTGGTTCCGCAGCGCGTCGATGAGTTCCTTCTTGCGCATCGACGAATAGCCAGACAGCCCCAGCTCCTTCGCCCGCTTCTTTAGTTCATCGACAGTCCAGTCCTCGTAGCTGCCCGATTCGCCACCCTTGCGACCGACGGTCGACCGACCGCGGTTTGCCGCTGCATTCGAGATGCGCGCGGCTTTCTCCTTGGATGCTCCGTCGTCCCGGAGCTCCTCGTACAGCTCCGGGTCTTTCAGGCTCGAGTTCCGACGTCCAGGCACCGGTGTCTCCCTTCTCTGGATGCTTAAGGGGCTAGTTACAGCGCGCGACCTCCGGTGACCGGGAAGACGCCACCGGACACGTATGAGGCTTCGTCGCTCGCGAGATACACATACATCCCGGCCAGCTCCGCCGGTTGCCCGGCGCGGCCGAGGGGAGTGTCGCTTCCGAACGTCGTGAGCTTCTCCTCATCGAAGTCGGTGGCCGGGATCAGGGGCGTCCAGATCGGACCGGGCGCGACAGCATTGATACGGATGCCGCGCGGACCCAGATCCTGGGCCGTCGCGCGGACAAACGCGACCTGGGCCGCCTTTGTCATGGCATAGTCCACGAGACCGGGGGACGGATCGAAAGCCTGAATCGACGCCGTGACGATGATCGCCGACCCTGCGCCGAGGTGCGGCATCGCAGCGCGCGCGGAGAACAGCATGCCGTACAGGTTGGTGCGAAAGACCCGGTCGAACTCGGCAGTTTCCAGATCGGCGAGGCTGTCGCGGTCGCGCTGATACGCGGCGTTCAGTACAAGGATGTCGATTCCGCCGAACTCCGCGACGGTGTCGGCGACGATCCTCTCGGCGAAGGCTTCGTCACGGACATCTCCGCTGAAGGAGGCTGAGCGCACCCCCGAGTCACGGATGAGGGACACCGTCTTTTCCGCATCCTCGTGCTCCTCCGGCAACGAGGCAATCGCAACGTCCGCTCCTTCGCGCGCGAAGGCGATCGCCACCGCGCGACCGATTCCGGAGTCTCCGCCTGTGATCAAAGCACGCCTGCCCGCAAGTCGGCCGTGACCTACGTACGTTCCCTCGCCATGGTCGGGACGGGGTCCCATCTCGGTTTCGAGCCCGGGCTGCGCCTGTTCCTGCATCGGGAAGTCAGCAGTCGTGTGAGCGGTGCGGGGGTCCTGGGGTGTGTCGTGTGAAGTCACGAGCGCGATGCTAGAAGCTGCGGTGCGCTCCGGGCAGGGACTTGACCACGAAGGCCGACGGAGGTAACGCAACGAGCGCACGCACCGTAGGTGCTGATGTGCGGCTGGCACCGGCACGCACGCTGTCGACACGATCGCGGTAGATGTGGTCGCATACTGACTGGGGGTCTGCAATCATACGGAGACCCGCACTACGGGGTTTCCCGGCGACTCGGGGAGTGCCCACACAGGGGAGAAAGAGCGGAATGGGAAAGTTCATCTACGACGGCACCGTCAAGGTCGACTTCGACGATCGGACGTTGGCGCACTTGCAGGTCGTGATCGGGACGAAGCTGAGGCGGAACGAGGCGTTTCACTTCACCTGGAAGGACGATGCGAGCATTGGTGATGGCCGAACAACAGTGTGGGTCCACCCGCGGTGCTCGCTCGTCTACAAGTTCTACGGTGGACGTCGTCCGCAGCTGAACATGGCATGGGTGGAAGCCCTCGCGTTCACGGCGAACTCCCCGTCTGGCCTTTACGTCGTGCCTGAACCCAGGGAAGGCGACCCGGTGCCCGGAGGCAATAATGAAGCGCATTGACATCGTCTACGGCGGCGAGCTCTACAGCGTCGGTGGGCGAGAGTTCGACGACGTCCGTCAGGAGGTTCTCGACGGAATGTTGAGCGCTCCGCAGTGGCTCCGGGTCAACGACGGCGAGGGGATGCGTCGGGAGGCGTTCCTGCTCTTGACACCCGGCGTTCCTATCGCGCTCGTGCCGGTGCCCGAGGATGAGCGCGAGCTCACTGGAGCGGAGGATCTGGGCACGATCGACAACCGCTGATCGCAGCGGCACGAACCTTCTCGCTCGCGCGCTCAGTGCGCGGGGACAACTCCCTCAGGCTGGTCAGCCGGCTTGCGGATGATGAAGGCCCCGACGAGGATCGGCAGCGCAACGATCGCCGACACGAGGAACGCGCCGCGTGCCCCGGCCGCGGCTGCCTCGTTGGCCGGGAGTCCCGCTTCGACGGCAGAAGCCGCAATCGCGGACATCGTCGTGACCATGACAGCCACGCCCGCAGCGCCTGCGACCTGCTGCACGGTGCCGAGGACCGCCGATCCGTAGGAGTAGAACCGCGGCTGGAGCGAGGCGAGCGACGCCGTGAACAGTGGCGTGAACGAGAGCGCGAGACCCAGCGACAGCACGATCTGGGTGACGAGGATGACCCAGATGGAGGTGTCGGCGCCGTAGCTCGCGTACGCCCAGAGCGAGGCGACAGCGAGGATGGCGCCGGGAACCAGCAGTACGCGGGTGCCCGATGCGTCGTAGATGCGGCCCACGATCGGCCCGGCGAAGCCCATGGCGAGCGAACCCGGCAGCAGCAGGAGACCACTTTCCAGCGCCGTCGCACCCACAGCCTGGCTGAGGTAGAGCGGAAGTACCGTGATCGCCCCGAAGAACGCCATCGAGAGGACGCCCATCTGGGCAATAGACAGGGAGAAGTTCAGGGAACGGAACACGCGCAGGTCCATCAGCGCGTCATCCTTGCGCTGCAGCACGAGCTGACGCCACACGAACAGCGCGAGCGCGACGACGCCCACCGCAATCGCAATCACCAGGGTCATCGTGGACCCGGCTTCAGCTGCGGCGTCGGTCTGCGATCCGCCGTGACTTGCCGCGCCGCCGATCTGGCTCAGGCCATAGACGAGGCCACCGAATCCGAACGCCGACAGGATCACAGACAGCACATCGATCGGTGCGCGGGTGGTTTCGCCGAGATTGCGGATCCAGATCGCGCCGGCCACGAGAGCTGCGATTGCGATCGGCAGGACGATGCCGAAGATCCAGTGCCACCCCAGGGAATCGAGGATGAGTCCCGACAGGGACGGGCCGATCGCCGGAGCGAGCGCGATGACAATGCTGACCCGCCCCATCATGCGGCCACGCGCATGCGGCGGCACGATGGTCATGAGCGTCGTCATGAGCAGCGGCATCATGATCGCGGTGCCCGAGGCCTGGATGACGCGGGCGACGAGGAGGATCTCGAAGCCGGGCGCAATGAAAGCCACGGCTGTTCCGGTCGAGAAGAGCGTCATCGCTGCGAGGAAGACCTGCCGGGTCGTGAAGCGCTGCAGGAGGAAGCCGCTGATCGGGATGACCACCGCCATCGTGAGCATGAATGCCGTCGTCAGCCACTGGGCAGCCACCGCGGTGATGCCGAGATCCACGATGAGGTGGGGGATCGCGACGCCCATCGTGGTTTCGTTGAGGATCGCGACGAAAGCCGCAGACAGCAGGAGCCAGATAATCCGGCTCTCCTCGGGGCGCAGGTTCAGACCAGGGACCGGAGTCGCGGCGTCGGGGCCGGCAGGGATGACCGGGATCGAGCCGGTCTGAGAGTTTACATTGCTGGCTGCCACGGGCGGGTCCTCACTATCAGGGCACGTGTCGTCGGAGTCGAAAACGGGAGGGGACGCCGAGAGCGGGCGCACGAGAGCCACGCGAGGTGGCGTCGTTGACCATAACGGCGGGAACCGACATTCGATTCCCGTGAGGCGGAAGAAACTACTCCCGGTCGGAGCCAGACTCAGTCGTCGAGAGTCTCTTCGTCCACCGACTTGTCCCACTGCTCGGACCCGATCGCATTGGTCGGGTGCGGCGTGGGCTCCCGATCGAGCAGGCCCGCCGGTGTCGGGGAGATCAGCTGCTCCTCGGGGATCGACTTCAGATCGTCGATCTCTTTGCGAAGCGCGTCCAGGTCTTCGTGTCCAGTGCCGGCGCCATCGTTCGCAGTCATGCTCACAGCCTACCGGTGTCACTGCCCGGCGTTATGCTCCAGGCGTGAGCTTCGACGGCCTGAATCCTGACGCCCTCGCCTTCTTCGACGAGTTGGCGGTCAACAACACCAAGGAGTGGTGGCAGAGCCAGAAGTCGCGCTTCACCGAGAACGTCGCCGGTCCGTTTGAGTCGCTGGCCGAGGAACTCGAGCCGGAGTTCGGCCCCGTGAAGATCTTCCGCCCGTACCGTGACGTGCGCTTCAGCGCCGATAAGTCGCCCTACAAGCTCCAGATCGGCCTCGTCACCCGCGCTTCAGCCGCGCACTACCTGCAGCTCTCGGCATCCGGCCTGTTGATCGGTGGCGGGATGTACCAGCCCTCGCCCTCACAGCTGGCGGCGTTCCGGTCGCTCGTCGATGACGCCCGGACGGCGCCCGATCTCGAGGCCACCCTCGCCGAGGTTCATGCTGGGGGCTTCGAGCCGATGCGCGACGACGAGCTGCGCACCGCGCCTCGAGGATTCTCTGTCGATCACCCGCGGATCGAGCTGTTGCGCTTGCGGCACCTGGCGATCGGGCGAGAAGAGGCGCCCGAGGACTGGATGTGGACGCCCGTCGCCCTCGACGAGATCCGTGCCGCCTGGCACGTCGTATCGGTGTGGTGCGACTGGTTGCACGCGAACATCGCCACAGATCCCGAGGCCCGGTAGCGCTCCTGACGGTGCCTCAGCTCAACCAGTCCTCGAGCCTCGCCTCGAAGGCGTCCAACGCTTCTCGATAGCGAGGGTCGGGGTGGCTCTCGGCGATCGAGCGCAGTCGAGGCACATCCATGTCACGGATGAGGTCGATCCGGGCGCGGAGCGCTTCCTCGTGGCCGGCGAGCACGTCGAGCCCTTCTGCCATCGCGTCCAGGCAGTCGTGCAGCACGGCGAGTTCGGACTCACGCTGCGTGATTGAGGATCCGTCCGGCCGCATTCGCCACCGCACGACGACGTCGGGGATCGTGTCGAAGGCGGATGCCGACACGAGCATCCGCTGAGCGATGACCTGATCCTCGTACAGCCGACCCTCGGGAAATCGCAGCTCATCCCACACCCGGGCCCGGCTCACCTTCGCCCACGCGACGATGCTTCCGGTCGCCGCCGGATGCTCGTCCAGCGTCACCCCGTGGCGTTCGGGTGCTGTTGCCGCGGCAACCCACGGCTGTACTGGACCGTCGAGATACGAGCCGTCGGGCTGGGGCCGCAGCCGCGTATAGGCGCCGATGACGAAATCGCTTCGCGTGCGCTCGAGCGTCCCGATCATGCGTTCGAGGGCTGACGGGGTGAACTCGTCGTCAGCGTCCAGGAACCCCACGAAGGGCGTGGTGACAAGATCCAGTGCGGCGTTCCGCGCCGCCCCCAGTCCTCGCGTGCGGGGCAGCCTCAGGGCGCGGAACCGTTCGTCGCGGGCGGCTGCCCGCTCGAAGAGCCCACCGGTCTCATCGGCGGAACCGTCGTCGATGAGGATCGCCCGCCAGTCGCCGCGGGTCTGGTTTCGAAGGGACTCGAGCGCCGCGGGCACGTAGGGGGCGACATCCAGACCCGGAACGATGACGGTGATCGCCGGGTCTGTCATACCCCGGATCCTACGGCGGCAACAGCTGCCTCGATGGCGTCGACGATCGGCGCGACCGAGCCGACGGCGCCGTGGCCGAGGGTGACACGAACCGCGGTGCGGGCTTCGTCCGGCTCCAGCCCCAGAGCGAGCAGGACGTGCGAGGCCTCGTCGCTCCCGGCCGCGCAGGCTGACCCGCTCGAGGTGACCAGGCCTCGCCGCTCAAGCTCGAGCAGCACGGTCTCGCCGTTCACTCCCGCGAAGGTGAAACTCGCCGTCCCGGGAAGGCGGTGCTCCGGATGCCCGGTGAGCCGCGCGATCGGCACCCGCTCGAGCACTCCCGCGATCAGGTCGTCACGCAGGGCGGCCACGCGCGCGGCGGCGTCAAGGCGTTCGGCGTCCGCGAGCTCGAGTGCGCGCGCGAGGCCCACGGCTCCGGCGACGTTCTCGGTGCCGCTGCGCCGCTCCCGCTCCTGTCCGCCGCCGTGCAGCACGGGCTCCAGGGGGATGCGGGATCGGATGCCGAGCACACCGATGCCCTTGGGGGCGCCGATTTTGTGGCCGGCGATCGAGAGCGCGTCGACGCCGAGGCCGCGAAGCGGCAGCCATCCTGCCGCCTGGACGGCATCCAGGTGCAGGGGCACCCTCCCGGCGACGGCGGCGACCAGACCCGTGACGTCCTGAACCGTGCCGATCTCGTTATTGGCATAGCCGACGCTGACGATCGCGGTGTCGTCGCGGATGGCTGCAGCCACGGCATCCGGATCAACGAGTCCCGTCGTGTCCACCGGCACGAGCGTCGCTTCGAACCCGTGGATGCGCGTCAGGTAGTCGATCGAGGCAAGCACCGACTCGTGCTCGATCGGGGTGGTCACCACGTGCCGGGCGCCGCGTCGCTGCTGCGCGGCTATCGCGACGCCCTTGATCGCGAGGTTGTTCGCCTCGGTCGCACCAGAGGTGAAGATCACGTCGGTGGCCCGCATGCCGAGGACGGTGGCGACCCGATTCCGGGCATCGGCGAGGGCATGAGCTGCCTGCTCGCCGATGGTGTGGTGGCTCGACGGGTTGCCGTAGTGCGACGTGAGGTACGGAGTCATCGCCTCCAGCACCTCCCGGCGCACCGGAGTGGTCGCGGCGTTGTCGAGGTAGCTGACGCTCACGACCCGCCGGTACCCGACTCGATCTGGATGTCCAGGCCCAGGTCGATCGCGGGGGCAGAGTGCGTCAAGGCTCCGACCGAGACCACATCGACACCGGTCGCAGCGATCGCCCCGACGGTGTCGAGACCGACGCCACCGGATGCCTCGACGATGGCCCGGCCCGCGATCAGCTCGACTCCGGCGCGAAGCTCGTCGAGCGAGAAGTTGTCGAGCATGATGATGTCGACCCCTGCCGCGAGCACCGCGGGAATCTGATCGACACGGTCGACCTCCACCTCGACACGCATCGTATGGGGAATGCTTGCGACCCCGGTGCGGAGCGCCTCCGTGGTGGAGGCACCCGAAGCTGCCAGGACAGCGAGGTGATTGTCTTTGACCATCACGGCATCCGAGAGGGAATGCCGATGGTTGTGGCCGCCGCCGCTGCGCACCGCGTGGCGTTCGAACGCGCGCAGGCCCGGGGTCGTCTTGCGGGTGTCTGCAATTCGTGCGCCGGTTCCCGCGGCCGCCTCGACATAGCGGGAGGTGAGGGTGGCGATTCCCGACATCCGCTGGGCGAAGTTGAGTCCGACGCGCTCGGCGGTGAGAACGCCGCGGGCGGGCCCCTCGACGGTGGCGAGCACGTCGCCTGCCGAGAACGTCTCCCCGTCGGCTCGGTGCACGGTCACGGTGATAGCGGCATCCGTCAGCGCGAAGGCTGCCGCGAACACGTCTCCGCCGCTGAAGGTTCCGGGCTCCCTCGCGACGAGCTCGGCGCGGGCGCGGGCGGATGCCGGTACGAAGGCCTCCGCTGTCACGTCGCCCCACGGTGCGTCTTCGGCGAGGGCCGCAGCTACCACCCGGTCGATCTCGGCGCGGGTCAGCATCAGCGCACCGCCGCCAGCTCGGCGTCGCGGCGGAAGTGGGCACCGGCCGAAGACTTCCGAGCACGCGCAGCCGCCACGACCTGCTCGGCGACAAGCAACAGATTCTCGTCTTCGTACTCGCGCTCGGTCCGCGGCGAGCGCTCCTGCGCTCGCCAGGTGTCGATGACGCTAGCGGCGCGGGCGAGCCCCTCGTCGTCTCGCACCAGCGACGCGTTCTCCCACATGAGGTCCTGAAGAGCGGCGCGCGAGAAGGCTGGGGAGGGGGCGGCCAGGCTTCCCGCCACGCCCACGGACGGAACGGGGCTGATGTCGTCGCGGGTGTCGGCGGGCCAGAGGCGGGATGCGGCATCCGTCGCGATCGCGTCCCCGGCGCGGGCGCCGAAAACGGCGCCCTCCAAGAGCGAGTTCGACGCGAGACGGTTCGCCCCGTGGACTCCGGTGCGGGCCGCCTCGCCGACGGCATAGAGTCCGGGAAGCGAGGAGCGCCCCTCCAGGTCGGTGACGATGCCACCCATGAGGTAGTGGGCGGCAGGCGTCACCGGTACGGGAACGCGCGCCCAATCCAGGCCGCGCTCACGCATCGCGGCGTCGATCGTCGGGAAGCGTTCCTGCAGCCAAGCCGCGCGGGCATCAGCGTCAGTCGCGGGAATGGCGGTGGCATCCAGCAGCACGGGGCGTCCGTCCTGCTGCCTCATGACCCGGGCTATCGCGCGGGCGACGACGTCCCGCGGCGCGAGCTCACCGTCGGGATGATCGTCGAAAACGAAGCGGTGACCGTCTTCGTCGATGAGCGTCGCGCCTTCGCCGCGCACCGCTTCGGACACTAAGAACGCGTCGCCGGCCGCGAGGACTGTCGGGTGGAACTGCACGAACTCGAGGTCAGCGACAGCGGCTCCCGCTCGAATCGCCGCAGCGATCCCGTCACCGGTTGCTACCGCGGGATTCGTCGAGTGCGCGAACAGCTCGCCGATGCCCCCCGTTGCCAGGACGACGGCATCGGCGCGCAGCTCGTCGGGCGTTCCCGCGTCTCCGTCACGGGCGTCGCGCAGGATCCGGATGCCGCGCACCCGACCCTGCTCGATGATGAGGTCGACCAGGAACGCGTGCTCGATGACCGTCGCCGCCGTTGCGCGGACGGCGGCGACAAGCGCGCGTTCGATCTCGGTGCCGGTGGCGTCGCCCCCCGAGTGCAGAATGCGCGGGTAGGAGTGCGCGGCCTCGAGACCCTTGCGGAACTCACCGTGCTCGTCGCGATCGAACGCGACGCCGAGCGCGACAAGCTCACGGATCCGCTCCGGTCCCTCGGTCGCAAGTACTCGCACCGCTGCCTCATCACCGAGTCCGGCGCCGGCGACCAGGGTGTCGCGGATGTGGTCTTCGACCCGGTCGTCGGGGAACATGACTCCGGCAATCCCGCCCTGCGCGTAGCGCGTGTTGGCGTGCTCCAGCACGTTTTTGGTCACCACCGTTACGAGGCATCCGCCGGCTGCGGCGTGCAGGGCAACGGTGAGGCCCGCAATCCCGCTGCCAACGACGATCACGCGCGGTGCGGATGTCATGACGCCTGCTCCCAGGCTGCAGCGGGGGCTGCCGGGGGCTTAGCTGCCAGCATCCGCTCGAGAGCGACGCGGGCTGGGTCGGCTACGTTGGCCGGAACCGTGATGCGGTTGACGACCTCGCCGGCAACGAGCGACTCCAGCACCCACGCGAGGTAGCCAGGGTGGATGCGATACATCGTCGAGCATGGGCAGACGACGGGATCGAGGCAGAAGATCTCGTGCTGTGGATGCTCGGCCGCGAGGCGCTGCACCAGGTTCACTTCCGTGCCGATAGCGAACGTCGTCGGCTCGGTCGCGGCCTCGATCGCCTTACGGATGTAGTCGGTCGAGCCGGCTTCGTCAGCTGCGTCGACAACCTCCATGGGGCACTCGGGGTGCACGATGACACGGACGCCGGGGTGCTCAGCGCGGGCCTTGTCGATCTGAGCGACCGAGAAGCGGCGGTGCACCGAGCAGAATCCGTGCCACAGGATGACGCGCGCGGCATCCAGAGTCGTGTCGTCGTTGCCGCCCAGGGGCTTGCGGGGGTTCCACATCGGCATCTGCTCGAGCGGCACGCCCATGGCCTTCGCGGTGTTGCGGCCGAGATGCTGGTCGGGGAAGAACAGCACGCGCCGGCCCCGCTCGAAGGCCCACTCCAGCACGGTCCGCGCGTTCGAGGAGGTGCACACGATTCCGTGGTGGCGGCCCACGAACCCCTTGATCGCCGCCGAGGAGTTCATGTAGGTCACCGGGATCACCGGCAGCAGGCCCTCGACATCCGGGGTATCGAGGTCGCCGTAGATGTCGGCGAGCTCCTCCCACGCCTGCTCGACCTCGTCGATCGAAGCCATGTCGGCCATCGAGCATCCGGCCGCGAGGTTGGGCAGGATGACCGCCTGATCGGGTCCGGAGAGCAGGTCTGCGGTCTCAGCCATGAAGTGCACGCCGCAGAACACGATGGCCTCGGCATCCGTGCGTGCTTTCGCGGCGTTGGCGAGTTGGAACGAGTCGCCCACGTAGTCGGCGTGCCGCACGACCTCTTCGCGCTGGTAGAAGTGTCCGAGCACGACGACGCGGTCGCCGAGGGTGTTCTTCGCCGCGATGATCCGGGCGTCCAGCTCGTCTTCTGTGGCCTCGCGGTACTCCCGCGGGAGCTCGCCCTGACGCGGTGCACCGGTCGGGATGACATCGCCCTCGGATGCTCCAGGCCCGTAGCCCGGCACCGTGTCGAAGCTCCACGGTGCCGTCGCCAGGTCGGTGTTGCAGGTCTCGCCCTGCAGCGACCCCGAGACGATGCCGTGGATCTCGTGGTCGACCGACGGATCGATGGGGCGCGGGGCGAGGGCGATGTTGACAGCTGTCATGAGGTGCTCGATTCGGGCGAGGAGGTGCGGATGCCGCCCGGCCGCGCGGCGCTCAGCGGGCCCCGGTCGGCGAGTTCGACATCCTGGTTGTAGCGGTAGAGGCGGGCGGGACGATGGCTGCCGGTGCGGAACCGGTCGGTGGGGATGAGGTTTCCGGAGTTCTCGACCTGGCGTCGGAAGTTCGCGGGATCGAGTCGCCGATCCAGGATCGCCTCGTAGACCTCGCGAAGGTCGGCCAGCGTGAACAGCTCCGAGAGCAGGCCGTGGGCGATGCGGCTGTAGCCGACCTTGTTTCGCAGCCGCCACAGTGCGTACGACACGATCTCGTTGTGGTCGAAGGCGAGGGTGCCCGGCGCGTTCGCGTCGAACCAGGCGACGTTCTCGGGAGCATCGCCCGCTGCCTCATGGGCGGCGCGCTGGGCGTCAACGTCGTCGGCGCGCAGGAGTGCCCAGTAGACGATCGATACGACGCGGGTGGGGGAGCGGTCGACGTCTCCGAACGCGTAGAGCTGCTCCAGATAGCTCGGCGTCAGACCCGTCGTTTCGGCGAGGGTGCGCGAGGCGGCAGCATCCAGGCCTTCGCCTGCGTGGAGCCACCCACCGGGCAGTGCCCACAGGCACTCATAGGGTTCGCGGGTTCGACGCACGAGCGGCATCATGAGGCGCCCCGACCCGTCTCCGGGGTCGCGGCGGACCGTGAATATCACGGTCGACACCGCGACGCGGATGGCATCGGTGGATGCTGCGCGCGGTGTGTCGGGAGCGAGGACGGTTTGTGTCATGGTGACTCTAACTACGCAGTCGATCTTAGAGTCAGGGTGACCAGAACCGCAACTCGGGTGGGCTGGAAGAAAACCCCCAGCTTGGTCGATCGAGCGGGCGACAGACTGGATGTGTGGTCCTCGGCATCCTCACCGACGTTCTCGTCGTGATCCTGCTGCTCGGCGCGCTCGCGTGGGGAATCGGGAGCGGCGTGCTGGCGATCCTCGGCTCGGCGGTAGGCCTTGCCGTCGGCGGTGTGGCGGTCTGGTGGCTCTTGCCGGTCGTCGCGCCGCTGCTGCCCGAATCGGACTGGCGCGGGCCGGTGCTCATCGCCGGGGTCGTGGTGCTGCTCGTCGGCGGTGCGATAGCTGGGGGCGCGGTCGGCAGTGCCCTCAGGCGCGGAGCCGAAAAACTGCGCCTTCACGTGATCGACCGTCTGCTGGGCGGGGTCGTCGCTGTCGTCGCCACCGCCCTGTCGCTCTCGCTGGTCGCCCAGAGCGCCGCTATCTCAGGTGTGCCGCTGGTCACTGCCGCGACCTCGTCCTCCCGCGTCCTCGCCACGATCGATGCGCTGACGCCGCCACCGGTGAGCGCTGCCCTCGCGCAGCTGCGGCAGACGGTCTTCGTGGACGCCCTGCCCCGGATGGGGACGCTGCTGGATCTTCCCGCCGCGGCACCGACAGCCCCGCCGGTGGCGCTGGATGACCCCGCCCTGAGCGCAGCCGCCCAGTCGGTGGCTCGCATCTCGGGAACCGCATTCTCATGCTCGCGGGGCATGACCGGATCGGGTTTCGTCATCGCCGATGACCGCGTCATCACCAACGCGCACGTCGTGGCCGGGATGGAGCAGATCGTCGTCGAGCTGCCGGGGCGCATCGCGCAAGCGGGCCGCGTCGTCTGGTTCGACCCCGACCAGGATCTCGCCGTCATCGCCGTGGAGACCGAGGATGTTGCGGTACTGCCCGTCGTCGCACCGCTGCGTGCGGGCGATACCGCGGCGGTTGCCGGCTATCCCTATGGCGGCCCGTTCACGCTGGGGCAGGCGTCAGTGCGGTCGGTGGGAACCGCGCAGGTCCCCGACATCTACGACACCGCGACCGTGAGCCGCGAGATCTACGCGCTCGATGCCCGCGTCGCACCGGGGAACTCCGGGGGTCCCGTGCTCACCGCCGGTGGGGAGGCGGCGGGCGTCGTATTCGCTCGCGCCGATGACGGGTCGGATGTCGGCTACGCCGTCACCTCTGGCGTGCTCGCGCCGCTGGCCGATCAGGCGCCAGCTCTTGCCGAGCCGGTATCGACGGGTTCCTGCACGCCCTGAGGCGCGTCTGCAGGCGCAGCCCGGGCGCTGGGATATGCTGGCGGCGCAACTGAAGATCCGGCCACATGACGGGTGCGGGAGAGCCCCGGGTCACACCGGGCACCGAAGGAGCAAGCCTCCCCGCCAATCTCTCAGGTCCGCGTACCGCGCACGTCCGGCCACTCTGGAAAGCGTCATCACCCGCGCATCGGGTGGCGGCCGCCGACGGTGAAAGCACAGCATCCGGTTCACTCGGATGCCGCGCGAAACTCTCAGGCCACAGACAGAGGGGGAGTTCACGGGCGCCGAACAGCGTCCCCCGTCCGACGACCGGGAGAACTCATGTCACACCCCGCTCCACCAGATACCGCACCCGTGCCGGCCGAGCCGAGACGCTCGCCGCTCCACGATCGACACGTCGCGCTCGGGGCTGCGTTCACGGACTTCGGCGGCTGGCAGATGCCGGTGCGCTACGCATCCGACCTCGCCGAGCACCACGCGGTGCGCGAGGCTGCGGGCCTGTTCGACATCTCGCACATGGCCGAGTTCCTCGTCACCGGAGAGCCCAGCGGCGCATTCCTCGACTACGCCCTCTCGGGTGATCACTCGGGCATGCGGGTCGGCAAAGCCAAGTACTCGCTCGTGCTCACCGAAGACGGTGGCATCGTCGACGACGTCATCGTCTACCGCACCGCTGAGGATCGGTACCTCGTCATCGCCAACGCGGGCAACCGGGATGCCGTGGCTGAGGCGCTCGCGCTGCGGGCCGCGCGGGCGCCGGTTGCGGCATCCTTCCTCGCGGAGCCGAGGATCGACCGCGGCGTCACGTCGTTCGCGGTCATCCCGGGCGTCTCCGATACGGCACAGATCGAGGACGTGACCGACCAGTTCGCGCTCGTTGCCGTGCAGGGCCCCGCGGCGCAGGAGATCGTGACGGCAACATCCGGCATCGAAGGCGTTTCGCCCGCGCTCGCGGACCTTGGCTATTACGCCTGGGCTGCCGGATCCTTCGCTGGCGCGCCGCTTTTCATCGCCCGCACCGGCTACACCGGTGAGGACGGTTTCGAACTGCTCGTGCCCCATCGCGCAGCGGGAGCCCTCTGGGACGCCCTGCTGGCCGCGGGAGCGCCGCGCGGCCTCGTACCCGCGGGCCTCGCGGCCCGCGACACCCTGCGGCTCGAAGCCGGCATGCCGCTCTACGGCCACGAGCTCTCGCTCGAGACGGCTCCCGCCCAGGCGGGGCTTGCGCGCAGCGTCGCCGACGGCAAGCCGGATTTCGTGGGGAAGCGGGCTCCACAGGCCTCGGATGCCGACAGCCGCGTGCTCGTCGGACTCGTGTCTGAGGGCCGCCGCGCCGGACGTGCCGGCTACACCGTCGTTGCTCCGTCGGTCGACGGTGCCCCCGTCGTCGGTGAGATCACCTCCGGCGCGCTGAGCCCAACCCTCGGGCATCCGATCGCTCTGGCGTTTGTCGATCCCACTGTTTCCGCGCCCGGCACCGAACTGGCGATCGACGTGCGCGGCACCCTCATTCCTGCATCCGTAACGACCCTGCCCTTTTACCGGAGGACGACATGACCGACCTGACGACCCTGAAGTACACCGCCGAGCACGAGTGGCTGCGCCTGGAGGGCGATGAAGCCGTGATCGGGATCACCGATTACGCCGCCGACAAGCTCGGTGATGTCGTCTTCCTCGAGCTGCCGGGCGTCGGCGACGGCGTGTCAGCCGGCCAGGTCTGCGGCGAGATCGAGTCGACCAAGTCGGTCGGTGAGCTGTTCGCGCCCGTTGACGGTGAGGTCCTCGCCGTCAACCATGAGGCAGTTGATGACCCGTCTGTCGTGAACTCCGACCCGTTCGGTGCGGGCTGGCTCATGAAGCTCAAAGTCACGCCCGCCGACATCGATGCGCTCTTGGACCGTGACGCCTACGTCGCCCTGACCGGCGGCGCTGCATGATCGTCGGATCCTTCGCCGAGCGTCACATCGGAACCGACGCCGCTGCCCAGCGCACCATGCTCGATGCGCTCGGCTACGAGAGCGTCGATGCGCTCGTGGCGGCGGCGGTTCCGGCATCCATTCACGCTGCTCCGCGGGACGGATCGCGCATTCCGCACGCCGCGACCGAGGCGGAGGCGCTCGGGGAGCTGCGGGCGCTCGCCTCGCGCAACCGCGTCTCGCGCTCGCTAATCGGGCTCGGGTACTACGACACAGTCACTCCCGCCGTCATCGCGCGGAATGTCTTCGAGAACCCCTCGTGGTACACCGCCTACACGCCATACCAGCCCGAGATCTCGCAGGGCAGACTCGAGGCGCTGATCACCTTCCAGACGATGGTGACCGATCTCACGGGTATGGCGACCGCTGGCGCCTCGATGCTGGATGAGTCGACAGCCGTGGTCGAAGGGATGCTGCTCGCCCGCCGCGCGTCGAAGAGCGCCTCGAGTGTGTTCCTCGTCGACGCTGATGCGCTCCCGCAGACGATCGCGCTGCTGCGGCACCGGGCCGAAGCTCTCGGGATAGACATCCGGGTCGTGTCCTTCGATGAGCCCGAGGTGCTTCCCGAGGCCTTCGGCGGATTCATCCAGTACCCCGGTGCGTCTGGCTGGGTGTGGGATCCGAGCGAGGCGATCACGGCGATCCATGCGCATGGCGGACTCGCTGTCGTCGCCGCCGACCTGCTCGCCCTCACGCTGGTGCGCTCGCCCGGCTCGCTCGGGGCCGATGTGGCTGTCGGGACGACGCAACGTTTCGGGGTGCCGATGGGCTTCGGCGGCCCGCACGCTGGATACCTCGCGGTGCGGGCAGGGCTCGAACGGCAGCTGCCGGGGCGCCTGGTCGGAGTGTCGGTGGATGCCGACGGCCGCCCCGCGTACCGGCTGTCGCTGCAGACGCGTGAGCAGCACATTCGCCGCGAGAAGGCGACCTCGAACATCTGCACCGCCCAGGTGCTGCTGGCCGTGATGGCGGCGATGTATGCCGTCTATCACGGGCCCGAGGGGCTGAAGCGGATCGCTCAGGGCGTGCACGCGAGGACGGCTCTGGTCGCCGGATCGCTGCGGGCGCGCGGCGTCGAGGTGCTGACCGAGTACTTCTTCGACACGATCCAGGTGCGGGTCGCGGATGCCGATGCCGTCGTCTCGGCGGCGGCCGGGCTCGGCATCCTGCTGCGACGCGTGGACGCTGAGACTGTCGCAATGTCACTCGACGAGGTGAGCGCTGCCGATCCGTCGCTCGAGGCGGATCTGCTCGCCGTGTTCGGCGGTGCGGGCGAGCCCTCGACAGGGCTTTCGGAGGGCTCGTCATTCACCGCGATCGCGGGTGTGCGGATGTACCCCGACGCGCTGCGGCGAACGGATGCCTACCTCACGCACGAGGTCTTCCACGCGCACCGGTCCGAGACCGCGATGATGCGCTACCTGAAGACTCTCGCCGACCGCGACTATGCCCTCGACCGCGGCATGATTCCGCTGGGCTCGTGCACGATGAAGCTCAATGCCGCGACCGAGATGGCAGCGGTCTCGTGGCCGGAGTTCGCGCGGATGCATCCGTTCGCTCCGGCATCCGACGCCGAGGGATACCTCGCCCTGATCGATCAGCTCGAGACGTGGCTGGCGGAGGTCACCGGCTACGACGCCGTCTCGGTGCAGCCGAATGCCGGCTCCCAGGGCGAGCTCGCGGGCCTGCTCGCGATCCGCGGATACCACCGCTCGCGGGGCGACGAGCAGCGCACGGTGTGCCTCATTCCGTCGTCCGCGCACGGCACGAACGCGGCATCCGCTGTGCTCGCCGGGATGCGGGTCGTGGTCGTCGCGTGCGATGACGCCGGAAACGTCGACCTCGGCGATCTGCGCGCGAAGATCGCCGAGCACGCCGACACGCTCGCTGCCCTCATGATCACGTACCCGTCGACGCACGGTGTGTACGAGCACGAGGTACTGGCGATCACCGCGGCCGCGCACGAGGCAGGGGGACAGGTGTACGTCGACGGGGCGAACCTCAACGCGCTCGTCGGGTACGCGCGCCTGGGGGATCTCGGTGGCGACGTGTCGCACCTGAACCTGCACAAGACCTTCGCGATCCCGCACGGCGGCGGTGGGCCAGGAGTCGGCCCGGTGGCCGCCAAGGCGCACCTTGCGCCGTTCCTGCCTTCGCATCCGATGGCGCAGCGGGAACGGCATCCGTCGCTCACGGATCCCGAAGGCGCGATCTTCGCCGGGGGTCCGATCTCGGGCGCGCCGTACGGTTCGGCATCCATCCTGCCGATCTCGTGGGCGTACGTCCGGATGATGGGCGCTGAGGGCCTGCGTCAGGCGACCGGCAGCGCGGTCCTGGCGGCGAACTACATCGCGGCCCGCCTGCGCGAGCACTACCCGGTGCTCTACGCGGGAGAGAACGGGCTCGTCGCGCACGAATGCATCCTGGATCTGCGCCCCCTGCGGGAGGCGACCGGGATCACGGTCGATGACGTGGCCAAGCGCCTCATCGACTACGGATTCCACGCGCCGACCATGTCGTTCCCGGTCGCGGGGACCCTCATGGTCGAGCCGACCGAGTCTGAGGATCTCGGCGAGATCGAGCGATTCATCGAGGCGATGATCGCGATCAACGCCGAGGCTGAGGCGGTGGCTGCGGGGGAGTGGCCCGCGGGCGACAACCCGCTGGTGAATGCCCCGCACACAGCCGAGGCCATCGCGGTCGGCGACTGGCAGCATCCGTATTCGCGCGAGCGGGCGGTGTATCCGGTTCGTTCCCTGGTGCGCTCGAAGTATTGGCCCCCGGTGCGCCGCATCGACCAGGCCTACGGCGACCGCAACCTCGTCTGCGCCTGCCCGCCCCCCGCCGCGTTCGCCTAGCACTCCCGCCCCGCCCCCGCGAGACGGAACCTGGCGCGCGAAACGTGGCGGCGGATTCAACCGGTCAACGCAACGGGTGCTGTGAGATGAAGCAGGCGCTGATCTCGGGAGGCATTCGTTGCAGGGCAAACATGGTCATCTCAGTCGCGAGCAGAAGCAGCTCGCGCTCCGTCTCCACTCGAAGGGGTGGCGGCTCATCGATATCGCCCGCGAGATCGGCTGCACGGCGCCGATGGTCGGCCGCATGGCGAGGGAGGGCCGTCACCTCGACGGGAAGCCGTTCGGCTGGGAGCCGCGCGAGGGGCATCTGACGGTCTTCGACCGTGAGGAGATCCTGGTCGGCCTCGCCCGCGGTGACACGCTTACTGCGATCGCGCGTGCCCTGGGACGCGCGGTGTCGACGGTCAGCCGCGAGGTCAAGCGCGGCGGCGGACGGGAGGAGTACTCGGCGTGGCGGGCGCACGAGGACGCACGAGAGCAGGCCCGCCGACCGAAGCCGTTCAAGCTCGACAGTGGACGGCTGCTCGAGGTCGTCACGACGCAGCTGGAGCAACTGTGGTCGCCGCAGGAAATCGCCGCGCGCTTACGTTTGGAGCATCCCGACAACCCGGAGATGCACGTGAGTCACGAGACGATCTACCAGTCCCTGTTCGTGCAGGGACGCGGGCAGCTGCGCCGCGAGCTCGCCCGCTGCCTGCGGTCGGGGCGGGCGGCACGGAAGTCGCGGACCGCGACGGACGGGCGGGGCCGGCTGCCAGGGATGGTGATGATCAGCGAGCGCCCCGCAGAGGTCGAAGACCGTGCCGTGCCGGGGCATTGGGAAGGCGACTTGATCCTCGGCGAGAACAGTCGCAGCGCCGTGGGAACCCTCGTCGAACGCAGCACCCGCCTCACACTTCTGCTGCACCTGCCCGACGGGAAGAGCGCCGACAAGGTGGAGGCCGCAATGCGCGAGGCGATCACCGCGCTTCCGGCGTCGCTGGCGCGGACGATCACCTGGGATCAGGGCGCCGAGATGGCCAAGCACGCCGAGTTCACCACAGCGACCGGCATCCCGATCTACTTCTGCGACCCGCACTCCCCGTGGCAGCGCGGAAGCAACGAGAATCCCAACGGACTGCTACGCCAGTACCTGCCGAAGAGCACCGATCTGAGCATCGTCACCCGCGCTGAGCTGACCGCGATCCAGGACTCGCTCAACGGACGACCACGCAAAACGCTCGGCTATCTGACACCATCGGAGAAGTTCACAGAACTCATTGCGACCACCGCTTGAATCCGCCGGCCCCGCCCCACGCGCCAGGTTACGTCTCACGGTGCGGACGGTGTGAGCTCGGGGCGAGGGTGGCGAGCATGGTGGGGTCGGGTGGGCGGATGCGGGGCACGCCGCTCGACGCGAGCGCACGTCGAAGGGGCTCGGCGCGCATGGCGTCGTTCCAGTCCCAGCGCGCGAAGCCGCGTAGGTGTCGACGCAAGCGGTCTTCGCGGCGCTTCTCGGCGATGAGGTCGGCGGCGCTCCGGTACTTGCCGTATCCATCGGACTCTCCGGCGATTCCAGAGCGCGGCCAGTAGAAGTCGCAACGGTCGTCATGCCCTTCGAAGTGGAACGGATGCTGGAGCTCGGGTTCCTCAAACCCCAACCAGCCGATGACCGCGCGGCTGACCGATTCGCCAACGCTCTCGGAGCGCGGGTCGGCGTGTTCAATGGCCCATACACATCGACGGCGATGACGACGATCCACCTGCAGCGAAAAGGCGTCACGAATCTCCGCGATGGTGCACAGACCGAGTTGACGCTTGCTGATCGTCGCGTCCACGGCCGCCACGCCCCACGCGGGCGGAAGGGTGCGGGCCAGGGAGACGGCAGTGTCAGCCGAAGCGGTCAGCAGGAAGCCCCCAGCCTCGACGACGCGGGGCGTCGTGAGGCTTGCGTGCCGCACGACATCGCCTACCCGGTGCGACCGCGTCGCCTCGCCATCGAAGAGGTGGATGTCGCGAGGTTCGCCGATTATTGGTTGACCCCACAGTGCGGCGGCGGACTCGCGACAGAACACTGCGTCCGGCCGGAGTAGCGCGACGGCGTGGACGCGCGCCAGGTAACGATCCCACGGGGTGAGGGTGCGCCAGGCGGCCGCATCCGCCCAAACGCCGTGTCGTACGCGCACGAGCGTGCGGTCATCACGCGGTCGAGCAGTCGGCGCGGCATCCGATGCCACGTGGAAGATAACGGGACTCGGAGCGATCGCGGTCTTTGGCGGCATCCTTCATGCTTGAACACGCCCCGAAATCAGCCCTCGCCCCAAACTTCCGCGGTGGACAACGCGGCAATTCTTGCCCTCGTGGAGACGCGGCCGCCCTCTTCGCCGATACGCCTCCTCCGTGAGACGTGCGGTGGCGCGAGGGACGGACATCCGTGTGTCGCGCCAGGCTGTGTCTCAGGGCACCCGGGGCGTTAGAACACGGTGGGAAAGAGAGTCACCGCGAGGGGGTAACCGATGAAGGCGACGATATCGATCAGGGTGTGGGCGATCACGAGTGGCATGACCCGGCCCCAGCGCCGGTAGCACCAGCCGAACACGACGCCCATCGCGAAGTTGCCGACGATCGCGCCGAAGCCCTGGTAGGCGTGGTACGCGGCGCGAAGACCGGCCGTGGTCAGGATGATCGCCCACCAGTTCCAGCCGAACCGGCGGAGGCGATCGAACAGATACCCGAGAAAGATGACCTCCTCGGTCAGCCCAGCGCGCAGCGCTGCCAGCATCAGCAGCGGAACTGTCCACCACGCGGCATCCAGCGGCGAGGCGCTCACCTGAAGCGTGATCCCGAGCGCACGGCCTGCGACGTAGAGGGCAAGGCCCGGGATGCCGATCACGGCGCCGAGCAGGAGCGCACGCCCGAGATCGCCACCGAACCGCGAGAAGTCCAGGCCGATCCGCCTCAGGGCGTTGGACCCCGGCTCCCAGAGCAGGTAAATCACCAACGCCACCAGCGCCAACCCGAAGAAGATGCTGAGGAACTGGTACAGCGCGTTCCACAGCGCCTCGGCGTCCCGGTTCGGATTCAGCTGGGTCTGCTGCTGCGCGAGAGTCTGGTTTTCTTGAGCGGCACGGATGAGCGAGCGCGTGAACGACAGGATGCTGTACACCGCCGACTGGCCGACGGTGATCGCCAGGACGATCCAGACCTCCCAGGTCAGCCGCTTACGTGTTTGCCCGTCAACGCGCGAAACGTTCAGCACTTCGCTAACAACGGGAGGCCGCTTCGGGGGGTGCACCTTGTCAGATTGCCACATGCAACTCCCACCGAGTTAAGGGTATGTAACTTTTCGGCCTCAGGTTTTGAACAACTCAAAGCTCGCGCTTAGGGTTTTTCCATCCGTGCCGGGGTCACTCATGCCCCCGGCACATAACCCCTTGCACAGGAGGAAATGTGAAGATCTCGCGCTTCTTGACGGCGGCAGTCATTGCCGGCGTCGGCGCTCTGGTGATCTCGGGCTGCACCCCGAGCGCCGAGGACGATTCCGGGCTCATCGAGGGTTCGGCGATCTCGGTCGCGTGGAACCAGGCGTTCTACTCGATGAACGGCTTTACCTCGTACGGCAACGCCACCGCGAACAACAACATCAACTACTTGGTGTTGGACGGCTTCAACTACTACGACAACACCCCCGCCCTGGTGAAGAACACCTCGTTCGGGACCTATGAGCTCGTGAGCGAAGACCCGCTGACGGTCACCTACACGATCAACGAGGGTGTGAAGTGGTCCGACGGGACCGCCGTGGACGCTGCCGACCTCTTGCTGAACTGGGCCGCGCTCTCGCGCGCGCTCGACACGCCGGACTTCGACCCGGCAGACTTCACCGACCCCGAGACCGGTGAGTTCACCGACGCGTTCCCGACGGACGTCGTCTACTTCGACTCGGGTGCGACTCCGGATGCCGGTCTCGGCCTGGTCAGCCAGACCCCCGAGGTCAGCGAAGACGGCCGCTCCATCACGATGGTCTACGACGCTCCGTTCGTCGACTGGGAGCTGTCGTTCTCGTCCCCGCTGCCCGCGCACGTGGTCGCCAAGAACGCGCTGGGCATCACCGACAACGCCGAGGCCAAGCAGGCAGTGCTCGACGCGATCCAGAACGATGACGCGGCTGCCCTCGCGCCGATCTCGTCCTTCTGGAACTCCGGCTTCAACTTCACGTCGATGCCCTCGGACACAGAGCTCGTCACCGCGAGCGGTCCGTACATGATCACGGACTTCGTTGCCGATCAGTACATCACTCTGAAGGCGAACCCCGAGTACACGGGCGAGAACAAGCCGACCATTGAAGAGATCACGATCCGCTTCATCCCCGACCCGCTGGCTGCTGTTCAAGCCCTGCAGAACGGTGAAGTCGACATTATCTCGCCCCAGGCGACAGCTGACATCAAGACGGCTCTCGACGGTCTCGACGGAGTCACTGTCCTCACCGGTCTCGAGGGCACCTACGAGCACGTCGACCTTCAGTTCGAGAACGGCCGCAACCCCGAGAACATCTTCTCTAACCCCCTCGCCCGCGAGGCGTTCATGAAGACGATCCCCCGCCAGGAGATCGTGGACACGCTGATCAAGCCGATCATCGGTGATGACGCGATTCTGCGTAACTCGCAGCTGTTCGTTCCCGGTGCTGAGGGCTACGACGAGTCGGTGGCCAACAACACCTCGCTGGACTACGAGCAGGTTGACATCGAAGGCGCAAAGGCTCTCCTCGCTGAGTCGGGTGTGACCAACACGGACGTCTGCATCCTGTACGCAGCGAACAACCCGCGTCGTGTCAACGAGTTCGCGCTCATCCAGCAGTCGGCAAACCAGGCTGGCTTCAACGTCACGGACTGCGGTTCGACTGAGTGGGGCGGCCTGCTCGGTACCCCGGGTGCCTACGACGCATCCCTGTTCGGGTGGCAGTCGACGAGCCTCGGCGTTACCAACTCGCTGCCGACGTTCCAGACTGGCGGAATCAACAACCTGAACTTCTACTCGAACGCTCAGGTTGATGATCTGGTCGCACAGCTGAACGTCACGTTCGATAAGGCCGAGCAGATCACGATGCTCCAGGAGATGGACAAGCTGCTGTGGGAGGACTTCTACGGCGTCACCATCTTCCAGTTCCCGAGCGTGACCGCATACAGCGACCGCGTCCAGGGAGTCGATCCGTCCATTCTTGCCCCGACGATCTTCTGGAACGCCTGGGACTGGACAGTGACAAGCGGCGAGTCGACCGAGGGTTGACCGCCAGGGAGGCGCCGGACAGCGGCGCCTCCCACAGAGGGTGCAGGTCCTACCGGGACCTGCACCCTCGCACGTTAGACTTCTGCGCAATCGCGCCGGGCGAGACGGAAGATCCCGCAACTCGCCGACCCTCGGATAGGTAGGCCGCCCTCTTCATGGCTTCATTCATCGTTCGACGCCTTATCGCGTCGGTGTTCGTCCTCCTCGCGGCGACGTTCTTGATGTACATGCTCGTTTCGCTCGCGGGAGATCCGCTCGACGAGCTGCGGACGTCGAACGCGCCGAACAAGCAGGAGCTGATCGATGCACGCATCAAGCTGCTGAACCTCGACGTCCCCGCGCCGCTGCGGTACTTCTTGTGGTTGGGGGCAGTTCTGCGTGGCGACTTCGGCATCAGCATCCAGAACCAGTCGGTCAACGCACTGTTGGCCAACGCGCTCACCTCGACCATCACGCTCGTGACGACCGCGACCGTCGTGGCGATCATTCTTGGACTCGCGGTGGGTATCGTCTCTGCACTGCGTCAGTACAGCGGATTCGACTACGGCGTCACTCTCGTCGCGTTCCTTTTCTTTTCGCTCCCGATCTTCTGGGTCGCGGTACTGCTGAAGCAATACGGCGCTATCCAGATGAACAACTGGCTCGCGGACCCCGTCATAGCCGCACCCGTCATCGTCATCGGCGCACTCCTCTCCGGGGTCGTCTGGATGTCGCTGCTGGGTGGTTCGCTACGTAAGCGCCTTCTCGTCTTCGCGATCGGGACTGTTGCCACTGCTGGAGTGCTCGTTTACCTCTCGGCTACGAGGTGGTTCGCCGACCCGAGCATCGGGATCGTCGTCTTCGTGATTCTTAGCGTCGGCATTGCGGTAGCGGTGACGGCGATCTCAACCGGTTTGCGAAACCGCCGCGCGCTCTACGCCTCGCTTGTCGTCGTCGTCATTGCCATCGCGCTCTACTTCCCGATGATGTACTACCTACTGAGCGGGATGACACTTCCGCTGTTCCTAGGACTCGCTGCCCTCACCATCGTCGTTAGTGGCGCGATCGGATGGCTCTTCGGAGGCAACGATCGCGGTCCTGTCATCCGCACCGCCATCATCGTCGGCGTGCTCACCGCTGGATTGCTGGCGCTCGACAAGTACATGTCGTATTGGAACGCCTACACGAACTCGGATCGGGTCAACGGTCGTCCGATTGCCACTGTCGGCGCCTCGACCCCGGGGCTCGGTGGCAACTTCTGGGTGCAGGGAATCGACCTGTTCACGCACCTGCTGCTTCCAACGATCGCGATCATCCTCATCTCGTTCGCCAGCTACACGCGATACTCGCGTGCGAGCTTGCTCGAGGTCATGAACCAGGACTATATCCGCACTGCGCGCGCGAAGGGTCTCACCGAGCGTACGGTCGTCGTGCGTCACGCGTTCCGTAACGCGCTTATTCCCATCACCACGATCATCGCGTTCGATGTCGGCGCGATCGTCGGTGGGGCGGTGATCACCGAGACGGTCTTCGGGTGGGTCGGCATGGGCCGCCTCTTCGTCGATGCGCTGCGGGTCTCCGACCCCAACCCCGTCATGGCCTTCTTCATTGTGGCTGGCTCTCTTGCCGTGGTCTTCAACCTCATAGCCGACCTCGTCTACGCAGCCCTCGACCCGAGAATCAAGGTGAGTTGAGATGGCCCAGGACACGACCTCTCCGGCATCCGACGCCGCGATCGACCGCGGCACGGAGACCTCCATCGAGCAGCGTGAAACAGAAGGTCTGAGCCAGGGCCAGATCGTCCGACGCCGCTTCTTCCGGCATCGGGCGGCTCTCGTGGCCATGTTCGTTCTCGGGTTCATCATCGTCTTGGCGTTCACCTCGGTTGGCGTGACCCTGTGGGGCCTGCGAATTCCCGGATGGTGGCAGTACACGTGGGATCAGATCCCGCCGATCGAGAACGGCGGACAACCGACACTGAGCCTGCTACCCGAGTTCCTCGGCGGCGCCGGCATCTCGTTCGGAAACCACCCATTCGGGCAGGACGAAGTCGGACGAGACATCTTCGCCGTTGTGATGCGCGGTGCTCAGCAGTCGATCATGGTCATGGTCATCGCGGGGGTCGTGGCATCTTTCATTGGCGTCGTCATCGGCGCGGTCTCGGGGTACTACGGCAAGGCAACGGACGCCGTTCTGATGCGGTTCACCGACGTCGTGATCACCATCCCGCTGATCGTGATCGGTTCGGTGCTCGGTCACGCGTTCGGCAGCCTCGGTGCCGCTGTCCTGGGTGTGGTCATCGGGTTGTTCGCGTGGACGACGATGGCGCGGCTCGTTCGGGGTGAGTTCCTCACCCTGCGCGAACGGGAATTCGTCGATGCCGCGAGAGTGTCGGGCGCCCGCGATCGTCGCATCATCTTCCGCCACATCCTTCCCAACGCCGTCGGGGTGATCGTGGTCAACGCCACCCTGCTGATGGCGGGGGCGATCCTGCTCGAGTCTGCGCTGAGCTATCTGGGCTTTGGTGTTCAGTCACCTGACACGTCGCTGGGCAAGATCGTCTCCGACAACCAGGCCGCGTTCTCTACCCGACCGTGGCTGTTCTGGTGGCCCGGCATCTTCATCATCGCAATCGCTCTGTGCGTCAACTTCATCGGTGACGGGCTCCGCGATGCCTTCGACCCCCGTCAGAAGAAGATGCCGAGTGAGCGGGCGATGGCACGGGCGGCGAAGGCATCCGGTCATGCCCCGGTGGATGTCGACACTACTGCTTCCACGGACGCCCCTTCCGTGACAGTTGCCGGCGAGGCCGTGTACACGGGGGATGTCGTGAACTATCACGATGCTCGTCCGGAAGAACCGGGCGACGGTCAGCACTCGCCACTGGATCCCGAACGATGAGTTTGGCTTTATACGAAAGCGCCCAGGACCGACGCCAGAGCCAGCACGAGCAACGTAGCGATCGCCGGTACGTTGACGGTGAGCCAGTCGGCGCCCGGATCGGCGCCGGCGTCCAACGCGCCGCGGTCGCGAAGCTCCTCCCAGCGCCCGCGTATCACCTGGGCCAGGTTGCCGCTGGGCGTCGAGATCGCGTCGCTGGGTCGCAGGCTCGCGTGTGGTCCTTGAGCGCTCTGACCCACCCCGGCGAAGTCGCTTCGCGACAGGCCCGCCGATCGGTGCCGGCTCGGTGCGGGAGCGGCCCACACCGTGATCGCTCGCTGAGCGGTAGTAACGCGCAGCGACCAGCGCGTATCGATGCTCTGGATCGAGGGCCAGGATATGAAGGCGGTGCGGAAGGGGTTGGTGACCGTCACGCCGTGGTCTTGGATCGTCAGGCTCGGTCGCCAGAACAGCACGACAGCCAGCACGGCGACAAAGAGCAGCGGCCACCCGTAGCGCAGTCCGTCGAGCGGGTTCTGAATGGTCATGGCCGCGATGCCCAGGCCGGCGATCGCGACCGTCGCGCCGGCAAGGATTCGGCCGCCGAGCGGTCGGTAGTGCACATCGATCGACTGCATGAGATCAAGCTTTGCAGACAGGAGTTCTCCCATGAGTGAGTCAGCGCCGGGCACGGCAGCGCAGAAGATCCTGGAAGTCTCGCACCTGGGCGTCGAGTTCTGGGTCGAGGGGAAGTTCTACCCCGCGGCAATCGACATGAACTACGTCGTGAATCGCGGTGAGGTTCTGGCCATAGTCGGTGAGTCCGGCTCGGGAAAGAGCACGTCCTCGATGGCCTTGCTCGGCCTGCTCCCGGAGAACGCTCGGGTAACCGGCTCGATTAAGCTGCAAGACCGGGAACTGCGCGGCGCCGACCCGGCAGGACTGCGTTCGCTCCGTGGGAACGAGATCGCCGTCATCTTCCAGGAGCCGATGACGGCCCTGAACCCTGTCTATACGGTCGGCTTCCAGATCACCGAGGCATTGCGGTCACACGATCGGACGCTCTCGCCTAACGATGCGAAGGAGCGGGCGATCGAGCTTCTTCGCATGGTGGAGATGCCCAGGGCCGAGGAGGCGTTCCACAAGTACCCCCACCAGCTGTCGGGCGGTCAGCGGCAGCGAGCGATGATTGCTCAATCGATCTCGTGCGATCCGCTCCTGTTGATCGCCGACGAACCAACGACAGCTCTCGATGTCACCGTGCAGGCCGAGATTCTCGACCTGCTGCGAAACCTCCACAAGCGCCTCGATTCGGCAATCATCCTCATCACCCACGATATGGGGGTCGTCGCGGACCTCGCCGACCGGATCATGGTCATGAAGGACGGCGTTGTTGTCGAGTCGGGGACGGTAGAGCAGATCTTCACGGAGCCGACGCACCCGTATACCCAGGCGCTTCTGAGTGCCGTTCCGCACTTGGGAATCCACAACGCGGTCGAGTCGAGTTCGCCCGCTCAGGTTGATGAGCGCCCAGCCGGAGCAGACACCTCGCACGGGGGCGCCCAGCCCGTGCTCCACTTCGAGGATGTTTCCATCGAGTACCCCAAACGGGGCAGGATTCCCGCCTTCCGCGCCGCGGAGAACATTGACCTTGCGGTTTACCCCGGCGAGATCATGGGGCTGGTCGGAGAGTCCGGATCGGGAAAGACGACGCTTGGTCGCGCCGCCGTCGGACTTCTTCCTATCGCCGAGGGCAAGCTCACAGCGGTGGGCGTCGACATTTCTGACGCGAGCGCGAAGGATCTCTTCTCAATCCGCAGACGCACCGGCATTGTCTTCCAGGACCCGTTATCTTCGCTGAACCCCCGGATGCCCATTGGTCAGTCGATTGGCGAGCCGCTGTTCCTGGCGGGAGAGGCGAAGGGCAAGGCACTCGACAGGCGAGTGGAGACTCTGCTCGACCAAGTCGAACTCCCGACCTCGTATCGCAACCGCTTCCCACACGAGCTGTCGGGAGGGCAGAAGCAGCGCGTGGGCATCGCGCGAGCTCTCGCGCTCGCCCCCGACCTTCTGGTGGCGGATGAACCCACTTCCGCGCTGGATGTTTCTGTCCAGGCCCGATTCCTCGAGCTGCTCCAGGAGCTGCAGCAGGAGCTCAAGTTCGCATGCCTTTTCATCAGCCACGACCTTGCCGTCGTGGACATCCTCTCGCATCGCATTTCGGTGATGCACTTCGGGAAGATCGTCGAGCAGGGTACGAAGGAGCAGATTCTGCGCAATCCGCAGGATGATTACACCAAGCGCCTCATCGCGGCTGTGCCCGTTCCGGATCCCGCTGAGCAGCGGCAGCGTCGCGAGGCGCGGGCTGCCCTCCTGGCAGAGCAGAAGTCCGCCTAAAGCGGGACAACGCTCCGCTCAGCGGCCTGCAAGCGGTCCTGAGATATCCTGGAAGGCGCCGGCATCCCGGCCGCCTCCCCACCCGCAAGGACTCCCTCATGGCGCATGCCCTCCGTTCGGACCTCCGAAACGTCGCGATCGTCGCGCACGTCGACCACGGCAAGACCACGCTCGTGGATGCGATGCTGCGCCAGACCGGCTCGTTCGGGGAACACGCGCACGTCGAAGAGCGCGCGATGGACTCGAACGACCTCGAACGCGAAAAGGGCATCACGATCCTCGCGAAGAACACGGCGATCACCTACAACGGTGTCCACACCGAGGTTCCCGTGACGATCAACGTCATCGACACACCCGGGCACGCCGACTTCGGGGGAGAGGTCGAACGCGGCCTGTCGATGGTGGACGGCGTCGTGCTGCTCGTGGATGCCTCGGAGGGGCCGCTCCCGCAGACCCGCTTCGTGTTGCGCAAGGCGCTGGAGGCCAAGCTTCCCGTCATCCTGCTCGTCAATAAGACGGACCGGCCGGATGCCCGCATCGCCGAGGTCGAGGAGGAATCGCACGACCTGCTGCTGGGCCTTGCCTCGGATCTGCAGGAGGATGTCCCGGATCTCGACGTCGATGCCCTGCTCGACGTTCCCGTCGTCTATGCCTCCGGTCGCGCCGGCGCAGCTTCGCGTAACCGACCCGCGAATGGGTCGCTTCCCGACAACGACGACCTCGAGCCGCTGTTCGAAGCGATCCTCGAGCACGTTCCGGCGCCGTCATATGACGACGAAGCGCCGCTGCAGGCGTGGGTGACAAACCTCGATTCGAGCCCGTTCCTCGGTCGTCTCGCGCTCCTTCGTGTCTTCAACGGCACCCTGAAGAAGGGCCAGACCGTCGCCTGGGTGCGTCACGACGGATCCCACTCGAACGCCCGGGTCACCGAACTACTCAAGACCCGCGCGCTCGAGCGCTATCCCGCCGAATCTGCAGGCCCCGGTGACATCGTCGCGATCGCCGGGATCGAGGAGATCACGATCGGTGAGACGATCGCCGACCCCGAGGACGTGCGTCCCCTGCCGGCCATCACGGTCGATGACCCCGCCATCTCGATGACGATCGGCACGAACACCTCGCCGCTTGTCGGCAAGGTCAAGGGTCACAAGGTGACGGCCCGCATGGTGAAGGATCGCCTCGACCGCGAACTCATCGGCAACGTCTCGATCAAGGTCGTCGACATCGGGCGGCCGGATGCCTGGGAGGTGCAGGGCCGCGGAGAGTTGGCCCTCGCCATCCTCGTCGAGAACATGCGCCGCGAGGGCTTCGAGCTCACCGTCGGCAAGCCTCAGGTCGTCACCCGCAAGGGGCCGAACGGGCAGACGCAGGAACCCTTCGAGCACCTCACGATCGACGCTCCCGAGGAGTACCTCGGTGCTATCACGCAGCTTCTTGCCGCGCGCAAGGGTCGAATGGAGACGATGGTCAACCACGGTACCGGCTGGGTGCGGATGGAGTTCGTCGTCCCTTCGCGCGGACTCATCGGCTTCCGCACTGAGTTCCTCTCGATCACCCGCGGCACCGGGATCGCCAACGCGATCTCGCACGGATACGACGACTGGGCAGGACAGATCGTCGCGCGCCAGAACGGTTCGATCGTCGCCGACCGCGCGGGTGTCGTTACCCCGTTCGCCATGATGGCGCTGCAGGAGCGCATGAGCTTTTTCGTGCAGCCCACCGAAGAGGTCTACGAGGGCATGGTTGTCGGCGAGAACACGCGAGCCGACGACATGGACGTGAACATCACGAAAGAGAAGAAGCTCACCAACATGCGTTCCTCGACGGCTGACGAGCTGGAGAGGCTCACGCCGCCGCGACAGCTCTCCCTCGAGGAGAGCCTCGAGTTCGCGCGCGAAGACGAGTGTGTCGAAGTCACTCCCGAGAAGGTCCGGATCCGCAAGGTGATCCTCGATCAGACCGAGCGTGGCCGCGCTGCATCCCGTCTGAAGCGTCAGGACGCCAACGCCTGACCTTCGTGCTCCAGGCGCGGCAAGGCGCGGACGAATCAGCCCTCGAGGATCAGCTCCTGCAGCTGCTCGAGCAGGTGCGCGGGGAGATCCGAGTCCGGTCCCGTAGCGTTGAGCGCGATCGCGACAGCCGTCTGGGACTCCGGGTGGTACATCGCCAGTGCCTGGTAGCCCAGGCCGTTGCCGGTGTGGCCGATCCAGTCGCCGATCCGACCGATGCCGAAACCGTACTCGTCGTAGAAGGGGCTCGCCGGGTCGGGGGAGGTGTCGTGCCACTCCGAGAGTCGACGCTCCTGCGCGGCGTCCGACACGAGCGTTCCTGCGCCGAGCGCCTCGGCCCACGCGGCAAGGTCTCCCGCCGTACCGAACAGGCCGCCGGCGGCAGAGAACGCGCTCGCGCGGACAGCGAGAAGCTCCTCCACGGTGCCATCAGCATCCACCTGGAACGGTGCTGCAGTCCCCTCCGGCGGCAGAGCGTTTCCCGGATATACGACTGACTCGAGCTGTAGCGGCTCCAGGATGCGCGTCGCGACTGCCTCGGGCCAGCTGAGCCCCGAGGCAGTGTCGATGACCTGCCCGAGCAGGACGGTGTTGGTGTTGGAGTACTCGTAGCTGGTCCCGGGCGTGAACTCCTCGGGCACACCGTCGGTGAGACCGTAGAGGGTCGTGTCGGTCCAGCTGCGCGTCCAGTCCACGACCAGCAGGTCAACAAGCCCCGCTTGCGTCGAATAGCTGGGTACCCCTGAGGTCATCGTGGCAAGCTCATCGATCGTCGCAGTCGTCTCGATCCCGGTTCCGGCGGTCGGCGCCGGCGCATCCAGATCAAGGATGCCGTCATCGGCCAGCTGCAGCACCACGGTCGCGACGAACGACTTGGTCACGCTGCGGTAGGCGAACCGTGTCTGATCGGTCACGGGCGTGCCGCTGGCATCCGCGACTCCCGCCGGGTAGACCGTGGTCGCCCCGTCGCGGCGGATCGCGATAGCGCCGCCGGGGACGGATGCCGACTCAAGCGCCGCGGCGAAGGCCTCGCTAACCGGGCTCGAGGGCGGTGCGGCGCTGCATCCGGACACGACGGTGGCGACGGCAGCCGCGACAGCTCCCGCGAGCATGCGCCCGCGATATCGGGTGTGGCGGGTCATCGTTCCAGCCTAGGGTGACTCCTCAGCGCATTTCGGAGACAAGGACCGCGCTGGTGCCGGCGACGAGGGCCTCGAAGACGTGTGCTGCATCGCCGGGATAGCAGAGGTAGTCCCCGGGCTCCAGGTCGAAGGGTGCCTCGCGCGGGCCGACGCGTGCTCTTCCCGACAGGAGGACGACGTGTTCCGTGGTGCCCGTCGGATGTGCGTCCGAGAGCCGCGGCGAGCCTGGTTCGGCGCGGAGGAGGTACAGGTCACGTCTGACGTTCGGCGGGGCAGCCGAGAGCAACAGTGCCTCGTAGGCCGAACCTGCGGCTCGCACTCCGTGGCCATCGCGTGCGCGGATGAGCGTGGGTTCACTCTCGCGGTCCTCTACCAACGCGGCGAAGGGGGCCCCTAGAGCCGTCGCGATCGCCCACAGGGTCTCGACGTTGGGATTGGCCGAACCTGCTTCGATCTGCGAGATGGTGGCCTTGGACACGCCCGAGCGTCGCGCGAGCTCTGCGGCAGAAACTCCCGCGCGGTCGCGTTCGCGTCGGACGGCGGTCGCGATGCGGGACCCCAGACTCATGTCGTTCATTATGCCGAACTATTGTCCACTTGACCGAACGAATTTCTTCTTGCAGGATGGCGGACATGGAGCCGGTCGACGGGCCGCCGGAAGGCGAGGGAACGGATGCCGCGCGCGGTGCGTGGCGCCAGGGCCTGAGCGTCGCCCTCGCGACGAGTGCCTACGGGATTTCCTTCGGCGCGCTTTCGGTGGCGGCAGGACTTGATGTCTGGCAGACCTGCATCCTCAGCCTCGTCATGTTCACGGGGGGTTCTCAATTCGCCTTCGTGGGAGTGATCTCAGCCGGGGGACTCGCGGCGATCCCAGCAGCCGTCGCGTCCGCCGCGCTTCTGGGCGTGCGAAACGTCGCGTACGGCATCCGGATGTCGACCCTGTTGCCTCCGGGGCGCTTCACCCGCATCGCGGCGCCGCAGTTCACGATCGACGAGTCCACGGCGGTCGCTCTCGCGCAGCAGACGCCGCACGCACGAACCGTCGGCTTCTGGGTCACCGGCATCGGGATCTACGTCGGCTGGAACCTCTCGACCCTTGTCGGTGCGCTCCTGGGCGATGTGCTCGGTGACCCGCGCGCGTACGGGCTGGATGCCGCCGCCGCAGCAGCCTTCCTCGCCCTGCTATGGCCTCGTCTGCGCGGGAGGCAGCCGATCGTCGTGGGCATCGCGGCTGCCGTGGTGGCTACCGTGCTGACGCCTACGCTCATGCCCGGTCTCCCGGTGCTGATCGCCGCTGTGGTCGCAATCGTGGTCGGCTGGTTCGATTGGGGGTCGCGTCCGAGGACTGATCGGGATGCTCGCCCCGGAGGCCCCGATGAACCCGACGATGTGCCAGAACGGGTGGGACTGCCGTGACGCTGTGGAGTGCGATCGCGCTGGCATCGGTCATCTGCCTGGCGCTCAAAGTGACCGGATACCTCGTTCCGCCCCGCTTGCTCGAGGCGCCTCGGCCCGCGCGGATCGCCGACCTGTTGACGGTCGCCCTGCTCGCCGCGCTTGTCGCTGTGCAAACACTCGGGGTCGGCCAGCAGATCGTGGTGGATGCCCGCGTCCCCGCCGTACTGGTGGCTGCCGGTCTGCTCCTGCTGCGCGCACCGTTCCTCGTCGTGGTGGTTGCTGCAGCTGCGGTAGCCGCCGCGCTTCGGTGGTGGGGCCTGGCGGTCTAAGCCTTCCCGCCGCACGGCCGCGATACAGTGATGCGGTGCCGCGCTTCTCGTTCCTTCGCCTTGCTGCGTGGGTGGTCGCGCTGATCGTCGGTGCGATCTACGGGGCGGCGGGGACCGTCAGCCACGCCTACCGTCTGTTCGGCATCCCGGTGGGGCTCGTGCTGGCGATGGTGGCGGGTGCGGCAGTGATCATCGCGGTGCGCCTGCTGACAGCCGACCGGTGGGCCGCGCTTGCCACCGGGCTTGGCGCCATGGGCGTCACGATCGTGCTCTCGGGCACCGGAGCCGGTGGTTCGGTGATCGTGCCGCAGTCGATCCTGGGCGTCGTGTGGACCCTGTGGCTTCCCCTGGTGACGGCCTTCGTCGTCGCCTGGCCCGAGCGTGTCGATCGCGGACGGACAGCCGAGGCAGCCGACTAGACTTGCACCTGTGACGTATGTGATCGCCCTTCCGTGCGTCGATGTCAAGGATCGTGCCTGCATCGACGAGTGCCCCGTCGACTGCATCTATGAGGGGGAACGCAGCCTCTACATCCATCCGGATGAGTGTGTCGACTGCGGCGCTTGCGAGCCCGTGTGCCCCGTTGAGGCGATCTACTACGAAGATGACCTGCCCGAGGAATGGCAGGACTACTACAAGGCGAATGTCGAGTTCTTCGATGACCTCGGCTCGCCCGGTGGGGCCGCCAAGGTCGGGGTGATCCCCAAGGATCACCCGATCATTGCCGAGCTGCCTCCGCAGAACCACTGATCCCGGGCTTCGACGGATGGGCGTCGCCGATCTGGCCGATTACCCGTGGGACGCGATGGCGCCCTACGCCGCGCAGGCCCGCTCGCACCCGGACGGGATGGTCGATCTTTCGATCGGTTCGCCGGTTGATCCGACTCCCGAGGTGATCGCGCGAGCTCTTGCCGCCTCGACCGACGCTCACGCCTACCCGCAGACCGTCGGCACGCCTCAGCTGAGGGAGGCGATCGTCGAGTGGTACGCGCGTCGGCGCGGAGTTCCGGGGCTCACGATCGACGCAGTGCTCCCGACTATCGGGTCGAAGGAACTCGTCGCCCTCCTGCCGCTGCTCCTGGGTCTGGGGACGGGAGATGTCGTCGTACATCCGGTGGCGGCGTACCCGACGTACGAAGTCGGAGCCCGGGTCGTGGGGGCGACGCCGTTCGCTTCCGACGATCCGGCCCAGTGGCCCGAGAACACGCGGCTGGTCTGGGTGAACTCGCCGGGGAACCCCGACGGCGCGGTGCTGGATGCCGCAGCGCTTCGTGTCGCCCGTGACCGGGCAAAGGAGCTCGGCGCGGTGCTCGCGAGCGACGAGTGCTACGCCGAACTCGGGTGGGATGCGCCGTGGGATCGCGAGGCGATCCCGTCGGCGCTGGACCCCCGCGTAACCGACGGGGACAACACCGGGATCTTGTCGGTGTATTCGATGAGCAAGCAGTCGAACCTTGCCGGATACCGCGCAGCTTTCGTCGCCGGGGACACCGCGATCATCCAACGGATGCTGACAGCTCGTAAACACCTGGGGCTGATGCCCCCCGCGCCCGTTCAGGCTGCCATGGCCGCGGCCCTGCGTGATGACGAGCATGTCGCCGAGCAGCGGGGGCTCTACCGGCAGCGGCGCGAGATACTTCGCCCCGCTGTCGAGGAGGCGGGATTCCGTGTCGACCGCAGCGAAGCCGGCCTGTATCTGTGGCTCACGCGCGATGAGGACGCCTGGAGCTCCGTCGAGTGGTTCGCACAGCGCGGCATCCTCGTGGGGCCTGGTGTCTTCTACGGGGCACAGCACACACACCACGTCCGGCTGTCCTTGACGGCAACCGATGAACGTATCGCCGCCGCGGCGGATCGCCTCCGCCGCGGCTAGACCCAGGCTGGCTACACCCCTCTAAGACCCGCGCCGGGGCGTTACTGCGAGGGTTCCTCCATCGAATCCGCCAGCGCTTTGGCTGTGCGCACAGTAGGCCGAGCCGACTACTAGGCTGTAGGGGCAGCCCGGGCACCGACGCGTGCTTGGACGGCTCCGCGAGGCGGCGAACCCGTCCCGGTGCCGACGACAGCCCCAGACAATGCAAGGAGGCGCCGTGGACGACGCGCAGACCCCGCAGCAGAAGGCCATCCTGACCGTCGGTGATCGGACCGCCGAATTCCCCGTGCTCCACGGCACAGACGGGGTGCCGAGCATCGACGTCGCGACACTCACCCGGCAGACCGGGTTCACGGCTTTGGACTACGGGTTCGTCAACACGGCATCGACGAAGTCGGCGATCACCTACATCGACGGGGATGCCGGCATCCTGCGCTACCGCGGCTATCCGATCGAGCAGCTCGCGACCCACAGCACGTACCTCGAAGTCGCGTGGCTGCTCATCTACGGTGAGCTGCCCACGGCCGACGAACTTGCAGAGTTCGACAGCCGCATCCGTCGCCACACGCTGCTGCACGAGGATCTCAAGCGCTTCTTCGGCTCGCTGCCCCCCACGGCGCACCCGATGTCGGTGCTGTCAGCGGCGACGGCGGCCCTGTCGACCTACTACGAAGATGAGTCCGACCCCCACAACCCCGAGCACGTCGAGGTCAACACGATCCGGCTTCTCGCGAAGCTCCCGGTCATCGCGGCGTACGCCCACAAGAAGAGCATCGGTCAGGCGTTCCTCTACCCCGATAACTCGATGAGCTTCGTCGACAACTTCCTCAAGCTCAATTTCGGTGTCCTGTCCGAGCTGTACGAGGTGAACCCGGTGGTTTCCCGGGCGCTCGAGCGGTTGCTCATCCTGCACGAAGATCACGAGCAGAACGCGTCGACCTCGACGGTGCGCCTGGTCGGATCAACCGGCGCCAACCAGTTCTCGTCGATCTCGGCGGGTATCAACGCGCTCTACGGTCCGTTGCACGGTGGCGCGAACGAAGCGGTTCTCTCCATGCTTGCCCGCATCCGCGACTCGGGCGAGAGCGTCGAGCGTTTCGTCGAGCGGGTCAAGAACAAAGAAGACGGCGTCAAGCTCATGGGCTTCGGTCACCGTGTCTACAAGAACTACGATCCGCGGGCCAAGCTCGTGAAGGAGTCAGCCGACGAGGTGCTCTCGGAACTCGGCGTGCACGACCCGCTGCTGGATCTTGCCAAGCAGCTCGAAGAGATCGCCCTCAACGACGACTACTTCAAGGAGCGTCGCCTCTACCCGAACGTCGACTTCTACACCGGCGTCATGTACAAGGCGATGGGCTTCCCCACGCGCATGTTCACCGTGCTGTTCGCGATCGGTCGCCTTCCGGGGTGGCTCGCGCACTGGCGGGAGATGAACGGCGACCCGCAGACCAAGATCGGTCGGCCGCAGCAGCTGTACACGGGCGCACCCGAGCGCATGTACCCGGGCGTCTGAGAGAGCTGCTGCGCCAGCCCGCCGCGAGGAATCTGGCATTCTGAACGGATGCCGAAGCTCCTCGTCCGCGTTCCCTCCCCGCTCCTCGCTCAGGGGGAACTGACACACCTCGACCGAGTCGAGGCGGATGCCGACCTCGCGCTGTCTCAGTGGCGGGACTATGGCTCGGTCTATCGTGACCGTGGCTGGCAGATTGTCGACGTTGCTGAGGCCCCGGACCAGCCCGATGGTGTCTTCATCGAGGATGCCCTCGTCGTGTTCGACGACATCGTGGTGATCGGTCGGCCCGGCGCCGAATCTCGACGCGGCGAGATCGCAACGGCCCGGGCGGCGGCAGACTCGCTCGGCCTCCCAGTCCACGAGATCGTGGCGCCGGGCACTCTCGACGGGGGCGATGTGCTCAAGATCGGGCGCACCGTCTATGTCGGGGCGTCATCCCGCACCAACGATGACGGCATCCGCCAACTGGAGGCTCTGCTCGCCCCGCGGGGATGGAAGATCGTGGCCGTGCCGGTGACGCGGGTCCTGCATCTGAAGAGCGCGGTTACGGCGCTTCCTGACGGCACGGTCATCGGCTACGAGCCGCTCGTCGACGACCCATCGGTGTTCCCGCGCTTTCTTCCCGTCCCCGAAGAGCACGGCACTGCGGTGGTCGTGCTCGATGAGGCGACGGTCTTGATGTCGGCGGATGCGCCGCAGACCGCCGCGTTGCTCCGGTCGCGCGGACTGACCGTCATCCAGACGCCCGTGACCGAGTTCGAGAAGCTCGAGGGGTGCGTCACGTGCCTCTCGGTGCGCGTGCGTCGCTGAATCGCGTCGTCGCGATCGTCCTCAGGCGTGCAGCGCCTCGTTGAGGGTCACCCCGACACCGGCGCGCCGCACTGCCTCGATCGCGCCCGTAAGCGAGTTGCGGCGGAACAGGATTCCGTCGCGGCCGGAGAGCTCAGCGCCCTTGACGGTCGGGTGCGTGCCGTCGGCGCCGACCGGCTCGTCGGCAAGCACGATCTTCGACCCGGCGGTCACATACAACCCTGCCTCGACGACGCAATCGTCTCCGAGCGAGATGCCGATGCCGGCGTTCGCGCCGAGGAGCGTCCGTTCACCGATCGAGACGCGGTGGGCTCCGCCGCCCGAGAGTGTGCCCATGATCGAGGCGCCACCGCCGATGTCGCTGCCGTCACCGACGATCACGCCCTGTGAAATGCGCCCTTCGACCATGCTCTGACCGAGCGTCCCGGCGTTGAAGTTCACGAAGCCTTCGTGCATCACCGTGGTGCCCGGCGACAGATAGGCGCCCAGCCGCACGCGTGATGCGTCGGCGATGCGGACTCCGGCGGGCACGACGTAATCGGTCAAACGCGGGAACTTGTCCAGCCCCTGCACCTGGATGCCGGCGCGCTGCAGTCGTGGACGCAGCCGGTCGAGCCACCGTGGGTCGACGGGGCCGGCGTTCGTCCACGCAACATTCGGGAGCGCGCCGAAGATGCCGTCGAGATTCAGATCGTTCGGAGCGACGAGTCGGTGCGACAGTGCGTGGAGGCGGAGGTAGGCATCCGGAGTACCCGAGGGCGCCGCGTCGAGATCGATCTCGATCTCGACCTGCTCGATGGTTACACCGCGGGTGTCATCCGCACCCACAGCCTCGGACACGACGGCTCGCGCAGCCTCGTGAGCGTCCTGGTTATCGGACAGCGCACCGGACTGGGGGGAGGGGTACCAGGTGTCCAAGACCATGCCGTCTGCCGCGACAGTTGCCGCCCCGATACCGCTGATCATCCGCTGTGCCGTCATCGTTCCAGGGTATCGACTCGCGCCCCCTCGGGCGGTTCCTGTGACGCCGCCCACCGCACCACGAAGGGCCCTGGCTAGACTCGAGGGGTGCTGGACCTGACCTCGAATTCTGTCGATCTCACCCGCGCGATCTGCGACATCCCCAGCGTCTCTGGCGGCGAAGGACATCTCGCAGACCTGATCGAGGAGGCAGTGCGTGCTCTGGCGCACCTCGAGGTCATCCGGGATGGCGACACGGTCATCGCCCGCACGAACCTCGGAAGAGCTCGCCGGGTCGCGATCGCCGGACACATCGACACGGTGCCGATCAACCGAAACGTTCCCACCCGAACAGTCGACATCGACGGCGAAGAGTTCATCTGGGGACGCGGCACCGTCGATATGAAGGCCGGCGTTGCCGTTCAGCTCAAGCTCGCCGCCGACCTCGTTGCACCCAAAGCTGACATCACGTGGATTTGGTACGACCATGAGGAGGTTGCGGCAACCCTCAACGCCCTCACTCGCATCGCCGCGACCCGTGCCGACCTGCTCGCCGCTGATTTCGCGATTCTCGGAGAACCCTCCAACGGGCAGGTCGAGGGCGGCTGCAACGGTCACATGCGCGCTATCATCCGAACGCATGGTGTGCGCTCGCACAGTGCACGGTCGTGGATCGGGGAGAACGCCATCCACAAGGCGGCGCCGATCCTGGAGCGGCTTGCCGCCTATACGGCTCGCGAGGTTCCCGTCGATGGGCTCGTCTACCGAGAAGGCTTGAACGCGGTTCGCATCACGGGCGGTGTGGCAGGAAACGTCATCCCCGATCTCTGTGAGGTCGAGGTGAACTACCGCTTTGCTCCCTCACGCAGCGGCGCTGAGGCCGAGGCGCACGTGCGAGAGGTCTTCGACGGGTTCGAGGTCGAGGTCATCGACATGGCCGAGGGCGCTCGGCCGGGGCTGGACGATCCCCTGGCGCAGGAGTTCGTCGCTGCCGTGGGCGGTACGGCCCAGCCCAAGTACGGCTGGACGGACGTTGCCCGCTTCTCGGCCCTCGGCATCCCGGCTGTCAACTACGGCCCGGGGGACCCGCAGCTGGCCCACCACGACGAAGAGCGCGTTGCCGTCGCCCAGATCCGGGATGTCGAGCGCGGGCTGCGCGCGTGGCTGACCTGACGACAGCGGCACCGGCGCCGCCCTCCCGGCGGTCGATCCCGCCGGCGCTGACGATTGCGCTCATCTATCTCGCTGCGCGGGCCGTCACGTTCGGCTTTCTGATCCTGGCTGCCGCGTTATCGGCCGAGGGCACACGTTTCGGTGCGGGGGCGAGCGTTCAAGACCTCGTGGTGGGCTGGGACGCCCAGTGGTACTGGTATCTTGCCGTCAACGGGTATCCGGCTGACCTACCGCTAACTGACGCGGGCGCGGTAGCCGAGAACCAGTGGGCATTCATGCCGATCTACGCCTACCTCGCTGCCGCGATGGCGCCGCTCGTGGGCGGGTGGTGGGGAGTCGCTGCCGTCCTGATCTCGCTGGCATCCGGGTACGGGGCGACCTACGTGCTGTACCGGATGCTGCGCGGTCGGATCGGGGGATCGGCTGCCATCTGGGCGGCTGCCTTCTTTGCCGCAGGGCCCCTGGCGGCGCTCTTCCAGGTCGGCTACGCAGAAGCCCTCTTTCTGTTGTGGCTGTTCCTTGCCCTGTGGGCGGTCACAGCGCGGCGCTTCGTGTGGGTCTACCCGCTCGTGGTCCTCATGGGGTACACGCGGCCCGGCGTTCTTGCGTTCGCCCTGTTCATCGGCCTCTTCGGCATCTGGCGTTTCTTCTCACGCCGCACCGAACCGCTTCGTGCGCGCGAGGTCATCCACATCGTCGCGCTGGGCGCGCTCGCCACCGCTGTGGGGTTCTCCTGGCAGATCATCGCGGCTTTCGTCACGGGGGACCCCGGTGCCTACCTTGCCACCGAACTCGCCTGGCGGCGCAACTGGCTCCTGGACGATGGGGGGCACTTTCTGCCGTTTGACGCTTTCGTGCGCGGTGCTGCGTTTTGGGGAGAGGTCTGGGGGTTGGGGGCTAACGGCGGCGTCATCCTGCTCGTGTTCATTCTTGCCGGCGCGGCCGCGGCGCTCCTGTGGGCACCTCAGGTTCGGGCGCTGGGACCCGAGATCCGCCTCTGGGCTGTCAGCTACCTCGTCTACCTGCTGGCAGTGTTCTTCCCTCAGTCGAGCATCTTCCGCCTGCTGGTGCCGATCTCGCCCCTGTGGGGCGCGGTCGCGGTGCCGCGGTCCCTTGTGTGGCGCGTCGGCGTGCTCATTGCGTGCCTTGCCGGGCAGTGGTGGTGGATCTACAACATGTATGCACTCGGCAACCGTTTCTGGCAGATCCCCTAAGCTTGATTGGTAGACCACGACGAAAGGGAGCCGCCATGGCAGCCATGAAGCCGCGAACCGGAGACGGACCGATGGAGGCCGTGAAGGAAGGCCGCCTCATCATCGTGCGAGTACCTCTCGAAGGCGGTGGCCGCCTTGTCGTCTCGGTGAACGACGCCGAGGCCAAGGAACTGTACGACGTGCTCGGCGGAGTTGTCGGAGCCGCGTAACGCGCGATGATCTCACGAACGAAGCGGCCGGTCTGGTGACCGGCCGCTTCGGCGTCTCTGCCTCGCCTAGACCGACGCGAGAGTCGTCAGCTGGAGGAGTCCTTCCCGCGCGGTGTTGAGTGCGCCCAGGACGGCGGGGGACTGCGCGACCTCTTGAATGAGCGAGCGGTACGCGGTCGTGACGTCGTCGCGTTTGACCGGATCGGCGACCGCGCCTCCGGCGAGGACTCGCGGGACGAGCACCGTGCCGCCGGGGCGCACCAGGCGCAGCCCGTGCTCGACATACTCGATGACGCCCTCGGGCTCGGCGTCGACCAGCACGATGTCGTACGATGCCTCGTTCATCCGAGGAAGTACTTCGGCCGCGCGGCCCGTGATGAAACGGGCACGTGCCGGCGGGACCTTGGCCTGCGCGAATGCCTGACGCGCTGCCCCCAGATGCTCAGGCTCGACATCGATCGTGGTGAGAGTCGCCTGCGGCGCTCCGCGCAGCAGCCACAGCCCGGAGACTCCGCCGCCCGTGCCGATCTCGACGATGTTCAACGCACGCCCGACGGCGGCGATCGTGGCACACTGCACACCGACCGCAGCGCTGATCGGTTCGGCGCCGAGTTCGAGCGCAGCCTCGCGAGCGCGGGCGATCGCGTCGGGTTCGACAGTGACCTCTTCGACGAATCGATTGACCGCGTGATCTCCCATGCACTGCCCTTTCTCTGAGGGGCAAGCCTACGGGCGCGCAGCCGGAATCTCGCTGAGGCGCGAGGGGTAATCTTGACCCATGTTCAACGGGATCACGATCGAGAAGCTTCTGCTGATCGCTCTGATCGCCGGGATGATCATCGGTCCGCAGCGGCTTCCCCGCTACGCAGCAGCTCTCGGACAGTTCGTGCGCCGAGCCCGTGACTTCGCCCGCTCCGCCGGCTCGCGCGTCAAAGAAGAGATGGGCGAGGACTTCGACGACGTGGATTGGCGCACGCTCGATCCACGGCAGTACGACCCGCGTCGCATCATCCGTGAGGCACTGCTGGATGACCCGCCGACGCCGCCCGTCAAGCCTCAGTCCGCGACGATGGCCGCGGCCGGGGCCGCTGCTGGAGCGACCACGACGTCGACGAAGGCACCGCCGCTGGCGGTGGGTGAGATCCCGCCGTTCGACGCCGAAGCTACCTGACGCGCATCGGGAGGGGGCGGCCCGACAGTCCGCGCCCGGAGCCCAGGACCGCCTCCGCGACAGCTTCAATCGCCGCTGCGGCAGGGTCAGCGGCATCCGTCACGAGGTGCACGTCGCCGGCGTCGCCGGATGCCCGTACGCCCTGACTCAGAGGAATCGAGCCGAGGAGCGGGACAGGTTCGGCATCCGTCTGCAGCGCCTGGGCGACAAGCTCGCCGCCGCCGGAGCCGAACAGATCGAGCACCGTGCCGTCGGGGAGGGTCAGCGGCGCCATGTTCTCGACGACCCCCAGCACGCGCTGTCCTGTCTGCCGCGCAACGAGCCCTGAGCGGATCGCGACGTCAGCGGCTGCGCGCTGGGGCGTGGTCACCACGATGACCTCGGCGTGGGGCAGGAGCTGGCCGACGGAGATCGCGACATCGCCCGTTCCCGGTGGCATGTCCAGCAGCAGAATGTCGAGGTCACCGAAGTGGACGTCGGTGAGGAACTGCTGCACGGTGCGGTGCAGCATCGGGCCCCGCCACGCCACGGCGCCGAGCGGCTCTTCTCCCGAACCGCGTCGCAGGAACATTCCGATCGAGATCACCTTCACCCCGTGCGCGACGGGAGGAAGCATGAGGTCATCGATCCGGGTCGGTTGCGGGGGTGCTCCGTCGGGTCCGACAAGACCCAGGATGCCGGGAATCGAGAACCCGTGGACGTCGGCGTCGATGAGCCCGACGCGAAGACCGCGCGCTGCCAGGGTCGTCGCCAGGAGCGCGGTCAGCGTCGACTTGCCGACACCGCCCTTGCCGCTCGTCACGGCGATCACGCGGGTCAGGGAGTCGGGCCCGAACGGCATCGACCGGGCCGGGCGTCCGCCGCGCAGCATCTCGGTGAGGCGGGCCCGCTCGTCGGCATCCATGACCCCGACCGCGATCTCCGCTGACGCCACCCCGGGGACTGACAGGGCCGCGGCGCGAACGTCGGATTCGATGCGCGCGGCGGCGGGGCATCCGGCGACGGTGAGAGCGATGTCGACCCACGCCGCGCCATCGTCAACCCGCGCGCCCCGTACCATCCCGAGCTCACCGATCGGGCGGCGCAATTCCGGATCGATCACCGAGCCGACGGCGCGCGCGACCTCGTCTGCGGCAGTCACCGCACGTCTCCGCTGCGAATCATGCCGAGTGGCCCTCGTGGGGGAGCGTCGGGCCCGCGGAGGGCACCGCGTCGGTGGGCTGCTGCTCGGCGCGTTCGTCGAGCTTTCTCAACAGCGACTTCAGTTCGGCGCGCAGTGTGTCACGGGTCACGACCTCCGAGGTCACCTCGGTGAGGGCGATGCGCAAGGCCACGATCTCGCGCGCGAGGTACTCCGTATCGGCGAGGTTCCGCTCTGCGCGCTGACGGTCCTGCTCGATCTGCACGCGGTCGCGATCGTCCTGCCGGTTCTGGGCGAGCAGGATGAGGGGGGCGGCATAGGAGGCCTGCAGTGAGAGCATGAGCGTCAGGGCAGTGAAGCCGTTGGCTGCCGAATCGAACCGCAGGTTCTCGGGGGCCGCAGTGTTCCACGCGATCCACGCGACGCAGAACAGGGTGAGAGCCACCAGGAACCAGGGGGTGCCCATATTGCGGGCGATCCACTCGGTTGCTCGGCCGAACCGATCCCGCGAGGGCTGGGGCGTGCGACTGCGAATCGGCATGCTCGACCGACCGCGGGGAGCGTCCAGCCCCCGGGGTGAGCGCGCCATCACAGCTTCACCGGCCCTGTCCAGGGAAACGACACCGGTCGCTGGTCGGTCGAGTGCGAGCGCCAGTCCTCAGGCAGCAGGTAGTCGAGCACGTCGTCGACGCTGACGACACCGACCAGGCGGTGGACTTGGTCGACGACCGGCACCGATACCAGGTTGTACGAGGCGAGGATGCGGGCGACCTCGGCTGCCGTCGCGGTGGCTGCCAGCGGCTCGATGGTGTCATCGATGAGGGAGCCGAGCCGCTCGTGCGGCGGGTAGCGCAGCATCCGTTGGAAGTGCACGGTGCCCAGGAACCGGCCCGTCGGCGTTTCGTACGGGGGCAGGGTAATGAACACTGACGCCGCGAGTGCCGGATGCAGCTCGTGGCGGCGGATGAGCGCGAGTGCTTCAGCGACGGTCGCTTCGGCGGAGAGCACGATCGGCTCGCTCGTCATGAGACCGCCGGCGGTGTCAGGGCCGTACTTCAGGAGTTCACGGACGTCTTCGGCTTCCTCGGGCTCCATGAGATCGAGCAGCGCCTCGCTGCGGCCCGCCGGAAGCTGTCCGAGAAGGTCGGCTGCGTCATCCGGTTCCATCGCGTCGAGGATGTCGGCGGCACGCTCGTCACCCAGCTGCTCGAGAATGTGCGCCTGGTCATCCTCGGGCATCTCTTCGAGCGCGTCAGCGAGGCGGTCGTCGGGGAGTTCCTCGGCGACCTCGAGCAGTCGGGCGTCGGGAAGGTCGAGCAGCGTGTTGGCGAGGTCTGCGGGCTTCAGCTCGCTCAGGGTCGCAACGAGCTGTTCGGCCGACGGCTCCTGCGTCGAATCGAGCTGCTCGGTGACCTCTTCCCAGCTGGCGAGCGTGGTCGGGCCCTTCGTGAACGGGGAAGCGCTGGTGCGGGGACGACGCAGGAACAGCTGGCCGATGTCCCAGGCTCCGAGCCGGTCCCGCTCGATCGCGGCATCCTCGATGACTGCCTCGCCTGACCCGTCGCGGAAGTACACGCGGCGACCGAGGAGTTCGGCGAGGACCCGGACCTCGCCACCGCGCTGCTGGAAGCGGCGGACGTTGATGAGGCCGGTAGTGATGACCTGCCCCGGGGCGATCGAGGTGACGCGCCCGATCGAGACGAAGACGTTTCGTCGGCCGGGAATCTCGACCACGAGCCCGACGACGCGCGGTGGGTCATCGGCGCGGTAGACGACCACGACATCGCGGACCCGTCCGAGCCGGTCGCCGGCAGGGTCGAAGACGGCGCAGCCCGAGAGGCGCGCGACAAAGACCCGCTGCGTGTTCACCCGTCCAGCGTAGCCCCGCGCCCGGGCATGCCCTCCTGTGGTTACGAGCGGCGATTCGTGGCGACTCAGCGGATGGCAAGACCCGGCATGGGAGGATGAACGAATGAGCATGATGGGGGGCCAGTTCGCCCGCAACCTCGAGGACGTCGGACAGACCGTCGCGACCTTCGACAAGTACGAAGCTGCCCAGAAGGCGGTGTCCAAGCTCATCGCCGAAGACATTCCCGCCCGTGAGATCACGATCGTGGGTCAAGGGTTGCGTTCGATGGAGCGGGTCACCGGTCGCCTCGGCTACGCGACGGCTGCTCGCTCGGGCGCGATCAACGGACTTCTCCTGGGCATGCTGTTTTCTGCCGTCTTCGTGCTCGGGATGCCGAACGTGCCGGTCCAGGCCTTCGTCGGTGTGCTGTTCGTCGGTATCGCGATCGGGATGCTGGCGAGCCTGCTGACCTTCGCCATCGTTCGACGCCGTCGCGACTTCGCGTCGGTCATGCAGTTCGTCGCCGACCACTACGACATCGCGGTTGCCGCCAGCAGTGCGGGCAGGGCACGCCAGGTGCTGGGCCCGCAGGCTGCAGCGCAGGCAGCGCCGCGCACGCAGGTGGTAGCCCCGCCGCCCGAGCGGCCGGCTGCCCCTCAGGAACCGCCGCGCTACGGTCAGCGGATCGAGGACGTGACGCCGCCGGAGGCAGCGGCAGAAGCCGCGACTGACGCGTCATCCGAGCCCGGCCCTCCCGACACCGGGGCCGACCACGACCAGGAAGCGGCGCCTCGGGCCGACGACAAGGCCTAGCCGCACGCTCCCTGCGCTAGCGCGCGAGGCGCGCGATCCAGGCTTCGACCTCGTCGGCGGTGCGCGGGATCCCTGCCGACAGGTTCACGGGGCCTTCGGCGGTCATCAGGACGTCATCCTCGATCCGAACACCGATGCCGCGCAGTTCTTCGGGCACCGTGAGGTCGTCGATCTGGAAGTACAGCCCCGGCTCGATCGTGAACACCATTCCGGGCTGCAGGATGCCGTCGTAGTACATCTCGCGGCGGGCCTGCGCACAGTCGTGAACGTCGATGCCGAGGTGGTGGCTGGTTCCGTGCACCATGTACCGGCGGTGCTGACCACCGGTGTCGGGAGCGAGCGCTTCGTCAGCGGTCACCGGGAGAAGGCCCCACTCCGCGGTGCGGGCGGCGATGACCCCCATCGCGGCTTCGTGGATGGATCGGAAGGTGACCCCGGGGCGGGCAGCGGCGAACGCGGCATCCGCGGCCTCCCGCACGGTCTCGTAGACGCGCCGCTGTACCTCCGTGAACGTCCCGCTGACCGGCAGCGTTCGGGTGATGTCTGCGGTGTAGAGGCTGTCGAGCTCGACGCCAGCATCGATCAGGATCAGATCTCCCGGCAGCACTGCGCCGTCGTTGCGGGTCCAGTGCAGGTAGCAGGCGTGGGGTCCGGATGCGGCGATCGTGTCGTACCCCTCCCCGTTGCCGTCGCTGCGCGCACGGAGGTGGAAGACGCCCTCGACAATCCGCTCTCCGCGAGGGTGCTCGATGATCCGGGGGAGGTCGGCGACGATGTCGTCGAACCCTGCCGCGGTCACGGCCACGGCTTCACGCATCTGCGCGATCTCATCCTCATCCTTGATCAGTCGCATCTCCGAGACCGTGCGGGTGAGGTCGGCGTCGGCGTCCACGACCCGCTCGCCGTCGGCGGGGACGAACGCGGCGATGTGGTCGGTGCGGATGCCGAGGTCAGCCGCAACACCCGCAAGCGCTGGGCGGGGGCCGATCCAGAACTCCCCGATGGATGCATCGGCGTAGAACTCCGCTGTCGTGCGGTCGGCGCGTTCGCGGAAGTACAGGACTGCCTCGTGTCCGCCGTCAGGAAGTGGATCCATGACGAGGATCGCGCCGGGTTCGGCATCCGACCCCCACCCGGTCAGGTGTGCGAAAGCCGAGTGAGCCCGGAACCGGTAGTCGGTGTCGTTCGAGCGCTGCTTGAGTTCACCGGCGGGAAAGACCAGCCGCTCGCCGGGGAAGGCGGCGGACAGCGCGGCGCGGCGTCGTGCCGCGAACACGGCCCGCGACCGGGCAGGGGGGAGTGCCTCGGGGCGCTCAGCCCAGCCCGTGGAGATCGTGTCGAGGAAGCCCTGCGGAAACGGCTGCTTGCGGTTCGTCGTGCTGTTTTCGGTCGCCGCAGTCGTTGTCGTGGCTTCGCTGTCGCCGGTCGTGCTCATTCCCCCAGTCTCGCACGCGCGGATCTCGGGAGTCAGGGGGTGGCTGGCTCCAGCTGCACCACGAGCGGCCGGTGATCGCTTCCGCTGCTGTCAACCGACGACAGGACGAGCGAGCCCGTCACCGTCCACGCGCCCGTTGTCATGACGTGGTCGATGGCGGTCCCGAACAGTGGCGGCCACGCCGTGCTCCAGGTGCCCACGGCTCCTGTGCCGCTGGCTGCCGCGGCATCCCGGCAGCGTCCGAGTTCGCCGCCATCGACGCCGAGTCCACCGAAGTGGTCGAGCGTCGCGTTGAAGTCGCCGGCCATGATGACGTTGTCAGCGGCGCACTGGTCGCCGAGCCAGCGGAGGTCTGCGCGCCAGTCCTCCATGTAGTCGGCGCGGGGTGCGACGGCGTGTGCTGCCACCACGATCGGGCCGACCCCCGAGACGGGCATCGCGACGGCGCTTGGCACCGTGGATGTCGTGCTCGTGCCCTCCACCGACGACTCGATCACGGCGTAATCGCCGAGGTCCGGGGTGATGAGCAGGGTCGTCGATCCGGCATCCCACGGGGTCGACGGGTCCTTCGCGTGGTGTGCCCACATCGGATGCCCGAGCTCACGCATCTCGATTGCGACCTGCTCGCCGGTCTCGATGGTCGTCTCGGGAAGGGCGACGATGTCGGCATCCATCGCGACCGCGAGCCGCGCGATCTCATCGGCCGACGTTGCGGGTCCCGCGGTGTTCCAGGTCATGACGCGGATGGCGGTGTCGGTCTTCGCAGGAAGGCCCTCTGTGCCGATGCCGCGACCCAGCACGACCGACCCGTTCGCGACGACACCGACCAGCGCGACGATCAGGATGGTGACCGCGAGCGGGCGGATCGAACGAGCGAACGAAGCGAACAGCGCGAGGATGCCGACCGCCGCGAGACCGAGCACGATCACGCCGCGGAAGGCGATGATCTGCGCGATCGGTGCGAGGCGCTCGACCCGGAAAAAGTCGGGAGCGGTGAGCACCGCGACCACGGCGATCCAGATCACCGCAACGAGGATCCCCAGAGCCCGACGCACGTGCGTGAGCCTATGCCAGCGGTCTGAGAGATAGGTAGGAGCCGCGCCGCGGTGAGCTGTGCGTGCGGCGCTAGGCTCAAACGGTGGACGACGAGCGGCTTTTCGAGGGACCCGCCGACCTGCATCTCCACTCGACGCAGTCAGATGGGACTGACGCGCCGGCTGACGTCATGCGGGCGGCGCATCGTCACGGCCTGCGCATTGCCGCCCTGACCGACCATGACACCGCCGCTGGCTGGGCAGAGGCCGCGGAGGCTGCGGCATCGCTCGGCATGATGTTCGTTCCGGGTATGGAGATGTCGGCGCGTGATGACTGGCGCAGCGTTCATGTGCTCGCGTACCTCTTCGACCCCGACGACGAGCAGCTGCGGGCGATGACCGAGCGGGTGCGGACGTCCCGGCTTGAGCGTGCCCGGATGATCTCCGATCGCATCGCCCGCGACTTCGACCTCGAGTGGGAAGACATCCTCGCGCAGACCTCCGACGGTGCCACCGTGGGTCGCCCCCACATCGCTGACGCGCTCGTCGCTCGTGGACACGTGCAGGATCGCGATGAGGCCTTCCGCAGCATCCTCAGCCCGCGGAGCCCCTACTACGTCGCTCTGTTCGCCCCCGACCCGGTCACCGCGGTCCGGCTCATCGTCGCAGCCGGGGGAGTCCCGATCCTCGCCCACCCCGCCGGGCGCGCGGGCCCGTTCCCCGCGCCGCTCGTGAACCGGATGCTGGATTCGGGGCTTGCCGGCTTCGAACTCGGCCACCGCGACAACACCGCTGCCGGCATCCGCGAGCTGGAACAGCTGGTCGCCGAGCGCGACCTCATCGTGACCGGCTCGAGCGACTATCACGGCCTCGGCAAGCCGAATGTGCCGGGCGAACACACGACAGCCCCCGCCATGGTCGAGCGCATCCTCGCCGCCGGGCACGGCAGTGCGCCGGTCTACCCCTGAGCGCGTGGCGCGCGCCACGCCAACGTCGCAGAATCGCGCCAACTCCGCACTTTCGGCTCAGAATCCTGCGAGGTTCGCGCGATTCTGCGAGGTTCGGATGCCGAACCTCTCGCGCACAGCGAAGCGCCCCCGCCTCAAGAAGAGACGGGGGCGCTTCGCGTGAGCGTCGGATCAGCCGAGGGCCTTGGCCTTCAGCTGGTCGTACTCGGCCTGTGAGATGGTGCCGGCGTCCAGGAGCGCCTTGGCGCGGGCGATCTCCTCGGCCGGGCTGTGCTTGGCCCCGCCACCGGCGACCGACTGGATGTAGGCATCCTGGGCCTGCTTGATCTGCTCGGCCTCCTTCATTGAGCGCTCGCTCATGCCGCGGCCGCGCGCGATGAGGTAGACCAGCGCCGTGATGAAGGGGAGGAAGAGCAGGAAGATGATCCAGACGGCCTTCCACCAACCGTTGAGCTTGTGGTCACGGAAGAGGTCGCCGATGATCGCGAACAGCACGAACAGGTACGCAACGAAGACGAAGATCCACAGGAACCACCAGATGATGTCCCAGAACGAGCCCCAGAATCCCTGGTACTCGTATCCCGTCGTCACAGCTTCAAGAAATCGCATGACAGCCTTTCGGGGTTTTCGCGGCGCCATGCCGCAGCCATCACCTTAGCGCTGTCGGGTGTCTCGTTTCGAGAGCAACGCCCGCGTCGTTGGGCGCAGATCAGGCTGCGTCGGGGCGAGGCCCCCGGCGCCGGCGTCGGCGACGTGGTGTCGTGGTGCCGTCGCGGTGCTCGGCGCCACCACCGTCGTGCGTGCCTGCGCCGTCGGCGGTGCGCGTCGGCGTTTCCGCTGAACCCTGCGACGCGCTCGAGCCCGACGCGCCTGACGAGCCGCCGCGCGAGCGACGACGACGCGATCCGGACCGTCCGTTCGATGACCCGCCCTCCACCGTCGAGACGGTTTCGGTGCGCGGCGCGGTCACGATGCGACCCTTCGTCCCCTCGGGGATGTCGAGATCGGTGTAGAGGTGCGGGCTCGACGAGTATGTCTCGATCGGCTCGGGCTGACCGAACTCCAGCGCGCGATTGATGAGGGCCCATTTGTGCAGGTCGTCCCAGTCGACGAAGGTCACGGCGATACCGGTGCGCCCGGCGCGGCCAGTGCGGCCTGCCCGGTGCAGATAGGTCTTTTCGTCGTCGGGGATGGTGTGGTTGATCACGTGCGTCACGTCGTCGACGTCGATGCCGCGGGCTGCGACATCCGTGGCGATCAGCACATCCTTCTTGCCGGCCTTGAACGCTGCCATGGAGCGCTCGCGGGCCTCCTGGCTCATGTCGCCATGCACCGCCACCGCCGAGAATCCGCGGTCCTGCAGCTCGTCGACGAGCTTCTGCGCTGCCCGCTTGGTGCGGGTGAAGATGACAGTCTTGCCGCGGCCCTCTGCCTGCAGGATGCGGGCGATGACCTCGTCCTTGTCGAGCGAGTGCGCGCGGTAGACGAGGTGACGGATGTTGGCCTGGGTGAGCCCTTCATCCGGGTCGGTCGCCCGGATGTGGATGGGGTTGCTCATGAAGCGCCGTGCCAGGGTCACGATCTGGCCGGGCATCGTCGCCGAGAACAGCTGCGTGTGGCGGACGGCGGGAACGCGCTGGAAGATCTTCTCGATGTCGGGAAGGAACCCGAGATCCAGCATCTTGTCGGCTTCGTCGAGCACAACTTCGGTCGCGTTCGACAGATCCAGGAGGCGCTGCCCGGCGAGGTCGATGAGTCGACCCGGAGTGCCGACGACGATCTGCGCGCCGGCCTTCAGCTGCTCGATCTGACCCTCGTAAGCCTTGCCGCCGTAGATGGCGACCACCGAGGTCGACCGGTTCTTGGTCAGCATGTCGATGTCTTCGTAGACCTGGACGGCGAGTTCCCGGGTGGGGACCACGATGAGCGCCTTCACGCCGTGTTCGGGGTCGAGTCCGAGTCGTTGCACGACCGGGATGCCGAAACCGAAGGTCTTGCCGGTGCCGGTCTTTGCCTGGCCGATGATGTCCTGGCCGGGAAGGCCTAGGGGAATGGTCTGTTCCTGGATGGGAAATGCATCCACGATGCCGCGCTCGGCGAGCGCATCGACGATGTCTTGATCTACGCCGAGGTCGGCGAAAGTCGTCACGATAAAAGCCTGTCTGGCAGCCTGCGCTGCCGCTGGTTCCGGATCCACGCCCTTCACTCAGCCGCAGGCGCGGGGCTCCGGGCCTACGCCGGAGACTGCCTCAGTCTATCGGCGAGCGCTGGATGACCCCTCGGAGCGGCCTCGCCCGGCGGGTCGCCCCGTGCTGGCCCTAGGCTGTGTGCGTGGTCGACTGGAAGTTTTGGCGAAAGAGCCGTCCGCTGGCCGCGACGCTGTCGTTGCGGTCTCGGGGCGACTTCGGCGACGCGCATCGCGTCGATTTCGAAGAGCTCGCTCCCGACATTGACGTCTTCCTCGGCCAGGCCGCCTATCTGCAGCTCGGGTTCTTCGAGACTCTGAGTGAGCTCATCGCCATGACGCCGTCGCTCGAGAAGAAGGAAGCGCTGTCGCGAGCTGCGGGGGCGGCACTGACCAAGCACGAGGCTCTTGTCGACGTCATCCGTGATCGAGGAGATGATCCCACCGCGCTGATGCTGCCCTTCCGGGAACCGCTCGATCAGTTCCGCCGCGCCACCCACGGCGTGCGCCCGCAGGAGACCATGCTGTCGGTCCACATCATCGCCGGCATGCTCGACGACTTCTACCTTGCGCTCGCTGCCAGCTACGGAGACACCGGGCGTCGCGTCGCGCGCATTCTCGGTGCGGATGCCGACCGTCAGGCGGTCGTCGAGATTCTCACCGAAACGATCGACAGCGACGACGAGTGGCGCTCGTTGCTGGCGATGTGGGGCCGGCGCCTGGTGGGGGACACGTTGTTGGTCGCGCGAGCGGCGCTACGACCCAAGCAGCTTCAGGTGCAAGACGAGCAGAAGGTCGAGCCGGTGTTCACGCAGCTCATGGCAGCGCACTCCCGACGGATGGACGACCTCGGGCTTGCCGCGTAGTCCGCTCGGATCTGATCAGGCGACGAAGCCGACCCGGCGAGCCTCTTCGGTGCCGACCTCAACGTAGGCAAGTCCTGCGGTGGGAACGATATAGGCGTTGCCGCGCACGTCGGTGAAGGTGACGTGCGTCGCGCCGGAGTCCAGGGCCTGGGCAACGGACTGGCGCACGTCAGCGGCAGAATCGTTCGTCTCGAAGTTCAGCTCGCGACCCGAATTCGTGATGCCGATGCGAATCTCCACGTTCCTGCCTTTCTCATGCGCCCGTGCGACCGGTGCCGTAGGTGCATGGCAACTCTACGACACCGTGATGTCGTCGGGGCTGGGTAGCGTCGTCGTTATGGATCGCTCGCAGGCACAGGTCGTCGCGCTGCCGGCAGATGCGAGCGGACTGGTGATTGGCGCAGCGGGCACGGGCAAGACATCCGCGATTCTCGAGCGGGCGGCCCGGCTCCTTCGGGTCGGCGAGGTGCTCCCCGACGATCTGCTGATCCTGACGCCCACGCGCCAGAGCGCAACCGACCTGCGTGATCGGGTCACCGCCGACCTCGACATCGCAACGCCCGGCCCCTTGGCACGTTCGATCGCGTCGTTCGCCTTCCAGCTCGTGCGCTCGCGCGCCGTGGCGGCCGGCGATCCGCTTCCGCAGCTTCTCACCGCTCCTGATCAGGATGCCGTCATCGCCGATCTTCTCGAGGGCGATGAGGCTGACGCCGAGGAGGGGTCATCCCGGTGGCCGGAGTCTCTGGGCACAGCGGTGCGACGTTCTCGGGCTTTCCGGTCGGAACTGCGTGCTCTGTTCGCGCTCGCGACCGAATTGGGCCTTTCGCCCGACGACCTCGAGCGGCTGGGGGCGGACCGTGCCAACGCGGTGTGGTCCGCGGCAGGCTCGTTCTGGCGCGAGTACCGGTACGTGCTCTCCCGCCTGCGCCCCGCCCATCGCGACCCCGCCGAGGTGCTTCGCGAAGCAACCGATGCGTTGCTGCGCGGTGGCGACGCCACTGCGCAACGCGTTCTCATGGTCGACGATGTTCAAGAGCTCAGCTGGGGTGCGGTGGCGCTCCTGGAGGCTGCACACGCGCGAGGAGTCGCCGTGCTCGCGTTCGGGGATCCCGACGTCGGATCCGGCGCATTCCGGGGCGCCGGCCCCGAAACCTTCGCCCGGTTGACATCGATGTTCGCCGATCGCTACGTGTTGCGACGTCAGCATCGAAGCCGACCCGATCTCGTGCGGGTTGCCCGAACCGTCGCGGGATCGATCGGCACGGCTGGCGCGGTCGAGCACCGCCTTGCGCCGGATGCCGAGCTTACCGACGCCGCGGGCGAAACCGGCCAGATCTCGACGATGTGGGCAGCCTCTCCGCACGAGGAACTCGACGCGATTGCGCGGACACTGCGCTCCTGGCACCTGTCGGAGGGCCTACCGTGGGGCGAGCTCGCCGTCATTGCGCACGACACGCGCCAGGTCGCGAGGCTGACGGCTGAGCTGGCGGCGCGCGAGGTTCCGACGCGCGCAGCCAGCGCGGCACGACCGCTCGGAGAAGAACCCGCGGTGCGGGGACTGCTGCATCTGGTGCGTCTCGGGATGATGGCCCCCGCCGAGCGACCTGCCGACGAGGTGGCTGCGGCGTTGACCTCGCCCTTTGGTGGCCTCGACGCCATCGGATTGCGGCGCTTGCGTGCTGTGCTGCGGGCACACGAATTCGAGGGGGAGAGCAGACGCGCGGCCTCCGAGCTGCTCGCCGAGGCGATGGCTGAGCCCGCCGCCCTGGTTCTGATCGACACGCCGCAGGCACGCACTGCTCATCGCCTCGCACAGACACTTGCGCAGATCCATGCCGGCGCGGCCCGCGGCGACTCGGCGCATGAGCTGCTCTGGGTGGCGTGGGACAGGTCGCAGCTGGCAGGGCCGTGGCGGGAGCGGGCGCGCCTGGGCGGGGCGGAGGGAGCTGACGCTACCCGGTCATTGGATGCCTTGGTCGCACTGTTCGCGGCGGCCAAGCGATCGGCCGAGCGTGAGGATGAAGACCCCGCCAGGTTCTTTGCCGACATCCTCGGCAGCGAGGTGCCGGAGGACTCTCTCGCAGCCGCGCAGCGCCGGGGTGTCGTCGAGATTCTGACCCCGGCGGGCTCGTTGGGTCGGGAGTTCGAGGCGGTCGTGATCGCCGGCGTCCAGGACGGCATCTGGCCGAATACCCGGCTGCGCGGGAGCCTTCTCGATGGCTGGCGCCTCGCCGACGAGTCCGAAGTCTGGCGTCACGGCGGGACGCCGCTAGCTCTTGACGTTCTCGACCGCCGGCGCAGCGTGCTGCATGAGGAGCTGCGATTGTTCGAGCGCGCGCTCACGCGTGCTCGCTCGCGCCTCCTCGTGACCGCCGTGGACGACGAGGACCAGGCACCCAGCGCCCTGTTCTCGTACCTGCCGGAACCGCCGCCGCGCCGCTCGGATCGGCATCCGCTGACCCTCCGCGGTGCCGTTGCCAGCTTCCGCCGAACGCTCGTCGAGACGACAGACCCCGCTGTCGCGGAGCACGCCGCAACGCAGCTGGCCGCGCTGGCTCGGGCAGGGGTGCCCGGTGCCGACCCCGCGTCGTGGTATGGCGTGACCGCGCGCACGGGGGAGGGTGGCATCCATGATTTGCATCGCGCGCCTGTCTCTATCTCGCCGTCGCGCGTGGAGGCGTTCGAGGAGTGCGGGCTGGACTGGGCGATTCGGGAGCTCGGCGGTGACTCGCGAACCTTCTCGGCGGGCCTCGGTACGATCTTGCATGCTGCGATGGAGACCGCTCCCGACGGGACCTTCGAACTCCTCGATGCCATCGTTGAAGAGCGGTGGGGCGAGCTCGATTTCGAAGCCGACTGGCTTTCCAAACAAGAACGCCAGTGGGCTACGACTCTTACACGCCGGCTGGCGAGCTACCTGCGGGAATTCGCCGCGCGCGGGGGAGAAGTGGCCGGTGCCGAAGCGCGTTTTCGTATCGCGGTCGTCGCAGGCAGCGACGGGCCGTACGTCGAGGCGATCAGCGCGCCGGGGTCGCCTCCCGAGGGAACCATCGCGATCATCAGCGGGTCGATCGATCGCGTCGAGCGGTGGCTCGAGGATGCCGACCCTCGCGTTGCCGTGATCGACCTCAAGACAGGGCGATCCGAGGCGCGCGTTTCGGATGACAAGGTGGCGACCGACGCGCAGTTGGCGGCCTATCAACTCGCCGTGGGAGCCGGGGCGGTGCCTGGGGCTGAGCAGGGCCAGCTCGTGGGAGCTCGACTGCTGGTGCTCTCGAAGACGCTCAAGGGCTCCGACTACCGGATGGCGCAACAACTGCCGCTGGACGCTGACACCCGGTCCGCACTGCTTCACCGCATCGTCGCGGATGCCGAGGCGATGGCTGCCGACAGCTTCACCGCGTACCCCGACGCGCATTGCAACGACGATCACTTCGCGGTGTGCCGCCTTCATACCGTCAAGCCGGTGAGTGCCCCGTGACCGCGCTCACATCAGGCGGCGCGCACCCTGCGGCCCGCCTGTCGTCACTGCAGATCGCTGAGCTTCTCGAGCTGCCCCCGCCCACCCAGCCGCAGCAGCGTGTGATCGAGGCGCCGCTGTCTCCCGTCCTCGTGGTGGCGGGCGCCGGAAGCGGCAAGACCGAAACGATGGCGGCGCGGGTCGTGTGGCTCGTGGTCAACGGCATCGTCCGCCGCGACGAGATCCTCGGCCTGACCTTCACACGCAAGGCCGCGGGCGAGCTTGCCGAGCGGATCGATCGGCGGCTCGCCCGCATTGATGCTCTGACCCGCGCGGGCAGGATCGAGTCGGCGACCCAGATGGATGCCGAACACCTGCTTCTTCGCCCACGCGTGTCTACCTACAACGCGTTCGCGGACTCGCTCGTGCGCGAGCACAGCGCCAGGATCGGACGCGACCCCGATGCTGCGCTGCTGAGCCCCTCGGCATCCTGGCTGCTCGCGCGGCGCATTGTGATCTCCTCGCGCGATCCACGGCTCGCCGACCGTGAGGACCGGTTCGGCACTGTCGTCGACAGCCTGCAGCGGCTCTCCGGTGAGGTTCTGGATCACGGCGTCGACCTCGACGAGCTGGCGGCGTTCGGCGACCGTGTCGCGCGCACCATCGAGCCAGCCTGCAACCCGGCCTTGGCATCCCCCGGCGACATCGAGAAGTTCCACACGGCGATGAGCGCTCTTCCTCTTCTTGCCGGGCTTGTCCGTGACTATACGCGGGCAAAGGCTGCCCAGGGAACCGTCGACTACGCAGACCAGGTCTCGGGTGCCCTCCAGATCGTGACAGCTGCACCATCGGTTGCGGACGAGGTGCGAGGTCAGTACCGCGTTGTGCTGCTCGATGAGTATCAAGACACCTCGGTTCAGCAGACCCAACTGCTCGCCGAGTTGTTCGCCGACGGTGCGGTCATGGCGGTCGGCGACCCGCATCAGTCGATTTATGGCTGGCGGGGCGCCAGCGCAGACAACCTCGCGTCCTTCCCCGCAGCGTTCGCCCGCACCACCGCCTGCACGAACGTGGCCCTCATGACCAGCTGGCGCAACGACGCGCTCATTCTGGATGCTGCCAATGCGCTCATTGTCGACCACGGCGCTCGCGGCATCCAGATCCCGCCCCTCGAGCCTCGGCCTGGGGCGCCCGCCGGTCACGTGGGGCACGTGTATGCGAACACGATCGATGACGAAGCTGCAGAGGTTGCGACGTTTTTCGCACGGTTGCGCGCCGAGCATGAGGAAGCACTCAGAGGTCGGGGCGGCGATGCTCATTCGGGTGCCATCCTCTTCCGCACCAAGCGCCACATGACGGTCTTCGCCGACGCGCTTGCAGAGCGGGGGATCCCTCACCGCATCCTGGGTCTCGGTGGGCTGCTCTCCACTCCCGAGGTCGTTGACGTCGTCGCCGTGCTGCGCGTGTTGGACGATCCGCGTCAGGGGTCCGCGCTCATCCGCATCCTGTCGGGTCCGCGCTTCGGGGTGGGGTTGTCGGACCTGGCAGCCCTCCGCCGGCTCGCAGACACCCTTGCGCGGCGCGGGGCCGATCTCACTCCGCTTGCACCGGAGGTACTCGCACGGATGCGGGACTCGGTCGGGCCCGACGAACAGGCATCGATCGTCGACGCGCTCGACAGGATCCGATCGCTGCGGCCAGGCAGCGCACTGCTCTCAGAGGTCAGCCCCGAAGGCGTCGAGCGACTTCGGGGTGCATCCGGCATGTTTCATCGCCTGCGCGGTGTGCTCGGTGGTCCGATCCCCGAAGTGATCCGAGCAATAGAACGCGAACTGTTGCTCGATATTGAACTCGCGGCGAACGAGACTCGCGGCCCGGCAGGTCTTGCCACTGCGCAGCTGCGATCGTTCCTCGACGAGATCCAGGGATTCCTCGCCGTTGACGAGCGGGGGTCACTCTCGAGTCTGCTCGCGTGGCTTGACCATGCCGAAGAGACGGACGAGCTCATGCCGCGAACCGAGCCGCCCGAGCCGGGCGTCGTTCAGCTGCTCACCATCCACGGTGCCAAGGGATTGGAGTGGGACGCGGTCGCGGTTGTGCGGATGGTGCAGGACGAACTGCCGGCGCGGCCCCGGTCGACGCAGGGATGGATGGGGTACGGCACGTTGCCCTACCGGTTCCGCGGTGATCGTGCCGCACTTCCGGCGCTCGCGTGGGAGGAGGCGACGGACCGAAAGGCGCTACGGAGCGCGATCACGCAGTTCAAGGCGTCCGTCAAAGATCACCTCGCCGCTGAGGAGCGACGGCTGGCCTACGTCGCAGTAACCCGGGCGCGCAGTGATCTGCTGTTGACCGGCTCGCGGTGGGGAGGGCAGCGCGACCAGCGCGCTCCCAGCGTCTTCCTCGATGAGATCGGCGCCGCCCTGGGGTGGGAATCCACCGGCTCGACTGACGACAGCGCGAATCCCTACGAGGACCGCCGTGGGCCCGCGGTGACCTGGCCCATGGACCCGCTCGGGACACGCGCCGACCGGGTCCATCGCGCGGCGCAGCGAGTGCGACACATTCTGGATCGGTGGCAGACAGAGCCCTCCATCGAGCCGGACATCGAGCCGGACATCGATCCCGAGATTGTGCAGTTGCTGGCAGAACGCGACGAGCGTGCCGCGCTGCATCGTGCCGCCAGCGAGGGACCCCGCCGGGTCGCTGCCTCACGCTTCAAGGACTTCGTCGTCGATGCCGGCGCTGCGCTTGACGACTTCGTCCGTCCCATGCCGGAACGGCCATACCGCGCGACGACCCTCGGGACGCGCTTCCATGCCTGGGTCGAGTCCCGGTCGGGCAAGACGGGCCGCGGGTCGTCCCTGGACGATGCGCTGTGGGAGCTCGACCTCGACGACGAGGGCATCGACCTCGGCAGCGACGACGCTAGCGCCGCGGAATCAGAGGACGCGGCCCTGACCAGGCTCCAGGAGACATTCCTGCGCTCCGAATGGGCGGGGCTCGCTCCGATCGAGGTGGAGACAGAGATCGACATGTCGCTGCGCGGTGCGACGGGGGTGGAGCAGGTCATCTGCAAGCTCGATGCGGTCTACCGGCGTGAGGATCGCGGCGGAAGGATCGAAATCGTCGACTGGAAGACCGGTGCCCCGCCGCGATCGGAAGCCGACCGGAGCAACCGGATGCTGCAGCTCGCGCTGTATCGCCTCGCCTATCACAAGCGAACGGGCGTGCCCCTGGACGAGATCGATGTCGTGCTGTACTACGTCGCCGACGATCTCACGATCCGCTCCGACCGGGTCTACTCGGAACCGGAGCTTGCCCACCTCTGGAACGCCGCGCGCGCGGCGCGGGCCGGCTCGTCGGCGTCAGAACCATCCTCGGACCCGAACAGTGCCGACGAGGCTGTCGCCGGAAGGATGATGGGAGCCGTGACGAGGTCGGGCGTCGCAGCACTCTCACGCTCGTTTTCGAGCACGGGCACGGCCTCGTCATCCGCTGCGGGCAAGTCACCATCGGGGTCGGGCGTGTCGGACGACTCGTTGAGTTGAGCGTCGTCCTCGGTGGGGAGCCACATCGCGAGTTCTTCGGGATCGTACGCGTCGGTGTGCATCGACGTGTCTGCGAGCTGCGCCTCGGTATCAGCGAGCGCTGCCGACGTGTCGGGAACGCGACCCAGCACCGCCATGGCATCGTCCATACCCGACGTCGTCCGAACAACCAGATCGTCGCCACCCACGGTGTCGGCCAGTGACGAGAGCAGTGCTTCGGCGTCGGCCACGATCGCGCGATCGTCAGCGTCGTGGCCGTGCACGAGCCACGCCGCGAACTCGAGCTCTGCGTGCAGGCGAGCTCGGGAGCGCAGCAGGCCGTCTGGGGCTCGGCTGCTTGCGGCGATGTAGGCGTCCAGGACATCGCCGGCCGCGGCGGGTGCCGAAGCCAGCCACTGCAGGTCTACTGCCGGATCGCCGACCGCGACGGCGTGCCAATCGGCGACGCCGACCACGGTGGGAACCCCGCCCTGATCGGCGAGGAAGAAGCTGGAGGATGACGCGCCGCCGAGGACCACGGTCGGTTCGAAGCGCCAGAGGTCATCGTCGGCGATTGCTCGACGCCACCTCGACACCAGGGCGCGCGGCATCCTCTTGGTGTGCTCGGCCCGGTCGACGAGGCGCGATGCTTCGTCTCTGACCTGCTCCGCCGAACGAATGACCAAGCCCGCCTCGCGAGCCCACGACACGGGGAGGGCGTGTGTGGCGGCGAGAGCGTCGGCCAGTGCTGGGGCGACGCCGGGGCCGGCGGGGACCTCGCCGGGGTCGACGCGGTAGCCGGCGATGAAGCTTGTGATCACGGCGGTTTCGTCGGCAAGCGGAACTTCGCCCAGGAGTTCGGGTGCAGCGTATGGCAGCAAGGCGCGTACGCCGGGCGTGAGCGCGCGCAGAGCCCGTGCGTCGGCGCGGAGGTCGTCGGCAGCCTCGGGGTCCGTTGCCACACGGATGACGACCTGGGCGCCGGTGTCGAGGGTTGCTTGCACGGCATCCATCCGGCCCGCCGAGTGCTCGGTCAGCGGGGCGACGGCGACGATGTCGGCATCCGGCGCGACGGCCGAGACCGCCGCGGCTAGAGTGAACAGGGTGCGCGCCATGTGCCCAGGGTAGGTCTGGCAAGCGCCGCAGCCGTCGCGCCACGCCCTTGAGGGAGGTCCTCGTTCTCATGCGCTCCTTCGCCGTCCCGCCACTGGCCCGCGGCGGGTTCGACCGTGCTGAGCACCGCAGAACGGCGATCGGATCCGCGCCGGATGACGCAGCTCTCGTGCTTCCGGTGCACCGCGACAACGCTCCGGTGATCGCTCGCGATGGAGATGCGCCGGCCTTGCAGTGGTGGCCGAGCACCGACCCAGCGCTGGCAGGAGCCGATGGCGAGTACGCCTTCCTGGGCACCGGGTCCGATGGCACCGACCGCTGGGTTCTCGCGCTCCGCGAGATTCCGCGTGGCTTCGGTGACCGAGTTACGTGGGCGTCGCTGCGCGTCATCGGGGGAGAGCTCGGCGACGCCGACGGTGGAGCCTTTGTAGCGGCGGTGAGTCTCGGGCGCTGGTTACTGGATTCGGCCTACTGCCCCCGCTGCGGATCCTTGAGCGCACTGCAGTCCGGTGGGTGGTCGCGGCGCTGCTTCTCGTGCGAGCAGGACATCTTTCCCCGGACCGATCCTGCCGTCATCGTCGCTGTCACCGACCCTACCGGCGCCAGGCTGCTGCTGGGATCCCATGTCGCCTGGGGGATGGGCAGGTTCTCGTGTTTTGCCGGGTTCGTTGAGGCCGGCGAATCCCTCGAGGCCGCGGTCACGCGAGAGATTCTCGAGGAGGCCGGTGTCCACGTCCAAGACATGACGTACGTCGCATCGCAAGCATGGCCCTATCCGCGCTCGCTCATGGTCGGCTTCCACGCGGTGACGAGCACCGAGATCCCCGTCGCCGATGGCGAGGAGATCATCGAGGTCCGCTGGTTCGATCGCGCTGAGATCGGGGCCGCGCTGGGCGGCGATTCGGATGTCCAGCTTCCCGGGCTCAGCTCCATCGCGCGCACCCTCATTGAGCAGTGGTACCGGTCGGCGCAGCAGTGAACGCGCTCGAGGGTCTTGACGAGCAGCAGCGTGAGGCGGTGACGGCCCTCCGCGGGCCGGTGTGCGTGCTCGCCGGCGCCGGCACCGGCAAGACACGCGTGATCACCCGGCGGATCGCGCACGGCGTCGACACCGGCGCGTACTCGCCGGGTCGTGTCATGGCGCTCACCTTCACCAGTAAGGCCGCTGGTGAGCTGCGGGGGAGGCTCCGGATGCTGGGCGTCGACGGCGTGGCAGCCCGTACCTTCCACAGCGCGGCGCTCGCCCAGCTCAACTACTTCTGGCCCACCCTCGCCGGTGATCGCCCGCCCGCGATCATCGACAACAAGGTGCGGGTTCTCGCGCACGCTGCCGATGGCATCGGACTGGAGCTTGACACACCGACTCTGCGCGACGTGGCCTCCGATATCGAGTGGCGCAAGGTCACGATGCGCACGATCGACGAGTACGCGCGCGTCCGCGCGGGCGCCACCGTTGGGAGACTGCCGGCCTCGAGCGCAGTTGAGCTTCACCGCGCCTACGAGGCGCTCAAGGACCAGCGCCGACAGATGGATTTCGAGGACGTGCTCCTGGCGTGCGCCGGGATGCTCGAGACTGAGACCCACGTGCTCGCGGCCGTCCGCGAGCAGTACCGGCACTTCACCGTCGATGAGTATCAGGACGTCTCGCCTCTCCAGCAGCACCTGCTCGAACTGTGGGTGGGGGATCGGCGCGACCTCTGCGTGGTCGGCGACGCGAGCCAGACCATCTATTCGTTCGCAGGCGCAGACCCGCGGTTTCTCATCGAGTTTCCACTGCGGTGGGACGATGCCCGGGTCGTCGAACTGCACCGCAACTATCGTTCGGATGCAGCGGTGCTGGCCGTGGCCAACGACCTCATGCGAGAACGCCCCGGGGCCGTGCACCTGACGGCCGCGGCGGCGAAGACAGCACCTGATTCCACGCCGACCGTGTCGACCTATCGCGACGAGGCTGACGAAGCCCGCGGCGTGGCTGTGCGCATCGCTGAGCAGCTCCGGGCGGGAGCAGATCCGGCATCCATCGCCGTCCTCTACCGCACCGGAGCGCAGTCTGCGGAGATCGCGGCAGCGCTGGCAGACGCCGGGATCGCCACGACAGTGCTGGGAGGCCGGCGGTTCTTCGACCTTCCCGAGGTTCGTCAGGCGGTGCTGGCGCTGCGCGGCGCGTCAGTCGCACCGCTCGAGCGAGGATTCGTCGACGCCGTTCGCGACATCCTGCGATCTTTGGGCATGACCGACGAAGCGCCGCCCGCGGGAGGAGCCGTGCGTGAATCGTGGGAGGCGCGCGCGGCGATCCTGCGGCTTGCCGAAGAGGCACCGGCCGGAACGACCATGCGTTCGTTCACCGACGAGCTCATGTCCCGCGCACGGGCCCAGGATGAACCGACCCTTCGTGCCATCACGCTCGCGACCCTGCACGCAGCCAAGGGTCTGGAGTGGGACCACGTGTACCTCGTCGGTCTTGCCGAAGGGCTGCTGCCGATCGCATACGCCACGCACTTCGACCAGATCGACGAAGAGCGGCGCCTTGCCTACGTCGGCATCACGCGGGCACGGCGATCCCTGTCGCTGTCGTGGTCCGCGGGATCGCGGGGGCGCTCGCCGTCGCGTTTTCTGCAGGAGATCCGCACGAGCACTCGGGATGCTGCTCCCACTGCCGGCTCTCGGCGCCGTCAGTGAGCGTCAGACGCAGACTGAGCCCGCTGCGTCCCGCCAGCAGCAGCCTTCCCGTGTGAAGTGCTGCCTCGGCGGCGAGGGATGCCGGACCCGCCGGATCGCCGCGTCCGACCAATTGCGCCGCCACCAGCGGCCATGCCGGATCCCGGTCGCGTTCGTGAGCTGCCACGCAGACCAAGCACGCGCTCTGGCCCGGCAGGACGAGCGGGCCGACATCTGCTTCACCAGCTCCCAGGACGATTCCGATGTGCGGGATGTCCTCGCCCATCCAGGGCGCAGCTCGCCGCGGATGCAGCCCGTGCGCGGCGACCATCACGACGGCATCCTGCTCCCGCGACGTGTCGAGCGAGGCGTCGATCCCCAGGTCCTGCAGTCCGTCGCGGATGTACGTTCCATACCGGGCCGCGGGATCATCGACGACCTCCACTCCGACCCGCAAAGCGGTCCCGGTGCTGACGATGACGGGGCTCAGCCGCCCGAGCAGTGCATCGACGTCGGCCGCCGCGACCCCGAGGGATCGGGCGAGCGCACTCACGCCGACCTCCGGGATGCCTTTGACCAGTTCGCGGATCACCTGCAGTTGCCACAGATCCGGCTCGTCGAGCCGTACGCGATCACTCCTGCCGAACTGGAGCATCGTCGGGGTGCGCCACAGGGGCGGGTAGGCGGGGTCGATGCGCAGCATGCCCCGATTGTCCGGGGCGAGGGGGCCTCGGCGGTGGCGCTGTCCACAGAAATCTCCCGGCGCGTGGATGATCGCTCCTGGGGAGGAGCGGTTGTCGCACCGACGCTGAACGCCCCCGTGCCGCGTGCCTAGACGGGGTGCTCGTCGGGGCCGTCGGCCGCAGGGCCGCCCTCTTCGGAACTCCCGCTCGTCGTCGACCCGCCACTGTCTTCGCCGGAGAGCAGTCGGGCCAGCGCGTCGTCGAACTCGTCCGGTGCCGGTTCCTCACCGCGGGCGCGCGCTTCGAGCCTCGCAATCAGTGCGCTCGGGTCGTCGATGTCGGCAGCCGTGGGGACCAGATCGGGTGAGTCCCAGAGTTCGTCTCGCGCCTCGATGCCGACGGCATCCGTGATCGCGCGCCACATGCTCGCGGCTTCACGGATGCGGCGGGGACGAAGCTCGAGTCCGACCAATGTTCCGAGCGCCTGTTCAGCCGGTCCGCCGACGGCGCGGCGCCGGCGGACGGTCTCGGCGATTCGGTCGGCCGCAGGAAGGCGGGTTGTGGCTTGCGCCGTCACGACGTCAACCCAGCCCTCGATCGTCGCCAGCATCGTCTCCAGGCGGGCGAGGGCTGCCTGCTGCGACTCAGACCGTTCCGGCAACAGCGCTCCGCTCTCCAATGCCTCGCGCAGTTCCTCGGGGTGCTGCGGATCGAACCGGCCCGCGAGCTCTTCGAGCGCTCCGGTATCGACCCGGACTCCGCGTGCGAAGTCCGACACCTGCGAGAGCACGTGCAGTCGCAGCCATCGTGCGTGCCGGAACAGCCGAGCGTGCGCGAGCTCACGGGTGGCGATGTAGAGCGCGAACTGGTCGTCGGGGATCTCGAGATCCTTCGCGAGCTGCGCGTAGTTCTGGGGCACAACGGCGGCTTGACCGTCGGGCAGCAGCGGAATGCCGACATCGCCACCGCTGACGACCTCTGTTGAGAGGTTGCCGACGACGGTTCCCAGCTGTGCGGCGAATAGAGAACCACCGATCGTGCGCATCACCCGCCCGGCACCGGCGATCATCTGCTGCATCTCGGGAGGTGACTGCTCTTGGAGCGCCGCAGTGAAGGCATCCGCGATGCTCGTCGCTACCGGCTCAGCCAGCTCTTGCCACACGGGCAGGGTGGCTTCCACCCATCCGCCGCGGGTCATGGTCACTCCCGGACCCGGGAGGTCCGAGATCGTCGTGGCTTCACCGAGCCACAGGGATGCAAGGGTGAAAGCGTCGTCGGCTGCCGAGCGGTCGGCAGCGGTGATCCCCGCGCCGTCTTTGTTCGCGATGTGCAGCGCCTGTGTCGTGGCGGCATCCCAGGAGATCCCGCCCTCACCGGCTGAGGCCATTGCGCCCTGCAGTTGCTGCATGGCCCGCTGGATCATCGCGGGGTCGAACCCCATCTTCTGCAGTTCGGCGAGCTGGTCGCCGCCCATGCCGTCCTGGCCGAACAGCTGCCGGAACAGCTCGGGAAGGTCGTCGTCGGGGTTCCGGTCGTCGTCAGCCACGGGTACCGCCTTTCAGCCGGTTCTTGAGCTTGGCATCTACGCTAGTCGCACGAATGATCGCACCCGCGGGCCCCACCTGAATCGCCTTACGCCGGTCGCGAACGACGGCCGAGAGGATGACGTGGCGCTGTTCGACGAGAACGTATCGGTGACGCCTGCGCGGCGGGCGCCTATCAATCGCCGCACGCGCGTGGGATTGTGGGCGCTGGTCGTCGCGCTGCTGGCCTTGCTGGCGATGTCGTTCCTGCCAACTGCGTATGTCATCGAGCTTCCCGGCCCCGTCTACAACACGCTCGGTACCGTCAGCACGAGCGACGGTGAGGAGGTTCCCCTCATCGAGGTGTCGGGTGCCGAGACCTACCCGACCTCTGGCGCCCTGGACCTCCTGACTGTGCAGATCGCGGGAAGCCGCGAGCGTCCGCCGTCGTGGTTCGATCTCGCGGTTGCCTGGTTCGACCCCTCCCGCGCCGTCGTTCCGATCGAGTCGGTCTTCCCCGAGGGGCAAACCAGTGAACAGCGCAGCGAGCAATCAGCCGCTCTCATGGTCGACTCCCAAGAGGAGGCCACAGCGGCAGCGCTCACTGAGCTTGGCTACGACGTCGGCAGGCAGGTGTCGGTCGTCTCTGTCGGTGAGGATGCCGCAGCAAACGGCATCCTGGAAGAAGGCGATGTCGTGCTGCGCGCCGACGGCGAGCCGGTGACCGATGCCGCGGCCCTGCGCGAGCAGGTGCAGCAGGGCGGTGGGGCTCCGCTGAGCCTTGACATCCTGCGCGATGGAAAGCCCCTGACGGTCGAGGTCACGCCGGCCGCCACCACCGTGGACGGCCAAACGATGTGGCTCATCGGAATCACCCTCATCACCGACTATGACTTTCCGATCGACGTCACGATCCAGCTGAACAACGTCGGTGGGCCGAGCGCGGGGATGATGTTCGCTCTGGGAATCATGGACACGCTGACGCCCGGCAACCTCAACGGCGGCCAGAACGTCGCGGGGACCGGCACGATCACTGCTGACGGGACAGTCGGGCCGATCGGCGGCATCCAGCAGAAGATGTGGGGTGCCTACCGAGCGGATGCCGACTACTTCCTCGCGCCCGCCGCCAACTGCTCGGAGGTCGTGGGTGAGATTCCCGGCGACCTGCAGGTGTTCTCGGTTCAAACTCTCGATGACGCGCTGACCGTTCTCGACACGATCAGTTCGGGCGGAGACCTGGCGCAGCTTCCGACCTGCGAGTGAGTGCCGGGCCGAACAGGCAGGGTCGCTCAGAGCGAACAGGATCAGGGCATCTGCACGGCGATCGCTCAGAACCTGCCGCCTAGGATGAAACGGTGACCACGACCTCAGCGCCGAACAGGGCCACGCCTTCGCCGTCCCGCCGCATCCTCGCCATCTCCCTTGCGATCATCGCCGCGCTCGTTGTCGGCTTCTTCATCTTCGCGAGCCTGTACGCGGATTGGCTCTGGTACGACCAGCTCGGATTCCAGGAGGTCCTGGTCACGCAGTGGGTAGCCCGCGTGATCATGTTCGTCATCGGCTTCCTCGGGATGGCGGTTCCGGTCTGGGTCACCATTCAGCTCGCCTACCGGTTGCGACCGGTCTACGTGCGGCTGAGTTCGCAGCTGGATCGCTACCAAGAAGTCGTCGAGCCGCTGCGTCGCCTGGCGATGTGGGGGATTCCCGTCTTCTTCGGCTTCTTCGCGGGATTCGCGGCATCCACGCAATGGCAGACGACCTGGTTGTGGCTCAACGGCGTTGCCACCGATGTGACGGATCCGATCTTCAATCTCGACACCGGCTTCTACATGTTCGCCATGCCGTTCTACAGCGCGCTGCTCGGCTTCGTCTCGGCGGTCCTGCTGGTGAGCCTGCTGGTGACCGTGGTCGTGTCCTACCTCTACGGCTCTGTCCGGGTGGGCCAGCGCGAACTGCGCATCTCGAAGTCCGCTCGTATTCAGATTGCCGTGATCGCGGGACTCTACGTCTTGGTGCAGGGTGTGAGCCTGTGGCTGGATCGCTACCTGCTGATGGTCCAAAACGATGACCGCATCACCGGGCCCGCCTACACGAGCGTCAACGCTGTCATTCCGGGTCTGTCGATCCTGGCCATCAGTGCGATCGTCGTTGCGATCCTCTTCTTCGTCACCGCCATCATCGGCCGCTGGCGGTACCCGCTGGTTGCCACTGCGGTGCTCGTGGTCGCAACGGTCGTGGTCGGTGTCGGCTATCCCTGGGTGGTCAACACGTTCCAGGTGACCCCGAACAAGATCAACTACGAGGCGCAGTACTACCAGTACAACATCGACGCCACGAAGGCCGCCTACGGTGTCAGCGGTCTCGAGCAGATGGAGTTCTCGGCGGCAACCGATGCCGAGGCCGGGCAGTTGCGTGAGGATGCTGCAACGACGGCTCAGATCCGCATCATGGACCCGACAATCATCCCTCCGACTGTGCGGCAGCTCGAGCAGTACCGTGCGTACTACCAGTTCCACAATCCGCTCGACGTCGACCGCTATGAGATCGACGGCCAGTCGCAGGACACCGTCGTCTCGGTGCGCGAACTCGACGTGAACCAGCTGGATGCCGCGGCGCAGACCTGGCAGAACACGAGCCTCATCTACACCCACGGTTACGGGCTCGTGGTCGCCAAGGGTAACGACCGCACCACCGAGGGTGAGCCGGTCTTCCTTGAGCGCGGCATCCCCGCTGCGGGGTTCCTCTCCGATCAGGAGGACTTCGAGCCGCGCGTCTACTTCGGTGAGATGTCGCCGCAGTACTCGATCGTCGGGGCCCCCGAGGGGACGGCGCCCATTGAGCTTGACTACCCGACCGGCTCCTCGGAAGGCTCCGGCGACGTCAAGACGACGTTCGAAGGAAACGGCGGCCCGAGCGTCGGAAGCGTCTTCAACCGTCTGATCTACGCGCTGAAGTTCCAGTCCGAGCAGATCCTCTTCTCTGACGACATCAACGAGGATTCGCAGATCCTGTACGACCGGGACCCGGCGACGCGCGTGCAGAAGGTCGCGCCGTATCTGCAGCTGGACTCCGATCCGTACCCGAGCGTCGTCGATGGTCGCATCGTGTGGATCATCGACGGCTACACCCGTAGCGCGAACTACCCGTACTCGTCGACGGTGAGCCTGCAGGAAGCGATCTCGGACTCGAACACCGCTCAGCAGCGGTTCGGTCTGGACAACATCAACTACATCCGCAACTCGGTGAAGGCCACCGTCGACGCGTACGACGGATCGGTGACCCTGTACGCGTGGGATGAGACCGACCCGGTGCTACAGACGTGGCAGAAGGTCTACCCTTCGACGCTCAAGCCGATCTCTGACATGTCGGCAGACCTCATGAGCCACGTGCGGTACCCGACCGATCTCTTCAAGGTGCAGCGCGCGATCCTCGGTGTCTACCACGTGAGCGATGCGCAGTCGTTCTACCAGCGCGACAACGCCTGGGAGACGCCGAACGACCCGCAGAACGACTCTGAGCTCCAGCCGCCGTATTACCTGACGATGCAGATGCCGGGTCAAACCTCGCCGACGTACTCGATGTTCACGACGTTCATTCCCTCGTCCGAGGCGGGGAACGCCCGAAACGTGCTCATGGGCTATCTGGCGGTTGACTCGAACGCGGGAGCCACTGCGGGTGCGCCCAGTGACGACTACGGCAAGCTGCGCATGCTCGTGATCTCTGCTGACACGACGGTGCCCGGCCCCGGACAGGTTCAGAACACCTTCAACGCCGACCCGCTGATCTCGTCGCAGATCAACCTGCTGAAGCAGGGACAGTCCGACGTGCTGAACGGAAACCTCCTCACCCTTCCCGTGGGCGGTGGACTGCTGTACGTCCAGCCGGTCTTCGTGCAGTCATCGGGGGCGACAAAGCTTCCGACCCTGCAGAAGGTGCTCGTGTCGTTCGGTAACGACATCGCGTTCGAAGACACCCTGTCCGAAGCTCTCGACGCCCTGTTCGGCGGCGACGCCGGTGCCACCGGTGGTGACAGCGATGTGACGCCCACGCCGGGAGCTACGACGCAGCCGACGCCCGAGCCGAGCCCGACGGAGACGACGACACCGACCGAGCCGACGGATGCCTACCAGGTGGCGCTGCAGGAGGCTCAGCAGGCCATGCTCGACCGGGACGCGGCTTTGAAGGCTGGCGATCTGACGGCATTCGCCGAGGCTGACGCGAGGCTGACGGCGGCGGTGGAGCAGCTGATCGCCCTGGGCGCACAGTAGGCGCGCTCAGGCGGTCAGGATCCACCACCAGATCAGCAGCAGCGTCACCACGAAGCCGGCGAACTGGTTGATCCAGAGAAATCGGCGCCATCCGATGGTGGCACGTTCGGCGTCGGCGTCACGGATCGATCGGTACGGCCAGACCGCGACGAGGTACGGGATGGCGGCGATCGCGGACAGCGGTCCCGGCCACGCCGTGCCGAGCATGACGAGCCCGGAGAGGGCGTAGCAGACGAGGGCGAACCTCACCGTCCACCGCGCCCCGCGGGCCGTGGCGATCGACGAGATTCCCGCTTCCCGGTCGGCCACGACATCCTGGACGGCGCCGAACGCGTGCGAGGCGACACCCCACAGGCCGAAGGCCAGGATGATGAGTCCGAGCTGCCACGTCCAGGTCGCCCCGGCCAGGACCAGACCGTAGACGGCGGGGGAGAAGAAGTGGATGCTGCTGGCGACGGAGTCGGCGAAGGGCCGCTCCTTCAAGCGCAGCGGCGGGGCACTGTAGAACACCACGAAGAACAGGCTGAGGGCGAGGACCAGCCACGATAGTGGTGACCCGACGATGGCCAGATAGATCACGAACGGGGTGCACGACAGGCCTGCAGCCCAGAGGGTGATGGGGTGCATCCGTCGATCGAGGACCGCGCCGTGGGCGCCGCCCTTGCGCGGATTGCGGAGATCCGACTCATAGTCGAACACGTCGTTGATCCCGTACATCGCGAGGTTGTAGGGGATGAGGAAGAACAGGGTGCCGATGACGACAGTCGCGTCGATGTGCCGGGTTGTCAGGAGGTAGGCGGCAGCGAACGGGTAGGCGGTGTTGATCCAGCTGACCGGGCGCGACGAGACGAAGAGTTCGCGGATCACTCGCCCGGGCCCGAGAGTTGGCTCAGCGCTGCTCACGAGTGACCCCCGTGCGAGCTTTGGGTAGCAGGACATAAACGGCAGGCACGAGGTAGGCGGCGCAGATCGCGTACGAGAAGTCCTCGATTGGTGCGACCCCGATGCGGATGCCACTCGAGGTGCCCTCGGGATAGGCGACGAGCCCCGCGGAAATGATCACGTTGTCGAAGATCGCGGTGAGGATGACGAGAACGGCGGCGCTGATCGTCGATGCCAGCATCCGGCGTTTCATGCCCGGCTGCGTCGCCGACAGCAGCGTCACGACAAGCGTGAATAGCGCGAACGGAATGATGATGAGCGCGTACGTCATTGCTCACTCACCGCCCCGTCCGCGCTCGACCGCGCGGCGCGGGAGTCCATGTAACGGAGCGCACCGGCGTAGATCACGAGCCCGAGGTAACACAGGAACGCGAGGAAGAAGGGCTCTTCCAGGGGAAGCTCGGGTGCCAGATCGATCCCGATGAACAGCCCGCTGTCGCCCTTGATGAACGCGCGGGTGAGGATGCCGACGGCATCCCACGCGAGAAAGAACATCACCCCGATGGCGACAGCTGCGAGCGTCCGAACAGGCGCAGCGAAGGCTGCCAGTCGCCAGCGCGCGTCGATCACGGCAATCCCCGCCGCAGAAACCAGGATCGCCAGAAGATACAGACCCGGCATCTCAGACGGCCGCCGGCTCGGCAATCGGCCCCGGGGAGCGGTCACCGCGCAGGCGCTTGACGACGAGCTCGGCCGAGATCAGGCACATCGGTAGTCCGATTCCCGGCAGCGCCGACGCTCCCGCGTAGGCGAGGGAATCGACCTTCTTCGAGGCGTTGCGGGGGCGGAACACGGCACTCTGGCGCAACGTGTGTGCAAGGCCCAGTGCGTTGCCGCGCCACGCATGGAAGTCGTGTTCGAAGTCTCCGGGTGCGATCGTGCGGCGAACGGTTATCCGTTCCGCAAGGTCCGGGATGTTGCACCACTGAGAGATCTGCGCGATCACCCGATCGGCGGCTGCTTCGATGCGAGGTGAGCCGCCGCGGTCGACACCGCCGTAGCCGAGACTCGGATCCGCGGGGATGGGAACCAGGACGAACAGGTTCTCGCTGCCCGCGGGAGCGACTGTCGAGTCAGTGGCGGAGGGCTTGCAGACATAGATCGATGCCGGGTCTGGGATGCGGGTGTGCTCGCCGAAGATGTCATCGAAGTTCGAGCGCCAGTCTTCGGTGAACAACAGCGTGTGGTGGGTGAGCTGCGGCAGCTCGCCCTCGACTCCCAGCAGCAGGAGCAGCGCACCGGGACTGGGTGTGCGCTTGTCCCACCACTTCTCGGGGTAGGTGCGTAGCGGCTCGGGAAGCAGCTGGGTTTCCGTGAAGTGCAGATCTGCCGAGGAGACCACCAGGCCGGCATCCACCCGGCGCCCGTCCGCGAGCGTGATTCCCGTTGCCTGGGCGCGCCCGCCGGCGGTGGGGGTTGTGACGATCGAGGTGACCTCGGCGCCCGTTTCGATGGACACGCCTGCCCCCCGCGCGACGCGCTCGACGGCGCGGATGACTTCGTAGAGCCCTCCTTGCGGGTAGAGCACGCCGTCCGCGAGATCCAGGTGGCTCATGAGGTGGTAGAGGCTGGGCACCCCGTACGGGGAGCCGCCGAGAAACACCGCCGGGTAGCCCAAGACCTGCTGGAGCCGTTTGTCGGAGAAGCGGCGTTCGACGTGACGCGAGAGCGTCGTTGTCAGCAGGGGCGCGAGCTGCGGCACGCGACGCAGCAGCGCGGGGTCGCGAAGACCCGCTGTCGTCTCGTACGTGTCATACAGGAACCGCGTAACCGCGAGATCGTAGGCATCCTTTGCCGAGTCGAGGTACTCGGCAAGGGCAGCTCCCGCTCCCGGTTCGATGCTTTCGAACAGCTGTGTGGAAAGTTCTCGGCCTGAGCGGATGTCGATCGGATCGCTCGCGGTGCCGGCTGGCGGCTCACTGTAGACGCGGTAGGCGGGGTCCAGGCGCACGAGGTTGAGCTGCTCGGCGGTACTCGTCCCGAGCAGCCGGAAGAAGTGGTCGAACACCTCGGGCATGAGGTACCAGCTGGGTCCGGTGTCGAAACGGAAACCGTCAGCCTCCCAGACTCCGGCGCGACCGCCGACCTGCTCGCGGGCCTCGAACAGGCTCACCGACCATCCCTCGCGGGCGAGAAGCGCGGCAGTAGCCAGGCCCGCGATCCCGCCTCCGATAACGACCGCTGTTCCTGCGTCTTTCGGTGCCCTCGGCGTGTGGGCGCTAGCTGTCTCGCTCATGCGGACTCCTCATTCCTGGGCTGGTCGATTCGGGGCGACGTGATCGGCGCTCCCGGCCCTCACGTGCCGGTGCGGCGTGGCGCGACCCCCACCAGGGCGCGGGCGATGAGCCCTGCCTTGACGATATCGGGCACGCGCACCCGAACGGTCGGTGCGGGGTCGGCTCGGAGCCGGCGCGAGAGCTCGGCAAACAGGTCGTGTGCCGCGATCACGGCGCGCCGACAGTCAGCTGGCAGTTGGGGGATAACCGCGGCAGCAGCGGCGAGGTCAGCATCGATCCGGTCGAGGATCGCTTCACGGTCATGATCACCTGTCGCGATGCCGAGATAGTCACGTCCGAGCGTTGCCTCGTCGTGGTCCAGGTCGCGCAGGAAGTTGACGTCCTGGAAGGCAGCGCCCAGACGCCTGGCGCCGTCGACCAGTTCGGGCGTGGGACCGGACGGTGAGGGCTGGCCGGCATTGACGAAAACCTGCAGGCACATGAGTCCGACGACCTCGGCCGATCCGTACACATACGAGTCGTGGGAGGCGTCGTCGTGGGAGGCGACGGTGAGGTCGGTTCGCATCGATGCAAAAAAAGGATCGATGAGGTCGGCGCCGATGACGCACTCGCGTGCGGTGCGTGCGAAGGCGTGCACCACGAGGTTGCTGCTGAAACGCCTCTCGATCGCGCCCATCGTCTCTTCCTGTAGCGCATCGAGGAGGGCAGCGGCTTGCGTGGCATCCAAGCCCGCTTCGATGGCGGGGCCGTCGACAATCTCATCGGCGACGCGCACGAGGGCGTAGATGTTGCGCACGTGCGTGCGGGCTCGGGATCCGAGGAGGCGCGTGGCCATGCCGAACGAGGTCGAGTACGCCGCGATCACGGCGGCGGCAGCCTCGTCGGCTGCGTTGTCGTAGAGGGCGATTCCTGTCGGCTGATGGCTCACGGAATGCGCTCCTCCACTGCCGCGGCGAGCGTGTCGGCCAAGGTCACCGCACGAGGCGGGAGCGTCGAGCGGGAGGCGCGTCGTCGCACATCCGAGAGGTTCTCGGCGATGAGCTGATGAAGTCTTTCCCGGGCGCCGCTGGCTTCGAGAGCGGATTGAGCGTGTCGGATCGCGATCGGACCGGTATGGGCAACGGCGAGCGTGCTGGTCACCAAGGGCCACTGTGCGCTCTCGCGGGCGAGTGCGATGAGTGGCGTTCGCTTGGACTCGCGGAGGTCGCTTCCGGCAGCTTTGCCGGCTTGTTCCGCAGTGCCGAACGCGCCGATGAGGTCATCGACCAGTTGGAATGCCAGGCCCAGGGACCCACCGATGCGTTCGAGGTCGGCGATCCAGGTCGATGGTGCGCCGGCGAGTATCGCACCGGCGCACAAGGGGGCGGTGAACGAGTACACGGCGGTCTTGTTGTAGGTGGCGGCGAGAATATCCGCCTGTTCCGCGAGGTCGGGGGCCACGCTGTTCTCGACGTCGGCGAGTTCTCCGGCTGCCGAAACGAAGACCGCGTCGTCGAGCAAGTCAAGCAGCCGGGCCCGTTGTGAGTCGGGGACTTCGGCCAGCGCCACCATGCGGGTCGCTTCGTGAAGCAGCAGGTCTCCGGCGAGGATCGCCGCAGCATCCCCGAGCAGCGCGGCGCCCTTTGCGTCAGCGCCCTGCGTCTTCGCTCGAATGCGGAATCGACCGGCGACGTTGGGTACGCCTCGCCTGGTGACGTCATGGTCGATGACGTCGTCGTGGATGACGAATGCGCTATGCAGCAGCTCGAAGGCTGCGGCGACCGAGGGCAGGCTCGGTGCGCGCTGCAGGTCGCCGCCGACCGCGAGAAAGGATGCCACGACGAGCTGCGGCCGCAGGCGCTTGCCGCCGGCGGTCGCGCTGCTCACGGCTGCCGTGAGCGCCGACATGGACTCTCCCTGTGTCGTCGCCCGTGCGGCAAGTCGCGCGAGGGCGTCGTCGATAGCGGTGTCGACGGCGATGCGGGCGGCGTCGGGAATCATGACGCTCTTCGCTGCAATTGCGGCGATTCGAAGAGGCGGAGCTGCTGGGACTGCAAGACGAGCCACGGGCTGAAGGCCCACGGAGTGGTGATCAGCGACGCGCCGAGCTCGTCAGGACCCACCCAGCGCGCCTCGGCGACCTCGAGCGGGTTCGGCGCCACTTCGTCGTCGGTGCGTGCGATGTATACGGGGCAAATCTCGTTCTCAACGATTCCGCCCGCATCGACCGCGCGGTAGCGGAAGAGGGGGAGCGCGAGCTCAATGTCTGTCAGACGGATGCCGAGCTCGAACTCGCCGCGACGCTGAACTGCCGACAGCAGCGGCTCTGCAGGCCGGGGGTGACCGCAGAACGAGTTGGTCCATACGCCCGGCCAGGTCTTCTTGTCGAGTGCTCGGCGAGTGACGAGAACCTGGCCGTCGGCGTTGAGGACATGGCACGAAAAAGCGAGATGGAGGGCGGTTTCGGTGCCATGCACACTGCTCTTCGGGGCGGTGCCTACCGGGTTGCCGTCGTCGTCCAGCAAGACCACATGGTCGCCATCCGTCATTGCTCCTCCTCCTATATCGCTAGTTTAGCTAGCGATATCTCCCGTCTGATGATAACAAGGAGTGGAAAGGGGTGTCCATCATGACCACGCCGTGGGTTCCGCAGACTCCACACCAGCAGGCTGTGCTGGAGGTTCTGCTGAGCATCCGTGCGCTCAATGATGCCATGGACCGCATGAACGGCGGCATGAAAGATGACATGGACATGAACGCGACGGATCTCGCGGCCTTGCGCATGATGATCGTGCGAGAGCAGCGGGGCGACTCCGTGAGCCCGCACGAGGTCGCGAAGCACCTGCGAATATCGACGGCTTCGACGACGAAGCTGCTGGACCGGCTGGAGAGTGCCGGCTATATCGAGCGACACCCGCATCCCCGTGATCGCCGGGCGCGCATCCTGACGTTGACCGCGCACTCGCGGGCGACCTTCTTCAAGCACTTCTCCGAGCACCTCGAGCAGATGCGTCGCGTGACGGAGCCGTATACGGAGGATGAGCTGAAGCTCATTGGGCGGTACTTGAGCGACGTGAGCCAGGCGATTGACCCCAGCTGAGCTCACCTCGGTGCGCTGCCGGAGCAATGCAGAAGGCCCCGGATCTTGTGGATCCGGGGCCTTCTCTTGGTTGCGGGGGCAGGATTTGAACCTACGACCTCTGGGTTATGAGCCCAGCGAGCTACCGAACTGCTCCACCCCGCGGCACAAGGATCAACTTTAGCACGGTTCCCGAAGCCTCGCACATCGGACGGCGGAGCCGGGGTTGCCGGTTGCCTCGACTCGTCCGCTCCGAGGAGGATGGCCGCATGATGGCAACCCCGGGCGAGATTTCGGCGGCATCATCCGGCGACGCCGCGTTCGACGGACGATCCGAGACGCCGAGCCAGCGCGCCGATCGCAACTGGGATGACGTGCTGCAGGAGTTGCGCGTGCTCCAGACCGGCACGCAGATCCTCACGGGATTTCTGCTGGCTGTCGCGTTCCAACCAGCGTTCGGCGATCTGACGGACCCACAGCGTGCCTTCTACCTCGTTCTCCTGGTGCTCGCGGCTCTCAGCGCGATCATCGCCTTGGCGCCGGTGGCGATGCACCGCAGCCTGTTCCGTAGGCTCGCCAAACCCGACGTCGTGATCTTCGGCCACCGCGCACTCATCGGTGCTCTGGCGACGGTGGGTATCCTTCTGGTCGGGGTTGTCGCTTTCGTCTTCGACGTCGTTCTGGGGTTCGACCCAGCCTGGATCGCGGCAGCTGCCCTCGGCGCCGCCGTTGTCATCCTGTGGCTCGTCGTGCCGGGGTATTTGCGCAGACACCATTCGCGAAAGGCAGACCGCTCATGACCCGGATGCCGGCACCGGCCGTCGCCGTGGCGATCGCGCAGTTCGCGCCGTCTGCAGACAGCGAGGCCAACGCGCGCCAGATTGATCGAATGGTCGACGTGGCAGCTGATCGCGGCGCGAAGCTCGTCGTGTTCCCCGAGTACTCCAGTTACTTCGTGGACCCGTTCGACCAGACGCTCGCTCGTCACGCGCAGGACGTGGATGGGCCGTTTGTTGCGGCATTGCACCAGTCAGCGCAGCGCACCGGCGCGGTGATCGTCGCTGGCCTGATCGAGACAGCCAGCAACCCCGGGAAGGTGCGCAACGCAGTCGTCGCCGTCGGTCCGGGCGGCCTCCTGGCTGTATACCGCAAGCTCCATCTCTACGATGCATTCGGGCAGCGGGAGTCTGATTGGGTCGAAGCGGGCGAGATCGCGCCGCCGCAGACCTTTGAGGTTGGCGGGCTGCGCTGGGGACTCATGACGTGTTACGACCTGCGCTTCCCGGAGGTCGCACGAACTCTCGCGGATGCCGGAGTGGAAGGCATGGTGGTGCCCGCAGCCTGGGTGCGGGGACCACTCAAAGAGTTTCAGTGGCAGACGCTGCTCGCGGCCCGCGCGATCGAGAACACGGTGTTCGTCGCGGCAGCCGACCACCCGCCGCCGCTGGGTGTTGGGGCCTCGGTGGTGCTCGACCCTCAGGGCGTGGCGATCGCCGGGGTTGGGACCGGTACCGACGTTGCGGTCGGCTACGTGGACCCGGATGCCGTGGATCGCGTCCGGCGCGTCAACCCGGCCCTCCGGCTGCGTCGGTTCGACGTGATCCCGCGCCCGTAAACGGTGTCGTCGGTGCGGCACCGAACGAGAGCATGACGACTGCATAGTCCGCTCCCGACTCAGCCATAGGATTCACACAGCATCCGGCGGCACCGTTGATGGTGCTTGGAAGGAGCATCCATGAGCACCGAGAACACCGCAGACCCCACCGACTCGCAGCGTCCCGCTGACGCCGCGGGAACAGACCTCCCCGAACAGGGCACCGACGCCTCCGCTTCGACCGCCGACGCCGCGGCGCCGACCACCGACGCGACCGAGCAGGTCGCCGATGCGGTGGCGGCTCATGCTCCTGCACCGGCAGGGTCGACGCAGCCGACCGAACCGCTGCCGCCTGCCCCCGGGGCATCCTCTGCCGCAGGCGCGTCACCGGTGTGGGCTCCTCCAGCGGCTGGTACCCACCACCCGCAGTCCCCCTACGCGCAGGCGCCGTTCACCTCTCCGGGTACTGCCCCGCAGTATGCCTTCGCTCCCACCACGACGGCGGCGCCCCGCGCCAAGGTCGGCGCAGGCGCGGTCGCCGGGATCATCATTGCCGCAGCACTCGTGGGCGGTGCCGCAGGCCTTGGCGGCGCCTACGCCGGGGCCGCGTTGTTCGCCCCCGACACCGTGACGACGGCATCCGGACCCGCGAGTGTGACAGTCAATGACACGTCGTCTGTGACGCAGACGACGGGGATCGCGACCAAGGTTCTCCCGAGCGTTGTGACCATCGAGGCAACCTCCTCCAGCGGCGGCGGAACCGGGTCAGGCGTCGTGCTGACCTCTGACGGTTACGTCGTCACCAACACGCACGTCGTCACCCTCGACGGTGCGACCGGAGACGCGACGGTCCGGGTCACCACGTCAGACGGGCGCGTCTATGACGCTGATGTCGTCGGCACCGACCCCACCTACGACCTCGCCGTGATCAAGCTCGTGGGCGCCGAGGACCTGACGCCGATCGAGTTCGCGGACTCCTCGGACCTGAACGTCGGCGACCAGGCTGTCGCCATCGGCGCGCCGCTGGGGCTGTCGAACACGGTGACCACGGGTATCGTGAGCGCACTCAACCGGTCGATCCAGATCTCCTCGTCCGCTGCGCCCGACACCGAACAGAGCGACCCCAACTCCGAGGGCAACGGGACGCAAGGGCCGTTCTACTTCGACTTCGGTCAGGGTAACCAGGGCAGCACCGGGTCGAGCGAAACGATCTCGATCGCGGTGATCCAGACGGATGCCGCCATCAACCCCGGAAACTCGGGTGGTGCCCTGGTGGACTCCGATGGCAAGCTCATCGGCATCAACGTCGCCATCGCTTCTGCGGGCGGATCTTCAGGTCAGTCGGGCTCCATCGGCGTCGGCTTCTCGATCCCCTCGAACGTTGTCGAGCGCGTGACGCAGGAGATCATCGACACCGGTTCGGCGACGCACGGACTGCTCGGTGCGAGTGTGCAGAACGCGGCAGCGATCGCTGATTCGACGATCACGGGCGCGTACATCGCCGAGGTGACCGACGGCGGCGCGGCTCAGCGCGGTGGCCTGCAGGCAGGTGACATCGTGACGGGCTTCAACGGTGTGCCGATCTCGGACGCAACGGATCTCACCGCCCAGGTGCGTGCCGCGGCGGCCGGAAGCGATGCAAAGGTGACCTTCGTTCGCGATGGTCAGACCCGCACGGTCGACGTGACGCTCGGCCAGCTCGGCTCGTGATCGCAGCCTGAGGTTCGATCTCCACACACCCGACCGACGCCGCCCCGGACTATTCCGGGGCGGCGTCGGTCGCCTGCGTGCCTGGGTCTTTGTCGGGACGACGCGTGATGCTCCGAGCCGCACCGCCGATCGCCGTCGTGCCCTTGGAGACACCACTGCCGATCACTGACGCACCCCGGCTCACGCCGCTACCCACGGCAGAACCTGCTCTCCGCACGGCCGAAACCGCAGAGTGCTCCAGCCGCCGGGCGCCGGGAAGCGGCGCGGTCTCTGGGGGCAGAGCCTGCGGAGGAATGCCGAAGGCTCGGCGCGAGCCCGCGAGCACCCGGCGGCCGAGGATGTGATTGCCCGTGCCGCCGATAGCCGCACCGATACCGAACGGGAGGGCTTTGCCGATCCAGGAGGCTCCGCCCTTGGCGGCGAACTGGCGGACGAAGGTGGTCTTCAGGCGATCGACGAGAGGCCCCATCGCTGCCTTCGGGATCGTCTTGGTGACCATCTCGCCCCAGTAGGTCGAGCGCGTCGGCCCACGCCCGGTCGCCTGGTTCGCCAGCTGCGAGACGAGGTCAATGCCTTCTTGTCCGAGCAGCAGCATCAGCACGAGCGCGCGGGCGCGGTTGGGATCCGAGACGGGAATGCCGTGCACTTCGGCGACAGACTGCGCGAACAGTGTCGTCGCTTCGAGGAACCCGATGGTTTCGACGCCGCTCAGCGCGAGGGTGACGCCGGTGCCGATACCGGGAATGACGGCCGTGGCGCCTACCGCCGCGCCACCGGTGGTCACCGCGGCGAGGTAACGCCGCTCGAGGGTGCGGATGATCTGGGTGGAGGTTGCGTTCGGTTGGCGAAGACGGATGCTGCGCACGTGAGCGAGCACGACCGGTCGCTGGATTGCCAGCACACGATCAAGCGCTCGGATGAACATCGGGTGCTCGTCCGATCCTTCCGGAGGAAGCCCACCCGACCAGGGGGCGTCATCCGGCAGCGAATGGATCTGATGGACCTTGTCGGCCATGGCGTGATCCTAAGCGCTTCGGCTGGGCATCCGCCTGGCATGGAGTGTCATCGGGGGGTTGATGCAGGGGTCGATTGATAGTTTGGAGCGGTGACTGAGGCGACGGATCTTCCCGACGAGTCCTCCGGCGAGACCGGCAAGACACCGGGGGAGGGATCCGCGAAGAAGCCGGCATCGCCCCGCACGCCGCGCGCACCGCGCAAAACGTCCACCTCTCGGACGACCGCCTCGAAGGCGTCGGGCTCCAGTCCCCGCACGCCGCGCAAGCCCGCAGCGACGCGGCCGGCGACCCCGCGCAAGAGGCCTGTCTCGGCAGCGAGGCCGCCCGAGCAACACGATGCGGCATCCGCTGAGCCTGAGGTGACCGCGGTCGATGGCGTGCCGGTTGATCCTGCACTCGAGTCCGCGCTGGAGTCCATCGCAGCGAGCGAGACCCGCGATGACGTCGACGAGGCCGTGGCGCCGAAGGTCGACGATGCCGTAGCCCCGGAGGTTGACGAGACCGAACCGGTGGAGGTCGCCGTGGCAGATGACTCAGCGACAGCTGAGGAGCCGGCGCCCGCGCCCGCGTTGGTGCTGCGCGACATCCGTAAGTCGTTCGGAGATCTTCAGGCACTGGACGGGATCAGCCTCGAGGTTCCCGTCGGCAGCTTCTACGGGATTGTCGGTCCCAACGGGGCGGGTAAGACGACGACCCTGTCGATCATCGCGGGTCTGCTTCGCGCCGACTCCGGCGAGATCACCATCGCTGGCGTGGATGCCGCGGCCAAGCCCGTGGCTGCGAAGCGGCTCATGGGCGTGCTTCCCGACCGATTCCGCACGTTCGACCGGCTGACCGGTCGTCAGCTGCTCTACTACTACGGCGCACTGCGAGGTCTCCCACCAGCAGAGGTCGAGCGACGCACGATTGACCTTGCCCGCGCCTTTGACCTCACGGAATCACTCGGCCGAGTCGTCTCCGATTACTCCGCCGGTATGTCCAAGAAGATCATGCTCGCCGGCGCTCTCATCCATTCGCCCCGCGTGCTGGTACTCGACGAGCCCTTTGAAGCCGTCGATCCGGTCTCGAGTGCGGCCATTCTCGACATCCTGCACGCCTACGTCGCGCACGGCGGAACCGTCATCCTCTCCAGCCACGGCATGGAGTTGGTCGAGCGGGTGTGCTCTCGCGTCGCGGTGATCGTCGCCGGCTCTCTGGTGGCCGAAGGAACGATCGATGAGGTGCGGGGCGAGGCCAGCCTCGAAGAGCGATTCGTCGAACTCGTCGGCGGGGCGGGCGAGCTGGAGGGCCTCGAGTGGTTGCACACGTTCTCCGACTGAGACTCGCGCTGCTGCTCGGTGCTTTCCGCGGAGATCCGCAGAAGGTCACTCGGGGTGTGGTCGGGGGGCTCCTGCTGCTGGCGGCGACCGTCGCTGCCTGCTGGGCTCTCCTGGGGGTGCAGGAGTCATCGACCGCCGCTGTCGCGGCAATCACCGTTTTCTGCGGGGCAACGCTGACGCTGGCCTTCGCGTTGGCGCCCATCGTCGCCGCGGTCACCGATCCGCTCGATCCGCGCCGGTTCCGGGTCTTCGCGCTTGCTCCTGATCCTCTGGCGGGAGCGCTCGCCCTCGCCGGGCTGTTCAGCGTGCCGGTGCTCGGCTTAGTCGCGCTCGCCGTGTGCGCGGCTGTTGTCTGGGTGGCTGCGGGGGCTACCGTCATAGCGGCGATCATGGCCACCATCATCGGGGTGGCGACCTGTGTCCTGTTCGCCCGTGTCGCGCTCGGGGTTGCCGGCCTCATCTTCGGTGATCGCCGGTCGAGAGAGCTCTCCGGGCTTCTGCTCGTCACGGTTCTGGTGATCGTCGTCCCCGTGGGCGTCTTTCTCGCATCGCTTGACTGGCGTGGCACCGTTCCTGGCCCGTTGCAGCAGGTGGTCGACGTCCTGAGTTTCACTCCCATCGGCGCCGCGTGGGCCTTTCCTCTGCTGTTCACGCGGGGCGACGCATCCGGGTTCCTTGCCCTGATCGTCGCGCTGGCAACTGTCGTCGCGCTGGGGTTTGCGTGGCTCGCGCTAGTGCGTCACTTCCTCTCGAGTATCGAGAAGCCGCTGACAACGCGGGAACGCGGCGGACTCGGGTGGTTCAGCGTCGTTCCCGGCACCCCCGGGGGAGCTGTCGCCGCCCGAAGCCTGGTGTACTGGCTGCGCGACCGGCGGTACCTCGTGAACACCCTCGTGATTCCTGTCGCCGCCGTGGCGACCGTGGTGCCCCTGTTGATCGCCGGCGTTCCCGCCAACGTCGCGGCGCTCGTTCCGATCCTGTTCGTCGCGCTCTTTTTCGGATGGCTGCCGCACAACGACCTCGCGTACGACTCGACGGCGATCTGGATGCATGTCGCGAGCGGCCTGCGCGGCCTTCCCGACCGCGTCGGGCGGCTTGTTCCGATCCTCGTCATCGCCATACCGGTGCTGGCCATCGGTATTCCGGTGTCTGTCGCCCTTCACGGACGGTGGGCGATCGCACCGGCCATCGTCGGCGTGTGCGTGTCACTGTTTTTCTCAGGCCTCGGCTTGTCGAGTATCGCCTCGGCTGCCTCGCCCTATCCCGTCACACCGCCGGGCGAGAGCCCGTTCCAGCAGCCGCAGCGCACCGGATCCAGCGGAGCGGTGTCCCAGGCCCTCGTCATGCTCGGTGCCTTGGCCGTGTCGGCGCCGAGCCTGTGGTGGACCTGGCTCGCCCTCACGCGCACGATCGAGGCCGCCGCGCTCGCCCTCTGGGTCGGTGTTGCGACGGGGCTCGGAGTGCTCGTGCTCGGCGTGGCCATCGGGGCTGCCGTGTTCTCACGCCGCACCGGGCGGATCATGGAGTTCGCCGAGGCATCCTGACGGCTCTTCTGCGCCGCCGCTCGTGCCGGATGCGGGCAGGTGAGCCCGAGCCGGGGCCGGATGCCGGGACTACACTGACTGACCATGAGCACTCCGCTGGACAGCCCCGACCAGGGCGGACTTGCGACCCTCGATCGCGAGCTCGAAGAGCTCCTCCGAGAAGAGACCGTCGAACCCGGGGACCACGAGCGGTTCTCGCACTACGTCAAGAAAGACAAGATCCTCGAGTCGGCTCTCACCGGAAAGCCCGTCAAGGCGCTGTGCGGCAAGAAGTGGACCCCCGGCCGCGACCCCGAGAAGTTCCCGGTGTGCCCGACCTGCAAAGAGATCTACGAGCGGATGCAGCACTGACCCGCAGCGCTCGGGCGGTCAGCCCGCGTGGTACGTGGTCTCCAGGGCAGGCTCGGAACGGCTGAGTGCCAGTGCCGCGAGCGGAAGTTCGGCGCGGACGCGTGCGTGGTGATCCCGAGCGACGCTGGCCCCATGGGGTCCCTCGGCCGAAGCATCGATCTCGCCGTGGACCACGAGCGGAACCTGCAGGGCACGGGCATCCGCATGCGGCGCCGGCGTCTCGCGGTGCTCGAAACCTTCGGCGACGACGATGAGCTCTTCGCGGGCAATCCCGTCCTCAAGGATTCGAAAAGCCGTCTTTCGCCCGCCCTGCGAGGCTTTGGCCGTTGAGGTCTTCGCCACCGGAATCCACGCTCCGCCGGCATCCTGGCGTGCCACGAGCTTGTAGACAAGGCCCGCCGTCGGCGAGCCGGAGCCCGTCGCCAGCGCCGTGCCGACGCCGTAAGCATCCACCGGGGATGCCGCCAGCGCCGCGATCGCAAACTCGTCGAGGTCGCTGGTGACCGTGATGCGGGTGTCGCGCGCGCCGAGGGCATCCAGTTGCCGCCGCACCTGCGCGGCGACGACCGGGAGATCACCCGAGTCGATGCGTACCCCGCCGAGCCCGCTGCCGGCAACCGTGATCGCCGTTGCCACGCCGGTTTCGACGTCGTACGTGTCGATGAGCAGTGTCGTCTGGTCGCCGAGGGCCCGCAGTTGCGCTGCGAAAGCATCGGCTTCGGTGTCGTGGAGCAAGGTCCAGCTGTGTGCTGCCGTGCCCATCGTGGGGATGCCCCACTGGCGCCCCGCCTCCAGGTTGCTTGTCGCGCCGAATCCCGCGATGAAGGCGGCCCGCGCGGCAGCGACAGCTGACCATTCGCCGGTTCGCCGCGAGCCCATCTCGGCGAGGGGGCGGTCACCGGCGGCGATGCTCATGCGTGCCGCGGCCGCGGCAACCGCGGAGTCGTAGTTCAGAACGCTCAAGGCAAGGGTCTCGAGGATGACGGCCTCAGCAAAGGTTCCCTCGATCGTCAGCAGCGGCGACCCCGGGAAGTAGAGCTCTCCTTCGCGGTATCCGTGGATCGATCCCGTGAAGCGGTACTGCTCGAGAAAGCGCAGCGTCTGGGCATCCACGACTCGCTCGTCACGCAGGAAGCGCAGCTCGTCGTCGCCGAACCGGAAGTCGCGGAGGAGGCTCAGGAGGCGCCCGGTGCCTGCCACGACGCCGAACCGGCGGCCGCCGGGGAGGCGGCGCGCGAAGACGTCGAAGACGCATCGGCGCGAGGCAGTGCCGTCGTGCAGTGCGGCATCGAGCATCGTCAGTTCGTACCGGTCGGTGAGCAGTGCCGTGCTGACGGATGCTGTCATGCGCGCCAGCCTAGTGATGGGGCCGCCGCGGCATCCATCCCGTGCCGGGTAGCGGCGCGTGGGAGACGAGCGCTGGCGTAGGCTGGTGCACCGTGAACAACGCGCCGATCGGGATCTTCGACTCCGGTGTCGGCGGGCTCACCGTAGCGCGGGCCATCTCGGACCAGCTGCCCCGCGAGTCGCTGCTCTACATCGGTGACACCGCCCACTCGCCCTACGGGCCCAAGCCGATCGCCGATGTGCGCCGCTACTCGCTCGAGGTGCTCGACGCCCTCGTCGCGCAGGGCGTGAAAATGCTCGTGATCGCCTGCAACACGGCATCCGCTGCCGTCTTGCGCGATGCCCGCGAACGCTACGACGTCCCCGTCGTCGAGGTGATCGGCCCCGCAGTCCGGACGGCGATGTCGACGACCCGGTCGGGACGGATCGGCGTCATCGGCACGACCGGCACGATCGGCTCGCGCGCGTACCAGGACATGCTCGAGGTCAACGACCGGCTCGCTGTGTTCGCGCAGGCGTGCCCGCGTTTCGTCGACTTCGTCGAGGCGGGCGAGACCGATACCCCCGACGTGCTCGCAGTCGCCGAGGAGTACCTCGCGCCGCTCCGGCACGCCGCCGTGGACACTCTCGTGCTCGGCTGCACGCACTACCCGTTCCTGAAGGGTGCCATCAGCTACGTCATGGGGCCGGATGTCTCGCTCGTCTCCAGCGACACCGAGACGGCGAACGACGTGTACCGGCAGCTCGTGAGCCGGGATCTGCTGGCGGGAACGGATGCCACGGCGACCCACACCTACGAAGCGACCGGCGACTCAGCTGACGAGTTCGTGCGACTTGCCCACCGACTCATGGGTCGCGAGGTGCGAGACGTTCGCCTCGTACAGACCGGAGCCATCGACCTGCGGCGCTGACCTGCCGCACTGACCGACGCCCCGCCGAGGCGGAGCATCCGACCCGAAAGAGAACCCGCATGAGCGAGATCACCCGCGCCGATGGCCGCGCCGTCGACCAGTTGCGCCCCATCACGATCGAACGAGGCTGGTCGGCCCAGGCAGAAGGATCAGCGCTGATCAGCTTCGGTGGAACCCGCGTGCTGTGCACGGCATCCTTCACCAACGGTGTGCCGCGCTGGCTCACCGGCAAGGGCAAGGGCTGGGTCACCGCTGAATACGCGATGCTGCCGCGCGCGACCAACGATCGCAACGACCGCGAAAGCGTCAAGGGCAAGATCGGCGGGCGCACGCACGAGATTTCGCGCCTTATCGGCCGGGCTCTGCGGGCCGTCGTCGACACGAAGGCACTCGGCGAGAACACGATCGTGATCGACTGCGACGTGTTGCAGGCCGACGGGGGAACCCGAACCGCGGCAATCACCGGAGCCTACGTGGCGCTCGCCGATGCGATCGAGTGGGGCCGGCGCAAGAAGTTCATCGGCCAGAAATCGCAGGTGCTGCTCGACTCAGTGGCCGCCGTCTCGGTCGGCATCATCGACGGTGAGCCGATGCTCGACCTCGCCTACGTCGAGGACGTCCGTGCCGAGACCGACATGAACGTCGTCGTGACGGGGCGCGGGTTGTTCGTCGAGGTGCAGGGCACGGCCGAGGGTGCGCCCTTCGACAAGCGGGAGCTTGACGCACTCCTCGAACTGGGTCTGTCGGGATGCGCGACCCTGCGCGACATCCAGACCGACACGCTCAGCACTGACTCCCGAAGCGCGGGTGAGTGACCGGATGCCGCAGCAGATCGTCCTGGCAACCCACAACCCCCACAAGGTAGCCGAGTTTGGCCGGATCGTCGCGGCGACCCGTCCCGACCTGCACGTCATCGGCTACGACGGGCCCGAGCCCGTCGAGGACGGCGTCAACTTCGCCGAGAACGCCCTGATCAAGGCGCGGGCGGCCGCCCGTCACACGGGCCTCGCGGCGCTCGCCGATGACTCCGGCATCGCTGTCAGCGTGATGGGCGGGGCGCCGGGAATCTTCTCGGCGTACTGGGCAGGTCACAAGAAGGATGCCGCCGCGAACATGCATCTGTTGCTGGACCAGCTCTCTGACATCGCAGACCCGCATCGCAAGGCATCGTTCGTGTCGACCATCGCGCTTGTCGTCCCCGAACCGGGGTCGACGGCCTTCGCCATGGAGCACGTGGTCGAGGGGCACTGGCACGGGCGCCTTGCCACGGAACCGCGCGGCGACGGCGGGTTCGGCTACGACCCGATCTTCATCCCCGACGGCCAGGAACCGGGCGCAGAGCGCACTGTCGGACAGTGGAGCCCGGAGGAGAAGACCGCGGCATCCCACCGCGCCCAGGCCTTCATCGCCCTCGCGCCCCTGTTGTCGGCGCTCTGAGCGCGGGTACGGAAGCGAGAATCAGACTCGTTCCCGATTGGGCGTAAAGCCCTGCCGCGGCCTGCTCTCGCCCCTACGCTGGGTGCCGTGCATGATCACGCTCCCGGCATCCGTGGTGCGAGCAACCGTCGCCTGCTGACGGCCTCGCTCACGATCACCTCGGTCGTTCTCGTCGTTCAGGTGGTCGGTGCGTTCCTCAGCGGCTCGCTTGCCTTGCTCGCCGACTCCGTCCACATGCTCACGGATACGGCGGCCCTAGTGATTGCTCTGATCGCGAGTATCGTCGCGGCACGGCCCGCCACCGACCGGCAGACCTACGGTTACCAGCGAGCTGAGGTGTTCGGCGCCCTGATCAACGCCGTCCTGCTGATCGGTCTGTCGGCGTGGATCGTCGTGGAGGCGATCCAGCGCCTGATCGATCCGGGAGAGGCCGAGGTGCGCGGCGGCATCATGCTGATCGTCGCGGTTGTCGGACTTCTTGCCAACGCCGCGGCGATGTGGCTGCTCTCTGCCGCGCAGCGTACGAGCATCAATGTCCGCGGCGCCTACCTCGAGGTGCTCGGCGACCTTCTGGGGTCGGCTCTGGTCATCGTCGCAGCGATCATTGTGCTGATGACCGGCTGGCAGCCAGCGGATGCTGTCGCGTCGCTGCTGATCGCGGCACTCATCGTGCCGCGCGCGGTCGGGCTGCTGCGCGAGGTCTTCCACGTCCTGTCGGAATCGGCGCCGAAAGGCACCCACGTCGCCGAAATCCGCGAGCACATCCTCTCGGCAGAGGACGTCGTCGCCGTGCACGACATCCACGTGTGGCAGCTGACCCGGGGAGCTCCCGTCTTCACCGCTCACGTCGTCATCGACCCGGATGCCATCGCGGCTGGGCGATCGGGTGAGATCCTCTCGCGCCTGCAGACCTGCCTTGCCTCGCACTTCGACGTCGAGCACTCGACCTTCCAGCTCGAGCCCGCGGGCCACGTCGATTCGGGCGACGCCACGCACGCCTAGGGGCTGTCCTCCCGCACGACGGTGTCGGGGGAGCGATCGGGGCGAAGCCCGCGCCAGCGGGCGTGGCGCAGGATGCCGCCGGGTGTGAACTCGGCGAACTCGACGTCGCCGACGAGCTCTGGCCTCACCCAGATCGCATCCTGTGCGTCAGCCTCCGGCACGCCGACGAACGGATTCTCGTCGTTCCCGAGAGGGGCGAGCAGGCGCCCGAGGGCCGCAAGCGCGGCATCCGAGAAGCCCGTACCGACGCGTCCCGCGTACCGTAAGCCATCCGGACCCGGGATACCGACCAGGAGCGATCCAATCGCTCCCGACCTGCCACCCTGACCGGGCCGGATGCCGCCGATGACGACATCCTGGGTGCGGGTGAACTTGATCTTGAGCCAATCGGGCGAGCGCTCGCCCGGCCGGTAGCGCGACCCGGGGTTCTTGACGACCACCCCCTCGAGGGCGGCCTCGCGTGCCGCGTCTAGCGTTGCTTCCAGATCGTCGAAGACCGGCGGGACCGCAACGCGTTCGCCCGCCCCATCGGCAAGACGCTCCAGCAGTGCGCGGCGATCACGCAGCGGCAACGCCGTCGCATCCCGCCCGTCGATCTGGAGCAGATCGAACAGGTAGTACCTCACCGGCGTGCGCGCGGCCTCGCGGACGATCTCGGCCAGATTCGCGAGGTTCATCCGCTTCTGCAGCAGCGGAAAGCTCGGTCTGCCTTTTTCATCCAGCGCGACGATCTCGCCGTCGACCACGCACGGCGCCTCGCCCAGCGCAGCATCCTGCAGGTCGGGATAGGTCGCTGTCAGGTCGTTGCCGCTGCGGGCGCGGAGGGTGAGGGAGGTTCCATCCCAGGTTCCGACAGCACGGATGCCGTCCCACTTCATTTCCACCCAGGGCTCGCCTCCCCAGCGGGCGATCGCCCCTGCGGCAAGCCCTGGCGTCGACAGGGTTGCAAGCATCGGGGCAACCCTGTCGTCACGCTTGGGGGACTCACGTGGTTCGGGAACCGCGCGTGCCGCGGGCTTCTTCGCAGTGGGCGCGTCCTTCATCCGGTGGAGGAGCCACTGCGACTTCTCGCCCTCGCCGGCGGTACGGATGAGCGCGAACCGCGCGTCATCCATGGCTTCGCCGGGCGTGCCGTGGGTACGGAAGATGACCTCGTCGGCGCGCCACTTCTCGGTCTCGTAGGTGCCCGTGTCCCACACCGTCATGGTCCCGGCGCCGTACTCGCCCTTCGGGATGGTGCCGTGAAAGGTCAGGTACTCGATCGGGTGGTCTTCGGTCATCACGGCGAGGTTGTTGCGGTCAGGAGTCTCGGGGATCCCGTGTGGCACCGCCCAGCTCACCAGCACGCCGTCCTTCTCCAGACGCAGATCGAAATGCAGGCGCGACGCGTGATGCTCCTGCACGACGAAGCGCGGCGGATCACCCTCGCCACGGGCGGTCGGCCGGGCGCCGACATCCGGAACCGGCTCCGGGGTTCTCGCAGCATCGCGCTTCTCGCGGTAGCGATCCAACGAAGCGGCAGCCGACGCACCGAAGAACGGTGCCATCCCCGCTGCCGCACGCTCGAGAACCTCCGAGAAGAGCAGCTGCCGCAGATCCGGTTCGGCGAGCTCATCCCAGGTGCGCGGCGCTGCCACGGTGGGATGCTCGCGCCCTCGAAGCGAGTACGGGCTGATCGTCGTCTTCTTGCCGTTGTTCTGGCTCCAGTCCAGAAAGACCCTTCCCGCACGTACCGCCTTGGACATGGAGCTGACGACCAGATCCGGATGATCCGCCTCGAGCGCACGAGCTAACTCCCGCGCCAGGTTCGAGGCGGATTCGCTCGTGAGGGTTCCCGGAAGCGGCGCGTACAGATGGATGCCTTTGCTGCCGCTGGTGACAGGGATGCTCTCCAGCGACATCCCGCGCAGAATCTCGCGCACGAGCCGAGCAACCTTGGCGCACTCGGCCAGACCCATACCGGGTCCCGGATCGAGGTCGAGGACCAGCCGATCCGGATTCGCCGGTGATCCGTCTGCGGCGAAGCGCCATTGGGGCACGTGGAGTTCGAGGCTCGCTACCTGCCCGAGCCACACGAGCGCCGCCTGCGAATCGATGAGCGGGTATGTCTTCGTTCCGGAGGAGTGCTCGATGGGCATTCGGGGGAGCCACTCGGGAGCGCCGCGCTCGAGATCCTTCGTGAAAAACGACATGCCCGGATGCTGCGCGTCGCCCACACCGTCTGGCCATCGCTTTCGGGTGACGGGGCGCCCCGCCAGCAGCGGCAGGATGGCCGGGGCGATGCGGCTGTAGTAATCGATGACCTCGCCCTTGGTGGTGCCCGTTGCCGGATACAGCACCTTGTCGAGGTTGGTGAGACGCAACCGGTGCCCCTGCACCTGCACAGTCTGCTCCCGACCCGCCATGGGCCCAGGCTAGCCCGCGGTGCCTGAGACGGGTCGGATGCTGGCACTGGGCGCCGCGAACGTGTGTACTGGTGTGATGAGGTCCATCTGGAAGGGTGCGTTGACGTTCGGACTGGTCAACGTTCCGGTGAAGGTCTATGCCGCCACCGAGGACCACGACGTGTCGCTGCATCAGGTCCATGCCGCCGACGGGGGTCGCATCCGCTATCAGCGCGTGTGCGAACTCGACGGTGAGGTCGTGCCCTACAGCGAGATCGACCGGGCCTACGACGACGGCGAGAAGACCGTCATCTTGACGAAAGAGGACTTCGCGGCGCTTCCCTCCGAACGCAGCCGCGAAATCGAGGTCGTCGAGTTCGTCCCGACCGAGCAGGTCGACGTCCTGACGCTCGACAAGGCGTACTACCTCGAACCGGACTCGAAGTCGCCCAAGGCCTACGTGCTGCTGCGCAAGACGCTGGAGCAGACCGACCGCACTGCGATCGTGCGGTTCTCGCTGCGGCAGAAGACACGGCTCGCGGCGCTCCGGGTGCGCGGCGACGTCCTCGTTCTGCAGACCCTGTTGTGGGCAGACGAGGTGCGGGAGGCAGCGTTCCCGTCGCTGAGCGAGTCGGTGAAGATCTCCGACAAGGAGCTCGAGCTGTCGGCATCCCTCGTCGAGAGCTTCTCGGGCGATTTCGACCCCGCCGACTTCGTCGACGAGTACCAGCAGGAGCTGCGGACCCTCATCGAGGCCAAGCTCGAGAAGGGGGATGCGCTCGACACCTCCGAGACGTTCGGTGAGCAGCCCGAAGACCAAGGTGGCGAAGTCATCGACCTCATGGAGGCGCTGCGCGCCAGCGTCGAACGCTCGCGAGCCGCACGCGAGAAGAAGTCCGGTTAGTCAGGACGAACCGGGAAAGGCAGCGGCGAACAGCGCGTTCGCATCGGCGGTGAGCGCCTCGGTCTGCGCGCGTAGCTCCGCCGCCTGGACTTCTTGCTCGATGATGGCAGGTTCCCGTGCGGCGAGGTCAGCGGCCAATCCGTCGAGTTCGTCGGCTCGGAAGCGCAGGTACTCTTCCCACGACGTCTGACGGCGCTCGCCCGCGAACGTCGTGAACGTCACGACGTACGACCCGCGCTCGGCCTCCGGTGTCGCCTCGAACTGGGCGAGATCACTGCTGTACCGGGTCAGCGCCTGGTCGTACCAGCTCTGGTCGGCGTTCCACTGCGCGCGTGCCTGCCCGGCCGCGGTCTCGGCCTCGGCGACCCGAGACCACGCGGCCTCGACGTCGGCCCGCACGCCGTCGAGCACGGCGATCGACGCCGCGTGCACCGCGACGAGGGCCGAGCGGTCGGCAAAGGTCTCGGCATAGAGCGACTCAAGTTCAGGAGTGAATCCGCCCTCGAGCTCGACCTGTGAGCCGAGGTACGCGAAGAGCTCGTTGCCGCGACGTGATTCGTCTGCGCCCACCGACGCCTCGATCTGTGCGAGCACCGGATCACCTTCGGGGATTCTTGCTGCTTCGGCGGCGACGAGCGCATCGACCTCCCGCTGCTGGTCAGGGCTCATGCGGCCGTAAACGGCGTGGAGCAGTTCGTGCGCGGCGAATGTCACCGTGAAGCCCGTGAGGCGCTCGTCGCCCGGCTCGAAGAGGTACATGCGATCCGTACTCGGCCGGTAGCAGCCGAGGGTCACCGCGCCGCCTTCTGCCTCGCCCCCCTGCGATGGAGAGGGGGACGGATCGGGCTCACCGCCGTGCCCTCGTTCGCACAGGGTCAGGATGTCGTCGCCGACCAGCTCTGGTTCGGTGCGATAGAACACCTCACGCCCCGAATCTGTCAGCGACATCTGATCGGCGAGCGTCGCGACTGCGGCTGACGGCTCGGGCACAGGCCCCCAGTCGCCGGGCAGATCGAGCGTCTGCGCAACCCACCCCTGAGCGGGCAGCAGCCAGCCACGCACCGGTTCAGGCAGGTGCTGAGCGAACATCACGCTCGCGCCGAGTCCGATCGCAATGACGAGCGCGCCTAGCGCAACCCACCATCCGGTGGTGCTGCGTCGCCGGCTCGGCGGATCCGACGGATGATCGTCGCCCGCCGGATCCGGTTCGTCAAAGAGGGTCATCGGGTCTCCGTAGGTGTGCGCTACGAACAGTAGCGGGCAGAGGATGGAGATCGCTGATGCTGATGGTGTCGGCATCCGTTCGTCTCGCATCGCTATCATCTGGGCGACTCGACATGACTGAACCGATGAACCACTCACCCGACCCGCCAGTGCGCTCTGGAATCGGTGGCACGCTCGGCCTGCTTGCAGCGATTCTTGTGATCGCAGGGACGCTCGTCTGGGTGTTGCTGAATGTCTCTGCGGCGGTGTCAGCTCCCGCGGGGGAGCGCGGGTCGGAGGCGCCGCCTGCCGTGGCGCCGGAACCGCCCGTCGCAGACACGGATGCTGCGGCAGACACGGTGCACGATGCAGCGACCTCGAGCCCGGCACCCATGAGCTCAGGGCCTGATCCGGCCTGGGTGGCGCGTGTAGCCGCCGCGACCGGCATCCCGGAGCGGGCCATGACCGCGTACGCGTCAGCAGCACTGGCGATCTCGACGATGCAACCCGGCTGCGGACTGGGGTGGAACACGATCGCCGCGATCGGATCGGTGGAGTCAGATCACGGGCGCCACGGGGGAGCGGTGCTCGGGACAGACGGATTCCCCGAGCCCGCCGTTCGGGGTGCCGCGCTGGACGGGAACGGGGTTCAGGCGATCCCCGACACCGATGGTGGGCGGTGGGATGCCGACACCGTCTGGGATCGCGCCGTGGGGCCCATGCAGTTCATCCCCTCGACGTGGTCGAGCTGGGGCTCAGATGGCAACGGCGACGGCGATGCCAACCCGAACCAGATCGACGATGCCGCGCTCGGCGCAGCTCGCTATCTGTGCGCCTCCGGATCGGTTGCAACCGCTGAGGCTTGGCGGGCTGCGGTGTTCAGCTACAACAACCTGGACAGCTACGTCGATGAGGTGGCTCGGCGCGCGAACGAATACGCGGCGCGCGCCGGCTGACCGACCCTTACTGAGAGTCCTCGGGGCGGTGCTCGAACACGTCGGGCTCCAGAGCCAGGTCGCGCGCTTCGGCGGCATCCGTCTCGAGCTTCTCGCCTGACGCTGCTTCTTTCCGCGACTTCCACTTCTCGCTGAAGTAGTGGTAGGCGACGACCAGCGCCGTGCCGCCGACCGCAATCAACAGGATGATGTCGATGTACTCGGTTACGAGGTCACGAACCCACGGGATGTAGGCGATGAGGTAGCCGACCATGGTGAGACCGAATCCCCACAGCAGCGCGCCGATCAAGTTGTAGAGCGTGTACCTGCGCCAGGGCATGTGTCCAACGCCCGCAGCGACGGGGGCGAAGGTGCGCACGATCGGAACGAATCGGGCGAGGATGACGGTGATTCCGCCGAAACGTTCGAAGAAGGCGTTGGTGCGCTCGACGTTGCGCTTGCTGAAGATCCCGGATTCCTTGCGTTCGAACACGGCAGGTCCGCCCTTGTGTCCGATGTAGTAGCCGACCTCCCCACCGAGGAAAGCGGCGAGGGCGATCAGCGAGCACACGACCCAGATGTTCACGCCGAAGACGTCGTTGGTGTGGGTCAGCAGCCCCGAGATGATCAGCAGAGTGTCGCCGGGGAAGAGGAACCCGATGAGCAGGCCCGTTTCGGCGAAGATGATCAGGCACACCACCAGCAGAGCCCACGGGCCTGCCGCGGAAATGATCGTCTCGGGGTCGAGCCAGGGGATGAGAGCCAGTGAGTGCACGTGGGTTCCGTCGGTGTCGGCGGTCAAGGGCGCGGCGGGATGCCTTGCGTGCGGAAGGTGGGACTTGAACCCACACGCCCGAAGGCACAGGAACCTAAATCCTGCGTGTCTGCCAATTTCACCACTCCCGCGGGTGCGATCAGTCTACTGACGCTCATTTGACGATCTCGACGTTTGCTCTCAGCGCCGAGCTCGTGGTCCGGATTCAGGGAGCCGCCGCCACGACATCGACCCCTTGCGCTGGCCGCTCCACCGCGACAGGGTGTGCAGTAAGACTGCACCAGGCAGTGTCGCTTGGCGAGAGGAAACGATGGTGACGACCGAACAGGTACAGCAGTGGCTGGATGACTACCGCACGGCGTGGGAGACGCGAGACGCGGATGCCGCGGCCGCGCTGTTCACGGATGATGCGACGTACCGCGAGCAGCCGTACGAGGAGCCGTACCGCGGGCGCGAGGGCGTGCGCGCCTATTGGACGCGCGTCACAGCGACGCAGTCAGACATCAGTTTCCGCACGGGGAGAGTGGTGGCCGCCGGTTCTCATGCGGCTGTCGAGTGGTGGGTCACGTTGCGCAATGACGGAGCCGAGGTGACGCTCGCGGGGGAGTTCTTCCTGGAGTTCAACGAGGGCGGCCTCGTGCGTCACTTGCGCGAGTACTGGCACTTCGCTCCCGGACTCATCGAGCCTCCGGCGGGTTGGGGGCAGTAGGTCGCGGGGCCGGCAACGGATTGGTCACGGTCGCGTACCCGTCGTTCGGAACCCTTGCGTTAAGTGTGGCGACACGGCAGAGTGTACGCCAGCGCTGAACACTGTCCAGGCCGGCTTTCGGGAGAGAGCCGCAGGGGCCGCCCACCGTGTACCCGATTTCAAAGGAGAAGTCATGCCACTCAGCACAGCTATTCCACGGCGAAGAGGGGTGCTCGCCGGTGCGGGGATCGCCGTCGCCGCACTCGCCCTCGCAGCGTGTTCGTCGGGCACCACCGACGCATCGGGCTCGGGAGAGACGTCGGCGCCCAGTGACGAGCCGTTGCAGATCGCCTACATCTCGTTCGCGGTCGCGAACACCTACGACGAGCCGATGCTGGCTGCCGCGCAGGAGGTCGCCGCGGCCAACAACGCCGAGATCACCGTGTTCGACGGAAACCTCGATCCGGCTACCCAGGCCACGCTCATCGAAGACGTCATCGCATCGGGCGACTACGACGGCATGATCGTGCAGCCCATCTACGGCCCCGCGATCATGGATGTCGTGGCCGAGGCAATGGATGCCGGGCTCACCGTGGTCAACATCGACCAGATCCTGGGTGAGGACTTCACCTCCGGGGCCACTCAGTTGCCGGGCCTCGCATCGAACATCGTGTTCGTTCCGACGGTTCTCGGCCAGAAGCTCGGGGAGCAGACCGTCGAGGCCTGCGCGTCGATGAACCTCGACCCCTGCAACGTCGCGTATCTGCACGACCTGAAGACCTCCAGTGTGAGCATTGCGCTGTGGGATGCCTTCAGCGAGGCGATCGCGGGAACACCCGTGACTGTCGTCGCCGAGGGGGAGACGTTCTGGAACCCGGCAGCCGCGCAGACCGCGGTGGCCGACATCCTGACCGCGAACCCCGACATCGATGCGATCGTCACCTCGGACCAGGGGCTGCAGGGTGCCGTTCTGGCGATTGGTGACTCGGGCGCGGACGTTGGTGACTACCTGCTCGTCGGGTACGGCGGCTCGCAGTGGGCCCTCGACGCGATTTCGGAAGGCATCGTTTACTCGGACGTCATCATGGCGCCTGCCACGACCGGTCGCCTGGGGATGGAAGCGATGATCGCGGCGCTGCGCGACGGCACCGACATGGGAGATGTCGACCCGTTCGCAGACTCCCCGAACAACGGGGTCATGACCCCCGACACCGTCACCCAGTTCACCGGCGAGTGGCCCGGTTGATCCATGCCGCACCAACCGGCTGACGCCGGCGTCCCGCAGCTCACCGTCGAGCTGCGGGACGTCGGCAAGTCCTTCGGCGGTCTGCCCGTCCTCCGCAATATCGACCTGACGATTCGTCCCGGAACCGTCCACGCCCTGGTCGGCGAGAACGGCGCGGGCAAGTCGACGCTCGCGAAGATCATCGCCGGCCTGTACAGCGCCGACGAGGGGGAGGTGCTCGTCAACGGCGAGCGCGTGAGCTTCGGGTCGCCCCGGGAGGCGCTCGATCGCGGCATCGCGACGATTGCTCAGGAGTTGGCTCTCGTTCCTGCCCTGTCGGTCGCTGAGAACGTCTTCCTCGGACGCGAGCCGCGGCGGATCGGGTTCATCGGTCGCAAACGGCTCGGCGCGCAGTACCGGGCACTGAGCGAACGCACCGGGTTCGACCTGCCCGCGGATGTCCCGGTGGGCGCATTGCGTACGGCCGATCAGCAGAAGGTCGAGATCATGCGCGCCCTCGCCCGGGGTGCGTCGGTCATCATCATGGATGAGCCGACGGCGGCGCTGTCGGGGGCGGATGCCGACCTGCTGCACGCCGTCGTGCGTCAACTCGCGGCATCCGGGCACACCGTCGTTCTCATCTCGCACTTCCTCAGCGAGGTGCTCGAACTTGCCGACGACATCACCGTGCTTCGCGACGGTCGCCTCATCCGCACCGGCGCCGCGGCCGACGAGACCGAGGCAAGCCTCATCGAGGCGATGCTCGGCCGGACGCTCGGCGCCGTGTTCCCGGAACAGCCTCCCGTTCCCACGACAGGCGACCCGGTGCTGACCGTGACAGATCTCGTGGCACCCGGGGTGCGCGGAGTGTCGTTCTCGGTGCGACCTGGCGAGATCGTGGGGCTCGCCGGACTCGTCGGTGCCGGTCGCAGCGAGATCGTGCACGCCATCTTCGGAGCCGCGGGCCGCCACGGCGGTTCCGTCGAGCTGATGGAGCCGGGGCGTGGTGATGGTGAGAAGCGAACTCCGGTGGGCGCGTCGGTTCCAGCCGCGCTCAACGCTGGTCTGTTCCTCATTCCCGAGTCCCGTAAAGACCAGGGGCTGGTGCTCGGGCGGTCGATCCGCGACAACGTGACGCTGTCGAACCTCGCCGCCTTCGCCCGTGCAGGATGGGTGCGCACACGTGCCGAACGCGTCGACGCGAAAGCAATGCTCGATCGTGTCACCGTCGCCGGAGACGATCGCCGCAGCGTCTCGAGTCTCTCGGGCGGCAACCAACAGAAGGTGCTGTTCGCGCGAGCTCTGCAGCGCCCCCGCGCCGTGCTCATCGCCGACGAACCGACTCGTGGCGTCGATGTCGGGTCGCGTCGTGCGATCTACGACCTCATCGTCGCCGAAGCGTCCCGGGGCATCGGGGTGATCGTCGTCTCATCCGATGTGGAAGAGGTGCTCGGGCTCGCGCATCGCATTCTCGTCATTCGCAGCGGCCGCATCGTCGCGGAGCTCGCGGGCGACGACAGAACTGAAGAAAACGTCCTCACCGCAGCCTTTGCGGATCCGATCATGAGTGGAAAATCATGACCCTGACCACCGGCACCGTGCCCACCCAAGCGCAGCAGAGCGTCCTGTCGCGCATACCGTGGCGATCGGTCGCGATCGTCGTTCCGTTCCTTGCCGTGTTCATCGCTCTCTCTATCGGAAGCCCCGCGTTCCTGTCGTTCCAGAACATCGGCAACGTGCTCGACCGGCAGTCGGGCATCCTGATCATCGCGGCAGCGAGCACCCTGGTGCTGATCGCCGGTGGAATCGACCTCTCGGTCGGTGCCACCTACATGTTCACCGCCGTCGTCTGCGGCACCGTGATCATCAAGGTCGGCGGCACCGAGGGTGCTGTGCTCGGCATCCTGGCGGGGGTCCTCTCGGGCCTTGCCGTCGGAATCATCAACGGCGTCATCAGCACGTACCTGCGGATCAACCCGCTGATCGCGACTCTGGCGATGAGCTTCATCATCCTAGGCGCGACGAAGCTTGTCTCCCAGGCAGGCAAAGAGGGCATCGGGCAGATCCGCGTCGACGTGCCCGAATTCACGTGGATCGCGAAGACCGAGCCGCTCGGGATGTCGCTGCCGATCTGGATCGCTCTGGTCGTGGTGGTAGCCCTCGGGATCGTGCTGTGGCGCACGACCTTCGGGCGCTACGTCTATGCGGCAGGCGGCAACGCCGAAGCCGCGCGACTTGCCGGCATCCGAGTCAACGTCGTCCGCATCGCGACCTTCGCGCTGACCGGTCTCGGCGCCGGGCTTGCCGGGGTCATCGACCTGGCGCGCACGCCTTCCGTCCCCGAGAACGACGCGATCGCGACGACGCTGACGTTCACGGTGCTGGCTGGCATCGTGGTCGGTGGTACCTCGATCCTCGGCGGTGAGGGTGCGGTATGGCGGACGGTGCTCGGCATCCTGTTCATCGCGATGCTCTACAACGGATTCACGCTGCTGAAGATCGATCCGCTGTTCCAGGGCATCGCGCTGGGCGCCATCATTCTACTCGCCGTCGGCTTCGACGCCTGGTCGCGGATCAAGCGCCGTTGATCGGAACTCTCAGCGCTTGGGAGCGAAGAAGAAGTAGATCAACGGGCCGATTCCGCCGAGAAGGATCACGAACGCCCAGATCGGCTTCTTGCCGTTGATCTTGTTCTCGGGACGCAGATAGAGGTCCCAGAAAGCCAGTCCCGCCCAGGCGGCGCGGATGACTCCTCCAACCAGTCCGCCGACGATTCCCGTGCCGGTCTTCCGTGCCACGTGGCTCGGCGTCTTGATGGTCATGTTCCCCGCCTTTCGGGCTCCGCATCCGAATGCTCTGGTGCCATTGTGCAACGCATGGGGGCCCGGCGATAGCGGTACCGCGGCTCGGGACCAGAGGCCCTGGTGCACTGAGACATGCGCTCGTAGGCTCGGGGCTCCGACACGGATGCGGCGCGGCCACGACGGTCATCGCTGGCGGACCCGTGCCGTGGGAGGTCCGCATGAAATACGTGCGCTGGATCTGGGCGTATCCGCTAGTCACGACTACAGCGCTGGTCCTCCTCGCCGTCGGGGTGCTGGCGGCATCCGAGCTGCCTGACGCGGCGCGGTGGGTCGCGACGGTCTGGGTCGCCGGGGTCATCGTCTGGACTCTTGTGGGCATGGTGCGCGACGTGCTGCGCGGGCACGTCGGGCTCGACGTTCTCGCCGTCACCGCGATGATCGCGACCCTCGCGGTCGGGGAGTACCTGGCGGCGCTCGTGATCGTCTTGATGCTCGCCGGCGGCGCGGCGCTCGAGGATATCGCCGGCCGGCGTGCGCGGCGCGATCTTCGTGCGCTGCTGGACAGATCACCGCGCACGGCGCACGTCGTGACCGGCGGCGAATCGGGGGCTGTCGAGAGCGTGAAGGATGTGCCCATCGATGAGGTCGCTGTTGGCGACATCCTGCTGGTGCGTCCGGCCGAGATCGTGCCGGTGGATGCCGTGCTGCTGAGCGCAGACGCGGAGTTCGACGAATCGTCGCTGACGGGGGAGAGCCTTCCCGTGCAGCGCAGCGAAGGCGACGAGGTGTTCTCGGGGGCCATCAACGGATCTCGGGCCGTGCGAGTACGAGCGACACGACGCAGCGCCGACAGCCAGTACCAGCAGATCGTCGCGCTCGTCCACGCAGCCGAGAGTTCTCGGGCGCCGGTCGTTCGCCTGGCCGACCGATTTGCCGTGCCGTTCACGGCGGTCTCGCTCGTGCTCGCGGGAACGGCCTGGGCGATCTCGGGAGACCCGGTGCGTTTTGCCGAAGTGCTGGTGCTGGCGACCCCCTGCCCGCTGCTGATCGCCGCGCCGGTGGCGTTCTTGGCGGGTCTGTCGCGAGCGGCGAAGGCCGGGGTCATCATCAAGAGCGGCGCGGTCATCGAGCAGCTCGCGCGCGTCAGCTCGGCCGCCTTCGACAAGACGGGGACTCTGACGTGGGGTCGACCCGCTCTGGTAGCCGTGCGGCCCTCGGACGGGTTCACCGCCGACGACGTGTTGCAGTTCGCTGCCTCTGCTGAGCAGTACTCCACGCACGTGCTGGCAGAGAGCGTGCGCCGCGCCGCCCTCGACCGCGGGCTCGATCTGCTCCCGGCGACTGACGCCTCGGAAGAGGCCACCAACGGCGTCACCGCATCGGTACAGGGCCGTCCGGTCACCGTCGGCAAGCCCGCCTATGTCGCGGCACTCACCGGCACGGCGGCGCGCGAGACCCTGGATGCCGGACAGGCCGCGGCCTACGTCGCGATCGATGGACGGTTCGCGGGAACGATCATCCTGGCCGATGATCCCCGGCCCGATGCGCCCGGTGTCGTTGCCTGGCTCCGAGAGACCGGTGTGAGCCGGGTTGCGATGTTCACCGGTGACGTCGGCGCTACCGCGCAGTCGGTCGCGACGGCGGTGGGGATTGACGAGGTGCACGCGGAGCTTCTGCCCGGCGACAAGGTCGAGCTTGCCGCCGGTCTGCAGCCTCGGCCGATGATGATGGTCGGGGACGGGGTGAATGACGCGCCTGTGCTCGCGGCATCCGACATCGGTGTCGCGATGGGCGCGCGCGGCGCGACTGCTGCGGGGGATGCGGCGGATGTCGTCATCCTGTTGGATGCTCTTGCCCCGGTCGCCGACGCTGTTGCGATCGCCCGCCACACTCTGCGCGTTGCGCTGACTGCGATCGGCGTGGGGATCGGGCTGAGCATTGCACTCATGATCGTCGCAATGACGGGGGTCATCCCCGCCGTCGCGGGCGCCCTCATCCAGGAACTCGTCGACGTCGCCACGATCCTGTACGCGTTGCGAGCACTCGGTGCGCCACGCGAGGTCGCGCGACCCACCGCGTCCTCGTCGGGATGACAGAGCCCGCCGCCGCCCTGTGGATAACTCCCACGGCGCGCAGCGCGGCCTTGTCAGGATGCACGGGTGACCCTCACCTCGCCCGCCGACCCGACAGTTACGGTCGTCGCACGCGTGCGCGAGTCGCTGCGGGCGGCACAAATCGACCCGCAGCGTGACCCCGATCGGGCGAGTCAGATCGCGAGGTCCGAGGTACGTCGGCACAACGATTTCGCGCTGGCTCGCGGCGAGCGGACCCTCGATGACGAGGCCCATCACGTGCGCGACATCCTGGCTCAGCTCTCGGGATTCGGTCCGCTGCAGGCCTACCTCGACGACCCCGAGGTCGAGGAACTCTGGATCAACGCGCCAGACCGGATCTTCGTCGCGCGTGCCGGGGTCGCGTCCCGGGTCCCGCTCGCGTTGACCGACACGGCGATACGAGATCTCGTCGAACGGATGCTGCACGCGACCGGCCGCCGCGTCGATCTCAGCCAGCCCTTTGTCGACGCCTCACTTCCCGACGGGAGTCGCTTGCACGTCGTCATCCCGGACATCACGCGGCGTCATTGGGTCGTGAACATCCGCAAGTTCCTCCCGCGGTACCGGTCGCTCGATGACCTCGTCGCGGTGGGCAGCGTGACGGCGGCGGATGCTGACCTGCTGGCGATCGCGATGCGGGAGGGGCGCAGCATCCTCGTTTCGGGTGCTACGCACGCCGGCAAGACGACGCTGCTTGCGGCGCTCATTGCCGCGTGTGCGCCGTCGCAGCGCATTGTCACGGTGGAGGAGACGTTCGAACTCGCCGTAGAAGCCGCCGATCTGGTCGCGCTGCAGGGGCGTCAGCCGAGCCTCGAAGGGGGAGGGGAGGTGACGCTGCGCCGCCTCGTGAAAGAGGCGCTGCGGATGCGGCCAGATCGGCTGGTCATCGGCGAGGTGCGAGACGCCGAAGCGCTCGATCTCGTCCTCGCACTCAACACCGGTGTACCGGGCGCCGCGACAATCCACGCCAACTCCGCAGCCGATGCACTCCGCAAGCTCTGCTCACTTCCGCTGCTGGCGGGCCGCAACATCGACAGCGGCTTCGTGGTTCCGGCGGTCGCGGAATCCGTCGATCTTGTCGTCCACTGCCAGCGGGACGCGACCGGCCGGCGACGGGTGACCGAGATCGTCGAGCCCAGGGGAATCGAGGATGGCGTCATCCAGACCCGCCCTGCGGCCCGACGGGAACGGCAGCCACTGATGCGGAGCAGGGACCGATGATTCTGCTCGTGGGAGTGATGCTCGGCACAGGAGTCCTGCTCATCGTGTCGCCATGGCTGTGGCCGGCGGGACGCGGCTCCGCATCACCGGCGGCCCCCTCGGCGCTGACCCGGCTGATCGGTGAGGCAGGCTTCGCGGAGCGGGCGAGCTCTCGCAACGTTCTTGCCTCTTCTGCCCTTGTCGGTGTGATCGCCGCCGCACTCGCGTGGCTCGTGTTTCCTACGCTGCCCCTGTGGCTTCTCGCGGGTCTCGTCGGCGCATACGCTCCCATCGCCTGGTTGCAGTCTCGGGCTCGGCGACGCGCCAAAGAGCGCCGTGGACTCTGGCCCGATGTCTGTGACCTTCTCGTGTCGTCGGTTCGGGCCGGGATGTCGCTCGCTGACGCGGTCGCGAGCCTTGCCGTTTCGGGTCCCGAGCGACTTCGACCCGACTTCGTCAGGTTCGCCCGCGACGTCTCGGCGTCTGGGCACTTGGATGCCGCGCTCGCCGGCCTGAAGACCCGCCTGGCTGATCCGATCGCGGACCGGATCGTGGAGACCTTGCGCATGGCGCGTGAGGTCGGCGGGACGGAGCTCGTGCCCACACTGCGCGCACTCGGGGCGGCGGTTCGCGCCGATGCGACCTTGCGCGCCGAGGTCGAGGCCCGCCAGTCGTGGATACGCGCCGCGGCGGTTCTCGGAGCCGTTGCTCCGTGGGTGATTCTCGGGCTTCTCGCGCTTCGTCCCGAGGCTGCTGCCGCGTACGGCTCGCCCCAGGGAGTCGCGCTGATCCTCGGCGGCGCCGTCGTGACTGTTGTCGCGTTCCGGCTCATGCTTCGTGTGGGAAGGCTCGCTGAGCCGCAGAGGTGGTTCGCGTGAACCCGACGGATGTCGCCCTTGCCGTGGTCTTCGGCGGCGCGCTCGCTGGGGGCCTTCTTCTCGTCTTCTCGGCGTCGCCACGCTGGCGCGCCCGTGGATTGACGGCGCGCCTTGCTCCGTACCTGCGCGATGTCACGGACGGGGACCCCGGCCGCGCGTTCAGCGCCATCACCGTGCCCGTTCTCGGATCGGCTGCGCCGGCGTGGGAGGCCGCCGCCCAGCGGCTGTCGAGCATCCGTTCCTCGTGGCAGCGTTCGCGCGCACTTGTCTGGGCGCTGCTCGGAGCGGGAGTGGGAGCGGCGCTGGCGACAGCTGTTGCGCTGACGCAGGGTCCGCATCCAGGCCTACTGGCGCTGCCCCTGGTCGGTGCGACCGCTGCCGCGGTCGGCGAGCAATCCGTGCGCCGCGCCGGCGAGCGCGCCCGTGCGAGGCGGCTGCACGAAGAGCTCCCCGTCGTTCTCGAATTCCTTGCGCTGTGCTTGTCTGCGGGTGAGGGGCTTCTCGACGCGCTTCGACGCGTCGGCAGCCGGGGGACCGGAGAGCTTGCGGCAGGCATCCGCGAAGTCGTCGTTGAGGTCGGGACCGGATCGGCGTTGACGGATGCCTTGCTTGCGTTCGCTCGTCGAGAAGACAGCCCGGCCCTGTCGCGCGCGATCGATCAACTCGTCGCAGCGGTCGACCGGGGAACGCCCCTCGCTGATGTGCTCCACGCCCACGCCGCCGATGCGCGCTCGGGGGAGCAGCGCGAGCTCATTGAGCAGGCCGGCCGCAAAGAGATTGCGATGCTCATCCCGCTTGTCTTCTTGATTCTGCCGGTCAGCGTGCTGTTTGCGATCTTCCCCGGCGTCGTGATGCTCGACCTCGGATGAGTGCCCACCAATAGCGATAACCGAACCGAAGGAGATGATGATGAGACGGATGCTGAACCGCCTGCGCGAAGCGATCGCGCCGCGTGCGGGAACCGATCTAGAGGACGCCGGCGTGGCAGCCGCGCTGCGTGAAGACCGTGGTGACGTACCCGGCTGGGTGCTGATAACGCTGATGACCGCGGGGCTGGTCGTGTTGATTTGGGCGCTCGCGGGTCCTGCGCTGTCGGGTTTGTTCGAACAGGCGATCTCCCGCGTATCGGGGTTCTGAGGCGGCTGGCTGTGAGTGATTGTGGCGTCTGGGATGACGATCGGGGTTCTGCACCGGTCGAGTTCATCATGGTCGCCGCACTGCTCACGGCCCTCACGCTGGGTGTGATTCAGCTCGGCATCGCCACCTACGTCAGAAACGTCGTGCACGACGCGGCGGTCGAGGGCGCCTATTACGGCGCACTCGCCGACACCGCTACCGGCTCAGCCGTCGATCGCACGCGCGAGGTGATCACCCGGGCAATCGGAGCCGAGTATGGAACGGATGTCGGCACCCGCGAGGTCATGATCGACGGTCAGCCTGTCGTTGAGGTCACGGTGCGCACCAGCATCCCGCTCGTCGGCCTCTGGCCAAGCGGCCTGCAGACGGAGGTGACAGCCCATGCTCCGCTGGAGTCGTTCGATCGCTGACCGGTTGCGTTCACGACTGGCTCGGATGCTGCGCGAGGACGACGGCTCTGCATCTCTCGAGTTCCTCACGGTGGGCCTCCTGATGCTCGTGCCGCTCATCTATGTCGTCGTCGCGCTCGGTCAGATTCAGCATCAGGCGCTCGGCGCCGAATCCGCAGCCCGCCACGTCGCGCGGGCGATCTCGCTGTCGTCGGATGCGACATCGGCCAGTTCGAGCGCCTCCGAGGTGCTGTCGGCAGTGATGGCGGAGTATGACCTGGACGCCTCCGCCACGTCCCTATCGATCTCGTGTGTTCCGGCGTCGGTATCCTGCCCGACAGCGGGGGCGGCGGTGCGGGTTTCGGTTGCGACGCGCGTCTCGCTGCCGCTCGCGCCACCGGTGCTCGGGCTCGATCAGATCGCGAGCGTTCCGGTCGAGGCGAGTGCGGTGCAGCGGATGTCCCGGTTCTGGAGCGGGGGATGAGGGCGGTACTGAGGCGGCTTCGCGATTCGCTGCCTGCCGCGGGTGACGAGGAGGGCAGCATCCTGCCGCTGGTGCTGGGATACGCGATGCTCGCGCTCGTGCTGATCCTCGTGACTGTCGACGCGACGAGTCTGTACCTCGCGCAGAAGCGGCTCGACAGCGTCGCCGACGCTGCTGCCCTTGCCGGCGCTGACGGATTCACGCTCACGATCGCGGGTGGCTCGCCGCGCGCCGAGCTCTCCTCGGGCGATGTGTACGCTCAGGCGAGTGCGCTGCTGGCGCAGTCGGATGCCGACGCAAGCCTGGTCTCGGCATCCACGCCCGACGGGTTGTCAGCGCGGGTGACGGTTGCTGGGCAGTGGCATCCGCCAGTCTTCAGTCTCTTCGTGCCCGACGGCGTCTCGCTCGAGGCCACTGCCACCAGCCGCAACGCCCTGCGGTAAAAGTCCTGAAACGTACGTAATGCAGCGAAACGGGAGTACCGTGTGGTCATGACTGATATCCCGATCACGGATGCGCGCGATCGGCTCGCCTCCGTGATCGATGAAGCCCGCCGCGGGACCGTCTATTTGACCCGACGTGATAGGCGAGTTGCGGCGATTGTTGACCCAGAGACCCTCGCCCAGCTCGAAGCCGACGCCGAGGAACTCAGTGACATTCGCGCCGTCGATGCGGCCTGGGCCGAGACCGAGCGACTGTCCGAGACGCCAATCCCGTGGGAGGACGTGAAGCGCGAGCTCGGGCTGTGACCTACCGCATCGAGGTCCTCCCGGCGGCGGTTCGCGAGATCCGCAAGCTTCCGCCGGAAGCGAAGCGGCGCGTACAAGCCGTCATCGTGCTGCTGAGCGAGAACCCGAGGCCGCCAGCGGCGACCACGCTGACGGCGCGGCCCGAGTGGCGGGTGCGCACTGGCGATTACCGCGTGCTTTACCGCATCGAGGACGACATCCTGACGATCGTTGTCGTGCGTGCCAGTCATCGGCGGGACGTCTACGAGAGATGAGTCAGTCGGAGTCGTTCACCTCGATGACGATCCGGCCGTCGGCTCCGATGACCCCGGGGCCCTTGTCGGGAGTTGGCGCTGGCACCGGAATGATCTGCTCCTGCTCCCACGCCAACCGTGCGTTGTGGGCTGACGGGTGGAAGAGCTCGTCCATCCCGAAGGTTCCTCCCGAGCTGAACGACGACTGCAGTGCTCGGCCCTGCCGCCACGCGATTGCGCCGCCGATCGCGAAGCTCACGGGGGCGAGCGCGAGGGCGGCGATCGTGAGCCACCCAAACACATCCGACATGTGCCGAGAGTACGTCCGCCGCGAGGAAGACGGATCCCCCTTAAGACGGATACCGCGCGGTAGCGTTCGATCGTGGATGTGTCCCGCCGCTCGCTGATGCTCGGCAGCCTCGCTCTTGGCGTCTCCGCCGCGCTCGCGGCTTGTACTCCGCGAGGCACCGACCCGGGGATCCGTTCGCGAGTGCCGGATCGGCCGACGTCGTTCCTCCGGACGTCCTGGTCGGCGGATCCGTTCGCCTTCGGTTCCTACTCATACCTCGCCCCGAGCGACCTCGGCTCGAGCGCTCGGGAACTGCTCGCTGCTCCTGTGGGGCGCCTCTTCTTCGCCGGTGAAGCGACCTCGACGAGCGCGCCCGCGACCACGACCGGCGCCTGGCAGTCCGGTGAGCGGGCCGCCGCACAGGTGACGGACACGACGGGGCCGGTCATCGTCATCGGTGCGGGGTTCGCAGGACTCGCCGCCGCCCGCGCGCTGGTCGCCGCCGGACGAGAGGTCACGGTTGTCGAGGGGCGCGACCGGATCGGCGGCCGCGCTCACACGGTTCCGTTCGCGGGCGGGGTCGCCGACCTCGGCGCATCCTGGATCCACGGCACCGCTGACAACCCGATAACCCTGCTGGCAGCGGATGCCGGAACCGCCCTCATCCCGTTCGACTACGACAACCAGATCGGCGCCGACGAGGACGCTCTCGATTGGCTGGAAGAGATCACTTGGGAGGCATCCGACGAGGACGATCCTGAGGCACGGCCGATGTCGGATCTGCCTCCCACCACTCTCACCGCGGGACAGACGTGGGCGGTAGCCGTCGAGGTCGCAGGGGAGTACGGAGCAGACCCCGATCGCCTCGCCATCGCCGCCTTGGACGAGGGCGATGAGCAGCGCGGCGGCGACGCCTTGCTGAGCGACGGCTATGGTGCCCTGGTATCCGAGGCGGCCGCCGGTCTCGACATCCGCACGGGATGGCCGGTGACCCGGATCACGCAGGATGCCGCCGGAGTCACCATCACTGCGGACGACGGTCAGACCCTTTCCGGCGCGGTCGCCATCGTGACGGTACCCCTCGGCGTTCTCCAGGCCGGCGCCATCGCCTTCGACCCACCGCTTCCCGACGAGAAGACCGCCGCGATCTCGGCCCTCGGGATGGGTCTGCTCGACAAGCTGTGGCTCGCGTTCGACGAGGTCTTCTGGGACCCTGACGTCGACGTCATCAACATCGTGGATCCCGAGAACCCGGGCGCATGGCCGTTCTGGGTCAATGGCTACAAGGCGTTCGGGCTACCCGTCCTCCTCGGGTTTGCCGGCGGCGCTGCTGCGGAGCGAAACGCGCGGCTGACCGATGACGAACTCGTCGCCAGCGCCATGACCACGCTGCGGACCGCGTTCAGCCCTGGTAGCCGATGAGCCAGCGGACGCCGTACCGGTCGCGGACCATGCCGTCGTAGTCGCCCCACGGGCGCTGCTGCAACGCATCCACGATCTCGCCGCCGTCGGCTAGAGCGCCGAACCATGCGGTCAGCTTTTTCAGCCGAGGCGGTGCCGAGAAGCGAGAACTCGACACCGGCCATAGCCACGGACTCTTCGCCGGCTGCGGCATCCGCGGCGAACAGGGTCACCAGGCCTGAGAGGGCTCCGTGGGCGATCGCTTCCTTCGGTCCGTCCGTGCGCGAGAACTCGCCGAACGTATACAGCTCGAGGTCGCCGCCGAAAACCGACTGGTAGAAGGTCAGCGCCTCTCTGGCGGTGCCGTCGAAGTGGAGATAAGGGACGAGTCCGCTCATGCTGCGTGCCCCCGGGCCAGCGACCGACGGATCAGCTTGTCTCCCTCGACCACGATCGGGGGAATCAGGGCGAGGCCGATCGCGAGCCACCATTGCGCGGCATCCAGCGGCGTCGTCATGAGCAGCGCGTTCATGAAGTCGAGTTCGACCGAGAGGACTGTCAGCACGATCGGGATCCACATCCACTTCAGGGCGTTGCTGATCGGGGCGGCAAGACCGGATGCGGGATCGCGGCGCATCGCGAACCCGGCGAGGACCATGCCCAGGCTCAGCACGACGAAGGTCATCGTGACGGGGACCGACGGCTCGGTCTGACTCGGGGTTCCCGGCGAGAGCAGCATTGCGGCAAGCGCGGCGCCGAAGATCGCGACGCCGTACAGCAGCCACTGGCCGATCGAGCGGGGGTTGGCCAACGGAATCTTCGTGTTCCGTGGCGGCTGCGACATGAGTCCTGCCGGGCTCGGGTCGAGCGTGATGACGAGCACGGGGAAGAAGGTGATGAAAAAGCTCAGGAACAGCACCATCAGTGGTGTGATCGGGGTGCCGTTGTTGATGTCGAAGATGCTCGAGACCAGGAACAGCAGCACGAGCGAGAACAGGCCCGCCATCTGGTAGCGGATGTAGCTGACGATCTTGTCGTAGATCGTGCGACCGAGCCGGATCGCCTCGACGAGCGTGCCGAAGTTGTCGTCGGTGAGGATCATCTTGCCGGCCTGCTTGGTCACCTCGCTTCCCGATCCCATCGCGACGCCGATATCGGCCTGCTTGAGGGCTGCGGCGTCGTTGACGGCATCCCCGGTCATCGCCACGACATCGCCGCGCTCCTGCATGAGGCGGGCGATCCGCAGCTTGTCTTCGGGGGTGACGCGCCCGAACACGTGGAGTTCGGGCAGGCGTGCGGTGAGCTCTTCGTCGCTGAGCGCCCGCAGCTCGGGGCCACTGATCGCGCCGGGGCCGAGGCCCAGCTCCCGCCCGATCGCGGCTGCCGTCACGGCGTGGTCGCCGGTGATCATCCGCACTTCGATGCCCGCCTCGCCCGCGACGCGGACCGCCTCGATTGCCTCGGGGCGCAGCGGGTCGATGATGCCGACGAGGGCGACGAAGGTGAAGTCCTCGGCAAACGACATGGGATCGGTCTTCGCCGCTGCTTCCCGACCCTCGAGGTCGCGCACTGCGATCGCGAGGACTCGCAGGCCGTTGCGGCTGAGCTCGGCGTTCGCCTCCAGGATGCTGTCCTTTGCGTCCGCGATAGGGACGACGCCCTCAGCGGTGACGGCGCGCGAGCAGCGGTCGATGACGACATCCGGCCCGCCCTTCATCGTCGCGAGGAACGTCTCGTGTCCAAGCAGCGGAGCGTGGTGGAAGGTCACCATGAACTTGTATGCCGAGTCGAACGGCACCTCGGCTTCGCGCGGGTAAGCGCGGCGGCTCTCTTCGGCATCGACGCCGAGCTTCGCGGCCAAGACCACGAGGGCAGCTTCAGTCGGGTCGCCGACCACGACCCCGGCATCCGAGACCGTCGCATCGGAGTTCAGGCACAGGCCGTACGCGAGGGGCGTGAAGTCGGGAACCTCTTTGCCGGCGGCATGACGAAGCGCGCCGGTCTTGCGATAGCCCTCGCCTTCGACGGTGAACCACTGCCCGAGCGCATAGAGCTTGGTGGCGGTCATCTGGTTGAGGGTCAGTGTTCCGGTCTTGTCGGAGTTGATCGCGGATGTCGCACCGAGCGTCTCGACGTCGCTGAGGTTCTTCACGACAGCGCGGTGTTCGGCAAGCTGCCGAGCACCGTAGGCGAGCATCCCCTGCACGAAGGTCGGCAGGGCGGACGGGATCGCCGAGACAGCCATCGCGATTCCGACGAGCAGCACCGTCGCGATGGTTTCGCCGCGCAGGAGACCCAGGATGATCATGATCGCCACGGCGCCCCACGCGATGAAGCCGAGCACCTTCGTCAGGCCGTCGAGCTCGCGCTGCAGCGGCGACTTGGAGGGCGCGACGGCGGTGAGCATCGCCGCGATCTGACCCATCTGGGTCGACATCCCGGTTCCGGTGACGACCATCGCAGCGGTACCGCGCGTGACAGTCGTGTTCTGCCACAGCATGTTGGCGCGATCGCCGAGCGCGACATCGTGTCCATCGATCGTCGCGACATCCTTATCGACCGGCGCGCTTTCACCGGTGAGCGCCGCTTCTTGGGTCTGGAGGTTCGCCGAGCGCAGGATGCGGCCATCGGCCGGCACGAGATCGCCCGCCTCGAGCTGCACGAGGTCGCCGGGCACGATCTCGGGTGCGGGCACCTCGCGCAGCGATCCGTCCCGCACGACTTTCACGTGCGGGATCTGCAACTTCGAGAGCCCGTCGACGCTCGCGCGGGCGGCAAGCTCCTGCCGGGTGCCGAGCACGACATTCAGCACGATGAGGGCAGCGACGATGAACGCCACGGCGAACTGGGCGATGATGAGGCTCACCACGACCACCGCGACCAGCATGAGGTTCATCGGATCGGCGAGCAGGCGCAGGGCTATCGTCCAGGCGCTCGGCGCCGGGGGAGCGGGGATCGTGTTCGGGCCGCCGGTCGCCAGGCGACGAGCTGCATCAGCTGAGGTCAGGCCGTTCGCGGCGTCCGTGCCGAGGCTGCGGACGACGGCATCCGTATCGAGGGTCCACCACGCGGTGGTGTCGGATGTCCGCGCCGGTGTCGCCTGGGTGGATTGTGGTCTGGTCTGCTCGGTCATGCCGGTCCCTTCGCCGGGCCCGATCCTATCGGGGCTCGCGAGTCGCGGACAGTGCCATCTGTCGCGCACTCCGGGTGCAACGCCCAGCATTCTCACGGGTGGTCTCCGAGCCTTCTCATAACTGCCGGACGTACCGTCGAAGAGTGCGTTTGGCAGTACACGAGTTCGGCAGCGGCGACCGTACGGCCGCCATCGTTCACGGCATCAGCGGATCGGGCCTGCTCTGGCAGGATTTCGCCGAGCGACTCTCGCGCAGACACGGGATGCGGGTGCTCGCCGTCGACCTTCGCGGTCACGGCTCCAGCCCTCGATCGGAGCACTATCGCCTCCGGGACTTCACCCACGATCTCGTCGAGACGCTGCCGACAGGCCTAGACCTTGCGATCGGGCACTCTCTCGGTGGGCGAGCCCTCGCCGACGCCGCTGAGCGGCTGCAGCCGCACCGTGCGATCTACCTCGACCCGGCACTCGACGTCGATGCGGGTGTCGCCGGGCGGCGCCTGCTGACCTACCGGATGGCGGGCCCGGTTGTGGCACGCATGCTCTCCGTTGTCGACCCGGCCGTACCGGCGCCGCTGCGTCGGCGCCTGCGGGCGAGTACCCGGCGCTGGGACCGCTTCATGGCGCTGTCGGTCGTGCAAGAGCTGGATGCCCACCGGGTTGAACCCGCGCCGCCCCCGGTGCCGTCAACGATCGTGAAGGCGACCAAGTCGCGGCTTCTTCGGAGCCGTTACCTCGAGCGCCTGAAAGGGTACGGCTGGGACGTTCGCGAGTTCCTCAGCCGCCACGAGATGCAGCTTCTGAAGCCCGAGGCGCTGCTCGACGCTCTCGAGGATGTGCTGCGCGCACCGACGCGAGCCCTGAGCGCGGTCTGAGTCTTCGCTGGCAGACCTCAATCGAGGTCTATGCGTTGACGCGCCTCGGGAACATCCCAGACGTTCGGACCGTCTTCCGCTGACTCGGTTGCCGTAACCCCGGGGCACCATCCGGTGATCGCCATCGCCACGAGGGCGAGTGAGCCAAGAGCCGCGGGAACAGCCAGAGCCCAGACACCCGTGGTCGCCGCGCTCCCGGCGATGACTGCGACAAAGACGGCCGCCGCCCACCGTGCGATGCGCTCGCCGCGCGTGATCGTGCAGACCCGGAGCAGGCTCACGGGGTGCTCGTGGCGTCCTGGGCCGCGTTCTGCTGCGCGATCTGGCGGCGCACGTCATCCATGTCGAGGCCTTCGACCGCGGTGATCACCTGCTCGAGCTGCGGTGCCGCGAGGGCGCCGGGTTGTGAGAAGACGAGGATGCCGTCGCGGAAGGCCATGAGCGTCGGTATCGAGGTGATGCGAAAGCCCGCCGCGAGTTGTTGCTGGGCCTCGGTGTCGATCTTGCCGAACACGATCTCGGGGTGAGCCTCGGAAGACTTCTCGAACACGGGACCGAACATGCGGCACGGCGCGCACCACGCTGCCCAAAAGTCGAGCAGCACGATGCCGGAGTCATTGATGGTCGTCTCGATCGTCTCGAGGGTGATCTCACGGGTTGCCATGATCTGTATCATACCCTAGGGGGTATACCCCTCGGGTGGATTCCGTACTGTTCGTGTCGGGAACTGCCTGCTCTGCTCAGTAAGGACCCCTCATGCGCCGCATCCGTCTTGCCGTGGCCGCACTGGCCGCCGTCGTTCTCGCGACGAGCCTCGCGGCCTGCTCGGCGACGCCATCGGTCGAGGTTCCCGAGGGCGCTGTCATCATCGACGTGCGGACGCCCGACGAGTATGCCGAGGGGCACCTCGAGGGTGCGATCAACGTCAACCTGCAGTCGGGTTCGTTCGAGCAGGAGATTGCCGAGCAGCCCCTCGACGGCACCTACATCGTGTACTGCCGCACCGGAAACCGGTCGGCACAGGCCGTCGCGATCATGACTGACCTCGGCTTCACGGATGTCACCGATGCCGGCGGCGTCAGTGACGCCTCAGCTGCGACCGGCATCCCGATCGTCACCGACTGACCTGCTCAGCCCGCGCGACCCGACCGCGGCACGAAGCGGGGAACCCAGCGCACGAAGGCGGCCGCGCCCAGGAGCCCGAGTACACCGACCGCGCCGGTTGCCACCGACAGGGTCGAGACCGCCGCGATCCCCGAGACGAGCAGCGGTGCTGCGGCCCCACCGGCGTCGGTGAACATGCGCCACGACCCGAGGAACGGGGCGGGGTCCGTGCGCGGGGCGACGTCGGCGCCGAGGGTGAGCAGGATGCCGCTGGACAGCCCATTGCCGACACCCAGGACCGCGGCGAACATCGCGAACCACATCGCCGACGAGTCGAGGTCGTGCGTGAAGGCGAGTGCGAGGAATCCGAGGCCCATCAGCAGCATCGCGGGAAGGGCTGCCCACAGCCGTCCGAAGCGGTCCATGACCTGGCCGCTCGCATAGAAGAGGGCGAAATCGATCGCGCCCGAGACGCCGACGACGAGCGCAATGGTCTGCGCGTCGAGCCCGATCGACACGCCCCACAGTGGCAGAACCACCTGACGGGCAGATCGCACCGCAGCCAGCGACGCCGCAGCAACCCCGAGCCGTGACAGGACGGCCCGGTAGCGCCAGGCGACGGCGAAGACGCTCTCGCGGCTCCCCGGAACCCGGATGCTGCCGGTGATCGCCTCGCCCGTGTCCTCTTCATCGAGTTCTTCTCGGGTCTTCTCCGCAGCCGCATCCGATTCGGCATCCGTCTCGACCGCCGAGAACAGCTGTTCGGGGTCTGCCGCGAAGACGACGAGCAGGACGGTGGCCAGAAGGCACACTCCGAAGAACCAGATTGCAGCGTGTTCGTCACCGAAGGCGGCAAGAAGCGCAGCCGCGACGAAGGGACCCACGAACATGCCCAGCCGGAATGTGCCGCCCAGCAGCGACATCCCGCGGGAACGGAACGACAGCGGTACGCGCGTGGTCATGAACGAGTGCCGGGCCAGTCCGAAGGCAGCGGCGCACACCCCGATGAGCAGCACGGATGCTGCGAACACGCCGAGCACGGGAGCCACGATCATGCCTGCCACCCCGAGCAGGGCAAGTGTGCCGGCAACCGCCATCGTGATGCGTTCACCGAAACGCGCGACGGCCCAGCCGGCAGGGAGGTTCCCCGCGAGTTGGCCCACCACGAGGGCCGAGGCCACGAGCGCTGCCCCTGCGACATCGGCACCCAACTGCGCCGCGATCACGGGAATGAGGGGGATGACGGCGCCCTCACCCAGAGCGAAGAGCACCGTCGGGAGGTAGACCATCGGTCCGAATCGCCACAGCACATCCCGCGCGCGGATCGGGGCGGGAGGATCGGACATCGGTTCCACGTTAGTCTGGACTGTCATGCTCGAACTCGATCTATCCGCCGACATCCAGGCCCTGCGCTCCACTTTCAACGACATCCAGTCCGTCGTCGACGTCGATGCGCTCGCCGCAGAGATCGCGCGGCTGAGTGACGAGGCTGGCGCGCCGGACCTCTGGGACGACCCCGAGCAGGCGCAGAAGGTCACGAGCGCCTTGAGTCACCGACAGGCTGAGATGTCTCGCATCACCGCCGTCGCCCAGCGGCTCGATGACCTCGAAGTGCTCGTCGAACTTGCCAACGAGATGGAAGACGAGGAGTCGGCGGCCGAGGCGCGACGTGAGCTTGTCGAGCTCGAGAAGGTCATCGGCGACCTCGAGGTGCAGACCCTGCTTGACGGGGAGTACGACGATCGGTCCGCGGTCGTGACGATCCGCTCGGGCGCCGGGGGCGACGATGCGACCGATTTCGCCGAGATGCTCATGCGCATGTACCTGCGGTGGGCCGAGCGGCACAAGTACCCCGTGAAGGTCATGGACACCTCCTACGCCGAGGGTGCCGGCATCAAGTCGGCGACGTTCGAGATCGACGCCCCCTACGCCTACGGCACGCTCTCGGTCGAGGCCGGAACCCACCGCCTTGCGCGGATCAGCCCCTTCGGTGCTGCCGACAAGCGGCAGACCTCGTTCGCGGCTGTCGAGGTGATCCCGGTCATGGAAGAGGCGGTCGAGGTCGACATCCCCGAAGGGGACATTCGCGTCGATGTCTTCCGCTCGTCCGGTCCCGGCGGCCAGTCGGTCAACACGACAGACTCCGCCGTTCGCATCACCCACATCCCCACCGGGATCGTGGTGTCGATGCAGAACGAGAAGAGCCAGATCCAGAACCGCGCCGCCGCCATGCGCGTTCTGCAGACCCGGCTGCTGCTACTCAAGCGTGAAGAAGAAGCGGCCAAGAAGAAGGAACTGGCAGGCACCATCACCGCCAGCTGGGGCGACCAGATGCGTTCCTACTTCCTGTACGGCCAACAGCTGGTCAAGGACCTGCGCACCGGTCACGAGGTCGGAAACCCTGCTGTCGTGTTCGACGGCGACCTCGACGGGTTCATTGCCGCAGGCATCCGCTGGCGCAAGCGCAAGGATGACGACGACTGACGCTTCGCTCCCGCGTCGACGGCGGGGAGCCTGAACGTTCTCGATGAAGACTGCGCCGCCACGGGTGTCGCACCCGGCGGTGATCACCTGCGCGCTTAGGCTCAGATCGCCATGATCCGGTTCGAGAACGTCACCAAGCGATACCGGGGCACCGCGAAACCCGCCCTCGACCAGGTGAGCTTCGAAGTGCTCCGCGGCGAGTTCGTGTTCCTCGTGGGTGCGTCGGGGTCGGGTAAGTCATCCTGTCTGCGCCTCATTCTGCGAGAGGACATCGCCACCTCTGGCAACGTCCTCGTGCTCGGGCGCGACCTGCGCACCCTCGCCAACCGCAAGGTGCCCTACTTCCGCCGCCACGTCGGCGCCGTCTTCCAAGACTTCCGGCTGCTGCCGAACAAGACGGTCTTTCAGAACGTCGCGTTCACACTGCAGGTCATCGGCTCCTCGCGCGGGTTCATCAAGCAGGCGGTTCCCGAGGCGCTCGCCCTGGTCGGACTCGCCGACAAGCAGAAGCGGATGCCGCACGAACTCTCGGGTGGTGAGCAGCAGCGCGTCGCGATCGCCCGCGCGCTGGTGAACCGCCCTCAGGTGCTGCTGGCCGATGAGCCCACCGGGAACCTTGACCCTGCGACATCCATCGACATCATGCAGTTGCTCGCGCGGATCAACGCCGGCGGCACCACGATCGTGATGGCAACCCACGAGGCGGGCTTTGTCGATCAGATGAAGCGGCGCGTTATCGAGCTGCGCGGCGGCCAGATGATGCGTGACGAGCGCCACGGTGGCTACGGCGACACGTCGGGTCTGCCGCGGCTTCAGCCCGAGCAGGTGCGCGGTGCGGCTGCTGCTGCTGCGCTCACCGCGGTCCTCGAACTGCAGCGTGAGGTCGGCATCGAGCCGACAGTGACGGATGCCGAGATCGCCGTCGCCGCGGCAGTGGATGTTGCCGACGACCCATCGACGGCGTCTGTGGGCTCCGCCCTCGCTGAGGTGCGCCCGGCTCCCGTCGACCCCGATGTGCCGGCCCCGGCCGTTGCAGAGGCTCCGGTGGAGGCGGCTCCGGCACCTTCGCCCGAAGAGCGACCCGCATCCGCGCCGAATGCACCGTCGGTGCCGCCCGAATGGCAGGTCTCCGCGGCGCAGTCCGCAGCAGCTCCGCGACCCACGACGCAGCCTGTGCCTGTCATCGACATCCCCGAAGTCGAGGTCGAAGAGCTGGGGCTGGCAGAGCGGCTGGGGTTGGCCGGCGAGCACGGCGATGATGAAGTCGGGCCCACCTCATGAGGGCCGGGCTCGTCTTCGGTGAGGCGCTGAGCGGCCTGCGCCGCAATGCGTCGATGGTGATCTCCGTCGTCTTGGTGACCTTTGTTTCTCTGACCTTCGTCGGCGCTGCGATGCTCATGCAGCTGCAGATCGGCACGATGCGCACCTTCTGGGCCGATCGTGCCCAGGTGCAGATCTACATGTGCAGCTCCCTGTCGCAGGTTCCCACCTGCGCAAACGGAGTCGCGACGCAGGAGCAGATCGACGGCGTCCGAGCCAAACTCGATTCGGATTCGCTTGCTCCGCTGATCAGTGACCTGCAGTTCGATAGCGCCGAGCAGGCCTACCAGGATGCGATCGATCTGCTCGGAGAGGAGTACAACGGCATCCTCACCGCCGACCAGATCGGTGCGCAGTTCCGAATCACGCTCGCAGACCCGACCAAGTCAGCAGTGATCTCCGAGGCGTTCTCGGGATCGGACGGGGTGGAAGAGGTCAAGGACCAGCTGCAATACCTCGAGCCGTTGTTCTCTGCGCTGACCGTCGCGACATACGTCGCCGTCGGGATCGCGGGGCTCATGCTCATCGCGGCCGTGTTGCTCATCTCGACGACGATCCGCTTGTCGGCGTATGCGCGAAGACGCGAACTCGGCATCATGCGGCTCGTCGGAGCATCCAATCGGTTCATCCAAACGCCCTTCATCCTCGAGGGTGTGTTCGCTGCGCTCATCGGCTCGGTACTGGCGAGCGTCGCCGTCGTAGCCGGAGTGCAGTTCGGTGTGCAGGACTACCTGCGTTCACGCATCCCGTTCGTGGCGACCTGGGTCGATACCGCCGATGTGCTGGTGGTCATTCCCGTCCTCATCGGGATCGGCATCGTGCTCGCCGCGCTCTCGGCGGGCTTCGCGATCCGGCGCTGGCTTCGGGCCTAGTCGGCGGGAGCGAGGAGAACAGCGATGGCGCAGGATCCGCGAGCACCACAGCCGGTGGGGTCCGCGCCGGCTTGGGGGATTGCGGGCATCATCCTCGGGCTCGGCCCTCTGCTGCTGTTCGCGGTGGCCGCTGCGGCAAGTCTCGGTGGCCCGCTGATCTCGGTAGCAGTGTTCGGGCTTCCGGTGCTCGCGACGACGGTGTTCGCCGTGCTTGTCATCCGTCGCCTCCTGCGAGCCCGGCAGATCGGCTGGGGTTACACGGTGGCTGCCGTGACGATCTTCGCCGGCGTTGTCGGCTACCTGCTGTGGTTCTTCCTCGCACTGTTGGCGATCCAGTTCGGCAACGGGCCGGCCTGACCCGCCGACTGCCGCGCAGCCAGCGCTTGGTACACTGGTGGGCTGCGTCGAAAGGAGGAGCCATGCCACGCGAACGCGGAGAGAAAGTCATCGCGACCAATCGTCGTGCGCGCCACGAGTACTCCATCGAGAAGACGTACGAGGCAGGCTTGGTGCTCACCGGCACCGAGGTGAAGTCGCTGCGCCAGGGACGTGCGAACCTGAGCGACGGATACGCCTACATCGATGGCGGTCAGGCGTTTCTGGATGCCGTGCATATCCCCGAGTACTCGCAGGGGCACTGGACCAATCACGCGGCCAAGCGGGTGCGCAAGCTTCTGCTGCACAAGGACGAGATCATCAAGCTCAGTCATGCCGTCTCGGCTGGCGGCTACACCCTCATCCCGATGAAGCTCTACTTCTCGGACGGGCGCGCCAAGGTCGAGATCGCGGTGGCCAAGGGTAAGGCCGAGTACGACAAGCGTCAGACGCTGCGCGAGCGCCAGGACAAGCGCGAGGCCGAACGCGCCATGCGCACCAAGAACCGCCTGGGGGAGTAGCCGGCGTCCGTCAGTGGGCGCTGAAGCGTGCCTCGACGGCCGAGCTGACCACGATCTCGGCGGGCTGTAGTTCCAGAGGGGCGCCCGCGTCCATCGAGCTTGCCGCCATCATCATTCGGGGAGACGGGCCGGGTGCTGCACCCGCGGCTCCGCCTCCGAGCAGGCCCACGTCGGCCACCTCGACGGCGGTGACTTCAGCGAGTCCGAGGGCCGCAGCGTAGGCGGTCGCGCGGGTCATCGCGATCCGGACCGCCTGGGCTGCGACATCCGCCTCGACAGCCGCGCGGGTCGCGTCGGTGAGCATCCACTGCACCCCATCGACCTGGATCGCGTCGAGCTCGGCGATCTCACCCAGCCATCCCGAGAGCGCGTCGAGGTTGGCGAACGTCGCCGACACGTCCAGCGACGCGTGGTGCACGAGCGGCAATTGCTTGCCCTCGGAGTTCCACGGGCGCTCGGAGCGGACGGCGAGCCGACCGGTGGACCACTCGCGGATCTCGCCCGCGTCCTGGCGGGCGGTAAGCGCGGCGCGAAGCATGCTCGCGGCATCCGTCGCTCTGCCCATGACGTCGGTGCGTTCCCCACCCTCGGTTCTGATCGTGAGCCGCGCCACGGCCTCTTCGGGGGCAACCCGGGTCTGGTGGTCGCCGCGGACGGTGATGATGACATCGCGCATGAGTGTGACTCTACGTCGTGCGACTGAGCGCCGGGAATGCGCAGGATGCAGCATCCGTTGTATCCTGTAATGCTCGGGTGCTTTCGCATCCTGAACCTTCGAAACTCCACAGTGTGACAGCGGCCCTTCGCAAGAAGGACTCACGGGGATGATCGGTTTCGACATCGTCTGCGAATTCGCGAGAAGCGGGCCGAGGATGCGGGGTTATCTCGTAAACGCCCCCTGCAAAAAATAACTGCCAATAAGAAGCAGTCTGACTTCGCCCTCGCTGCCTGAGCAGCGAGCCCGAGTCCGTTAGTCCGTAGGCGATCCCGCTACGGTTCCTAGCGTCATCTAAGGGATCTTGCTGCGTGACGGCGTCTGGACGTCACGCGGGACTTCTCCCAGGCTGGGCTTGTCGACTTAGGTGTCTGTGACAAAGGTCGGAGCCGAGCAGAACGCTTTCACAGAATGCGCCCGGAGAAGGCGCGATGACCCAGCGATGGACGGGGGTTCGATTCCCCCCATCTCCACCACGGCACCATCATCGGATGCCGAAGCCGCTGTCACACTGTCGGAGGGAGCCTCCTGGACCGCGCGATTTGGGCCGATCCGGGAGTCTCTTCGTTTTCCCCCGCGTGCGAGGATGCTGATATGCCCGGCTCTCCGCTCATCTCGGCCCACGAACTTCACGATCTGCTCGAGGCGGGGGCCGGCATCCGTCTTCTCGACGTTCGCTATCGCCTCGACAAGCCGGACGGCCGCGACGACTACCGCGCGGGGCACCTCCCCGGTGCCGTGTACGTCGACATGGACACAGAACTTGCGACGCACGGTGCGCCGTCTGAGGGTCGGCACCCGCTCCCGTCGCGAGAGACGCTGCAGGATGCTGCCCGCCGCTGGGGTCTGCACGCGGGCGAGTCGGTGGTCGTCTACGATGACTTCCGCTCGGTCTCGGCGGCACGCGCGTGGTGGCTGCTTCGCGGCGCCGATGTCGCCGACATCCGGGTCCTCGACGGCGGCCTGTCGGCGTGGCGGGCGGCAGGATTCCCGCTCGAGACGGGTGAGGTGTCGCCCGAACCAGGATCGATCGTGTTCAACGGTGTCGATGCGGGCATCTCGATTGACGAGGCTGCAGCCTGGCCGCAGCACGGGGTGCTGCTCGACGCGCGTGCACCCGAGCGTTACCGCGGAGAGGTCGAGCCGCTTGATCCTGTTGCCGGGCACATCCCCGGCGCGCTGAACCTGCCCGCCGATGCGGTGCTCGAGGGAGCGAACTTCGCGTCGCCCGCGGTGATTCGCGCAGCGTTCGAGAGTGTCGGGGTGAACGACCTCACCCCGGTCGCTGCCTATTGCGGCTCGGGCCTGACCGCCGCGCACACGGCGCTTGCCGGGGCGGCTGCCGGTGTGGAGGTCGTCGTCTATCCCGGCTCATGGAGCCAGTGGTCAAACACGGCCGGTCGCCCCATTGCGACAGGTGCCGAGCCGGGAGCCTGAGGCGCACGCACGGCAGCGAAGGGGCTCGATCGCGATCACACCCGGTGTCACACTGCCCCTATGGCGAAGTTCATGATCTCGTTCCCAAGCTCCGCTATGGTGGTGCCTGACGACGAGTGGGAAGCCGTGGGGGAAGCTGCGCATGCGGTGATTCGCGACGCGAAGGCGGCAGGAGTGTACGTCTTTGGCGGTGGTATCAATGAGAGCGTCGCGCCCGTGACCGTCGACGGCGAGGGCGTGGTGACCGAGAGCACGTATCCGAGCACCGGTGACATGTTCGGCGGATACACGATCATCGAGGTGCCGACGGCCGCCGAGGCGTACGAGTGGGCCGCGAAGATCGCGGTCGCATGCCGCTGCCCGCAGGAAGTGCGCGAGTTCCAGTACGACCCGGAGTCCTAGGGCCCCGCGGGTACGTCAGCGCCAGAGCGTCTCGATCGCGATATCGTGACCCGCAATCCGCTCGGCTGCGCGGTGGCCCGAGAACATTGCCGCCGGAACCGTTGCTGGATCGTCGGTCCAGGTCGCCTCGCCCGCCAGGTGCAGCACGCCGCCGATCGGCGTTGCGAGGTCGTCGTGGTCGGCGGTGGTCGAACCGAGCGTCATGTAGGCGTACGATCCGCGCGCGAACGGATCGTCGTGCCAGGACGTGATCGCGACGCTGGTGGGCTCGACGACGCGATCGCCATACAGCCGGCGAAGCTGCGTCAAGATGTCGGCGACGATGCGCTCGGCATCCCACCCGGCGACCTCGCGCGCCGTGGGGCCGGCTGCGAAGGTCAGCAGCGTCGGCGTCCCGTGGAGCGCGGTCAGGTCGTACCAGGAGTGCCAGGCCCGGCTCTCCGGGCCCTGCTGGCGGATGGCGTACACACCCTCGTCCCAGAACTTCGTCGGGAAGCGAAGGAACACCTTCTCGAACGCGTTCATCGTCAGGCGTGACAGTGCGCCCGCGACGGGCTCGGGAAGCGGGGGGCTGATGACGAACTCGTCCGACCGCAAGACCCCCACAGGAACCGTGACCACAGCGGAGTCGCCGCCGAACAAGCCGTTCGACGTCGACACCACGACCCCGTCATCCGACCAGTCGACGCTCGTGACAACGTGTTCGAGACGGATGTCGAGCCCGTCGGCCAGCCGCGTCGCGAGCACGTCGTAGCCGTCCGGGAAGACGACCTCGTCGCCCTCGATCGCGTCGTCGTCGAGGCCGTGGGCTGCGAGATCCTCGATCCAGGCGCCGTACTGCTCCTCGGCCCGGTGCTCCAGGTATTCCCGCACCCGCTGGGTCCGCTCGGCATCCCAGCCTTGGTCGTTGAGTGCTTGCTCGGTGACGTCGCGGTACGAGGCGTCGGGCGCGGATGCCGCAATCACCGCGAGCAACGCCGCGTCGACTGTGTGTACGTCGTCCGCGAAGGCGCGGGCCTCAGCATCCGAGAGTCGCACGCCGTCCGGGCCGTAGTAGGCAATCGGTCGGCTGTCGGGCTGGTAACCGCCGACGGTGAACTCCACCGTGCGCATCCCGAACGCCTCGGCCGCAGCGGCGACGGGGCTGTCGGTGACGCCGTGGATCCAGGAGGCGCCGAGATCAGTCACCTCACCATCTGTGCGATCGGTCTGCACGCGACCGCCGACGCGGTCCCTCGCCTCAAGGATGACGACGTTGCGGCCAGAGGCAGCGAGCAATCGTGCGGCGGTGAGCCCCGCAATCCCGGCGCCGATGACGACGGTGTCAAAGCGTTCCATGCCCTGATTCTGCACTGTTCGGGTGCTCACGGGCAGCAGGTGTCAGGGGCGGCGTCCGAGCAGAGCGTCCACGGTCGCCGTGACGAAGGAGGCCGCGGCCCCGAGCGCCAGCGCGACACCGGCGGCAACGGGGGAGAGCGATCCCCCCTCGAACGGCGGAAGCACGAACATCACGAACGACGCGACGGTCAGCATCCCGCCGAGGATCACGGTCGACACGCGACGGATGACGCCCGTGACGACTCGGCGATCGCGATCGTCGGCGAAGAGGCGGATCTTGACGGTGAGTTTGCCGTCGGCAAGATCACCGACGATGGTCTCGATCCGATCGGGAAGCCGCCGGAAGCGCGGGAAGGCGCCGAGCGCAGAGCGGCCGATCGCTCCGGCGAGCGCCCGCGGCCGCAACTGCGACAGAATGAGCGCCTGCGCGGCATCCCGGGACTCGCCGATGACATCCATCGTCGGTGCCGCGGTTCGGAGCGTCCCCTCAAGGATCGCGAAAGCGCGGCCGGCTGCGACCAGGTCGGGGGGAAGCGCGGTGCCGTAGCGCGTGAACAGGTCGCTGGCGTTGTCGATCGTATGCAAGGTGACCCGGGACCCGCTGCCGAGATCGTGGGTGACGAACTCCGCCAGCGCACGCCGGAACGCCGGCTCATCGGCGGGGTTGGCCAGCGGCATGATCGCCAGCGCGGCATCCGCAACGCGTCGGGTGTCGCCCTGCAGGAACGCGATTGCAAGGTCTTGCACTGTCTGGCGCAGATCCCGGTCGAGACGCCCGACCGAACCGAAGTCGATGAGGCTCGGCGTGCCGTCGGGGTCGATGATGACGTTTCCCGGATGCAGGTCGGCGTGAAATACCCCGTCGATCACGAGCTGGCGCAAGAAGCTGCGCAGAACCGTGCGCAGGGCATCCTCGATCTCGTCCGTGTGCCCCTCACGCCGCAGCGCCGTGATCGTCTCGCCCTCGACGAACTCCATCGTGAGGACACGGTCGGTGGAGAGATCGGGGAAGAACCGCGGGATGCGGACCTCATCACGAGCCGACCGAGCCGACTGGGCGAGACTCTCGAGGTTGCTTGCCTCACGCGCGAAGTCGGCCTGGTTGCGCAGATCCTGCGCGTACTGCTTCGCGATATCGAGCGCACCGAACTGGCGGGCCTGCTTGATGCGACGCGTCGCCCAGCCGGCCAGCCGCAGCATGATGTCGATATCGCAGTCCAGCAGGGCACGGATGCCGGGACGCTGCACCTTCACAGCCACGACGGTGCCGTCATCCAGCGTCGCGCGGTGGACCTGGGCGATGGATGCCGCAGCCAGCGGCTCCACATCGAAGGTCGCGAAGCGCCTGCGACGCTCGCCGAGTTCGCGCTCGAGGAGTTCTTCAATTTGCGCGGCCGGAGCGGGGTTGACTTCCTTCTGCAGGCGCGAGAGCTCGCGAACCCATTCGGTCGGCAGGATGTCGTCGCGGGTGGACAGGAGCTGCCCGGCCTTGATGAAGCCGCCACCTGCTTCTTCGAGCGCTTCGCGCAGGCCCCGTGCCTGGCGCGCGCGAAGACCGGCAGTCGCCGGGTCGTAGCTGAAGTCGAGCTTGCGGAAGGGGAGGAGGCCGTGGCGCCGAGCGAGCCCCCAGATCTGCCGGAACCGGGCACGACGCTGTCGCCAGGTCAGGGGCTTCTCACCCGCTGCCGCAGCGGCGAGGTCGGAAAACCGAGGTGGCGCAAACAGCGACGAGCTCACGGTTCGATTCTTCCGTGTCTTGCGGTGCCCCGGGTCATCCGGGTTACGGTGGGGCGATGACTCACGTGGATGCCGACACCCAGGCATCCGTCACCGGAAGCTCGGTGCTACCCGGTGTCGAAATCGTCGCTGCCATCCGTCGCGTTGCGACGGTGACGGCCCTCGCGCTCCTCGCTTACGTGACCTTCACGCGAGGCAGCGCAGGAACGTGCGTGGGCGGAGTCGGTGCGGACGGTGGCTACATCGACGCGAACGGCGATCCGACCGACACGGTGCCGCAGTGCCTCTCGCTGACGCTCGAACCGAGCCCGGTCGTGATCATCGCCGCCGTCCTCACCTTCATCGTCGCGCTCACTCTCGTGATTCGACGAGCACAGACGGTTCCGGCGGCGCTGCGGATCCTTGACCGCGCGACCATTGTGATCCTCGCTATCACGGCGGTGTCGCTGGTCGTTTCGCTCGCCTGGTTCGGACTTCTCCCCATTCGCGACTGGAGCCCGGACGGCCCGTGGGAGTTCGTCTTCCCCTTCCCGTTCGGGTCGGTCGATCTCTCGATCACGCCGATGCAGGCATCCGTTAGGGGCTAAATCACGCGCGGTCGCGGCGCGGCGTGGCGAACCACGTTGCAATGATGAACGCGCCGACCAGGCCGAAGACCAGCCACGTCAGCGCTGCACCGACCCAGCCGGTGACGAAGAAGCCGAACATGAGCGCTGCGAACCACAGCAGCGCCGCAAGGGCCACCGTCATGAGCGTGAGCAGGATGCCGCGCAACGGTGCACGTGCGAACAAGCCGAAGCCCCAGGCGGTGCGCTGCGGAACCCCGAAGACGGCGGGCAGCATGATGCCAGCGACCGCGACTGCGGGAATCACGAGCCATGCGGCGACCAGAGCGCTCGCCGAGACGGCAACCGTGAGCAGCAGCACCGCAAGCCATTCGCCCCAGCTCGGCCACCGCCCGCCGCCGCCGAGCGCCGACCGGAACCCCGCGGCAACCAGCGCAATGCTCGCCACGACACCGGCAAGCGAAGCGAGCGCGAGCAGCACGAAGACGACGGATGCCGCGGGCGTGGCGAACGGCACCACGAGCAGCGCCTGCACCGCGGTGTTCAGTAGGGTCACTGGCACCCATACCCGCCAGGTTCGTCCGAGCAGCATCCAGGTGCTCATAGGTCACCTCGCACCGCGTCATCCAGGATGTCCCAGTACTTGCCGCTGTAGACGGTCTCGTCGCCCACGGTAACCACGACCGTGTCGGTCGCATCGGCGGGAGAGGTGACGGTGATTGCCTGGCCGTCCGCGGTCTCACCCGTGCACGACACCGCCTCACCGTCCTGCTCACACACCGGCGCGACCAGCACGTCGATATTTTTCGCGAGCAGGATGTCGATCGCGGCGTACCGGATCTCGGTCATGTGGTTGCCGCCGACGGGAGCCAGCGCCTCGACCTGCGAGCATCCCGCCACCGCCACCATGCTCGCCGCGAGCACGGATGCCGTGATCAATCGCCGCTTCACAGTCCACGCTCCGTCTCATACGCCAGGATCCGAGCGTTCTCGCCTAGATGCTGCTTCTCGAGCGCGGCATCCGTGATTCGTGACAGATCGAACGGGGCCTTCAGCAGCAGCTCGGTGTTGCGATCCAGCGGCGATCCGCGGCGCATCATCGGGCTTTCTGCCCAGTCATTCGCGGCGAACTCGCGCGAGCGTGAGGCGAGGTCGGCGACGCTGCCGCTGGAACCGGGAACAGCGGGGGAGGCGTGATCGAGCACCGTGGTGAACAGCGACAGGGTGCCGTCGCGGTTGTCGACGATCTCGACCACCTGGTGCTGTTGCGGGAAGTCGATGCACGAGGCCGTGGTGATCTCCCAGAAGCCGCGCTCGCCGTCGCTGTGGGCGAGGATCTGGTTCAGGTGGGTGTGGCCGTTGAGCCACGCGATCGCGACGGGATACTTCAGCACCATCGCGATGAACTCCTCGGCGCCGTAGAGCTTCTGTGTGTCGTCGAAGCGCTGCGCCTTGTTCTCGAGCGTGAGGCTGTTGTGGTGACTGAAGATGAGCGCGAGCTTGTTCTCGGCCTGTGCCTGCTGCAGCTGCGCCTCGAGCCAGCGGAACTGGACCTCGGGCACACCGCCGTCGGGTCCGGCGACCTGGTTGCAGGTGTCGAGGCCGAAGCCGCGCACGTGAGGCGAGAGGTCGGCAGACCACCAGGTCTCGCCGGATTCGAGGTTGTGCTGGGTGAAGCCGTGCCCCACGGGACCGGGAGAAAGCTCCGTCCTGAAGTGCTCAGCCATGAACTCGCGCTGCTCGAAGAGGTAGCGCTCGGCGCTCGCGGGCACCCCTTTGAAGCCGGGCCGACCCCACGCGAGGCTCAGAGCATCCGCCGCTTGCTGAAGGATGCCGGTGCTCGCCGCCCATCCCGCCAGCGCCGACCCCGCCGTCCCCTCCAGGGTGTAGGACTTCTGTCCGCCCACAGCCAGGGCGTGCATGCTGGGGCTCATGTCGAACGTGCCTAGCAGCAGCGTGTCGTGGTTGCCGTACACCGCGTACCAGGGGGCGGGAAGCCCTGGTGAGGCCACCGGTGCCGCGAGGGATTGGGCGAGCAAACGAGGAAGCTGCGGGAAGCCGTAGTCCCCGAACGCGCCGCCCGCGGGATCGCCGGGACGGTAGGCCCACACGGCTTCCGCCCAGGCCTGCACCCCCTGGTAGGAGGGACCGGCGTAGGCGGGATCCACGCTCAGTCCATCCATGAGATCGATGTACCACCGCAGCTCCATGTGAGAGTGCATGTCGGCGGAGTCGCCCGTGACGATCGCCGCACTCATGGGCGCGCCCGTGAGGGGGCTGTACCGGGCATCCGAGAACGCCTGGACCATCGCTGCTGTCGCGTGCGGGCTCAGGGGGTCTTGCGGGTGAAAGGCCGAGCCCCACGCCGAGTGGTCTTGCATGATCATCGGTTCGATGCGCCCGGGGGACTGTGCGTCGATGACGTGCAGGTCGGAGAGGTGCCCGAGGTACAGCAGCGAGCGTCGTGCCGTCGTGCGCGCGCCCGCGGGCGCGGCACGCAGGATGTCGAGACGAGGGATGTACGGCTCGCCCGGCCCGGTCACGAGTCCCCGGTAGGACCCCTGGATGACGCTGCCCTGCAGGATCGTCTGCTGCAGGGTCGTCGGGATGCCGGCAGCGGTCTGTGCGGTGGTCTGCGCGCGCGCCGCAAGACCGCGTCCGAGCACGTCGACGTTCAGTCCGGTGGCGGCAGCGAGCGCTGCAACGCCGGTAAGGAAGTGGCGGCGGGACAGTCCGGGCATCGATGCCGTCCGTTCGGGTCAGGCGACAGTGCTCTGACTTTATCGGAACGGCGCGCGCCTCAACCGGAGCGAACTCACGCGTCGGGTCGTTCGATCAGCACGAGGCCTTGCTTGGTCAGTGCCACAGTCACCCATCCGTCGCCGAACAGGTAGGTCATGCCGTACCCGTCCTCATCGACCGCGACGGCGTATTGCGGGTCTGTCGTGATGTAGGTGCCTTGGGCGCCGTCCTCGCGCAGCCAGCCTTGACCGATGAGTTCGGTCTGCAGGCGCGTTGCCTCGCTGCTGGCGATCGGTGCCCACCCGAAGAGCAGCAGGTTGTCGGTCGCGGGCCCGTCGAAGTCCGCCCACGTGCACTGCAGGCCTCCCTCGACGACCGTCGCGCCGACGAGGAAGTCATCGGCGCGTGAGGTCCACCCGTAGCTGGTGAGTTCGTCGACGAGCGAGGAGGAGATGAGGGTGTCGCACGTCGGTGCTGATGCCTCCGCGGTCGCGCTGGGGGAGGCATCTGGGGTCTCGATCGGCCCTGCGGGCGGGGCGGATTCGGTGGTTGCCGACGTGGGCTCCGGAGTGGGGGTTGTCGAGCACGCAGCAAGGACCAGTGCCGCCAGCAGGATCGGTGCCAGCAGCGCCGCGCGCGGTGCTCGGGTGATCATGACGCCGCCTCGTCGCCACGCAGCAGGTCGATAAAGGCGTCGTGCAGGATGCCGTTCGTGGCGATCCCGGATCGATCACTCAGCGTGTGGGTTCCGTCGACAGCCGTGAACCGGCCGCCGGCCTCTTGCAGGATCGGGACGTAGGGAGCGATGTCGTACTCCTTCACACCGAACTCGGCGACCATCTCGAGGCGGCCCTCGGCCAGCAGCATGTAAGGCCAGGCGTCGCCGTATCCGCGATCACGCCATACGGCGCGGGTCAGGCGGATGAGGTCATCGACGCGGCCTACCTCGTCCCACTGCCCGATGCTCTGAAAGCTGACACTCGCCCGGTCAAGGGCGTCGACGTCGGAGACCTGCAGCCGAGTCGCCTCGCCCGATGGCGTCGCCGTCCACGCGCCGAGTCCGGTGGCGCCCCACCAGCGGCGCCCGATCGCGGGCTGGCTCACGACGCCGACGCGGGGAACGCCGTCGATCGCGAGGGCGATGAGAGTCGCCCACATGGGGATGCCCTTGAGGTAGTTGGCTGTCCCGTCGATCGGATCGATGATCCATTGCCGCGCCGCATCGCCCGACGACCCGAATTCCTCGCCGAAGATCCCGTCTGAGGGGCGTTCGGCCTCGAGGATGTCGCGGATGGCCCGCTCGGTGGCAAGGTCGGCCTCCGTCACGTGCGTGGCATCAGGCTTGACACGGATGTCGAGATCAGCCGCGTCGAACCGGGCCATCGACACGGCATCAGCGGCATCCGCGAGTCGCAGTGCGAGGTCGAGCTCTGCCGAAAGATCGCCGTTGAACGGTGCGTCGAAGCTGTTCATCGCGGGGAGGGACATCACAGGATCAAGGATAGGCGGCCGCGCCTCCCGCGATTTCTCGGTGACGTAATCGTGATGCTAGAGTTGACCCTCGGTTCGCCGTGCAATCTGCCCGTCGCAAACCTCCGCACCTCTAGCTCAATCGGCAGAGCAACTGACTCTTAATCAGTGGGTTCAGGGTTCAAGTCCCTGGGGGTGCACCACCTTGTCATCGCTCTCGCGTGTTGCTTCCGCGATGCCTGCGCCGCTGCATCCGACCCCCTCGCGTGAGAGTGCTCTCACATAGCGTTCGCATAGCGCGCGCCAAGGGTAGGTTCGTTACCAGAGCAACACCTTCGCGGTATTCGGGTAACCGCGAAGAGGGCGGCCCGGGTGAGAGTTTTCTCCCCGGGCCGCATTTCTGTCTGCGGGCGGACCTAACCGCAGGATGCCTCAGCCGGCGTCTCCGATGAGCACTGCCGCACCTTCCTCCTGCGCGTCGGCGACGTGACGGTCGATGCGGGCAAGGGTGCTACGGCCGAGCAGGATGATCAGACCCGACAGCAGCACGGCGACGGCGGCGACGAAGTACGGAAGGCTCGCCGAGAACGCGTGCCACAGCAGGGCGGCCAGCGGGGGAGCGGCGGCGCCGCCGAGGAAGCGGACAGCAGAGTACGCCGACGACGCGACGGCCCGCGGGTGGTCCGTTGCTTCCATGACCGACTCGGTCAGCACGGTGTTCATGACGCCGAGTAGAAGCCCGCCGACGACGATGCAGGTGACCAGAGCCGCCGCCGACTCGACCAGCAGCCCGGCGACCAGCAGGTCGACGGCAAGCAGTGCCAGCACGGTCTGCATGATCGCTGTGCGAGGCATCCGTCGCGCGAGCGCAGGCGCGACCCAGACGCTCGTGATCGCGAGTGCAACGCCCCAGCCAAAGAAGGTCAGCCCGATCCCCATTGCGCCGAAGCCGAGCGGGAACGGCGAGAAGGCCAGCAGGATGAAGAACCCGATGTTGTAGAACAGCGCGGCGGCAGCAAGCACGGCAAGGGCGGGGGTGCGCAGCGCCCGTATCGGTGCCGACAGGGGGATGGGGGTTCGCCGTTCACCGGTCCCGCGAACGAGCACGGCGACCGCGATGAAGGCGATCGCCATGAGCACCACCACCCCGAAGAACGGCCCGCGCCAGCTGACCTCGCCGAGAAGACCACCGAGGAGCGGCCCGATCGCGATTCCGAGGCCCAGCGCCGCTTCGTAGAGGACGATCGCCGCGCCGCTGCCACCTGCGGCCGCCCCGACGATCGTCGCCAAAGCAGTGGAGATGAACAGGGCGTTGCCGAGTCCCCAGCCAGCGCGGAAGCCGATGATCGCGTCGACGCTGCCGGACAGCGCCGACAGCAGAGAGAAGACCACGATGAGCCCGAGTCCCATCATGAGGGTGGCCTTGGTGCTGATCCGGCTCGAGACCCAACTGGTCACGAGCATCGCAAGCCCCGTGACCAGCAGATAGCTGGTGAACAACAGCTCGGTCTCCACGGGTGTCGCGTCGAGCGAGGCGGCGATCGCCGGGAGGATCGGGTCGACCAAGCCGATTCCCATGAACGCGACGACACAGGCGAACGCAACGGCCCACACCTGTGCCGGCTGGCGCCAGACCGACGCGGCGGATGTCGGGGCGTGGGTGGATGCGGTCACTGGTTCCGTCCTGATGTGTTGAGGGGGACCTCGATCGTGCGTTCGCGCAGCAGCTGAGCAGTGCGCTCGAGCGCGGCACGGTCGTCTTCGGTGAGATCGGCGAACAGGGGTGCGAGTGTCTCGCTCAGCTGTGCCCGCCAGCGCGCAAGGGCTCCTCGCCCATCCGCGGTGATGCGCACCACGGTCGCGCGTGAGTCGTCGGGGTCAGGGGAGCGGGTCACGAGCGCCTCATCCGCCATCTGGCCGATCAAGCGCGTCATCCCGGGCTGCGTCGTTCGGGCGGCCGAAGCCAGTTCGCCGATCCGAAGCGCGCCCTCCCGCTCCAGAGTGGCAAGAGCCCGCCACTGCGCCGCGGGGGTGTCGTTTCCGGTGCGGTGTGCCGCGATGCGACCCAGTGAGTAGGCCGCGCTGATGATCGTCTCGATGGGGCCGGGGTCTGTCACGGTCTCGACTATATACCTCAGATATATAACGCAGGTATGTAAATGCGATCGGTCGCGAATGGGTAACGGATGCCGACATCCCGCTGCCACGACTTGCCCCGCGCCACTCCGTGACCTACTGTAGGTGCCACCTGAATCAGCTTTCAGGTATGCCCCTTCCAACGGTGAAAGGCACGCACATGCGGGTTACGAAGAAGTTGCTCCTGGGCACGGTGGTCGCCACCAGCGCCCTTGTTATGGCGGCCTGTGCGCCGCAGGCCGACGGCGGCGACGCCGGTGGCAGCGAGACGGCGGGACCCTCCGAGGTCACTGTCGGCATCGTCTCGAGCGAAAGCGGTCCACTTGCCGGCTACGGCGAGCAGTACCTGTGCGGTTTCCGCGCCGGGATGTCGTACGCGACCGACGGGACGAACGAGATCAACGGCACGACGATCAACGTCGAATACCGTGACGACGCCGGCGATCCCGACAAGGCTGTGACCGCCGTGAAAGAACTCATCGGTGACGGCGTCAACATCATCGCTGGCACGGCATCATCGGGTGTGGCGCTGGCGGTTGCGGAGCAGGCCGAACAGAACAAGGTTCTCTACATTTCCGGTCCTGCGGCGGCCGACGGGATCACCGGCATCAATGACTACACGTTCCGCTCGGGTCGCCAGAGCTCGCAGGATGTTGCGACGGCAGGCACCTTCCTCGACGACATCGAAGGCAAGACGGTGACCGTCTTCGCACAGGACACCGCGTTCGGTCAGGGCAACGTCGCCGCGGTCGAGTCGATCCTCGGTGGCCAGGGTGCGACGGTCAACTCGGTGCTCGTTGCCGAGGACGTCACGGAGTTCACACCGTTCGCGCAGCAGGTGCTCGCAGGCAACCCCGACCTCGTCTTCGTCGCATGGGCAGGTGCCACCTCGGGCGCGATGTGGCAGGCGATGAGCCAGCAGGGTGTGCTCGACGCGATTCCGGTGGTCACCGGCCTCGGCGACTCCGCGACGTTCGGCGCGTACGGTGAGGCTTCGGAAAAGATCAACTTCCTGAACTACTACTTCCCCGGCGCCCCCGACAACGCCGTCAACACCGAGATGATCAGCCTGCTCGAAGAGGACGGCTGCACGCCCGATCTCTTCAGCCCCGACGGCTTCAACGCGGCGCTCATGATCGTTCACGCGATCGACGAGGGCCAGGGTGATGTCGATGCGATGATCGCGGCCCTCGAGGGCTACTCCTTCGACGGTCCGAAGGGCACCCTGACTGTGCGCGCGGGTGACCACGCGCTGCTGCAGGAGATGTACCAGGTCAAGCTCGTCGCCGACGGTGGCAGCTTCGTTCCCGAGCTGATCGACACGGTGTCTGCCGACGCGGTAGCCCCCGCCGAAGCGCAGTAAGGCCGAGAACCAATGAGCACTCCGGTTCCGTCCGCGCCCGCGCAGCATCCGGCTCCCTCTGCCCTGCGGGTGGAGAAGCTGGGTCTGCAGATCGGCGGCGCGACAATTCTGAAGGATGTCGACCTCGATGTGGCCCCGGGTTCCCTGGTAGGCGTCATCGGGCCGAACGGTGCGGGCAAAACCACGCTGTTCAACGTCGTCTCCGGCATCATGACCCCCACAGCAGGTCGGGTTCTGATGAACGGTGAAGACATCACGAGGATGTCTGTGCCCGCCCGGGCGCGGGCGGGGCTGGGGCGCACCTTCCAAACCTCGAGCCTGTTTCCCAAGCTCAGCGTGCTCGAGAACGTGAGGCTCGCCGCCCAGGTGGCTGTCGGGCACGACTACTCGCTCTTCCACTTTCCGGCGAGCAAGGATGCCGCAACCCGGCGCGCCTTGCAGAACCTCGAGGAAGTGGGCCTGACACACAAGCTCCTGACGCCAGCGGGAGACATCTCGCACGGTGACAAGCGCAAGCTCGAGATCGCGGTACTCCTGGCGATGGATTCGAAGATCGTGCTGCTCGATGAGCCGATGGCCGGTGTGGCATCCGGCGATGTCGCGGGCCTTGTCGACAACATCCGCGAGCTGCAAGAGAGAACCGGATGCACGGTCCTGATGGTCGAACACCACATCGACGTGCTGATGGGTCTCGTTGAGAAGGTTGCCGTGATGTACTTCGGCTCGATCATTGCGTTCGACTCACCCGCCGAGATCATGGCCAACCCGCTCGTGCAGAGCGCCTACCTCGGGAACGCCGCATGAGCGCCATCCTCGAAGTCAGTGACCTGCGCTGCTCGATCGCGGGGCAACCTGTCGTCGAGAGCGTGACCTTCTCGGTTCCGGCGACCGGCATCACGGCAGTCCTCGGCCGCAATGGCGTCGGGAAGACCTCGACGCTGCGCGGCATCCTGGGTCTCATCCATCGCCGGGGCGAGGTGCGGCTCGCGGGCGAGCGGATCGACGGACTTGCCACCCACCGGATCGTCCAGCGCGGCGTCGGGTACGTTCCAGAAGACCGCGAGGTGTTCGCCAAACTCACGGTCGCCGAGAATCTTGCGCTGGCCGAAAGGCAGCGCAATCCGCGCCGCGAGTTCGTCGCCGAGCTCTTTCCCGACCTCGTGAACCGTCGCGACCAGATGGCCGGCACGCTCTCGGGCGGACAGCAGCAGATGGTCTCGGTTGCCCGAGCGCTCATGAACGACAACAAACTGCTGCTGGTCGATGAGCCGACGAAGGGCCTTGCCCCCAAGATCGTGACCGAGGTGGCTGACGCCCTCGAAGAGGCTGCCAAGACGGTGCCGATCCTGCTGGTCGAACAGAACCTCGAGGTCGTGAAGCGCCTCGCGCACGATGCGATCGTCATCGACAGCGGCCGCGTCGTCCACGTCGGACCCGCCCGCGAGATCCTCGACGACGAGGACCTCACCCAGCGCTTGCTCGGTGTCCACGCCGAGCGGCAGGCGGATGCCGGAACCGCACCATCCTCGGAGGCGCACTCGTGAGCACCATCATCCTGACGCTCGTGACCGGTGTCGGTCTCGGCGCCCTCTACTTCCTCGTCGCCTCGGGGCTGAGCCTCATCTATGGCCTCATGCACGTCCTCAACTTCGCGCACGGTGCGTTCCTGACCCTCAGCGCCTTCCTCGGATGGATGGTCGCGCAGGCGCTCGGGACCGAGTCCTGGTGGTCGTTCCTGGTCTCAATCCTGGTCGGCGCCGCCGTCGGTGCCGTTTTCGCGACTCTCACCGAACTCGTCCTGATCCGCCCCCTCTACGAGCGACACATCGAGCAAGTGCTCGTCACGGTAGGACTCTCCTTTGCTGCCGTCGCCCTGTTCGAAGGGGTGTGGGGCACTGACGCCATTCCGATCTCGGGGCCGCCGTGGCTCAAAGAAACGACCGAGATCCTCGGTGCACGCATCCCCAACGTGTACTGGATCCTGATGCTCGCCGCCGGACTCGTTCTGGCAGCACTGGTGCTGTTCCTCAAGAAGACGCGGTACGGCATGATCATCCGCGCCGGCGTCGAGAACCGCTCGATGGTGACGGCTCTCGGGATCGACGTTAGGCGCTCGTTCACCCTCGTCTTCGCGATCGGTGGGGCAGCTGCCGGCATCGGCGGCGTGCTGGCGATGCACTACTCGACCTTCGTCTCGGCGCACCTCGGATCGACGCTGCTGATCTTCGCGTTCATCGTCACGGTCGTCGGCGGCCTCGGGTCGCTGACTGGGGCGGCGGTGGCATCCGTGCTGGTTGCCGTGCTGCAGCAGTTCGCGAACTTCTACCTCGGCGGCACCGGAGACTTCATCGTCGTCATCCTGCTGGCGGTCGTGCTGCTCGTACGACCCTCTGGACTTCTCGGGAGGAAGGCATGAGCATCCGTCGATACTGGCCGGCCCTCGTCGGCGTCGGGCTCGTGATCTTCATGGCGGTTCTGCCGCTGCTGAACATCTCGATTCCCGGCATCCTTCCGACCCCCACCTACCAGCCCGGCACCCTCGCGCTGCTCTCGCTGTGCATGGTGTTCGCCTCGCTCGCACTGTCGTACAACCTGCTGCTGGGGACCTCCGGGATGCTGTCTTTCGGGCACGCCCTCTACTTCGGCGCCGGTGCCTATGGCCTCGGCATCGCGCTCGAGCACTTCGGGGTACCCCTGTTCCCCGGCGTGTTCGTGGCCCTGATCGGAGGAATGATCATCGCCTTCGTCACGGGCGCGGTCGCCATGCGCGTCTCGGGAATCCCCTTCGCGATGGTCACGCTCGCGTTCGCGCAGGCCGGCTCCGTGCTCGTGCGCCGCAACTCCGCGATCACGGGCGGTGAGGAGGGGCTGAGCCTGAACACCGAGCAGGTTCCCGACTTCCTCGTCGGCGTGATCAACACGCGCAACCTGTATTGGTTCGCCCTAGCGGTTTTGGTGATCGTGTACCTCGTGACGCTCTGGGTCGATACCTCTCGCCTCGGTCACCTCGCCCGGGCCACCCGCGAGAACGAGCAGCGCGTTCGGGTCCTGGGCCTGCGGCCCTACCGGGTGCGACTCATCGTCTTCGTGATCGCCGCGGTGCTCGCGAGCCTGGCCGGGGTCGCCTACATGCTGCTGCAGTCGGGAACAGTTCCGCGCTCCGTCTCTGCCGATCTCACCATCACGGTGCTCGTCATGGTCGTGCTCGGTGGCGTCGGATTCCGGTGGGGTGCGATCGTCGGGGGAGTGCTGTACACCCTGCTCGATCAGCGGCTCACAGTGCTCGCCGGCTCTGAAGCCATCGCGTCGCTGCCCGACTTCCTGCGCATCCCCCTATCGGAGCCGCTGTTCCTGCTCGGGGCGCTGTTCATCATCGTCGTCATGTTCCTGCCCGGCGGCATCGCCGGCACGATCGACGGCTGGTGGCGTCGTCGTCACGGCGAACGCCACGTGCGCGATAGTCTGCGGAGCATCGACGACGCGGAGGCAGATGCCGACGCGGTCGGTGCCTCGGAGGTTCGAGCGTGAGCAACGACGTACAAGACGAGTCGCACACGATCGGCCGGTGGCTGATCGAGCGCGCCGCGCATACACCGCATCGTGTTGCAATCGATGATCGCGGGGTGACGATCACCTATGGCGAGCTGGCCGACCGGGCGCGGGAGCTCGCCGGGAGCCTCGCCGCTGCGGGCTTCGGCCCGGGATCACGCATTGCGACCCTTGCAGGCAACTCCATCGACCATGTCGTGCTCTTCTTCGGATGCGCACTGGTCGGTGTCGCGTTCGTTCCGCTGTCGTGGCGCCAGAGCACGCGCGAGCTCGTCGACACGCTCGGGCGCAGCGACCCGCAGCTGCTGGTGGTGGATGACGAGTTCGCGGCATCCGCAGCCGAGGCCATCCGCGAACTTGCCGAGCCGCCGCTGCTTGTCGCGCTGGGCACCGCAGGGATCGAGCGGGAGGTGCCACCGGCGCGGGATCCTCGGCAGGCCCGGCCGGTGCGTGACGACGACCCGCTGCTGATCGTGTTCACCTCGGGGAGCGAAGCCGCGCCCAAGGGCGTCATCCTCACCCACGCCAACTGCTTTTGGAACAACCTGGCCCTGGGTCGCGCGCTGCCGCTGGGGGAGGGGGATGTCGTCCTCACCGTCCTGCCGCAGTTCCACGTCGCCGCCTGGAACTGTCAGCCGCTCCTCGCATGGTGGGGTGGGGCGACCGTCGTGCTCGAGCGCTCGTTCGATACCGAGCGGGTGCTGCAGCTGATCCGAGATCGGCGGGTCACCGCGATGATGGGCGTACCGACGCAGTACGCGATGCTCGCCGAGTCTCGCGGCTGGGAAGCCAGCGACCTCTCGTCGATTCGCCTCGCGCTCGTGGGTGGGGCGACACTTCCGGGCGCGGTTCGGGACGCGTGGCAGGCGCGCGGCATTGAGCTGGTCCAGGGCTACGGCCTCACCGAGGCCGGCCCCAATGTGCTGCACTGCCCGACCGGTGTCGCCGACGGCCACGAGGGAGCGGTAGGGCGGCCCTACCCGCACGTCAGCGTTCAGGTCGTCGACCCCGACACGCTCCTTCCACTCCGGGGCGATGCGACCGGCGAGCTCTGGGTGCGAGGGCCGAGCGTTTTCGCGGGCTACCTGGGTGACCCGGATGCCACGGCCCGGGCCATGCACGGAGACTGGTTGCGCACCGGCGATCTCGTCCACCGCGACCGCGACGGCGTGTTCACCGTCGTCGATCGGCTCAAAGACATCTTCATCTCCGGCGGCGAGAACGTCGCCCCCGCCGAGGTCGAGCACGCGCTGTGTCTGCATCCCCTCGTCACCGGCGTGGCCGTTGTCGGCGTCGCCGACCCGGTGTGGGGCGAACGGGGCGTCGCCTTCGTTACGCTTCGAACGGGCGCGCTCGTCTCCCAGGACGAGATCTTTGCTCACGCGCGGCGCACCCTCGCCGCCTTCAAAGTTCCCATCGCTGTCGAGATCGTCGACCGGTTGCCTCGGTCGTCGATCGACAAGCTGGCCAGGTCGCGCCTCCGCGAGCGTGCCAGTGCGATCGTGGCATCGGCTCAGGAGGTGTCGCATGAGCGTTTCCGTTGAAGATGAGGATGTCACGCCGGTCTCGTCGGCCACGGGTCGGCCCCTGACCAAGCGGGGTGAGGCCACGCGGCGCCGGCTACTCGAGGCTGCCGAGACGGTATTCGCCGATCAGGGGTATCACGAGGCATCCATCGTCAAGATCACCGAGCGCGCCGGCATCGGCCTCGGAACGTTCTACCTCTACTTCGACAGCAAGCAGGCGATCTTCGAAGCGCTCGTGATCGATCTGAACCGGCGGGTTCGGCACTCGATGTCGGAAGCGATGGCTGGAGCGTCGAGCCGGCTCGAAGCCGAACGCGCGGGCTTTGCCGGGTTCTTCCGTTTCACGGCCGCGCATCCCGCGCTGTACCGGGTTGTGCGCGAGGCGGAGTTCGTCTCACCCGAAACACTGCGACTGCACTACACCCGCATCGTCGAGGGGTACGAAGCGGGGCTCCGTGCCGCCCAGGGGAGCGGGGATGTCGACCCCGCGCTCGATCCCGAGGTCACAGCATGGGCACTCATGGGCATGGGAGAGCTGATCGGCATGCGGTTCCTGCTCTGGGAGCGGGATGCCGAGGGTCGCCCGCCCGCCGAGCTTGACCCCGCCGTGATGGCGTCGATGTCAACCCTTATCGACAACGCGCTCGCGCCCCGGACGGGCGGGCCGACAAGCACGAAGGAGTCCCGATGACCGAGAAGGACCTTGCGGGGCGACGGGCCCTGGTCACCGGCGGCGCGAGTGGCATCGGCTTTGCGTGCGCGACCGAGTTCGCCTCCCGGGGTGCAACTGTCGTCGTTGCCGACCTCAACGCGGATGCCGCTCACGCAGCTGCCGAACAGATCGGCGGCGAAGCCTGGGTCGTCGACCTCTCTGACACCGAAGCGCTCGATGACCTGAGCCTCGAGGTCGACATCCTGGTCAACAATGCCGGCATCCAGCGCGTGAGCCCCATCGCCGAGTTCGACCCGGGAACGTATCGAATGATGATGCGGCTGATGCTCGAATCGCCGTTCCTGCTGGTGCGCGCCGCCCTCCCGCACATGTACGCGAACGGTTGGGGCCGGATCATCAACATCTCCAGCGCGCACGGGCTGCGCGCGAGTCCCTTCAAGGTCGCGTACGTGTCGGCCAAGCACGGCCTGGAGGGACTCTCGAAGGTGACGGCGCTCGAGGGCGGGCCGCACGGCGTCACCAGCAACTGCATCAACCCGGCTTACGTGCGAACACCGCTCGTCGAGAAGCAGATCGCCGATCAGGCCAAGGTGCACGGGATTCCCGAAGACGAGGTCGTCGAGAAGATCATGCTCACCGAGACCGCCGTGAAGCGCCTCGTGGAGTCGGACGAAGTCGCATCCCTGGCGGGATGGCTCGCCTCCGACAAAGCCGGTATGGTCACTGGCGCTTCATACACGATGGACGGCGGGTGGACCGCACGATGAGCGCGCACACCTATCGCACTGTCGACGTCGCCGTCCCCGGGGGTGACCTTCACGTCGGTGTCTGGGACCCGGTGGCTCCGCAGACCGCGCAGGTGCTCCTCGTCCACGGGGTCACCTCATCGCACCTGGCTTGGCCGTTCGTCGTCGAAGAGCTCCCCGGGATTCGTGCCATCGCCCCCGACCTTCGCGGGCGCGGACGCAGCAATGAGGTCGCGGGACCTGCGGGTCTCGCGGCCCACGCCGACGACCTGGCGGCTGTGCTCGACGATCTCGGAATCGAGAGCATCCCGGTCGTCGGGCACTCGATGGGCGCCTTCGTGTCGGTCGTTTTCGCGCACCGGCATCCGTCTCGCGTCGAGAGCCTGTTGCTCATCGACGGAGGGCTGCCCCTCGACGTTCCCGCGGGTATGGACGCCGATGCCGTCGCCGACTACGTGCTGGGACCGACCGCGGCGCGACTGTCGATGCGGTTTGGATCGATCGATGACTATCTCGAGTTCTGGCGCCCACACCCCGCCTTCGCGCACGCCTGGTCTCCCGAGCTCGAGAGCTACTTCGCCTACGACCTCGTCGAGGACGGATCGGGAATGCTGCGACCGGCGACGAGCTACGCGACGATGGTCGATGACACTGTCGACATGAACACGGGATCCGCACTCCCGGAGGCACTCGCCGACCTGCAGCATCCGGCTGCCCTCATCACGGTGCCGCGCGGACTGCAGAACGAGGAGCCCGGGCTCTACGCACCGGAGTACCTCGAGGGTGTTCTCGCGGCGTATCCGAGCATCAAGCACACGCGGCTCGATGACCTCAACCACTACACGATCGTGATGAGTGAGCCGGGTGCGGCTGTCGTCGGTGAAGCGGTCCGGGCGCTCGTTGCGCACGAGCATCCCGTGGGGTGACGGGGTCACCGTTCGCCCGAATCGTCTCAGCCGCGTGCTGCCGCCACCCGCGTCGTGAGCTGGTGGGCGTGGGCAAGCAGGATGCGGCCGAGCTCGGGGAGCCGGTCGGGACCGAATCGGAACTCGACTCCCGTGAGGCTCAGCGCCCACTGCGGGTGCCCCTCGCGCGTGAAGACCGCAGCTCCCACCCCGAAGCTCCCCGCCACGATCAGGCCCGGGTTGACGGCATAGCCGCGCTCGTGCGTCTCACGCAGGCGCCCTCGAAGCCGCGGTGGGGCGTGAGCTACGCCCCACCGCTCCGACAGCTCGGGATGCCGCTCGAAATAGGCGTCCACATCGTGGTCTGGGAGGAACGACAGAATCGCGAGTCCCGCCGAGGCGACGCCCAGAGGAAACCGCACCCCCTCAGCCAGCACGAACGAGCGGATGGGAAAGCTTCCCTCCTCGCGCAGCAGACATACTGTCTCGTCGCCCCGACGGACCGAGAGGAAGGCGCTCTCCTCGGTGCGCACCGCGAGCGAGCGCACGATGTCGCGAGCGAGGCTCGTGATGTCATAGCGCGATGCCGCGGCCGCGCCCATGAGATAGAGCTCGGGACCCGGCATCCAGGTGCCACGTGCCTCGTCTTGGTCGACGAGCCCTTCGTGGCGCAGCGCGGTGAGGAGCCGGTGGGTGGTCGGCCGAGTGAGGTCTGCCCGCCGCGCCAACTCCGACACGGTCAGTCCCGCGGCGCCCCCTGCCGACACCAAGCGCAGCAACGCGGCTGCGCGCGCGATCGCCTGCGCGCCCGGCACGGATCGATGGGTGTCCATGATGTGGACGGTAGTCGCGGTGGTGTCCACATCGCAAGCGGATGCTGGCGTCAGCGCGCGCCGCGCGGCAACGATGGCCATGCGGGTGCGGCGCAATGCGGCGACCCGGAACGAACCGGCAGACCAAAGGAGTTCATCCGTGATCGACAAGTCCTGGGAGTCGCCGGCCGCGGCCGTCGCCGACATCCCCGACGGCGCAACCCTTGCCGTCGGTGGGTTCGGCCTATCGGGCAACCCGATGGCACTGATCGAAGCCCTGCACGCCCGCGGCGTCGGCGACCTGTCGATCGTGTCCAACAACTGCGGCGTGGATGACTGGGGCCTCGGCATCCTGCTCGCCGACAAGCGCATCCGCAAGATGACCTCGTCGTACGTTGGTGAAAACAAGGAGTTCGAGCGGCAGTTCCTCTCGGGTGAACTCGAGCTCGAGCTGACCCCTCAGGGGACCCTCGCCGAGAAGCTGCGCGCTGGCGGTGCCGGGATCGCCGCGTTCTACACGCAGTCCGGTGTGGGAACGCAGGTCGCCGAGGGCGGATTGCCGCGTCGCTATGACGGGTCCGGTGGCGTCGCCGTCGCTTCACCGGTGAAGGACGTGCGCACGTTCGAGGTGTCGGGTCGCGAGCGCGAGTATGTGCTCGAGGAAGCGATCGTCACCGACTACGCCCTGGTCCATGCGCTACGGGGCGACCGCCACGGCAACCTCGTCTTCAACAAGGCAGCTCGAAACTTCAACCCGCTCGCCGCGATGGCCGGCCGGATCTGCATCGTGCAGGTCGAGGAACTGGTGGAGCCGGGTCAGATCGATCCGGATGCCGTACACCTGCCCGGCGTCTACGTCCACCGCATCGTCGAGGTGGGTCTCGACATTGAAAAGCGCATCGAGCGACGCACTGTCTCGGTGACCTCGGAAGGAGCCTGAGATGGCACTCACCCGCAACGAGATGGCCGCCCGCGCCGCGCAGGAACTCGCCGACGGCGCCTACGTCAATCTGGGGATCGGCCTGCCGACCCTCGTGCCCAACTATGTCCCAGACGGCGTCACCGTCGTGCTGCAGTCCGAGAACGGCATCCTGGGCGTGGGGCCCTACCCGCAGGAAGCTGACGTCGATCCCGACCTCATCAACGCCGGGAAGGAGACCGTGACGACCCTGCCGGGCGCCGCGTTCTTCGATTCCGCGACGAGCTTCGGGATGATCCGCGGCAGCAAGATCGACGCCGCCATCCTCGGGGCGATGCAGGTTTCGGCATCCGGCGACCTTGCCAACTGGATGATCCCCGGAAAGATGGTCAAGGGTCCCGGCGGGGCGATGGATCTCGTGCACGGCGCCGCGAAGGTGATCGTTCTGATGGAGCACGTCGCCAAAGACGGGACGCCGAAGATCGTCAGCGACTGCTCGCTGCCGCTGACCGGCAAGGGTGTGGTCGACCGCATCATCACCGACCTGGCGGTCCTCGACGTGACGCCCCAGGGACTCGTGCTCGTCGAGCTTGCGCCCGGCGTCAGCGTCGAGGATGTCGTTGCTGCGACCGAGCCCGAGATCACCGTGTCGAGCAACCTTAAGGTGGAGGCATGAACCACGAGGATGTCGTCATTGTCGGCGCCGCACGCACCCCGCAGGGCCGCCTGAAGGGGCAGCTGTCATCGCTGCCATCCACCGCCCTCGGCAGCATCGCGATCCGCGGTGCGCTCGAGAAGGCCGGGATCGGCCCCGAGGTCGTCGACGCCGTTCTGGTCGGCCAGGTGCTTCCCGCGGGTGCGGGACAAAACCCTGCCCGCCAGGCCGCGATCGGCGCCGGGATCGGCTGGGATGTTCACGCATCGTCGATCAACAAAGTGTGCCTGTCGGGCCTCACTGCCGTCATCGACGCCGCCCGCATGGTGCGCCTCGGAGATGCCCGGGTCGTCGTCGCGGCGGGCATGGAGTCGATGTCGCAGGCGCCGCATCTGCTCATGGGCTCGCGCGAGGGCTGGTCGTACGGATCCATCGAGGTGCTCGACCACATGGCCCACGATGGTCTGACTGACGCGTTCGACCGCGAGAGCATGGGCGGCTCGACAGAGCGACACAACGCCCGCTACGAGGTCACGCGCGAAGATCAGGATGCCGTCGCCGCCCGCTCCCACCAGCGCGCAGCTGCCGCGTGGGAAGCAGACGTGTTCGCCGACGAGATCGTTCCCGTAGAGATTCCGCAGCGCAAGGGCGACCCGAAGCTGGTGACGCGAGACGAGGGCATCCGTGCCGAGACGACAGTCGATACCCTCGCCGGCCTCCGTCCTGCCTTCTCGAAAGACGGGTCGATCACGGCGGGCAACTCGTCACAGATCTCCGACGGCGCCTCGGCCGTGATTGTCACGAGCCGAGCGCACGCCGACGAGAACGGCTGGCCCGTGCTCGCCGTCATCGGGTCGGCGGGTCAGGTCGCTGGCCCCGACAACACCCTTCACGCCCAGCCCGCCCGGGCGATCCTCGCCGCCTGCGAGCGAGAGGGGATCACCGCTTCCGACCTGGACTTCGTCGAGATCAACGAGGCATTCGGTGCCGTGGTTGCGCGCTCTCAAGCAGAGCTCGGCCTCCCCGACGAGGTCGTCAACATCCACGGTGGCGGCATCGCGATCGGTCACCCGATCGGCGCCTCGGGCAACCGGCTCGTCGTGCACACCGTGTATGAACTGCTGCACCGCGGGGGTGGGACCGCCGCAGTCGCGCTTTGCGGGGGCGGCGGTCAGGGCGACGCGCTGATCCTCAAGCGCTGAGCGGGATCAGCGCCGCCTAGTCCTTGAGGCGCCGCGCGGCGGGGGAGTCGGCGGGGACCGGCTTGCCCTGGTCGATGCGACGCATGTCGATGATCGCCCCGACAGCCAGTGCGACAGTGATGGCCCAGCTGATCCATGCCAGCGCGGTTCGCCACGTGAATGTTTCCTCCCGGAGCGCGCGAAGGAGCGAGAAGCCCGAGATGACTGCTCCGATGATGCCGGTTCCGAAGAGGTACTTGCCCATGCGAACCACGGTACACATCAGCTCGCCGCTGTCCACCCCCGGCCTGCAACCCGGTGAAGCAGCTAGCCTGGGAGCGCCCGCGTCCGCCACTGTGAAGGAGCTCGCGTGTCGCAAGCTGATTTCGTCGTCGTTGCCAACCGCCTCCCTGTGGACCGTGATGACGACGGCGGATGGCGGCGCTCTCCGGGTGGTCTGGTCACAGCGCTCGAGCCCGTGATGCGCAAGGCCGAAGGTGCCTGGGTCGGGTGGGCCGGCAAGCCGGGCCTCGACCTGGAGCCGTTCGACTTCGAGGGCACGCATCTGGTGCCGATCACCCTCAGTGCCGAGGAGATCCAGAACTACTACGAGGGGTTCTCGAACGACACGATCTGGCCCCTGTACCACGATGTGATCGCCGCTCCCCGGTATCGCCGCGTGTGGTGGGATGCCTACGTCGATGTGAACCGGCGCTTCGCCGAAGCGTCGGCCGACGCCGCCGCCGAGGGTGCGACGGTCTGGGTTCAGGACTACCAGCTGCAACTCGTGCCGGCGATGCTGCGCTCGATGCGGCCCGACCTCACGATCGGCTATTTCCACCACATCCCTTTCCCGGCATATGGCCTGTTCTCACAGTTGCCGTGGCGACGTCAGGTACTCGAGGGGCTCCTCGGGGCCGATGTCGTCGGCTTCCAGCGGGTGGCGGATGCCGGCAACTTCGCCCGCGCCGTGCGTCGCCAGTTCCACTACACGACCAAGGCCTCGGGCATCACCGTGCCTCTTGAGGACGGCAGTACGCGCAACGTCCTCGCCAAGGCGTTCCCGATCTCGATCGATGCCGAGTCGTACATCGAACTCGCCCAGCGGCCCGAGATCCAGGCACGCGCCAAGGAGATCCGCGAGAGCCTCGGCAACCCCAAGACCGTGATGCTCGGCGTCGACCGGCTGGACTACACGAAGGGCATCCGCCACCGCCTGAAGGCGTTCGGCGAGCTCCTCCAAGACGGCAGGCTCAGCGTCGAGGACGCGACGCTCGTGCAGGTCGCGAGCCCCAGCCGCGAACGCGTCGAGGCCTACATCCAGTTGCGCGATGAGATCGAACTGACTGTCGGCCGCATCAACGGTGACTTCGACACCATGGATCACACCGCCATCCGCTACCTGCACCAGGCGTTCCCGCGCGAAGAGATGGTCGCGCTCTACCTGGCAGCTGATGTGATGCTCGTGACGGCACTGCGCGACGGCATGAACCTGGTCGCAAAGGAGTATGTCGCGAGCCGCATCGACAACCGCGGGGTGCTGCTGCTGAGCGAGTTCGCCGGTGCCGCCGACGAACTGGGGTCGGCGATCCGCATCAACCCGCATGACATCGGTGGCATGAAGGACGCGATCATGCGCGCGATCGAAATGCCCGGTGCTGAGCAGGGGCGACGGATGCGATCATTGCGACGGCGCGTGCTCGACCACGACGTCAGTGACTGGTCCAAGTCCTTCCTGGAAGCGCTCGCCGCCGCGAAGCGCTGAGACACCCCCACGTCCGAACCCGAAAGCCCGAGATGACGACTCCCGACGCCCATCCCGTTTCCGACGCTGTTGCCCCCGAGGTGCGTGAAGCTCTCGCTACTGTCGCGGGTGTCCCGACCCTGCTGGTCGCCCTCGACTTCGACGGCACGCTCTCGCCGCACGTCGAAGACCCCATGACGGCCCGGATGCTGCCCGCGGCGCGCGACGCGGTCAATGCGCTGGCCGCGCTGCCGAACACTGTCGTGGCCCTGGTGTCGGGACGGAGCCTTATCGACCTGCGGATTATCGCCGAGCACACCGACGACTCGCCGATCACCCTGGCCGCCTCGCACGGTGCCGAGTACTGGTTCCCGGGCGAGGGCCCCGTCGAACCCGCCGAGGATGACGCGGAGCGGGGTCTGCGCGATCTGCTGCGCGCTCGTGCCGAAGAGATCGCCTCGGACTACGAGGGCGTCTGGATCGAGCCGAAGACCTTTGGGTTCGGCGTCCACACCCGCAATGCCACCGAGGAGGCCGGCGAGAAGGCAGCCGCTGCCGTCGACGAGATGGTCGCCGGCGCAGCTCCCGACTGGCGGCGCCGGACCGGCAAGAAGATCGTGGAGTATGCGTTCCGTCACGAGGGCAAAGACAGCGCCATCGCGAACCTTCGCGAGCGGGTCCACGCCGACGCCGTGCTGTTCGCTGGCGATGACACCACCGACGAGGATGCCCTGCGAAGCCTGCAGTCGCAGGATCTCGGCATCCACGTCGGCGACGGCGAGACCGCGGCGCGGGTGAGTGTGCCCAACATCCCTGCGATGGCCGCAACGTTGGCGGAGCTCGCGGAGCAGCGGCGCCACGCGCAGGAATAGACTTCGAGCATGGCCCCGCACGACAGCACCATTGACATCAAACCTCGGAGCCGGGTCGTCACCGACGGCATCGAAGCCACCACCTCCCGCGGAATGCTCCGCGCCGTGGGGATGGGTGACGAGGACTGGGAGAAGCCCCAGATCGGCATCGCCTCGAGCTGGAACGAGATCACCCCCTGCAACCTGAGCCTGGATCGCCTCGCTCAGGGAGCGAAAGAGGGTGTGCACTCCGGTGGCGGCTACCCGCTCCAGTTCGGCACCATCTCCGTCTCCGACGGCATCTCGATGGGCCACGAGGGGATGCACTTCTCCCTCGTGAGCCGCGAGGTCATCGCCGACTCTGTCGAGACTGTCGTCATGGCAGAACGCCTCGATGGGACCGTTCTGCTGGCTGGCTGCGACAAGTCCATCCCCGGGATGCTGATGGCCAGCGCGCGCCTCGACCTTTCGAGCGTCTTCCTCTACGCCGGTTCCATCGCGCCGGGCTGGGTCAAGCTCTCGGACGGCACCGAGAAGGACATCACGATCATCGATTCGTTCGAGGGCGTCGGCGCGTGCCTGTCGGGTCGCATGAGCGAGGCTGACCTCAAGCGCATCGAGTGCGCCTTCGCGCCCGGTGAGGGCGCGTGTGGCGGCATGTACACCGCCAACACCATGGCATCCGTCGCCGAAGCGCTCGGCCTGAGCCTTCCCGGCTCCGCTGCCCCGCCATCGGCTGACCGCCGCCGTGACGCCTTCGCCCACCGCTCCGGTGAGGCAGTCGTGAACCTGCTGAAGCTTGGGATCACGACCCGCGACATCCTGACGAAGGAAGCGTTCGAGAATGCGATCGCCCTCGCGATGGCCCTCGGCGGTTCGACGAATGTCGTGCTGCACCTCCTCGCGATCGCGCGTGAAGCTGACGTCGACCTCGATCTGCACGACTTCAACCGCATCGGCGACAAGGTTCCCCACGTCGCCGACATGAAGCCGTTCGGGCAGTACGTCATGAACGACGTCGACCGCCACGGCGGCATCCCGGTGATCATGAGGGCGATGCTCGATGAGGGGCTGCTGCACGGTGACGCGCTCACCGTGACCGGCAAGACTCTTGCCGAGAACCTCGCTGACTTGAACCCCGACCCGGTGGACGGCACCGTCATCCACGCGTTTGACAACCCCATCCACGAGACAGGCGGCATCACGATCCTGCACGGCACGATGGCCCCCGAGGGAGCCGTCGTGAAGTCTGCGGGCTTCGACGGTGATGTCTTCGAGGGCCCCGCACGGGTTTTCGAGCGCGAGCGCGCCGCGATGGATGCCCTCGAGGCTGGCGAGATCTCTGCGGGCGATGTTGTCGTCATCCGCTACGAGGGGCCTAAGGGTGGTCCCGGTATGCGGGAGATGCTCGCGATCACGGCTGCCATCAAGGGCGCTGGGCTCGGAAAAGATGTACTACTCTTGACAGACGGCAGATTCTCGGGCGGCACAACCGGCCTGTGCATCGGCCACATAGCACCCGAAGCGGTCGACGCAGGTCCGATCGCCTTCGTGCGCGATGGTGATCTGATACGGGTCGATATCGCAGCTCGCTCCCTCGACCTACTCGTCGACGAAGCTGAGCTGAGTTCCCGCCGGCAGGGCTGGGAGCCGCTTCCTCCGCGCTATACCCGTGGCGTTCTCGCCAAGTACACGCGACTCGTGCGTTCGGCATCCGAAGGCGCGACGACGAACTAGGCGTTCTCTCTCGCAACTCTCGACATCCATCGCAAGGAATCATCATGTCTTCCGACATCGCCACGGCCGTGCCCCGGCCCCCCGCTCGCAGCGCTTCGGCGCCTGTGATGACCGGGGCTGAGGCGGTCGTCCGTTCCCTCGATCTGCTGGGGGTGTCCGATGTCTTCGGGCTGCCCGGCGGCGCCATCATGCCCGTCTACGACCCGCTCATGGACGACGAGGCAGTCCGTCACATCCTCGTTCGCCACGAGCAGGGTGCAGGTCACGCAGCCGAAGGATATGCCTCGGCATCCGGCAAGGTCGGCGTCGCCATTGCGACCTCGGGTCCCGGGGCGACCAACCTCGTCACGGCGATCGCGGATGCCTACATGGACTCCGTGCCGCTGCTGTGCATCACGGGCCAGGTCTTTTCGAGCCTCATGGGAACCGACGCGTTCCAGGAAGCTGACATCGTCGGCATCACAATGCCGATCACGAAGCACTCGTTCCTCGTGAAGCGCGCCGAAGACATCCCCGGTGCGATCGCCGCGGCCTACGAGATCGCGTCTACGGGTCGCCCCGGTCCCGTGCTCGTTGACATCACGAAGGATGCCCAGCAGGCCGAGGCACCGTTCATCTGGCCGCCGCAGATCGATCTGCCCGGGTACCGGCCGGTCACCAAGGCGCACGGCAAGCAGATCCAGGCTGCAGCGCAGTTGATCGCCGAAGCCGAGAAGCCGGTGCTCTACGTCGGCGGCGGAATCATCCGCTCGCGCGCCTCGGAGCAGCTCCTCGCACTGGCCGAGGCTACCGGTGCGCCGGTGGTCACGACGCTCATGGCTCGCGGTGCGTTCCCCGACTCCCACGAGCAGAACCTCGGCATGCCCGGCATGCACGGCACGGTCCCCGCCGTGCTGGCGCTGCAGGAGTCCGACCTCATCGTGGCTCTCGGCGCCCGATTCGATGACCGGGTGACCGGCAAGGCGTCGCACTTCGCCCCGCACGCGAAGGTCATCCACGTCGACATCGACCCCGCCGAGATCTCCAAGATCCGCGCTGCCGACGTTCCGATCGTGGGCGACCTGCGTGAGGTGCTGGTCGATCTCGAGGCCGCGTTCCGCGCCAACACCGACGATGGCCGCGCCGACATCACCCAGTGGTGGGCGTACCTCAAGGGCCTGCGCAACGAGTTCCCCCTCGGCTACGCCCCCACGACCGACGGCCTCCTGGCGCCGCAGCAGGTCATCCAGCGGATCGGCGAGCTGACCGGCCCCGAGGCCGTCTACGCCGCAGGCGTCGGACAGCACCAGATGTGGGCTGCCCAGTTCATCAAGTACGAGCGCCCCAACGCCTGGCTGAACTCGGGCGGCGCCGGCACCATGGGCTACGCGGTTCCCGCCGCGATGGGCGCGAAGGTTGCCGAGCCGGATCGCGTCGTGTGGGCGATCGACGGTGACGGATGCTTCCAGATGACCAATCAGGAGCTTGCCACCTGCGTGCTCAACGACATCCCGATCAAGGTCGCGATCATCAACAACTCGTCACTCGGGATGGTGCGTCAGTGGCAGACGCTGTTCTTCAACGGCCGCCACTCCAACACCGACCTGAACACAGGTCACGGCACCGCGCGGGTACCCGACTTCGTCAAGTTGGCTGAGGCGTACGGATGCCTCGCGCTGCGCGTCGAGAAGGAAGACGAGATCGACGACGCGATTCGCACAGCACTGGAGACCAACGATCGCCCTGTCGTCATCGACTTCGTCGTGTCGGCCGACGCGATGGTGTGGCCGATGGTGCCGCAGGGTGTCGGAAACAGCGAGATCCAGTACGCGCGTGAACACGCCCCGAGCTTCGATCAGGAGGACTGAGCTATGACAAGTCACGTGCTGAGTCTTCTGGTCGAAGACAAGCCCGGCCTGCTGACCCGCGTCGCGGGCCTGTTCGCTCGCCGCGGCTTCAACATCGAATCCCTTGCCGTGGGAGTCACCGAGGTGCCGGGGTTGTCCCGCATCACGGTGGTCGTCGACGTCGAAGGGCTCCCGCTCGAGCAGGTGACCAAGCAGCTGAACAAGCTCGTGAACGTCATCAAGATCGTGGAGCTCGACCCCGCGGCATCCGTGCAGCGCGAGCACATGCTCGTGAAGGTACGCGCCGACAACGCGAGCCGTTCCAGCGTTCTCGAGGTCATCAACCTGTTCCGCGCGTCGGTCGTGGACTACGCGCCCGAGGCGATGGTGGTCGAGATCACCGGCGACAAGGGCAAGGTTGAGGCATTCCTGCGCGCGATCGAGCCGTTCGGCATCAAGGAGCTCGCCCAGTCGGGCATGCTCGCGATCGGCCGCGGCGGCAAGAGCATCACCGAACGAGTCCTGCGGGGCTGAGAAGACGACGCCGATCCGCTCCCGGTCGTTGAGCGGGCTCGGCGAGAACAAACGACCACAATCGCACAGTCAAGGAGAGACACCCCCATGGCCGAAATGATCTACGACCAGGATGCCGACCTCGCCCTCATCCAGGGCAAGAAGGTTGCCATCGTCGGTTACGGTTCGCAGGGTCACGCTCACGCGCAGAACCTGCGTGACTCGGGCGTCGAGGTCGTCATTGCCCTCAAGGACGGCTCGAAGTCCGCGCCGAAGGCACAGGAGGACGGCTTCGAGGTCAAGTCCGTCGCCGACGCCACCGCGTGGGCCGACGTCATCATGATCCTCGCGCCCGACCAGCACCAGCGTGGCATCTACAACAACGAGATCAAGCCGAACCTCGCGCCCGGCAAGACCCTCGCCTTCGCGCACGGGTTCAACATCCGCTTCGGCTACATCGAGGCTCCCGAGGGCGTCGATGTCATCCTCATCGCTCCGAAGGCTCCCGGCCACACGGTTCGTCGTGAGTACGTCGCAGGTCGCGGCATCCCCGACATCATCGCTGTCGAGAAGGATGCCTCGGGTAGCGCCTGGGACCTCGCGAAGTCGTACGCGAAGGCTATCGGTGGCACCCGTGCCGGCGTCATCAAGACGACGTTCACGGAAGAGACCGAGACCGACCTCTTCGGTGAGCAGGCTGTGCTCTGTGGTGGCGTGTCGCAGCTGGTCCAGTACGGCTTCGAGACCCTGACCGAGGCGGGCTACCAGCCCGAGATCGCCTACTTCGAGGTGCTGCACGAGCTCAAGCTCATCGTTGACCTCATGTGGGAGGGCGGCATCGCCAAGCAGCGCTGGAGCGTCTCGGACACCGCCGAGTACGGCGACTACGTCTCGGGCCCGCGCGTGATCGACCCGCACGTCAAGGAGAACATGGCGGCAGTCCTCGCCGACATCCGTTCCGGTGCCTTCGCCGAGCGCTTCATCACCGACCAGGACAACGGCGCCGTCGAGTTCCTCGAGCTGCGCGAGAAGGCTGCAAAGCACCCGATCGAGGCGGTCGGCAAGGACCTGCGTTCGCTCTTCTCATGGAAGCAGCAGGACAAGGACTACGTCGAGGGCTCGGCCGCGCGCTGAGCTTCATCCCCTTCTGCCGAACCCACACGCCCTGCTGGGGCGTGTGGGTTCGTGCGTGGGTAGGCTGAACTCGTGAGCACCGACCGCGACGACGACGCCCTCTCGTGGGGTGATGACGACCCGACGCTCGACGCGGGTTCCGCGCTGCCCCCGGGCTACGTGGCCGTCGGCAAGGGGAGCGAGACGGTCGCGCCGAAGCAGGCGGCGGCCACGGATGCCGAATCCAGCTCTCGCACGGATGCTGCAGTCTCCGTGCCGGGAGACGAGCGGGGCGATGCCGACACCGGCGCTGCGCCCGCCGCAGGCATGAGCAACGCGGCGCTCATCACTCTCGGCATCTTCGGCGGCGTGTACGCCCTCGAGAGCATCGGGTGGATCATCGGCGGCCTGCGTCTGCAGCAGTACGCGGAGTTCCTCGTCGCGCCCCTGGCCTATCAGGTGAGTCTGTGGCTGGCGGTGCTGACACCGCTCATCTGGTTCGTGACCGTGCTGCTGCTCACCAGGGGCAGCAGGTCGTGGGTTCGGGTCCTTCTGCTCGCCGCAGGGGCGCTGCTCGTGCTGCCCTGGCCCTTCATCATGGTGGGGGCGATCGGACAGTGAGCGAGAACACCAACGAGCCCACACACATTTCGGCGTCGTCATCCGTTACAGAATCAACGTCGGTCGAGCGCCGCACCGCACTACCGGTGTGGCTCATCGCCACGATCGCCGGCTTTTTCGGCCTGTTCTATGCATACGCCGTCTGGAATGCCGTCGCGTTCCTGATCTCCCAGGCGACCGGGCCGCTGGGGCTCAACGGTGGGGGATGGGCGCTGCTGCTGACGGCCATCGCCTTCCCGATCATCGTGTTCGCTCTTGCCTTCGCGATCGGATGGAAGCGCCGGGCTGGCGCCTTCGTTCTCATCATGCTCTCGGGTCTGGGCATTGTCGCGGTGTTCTGGATGAATGTGATCGCCTACGCCACGGTCTACGGCGCGTCGCTGCTGGGCGGCTGATCCCTGAGGGACCTTCGGCTCGTCATGTGGTCGGGGCGACCGACGCGCCCACGATAGGCTGGCCACGGCCCGTCGTCATGGCGTGCGGCGCGGCATCCCCGTCATCCTGTGCACGGTTCATGCGTGCGCGTCTGCTCCGAAGGATCCACCCGTGTCCAAACCGGTCGTGCTGATCGCCGAAGAACTGTCCCCCGCCACGATCGAGGCCCTCGGCCCGGACTTCGAGGTCCGTAACGTCGATGGCACTGACCGGCCCGCGCTGCTCGCGGCCCTCGCCGAGGCTGACGCGGTCCTGATCCGCTCGGCGACGAAGATGGATGCCGAGGCCATTGCGTCGTCGCAGAAGCTTCGCGTGATCGCCCGCGCGGGAGTCGGACTCGACAACGTCGACATCAAGGCGGCGACTGCCGCCGGTGTCATGGTCGTGAACGCGCCGACCTCCAACGTCATCTCGGCCGCGGAGCTCACTGTCGGACACATCCTGAGTCTTGCCCGCCACATCCCCGCCGCCCACGCCTCTCTCGCGCAGGGCCAGTGGAAGCGCAGCTCGTTCACGGGTGCTGAACTGTTCGAGAAGACCGTCGGCATCCTGGGCCTCGGTCGCATCGGCGCCCTCGTGGCCGAACGGCTTCGTGCCTTCGGTGTGCGCCTCGTTGGGTACGACCCCTACGTGACTCCTGCCCGCGCTCAGCAACTGGGAGTCGAACTGCTCAGCTTCGACGATGTCGTCCGTGAGAGCGACTTCCTCACGGTGCACATGCCGAAGACGCCCGAGACCACCGGCATGATCAGCACCGAACAACTCGCGGCGATGAAGCCCACGGCGTACGTCATCAACGTCGCTCGCGGTGGTCTGTTCGACGAAGAGGCGCTGCTGGAAGCTCTCACCACCGGTCAGATCGCCGGAGCCGGCCTCGACGTCTTCACCGCCGAGCCTCCGAAGCCCGACTCGGCAGCCGCAAAGCTCGTCGCCCTTCCCAACGTCGTCGCAACGCCGCACCTGGGTGCCTCCACCGACGAAGCGCAGGAGAAGGCCGGCGTCTCGGTTGCGAAGTCGGTCAAGCTCGCGCTCGAGGGTGACCTGGTTCCGGATGCCGTCAACGTCGCCGGTGGCGTCATCGACCCGTTCGTGCGCCCTGGCATCGGGCTTGTCGAGATGCTCGGACAGTACTTCACGGGCCTGACCCACAGTGCGCTCACCTCGCTGGACATCGAAGTTCGCGGCGAGCTGGCCGCGTTCGATGTCAGCGTTTACCGACTCGCGGCACTCAAGGGCATCTTCACGAACATCGTCAGCGAGAACGTGTCGTACGTGAACGCGCCGCTGTTCGCGGAGCAGCGCGGCATCGAGACTCGCATGATCGTCGAGGCCGACAGCCCTCAGTACCGCAACCTCACGGTGCTGCGCGGGACGATGTCGGACGGCACGACGCTGAGCGTTGCGGGAACGCTCGCCGGCACGCGGATGGTCCCGAAGATCGTCGCCATCAACGGCTACGACATCGAGGTGCCCATCGCTGGTCACCACGTCGTGATGCGTTACCAGGACCGCCCGGGCATCGTCGCCATCTACGCCAAGACGCTCGGTGACGCGGGAATCAACATCGAGGGACTGCAGGTTGCGCACCCGGATGCCTCCGGTCACGCGCTTTCGGTGCTCACCGTGGATGCTGCGGTGCCGGACGAGTTGCTCGACCAGATGCGCCAGGCCGTCGGGGCTGACCTGTTCTGTCAGATCGAGATCGTCGAGCCCTAACGCGGAGCGGTTGCCCGCGCGATGAGCTGAACCAAGGCATCCATCTCGGCATCGCGGGGGACTGGCGTTGCCAGACCATCGTGCTGGAGCGCGTTGTTGTAGTACACGCCGTCGCTGATGAGCATGACGAGGTCGAGCGCGGTGTTGTCTGCCACGTGCGGACGAAGCGTCTCAGCCCAGCGCTCCCGAACCGAGCGCAGAGCGTCGCTCGCGGTGCCGCGCCCGGCCTGTGCGAGACGTGAGACCGCGAGGATCGCGCGGTCGAGCGCCGTGCCGTCCATCGCCGAGGTCCGCACATAATACGCAACCGGACCTTCTTCGGCGGAGGTCATGCGGGCGAGATCGTCCTCGACGCGCTCCTCGAGCCGTGCGAGCAACGCCGCTTCGAGCGCCTCCTTCGAGGCGAAGTGGTAGAGCAGGCCGCCTTTGGAGACCCCGGCGGCTCGGGCGATGGCATCCATCGTGGCGGCCCGCTCACCCTCGGCGATGAGGAGGGACTCGAACGCGTCGAGCACCTTCTCTCGGGCGTGCGGGGGACGACTCATGCGCTCAAGGCTAGCCAGGTCGACTCCATGCCTGTTACTATACCAGCCAGACGGTATAGAAATTCTGACGGTGACACCATGACAACCCTGACCGAAGACATCCGCATCGCCGAAAGCGAGGGGCGGCCGGTGACCTGGCGCGGCTGGGCCGCGCTGGTGGTGCTGATGCTGCCCGTGCTGTTGATCTCGGTCGACAACACGGTGCTGAGCTTCGCGCTGCCCGAGATCGCGCTCGCTCTCGAGCCGACAGCGGCGCAGCAGCTGTGGATCATCGATGCCTACCCGCTCGTCCTCGCTGGTCTGCTGGTGACCATGGGAACCCTCGGTGACCGGTTCGGGCGGCGACGGATGCTGCTGATCGGCGCCACTGGATTCGCTACCGTGTCGGCGCTATCGGCCTTTGCGCCCTCGGCCGAATGGCTGATCGCGGGGCGTGCCGCCATGGGTCTGTTCGGTGCCATGATCATGCCCTCGACGCTTGCGCTGCTGCGCAGTATCTTCACCCTCCGCGCGCAGCGACGCCTCGCGATAGCCATTTGGGCCTCGATGTTCTCGGCAGGGGCGGCGCTCGGCCCGATCGTCGGGGGAGTGCTGCTGGAACACTTCTCGTGGGGATCCGTGTTCCTCATGGCGGTTCCCGTGCTCGTCCCGCTGCTGGTGTTCGCGCCGCTGCTCGTGCCCGAAAGCCGCAACCCGGATGCCGGACGCGTCGACGCCGTCAGCATTGTGCTGTCCATGGCGATGATGGTGCCGATCGTGTGGGCCATCAAGGAGTTCGCGGTGGATGGGTACTCAGCCACTGTGGCCGTTGCCGCAATCGCGGGGGTGGGGTTCGGCGTCATGTTCGTGCGGCGACAGCTGCACGCCCGCTCACCGATGCTGGATATGCGGCTGTTCACGCGGGGGAGCTTCAGCGGCGCCCTGCTCGTGAACCTGTTGAGCGTCATCTCGCTCGTTGGCTTCATGTTCTTCATCGCGCAGCATCTGCAACTGATCGTCGGGCTCTCCCCGGTTCAGGCGGGCTTTGCGCTGGTGCCCTCGCTGGCCTCGGTCATCCTCGCAGGGCTGCTCGTCGTGCCCATCGCGTCCCGGATCCCACCCCGCGTCGTGGTACCCGCGGCGCTCATGTTCTCGATGAGCGGCTACCTTCTCGTGGCAGTGACGGCCGGTGGCGGGGACCTCGGCTGGCTCCTGCTCGCCAGCGTGCTGCTGGGTATCGGAATCGGTGCAGCCGAGACCGTCTCGAACGAGCTCGTCCTGGCAAGCGCTCCGCCGAGCAAGGCGGGGGCCGCAAGCGCCGTGTCTGAGACGGCGTACGAGTTGGGTGCTGTGCTCGGAACTGCTGTGCTCGGCGGCATCCTCACCGCCTCGTACCGGTCGGGCATCGCGATCCCCGCGGGAGTGCCCACCGACCTCGCGGCGCAGGCGCGGGAAACGCTCGGAGGTGCGTATGTCGCGGCAGGCGAGCTCGCCGCACCGATCGCTGACGCGCTGCGTGCCGCCGCGGCTACGGCCTTCGACTCCGGTGTTGCGGTCACTGCCGCCGTCGGGGCCGGTCTCATGGTCCTGGCCGCCGTGATCGCGGCCACTACGCTGGGATCGGCGCCGTCATCTGTGAGTCAGGCGGCACGATCCGAGAACGAGGAGAACAATGTCGCGCGAGGTGAAGCTAGCCGTCATCCCCGGTGATGGCATCGGTGTCGAGGTGGTCGCCGAGGCCATGAAGGTTCTCGATGCGGTGACCGCAGGCAGCGACATCCGTTTCACGAAGACCCCCTTCTCGCTGGGCGCCGCGCGCTACCTCGAGACCGGTGACACGCTGACGGATGCCGACCTCGACGCGATCAAGGAGCATGACGCGATCGTCCTCGGAGCTGTCGGCGGTGTTCCCGGCGACCCGCGCCTGAAGGATGCCAACATCGAGCGCGGGCTGCTGCTGAAGCTTCGTTTCGAGCTCGACCACTACGTCAACCTGCGGCCCTCGAAGCTTTACCCCGGCGCTCCCGGCCCGCTCGCGAACCCCGGTGAGATCGACTTCGTCGTCGTCCGCGAAGGCACGGAGGGGCCCTACGTCGGCAACGGCGGCGCGATCCGCACGGGCACCCCGCACGAGGTAGCCAACGAGACATCCGTCAACACGGCGTTCGGTGTCGAGCGGGTCGTCAGGTACGCGTTCGCGCTGGCTGAGCGTCGCCGCAAGAAGCTGACACTCGTGCACAAGACCAACGTGCTCGTCCACGCCGGCGGAATCTGGCAGAGAATCGTGCGCGAGGTGGCAGAAGAGCACCCCGAGGTCGCCGTAGACTATCTGCACGTCGATGCGGCAACCATCTTCCTGGTCACAAACCCTGACCGCTTCGACGTGATCGTCACCGACAACCTCTTCGGCGACATCCTCACCGATTTGGCCGGCGCCGTCACCGGAGGCATCGGCCTCGCCGCTTCGGGGAACATCAACCCCGACGGCGCGTTCCCCTCGATGTTCGAGCCCGTCCACGGATCGGCGCCCGATATCGCGGGTCAGCAGAAGGCCGACCCCACCGCTGCGATTCTGTCCATCGCGATGCTGCTCGATCACCTCGGGCTGCACGACGATTCCGCCCGCGTCACCCGCGCAGTGGAGGAGGACATCGCTTCCCGGGGCGAGGCCGCTCGCACAACAGCGCAGATTGGTGACGCGATCGTCGCCCGCCTGCAGGCGTAGCCTGGAACCACTCGGCTCCTTGCCGCGCCGGACGGACCCGCCACCGCCGCGCACGAACGACTGGATTTCGACATGACACTTCTTGACACCGACCCCGACGCCGGCCTTGCACCCCTGCAGTTCCAGGTGATGCGGAACCTGCAGGCCAAGACGGATGCCGAGCGTGAGGCGGTTCTCGCCAACCCCGGCTTCGGTCAGCACTTCACCGACCACATGGTCGACATTTGCTGGTCGGTCGGCGGCGGGTGGCACCGCCCGCAGGTGAAGCCCTACGGTCCGCTTTCGCTCGACCCGGCGGCGGCAGTTCTGCACTACGCGCAAGAGGTCTTCGAGGGCATCAAGGCCTACCGTCACGCCGACGGTTCGGTCCACACCTTCCGTCCTGACCAGAACGGACGCAGGCTGCAGCGCTCGGCGCGGCGGCTGGCCCTTCCCGAGCTGCCGGTGTCGTACTTCATCCAGTCGCTCGAGGAGCTCATCGCGGTCGACGGCGCCTGGGTACCCTCGGGTGAGAACCAGAGCCTCTACCTGCGTCCGTTCATGTTCGCCAAAGAGGCCTTCCTCGGTGTGCGTCCTGCCAACAAGGTCGGCTACTACGTCATCGCCAGCCCCGCGGGTGCCTACTTCAAGGGTGGCGTCACCCCCGTATCGATCTGGCTGAGCGAGGACTACTCGCGCGCCGGCAAGGGAGGCACCGGGGCTGCCAAGACCGGCGGCAACTACGCGTCGAGCCTGCTTCCCCAGTCAGAGGCCTACGAGAACGAGTGCGACCAGGTGGTCTTCCTCGATCAGGACGGCAACGTCGAAGAACTCGGCGGAATGAACATCGTGTTCGTCTTCAAGGACGGCACCGTCGTGACGCCGCAGTCGGACTCGATCCTCGAGGGAGTCACCCGCGACTCGATCCTGCAGCTGGCAGCCGACCGCGGTCTTCACGTGCAGGGTCGCAACATCACGCTGCGCGAGTGGCGCGAGGGTGTGGCATCCGGTGACATTGTCGAGGTCTTCGCATGCGGCACCGCCGCCGTTGTGACTCCGATTGGTGTGCTCAAGGGACGCGATTTCGTCGACCAGCAGCCCGTCGGCTCACTCGCGCTCGAGCTGCGACAGGAACTCACCGACATCCAGTACGGCCACGCCGAAGACCGCCACGGCTGGATGCACCGCCTCGACGCCCCCGCCCAGGCATGAGAATCGCGCGGTTCCGGCACGAGGACGCGATCGCCTACGGCATCCTCGACGAGGGCGAACTCGTGGTGCTCGCGGGCGACCCGATGTTCGCCGGCTACGAGACGACGGGGGAGCGCGTGCCGGTCGGTGAGGTGACGCTGCTCGCCCCGGTCATTCCCCGCTCGAAGGTCGTGTGCGTCGGCAAGAACTACCTCGATCACGCCGCGGAGATGGGAAGCGACGCTCCTGGCGAGCCGCTGCTGTTCCTGAAGCCCAACACGGCGGTCATCGGGCCAGACGAACCGATTGTGCGCCCGTGGCAGTCGGAGCGCACCGACTACGAGGGTGAACTCGCCGTTGTCATCGGCCGCATCGCGAAGAACGTGACGGCGGATGCTGCGCTGGACTACGTTTTCGGTTACACGATCGGCAACGACGTGACGGCGCGGGATCTGCAGCGCTCGGATGGCCAGTGGTCGCGTGCGAAGGGGTTCGACACGTTCTGCCCGCTCGGCCCCGTCATCGAGACGGAGTTCGACCTCGCGGGCGGCGCAAAGCTGACAACGCGCGTCAACGGCGAGGTCCGTCAACGCGGGGCGATCAGCGACATGATCCATTCGGTGCCAGCGATCATCGAGTACGTGTCGGCGGCGTTCACGCTGCTGCCGGGCGATGTGATCCTCACCGGAACCCCGGCGGGCGTTGGCCCCTTCGTGGCTGGGGATGTCGTCGAGGTCGAGATCGACGGGCTCGGCATCCTGCGCAACACTGCGCGGGATGCGGAGCCGCGTCAGTGACACTCTCTGAGGACTGGGTCGACGACCATCACGAGGCGAGTGAGCTCGCCGGCATCCAGCGGCGCACCGTCTGGGTTCTCTCGGCTGGTCAGGTGCTCGGTGGGCTCGGGTTCGGCGCGACAGTCTCCCTCGGCGCTGTGCTTGCGGCAGACATCGCCGGTGACGAGTCCCTCTCGGGACTGGCCGCTGCGGGTGTCACCCTCGGCACCGCCGCGCTGGCCGTGCCGCTGGCTGCGCTCGCGCGTCGGCGCGGCCGACGAATCTCGCTGGCGTCGGGAATGGCCATCGCGCTCGTGGGTGTGTCGCTGGTCGTGGTCGCGGCGGCGTTGCGGTCGTTTCCGCTGCTTCTGCTGGCCTTCGGGCTCGTCGGGGCCGGGCAGACCGCGAACCTGCAGTCCCGATTTGCTGCCGCTGATCTCGCGACGGATGCCACGCGTGGCCGCGACCTCTCGATCGTCGTGTGGGCGACAACCATCGGTGCCGTTCTCGGACCGAATCTCGTACAGCCGGGGCAGGCGATCGGCGATGCCCTGGGGATGCCGCCCCTGACGGGACCGTACGTCTTCACGATCGCGGCACAGGCGCTGAGCATCGTCGTGTACCTGTTCGCGCTGCGACCGGATCCGCTCCTGGTTGCCCAGGCGGTGGCGCAGCGCCGCCGCGATCGTGTGGTCGAGCAGATCGTCAAGCCCGATCGGCCGGTCTCTGCTCGCTACGCGATCTTCGCGAACGCCGCAGCGCACGGCGTCATGGTCTCGATCATGGCGATGACACCCGTGCACATGCTGCATCACGGGGCGAGTCTGACCATCATCGGTCTGACGATCAGTCTGCATATCGCCGGGATGTACGCGCTCTCGCCCGTCTTCGGCATCCTGGCCGACCGTGTGGGCCGAATTCCCACGATCATGGTCGGTCAGGCGCTGCTCGCGGCATCCCTTGTCACGGTCTTCTTCGGCGCCGAGTCCAACACGGCGGTCACCGTCGCGCTCATTCTGCTCGGCCTGGGCTGGAGTGCCGCCACCGTTGCTGGATCAGCGCTACTGACCGAATCGTCGTCGGAGGAGCGCCGCACGACACGGCAGGGGCGCAACGACCTCTCGATGAGTCTCGTGGGCGCTATTGGTGCGATCACGTCAGGCGTCGTCCTCGGCTGGATCGGGTTCACGGGGCTTGCGCTGGTCGTTGGTGTAGCCGTGATCGCGACGGTGCTTCTCGCGCCGTACGGTCGCATCCGTCAGGTGGCGTAGTCGTCCCGACCCCCGCGTTGTGGCGTCCGCGTCGCAACTAGACTCGGTATCTATGCCCGGAACGCCGCATCCCGCCACCACGACCGCCACCGGATCCGACGTTCGGGTCCGCTTCTGCCCGTCACCGACGGGTCTGCCTCACGTCGGGCTGATGCGCACCGTGCTGTTCAACTGGGCCTACGCGCGGCACAACGGCGGCAAGCTCGTCTTCCGCATCGAAGACACGGATGCCGCCCGCGACTCCGAGGAGAGCTACCACCAGCTGCTCGATGCGCTGCGGTGGCTCAAGATCGACTGGGACGAGGGTGTGGAGGTCGGCGGTCCGCACGCGCCGTACCGACAGTCGCAGCGCCACGAGATCTACCGAGGCGTGCTCGAGAAGCTCATCGATGCCGGTGTCGTGTACGAGAGCTACTCGACTGCCGAAGAGATCGATGCCCGAAACGAGGCCGCGGGGCGCGCGAAGCAGCTCGGCTACGACAACTACGACCGCGACCTTACGGATGAGCAGAAGGCAGCGTTCCGTGCCGAGGGTCGCGAGCCCGCCTGGCGCCTGCGGGTACCCGACCACGACCTCACCTACGTGGATCTGATCCGCGGCGAGGTGACCTTCCCGGCGGGATCCTTCCCCGACTTCGTCATCGTGCGCGCCGGCGGAGTTCCGCTGTACACGTTCGTGAACCCGGTCGATGACGCTCTCATGGGCATCACTCACGTCATCCGCGGTGAAGACCTCATGCCGTCCACGGCGCGCCAGCTCGCGCTCTATGACGCGCTCGTGACCGCCGGTGTCACCGAATTCGTGCCACGCTTCGGCCACATGCCGCTCGTGCTGGGGGAGGAGGGCAACAAGAAGCTCTCCAAGCGTGACCCGAAGGCCGACCTCTTCTTGCAGCGCGAGAAGGGTTTCATCCACGAGGGGCTGCTGAACTACCTCGCTCTGCTGGGCTGGTCGATCGCTCCCGACCGCGATGTCTTCTCGCTCGATGAGCTCGTGGCTGCGTTCGACATCGCCGACGTGAACCCGAACCCGGCCCGCTTCGACCAGAAGAAGGCGGAGTCGATCAACGGCGACCACATCCGGATGCTGGGGGCCGAGGATTTCGCTTCCCGTCTCGTTCCGTACCTGGTCGCCGCCGGGGTCGTGTCGGATCCGATGACTGACGCACAGGCGCAGATGCTCGCTGCATCCGCCCCGCTCGTGCAGGAGCGGATGCAGCTGCTCGGTGACGCCCCCGGCCTCCTCGGCTTCTTGTTCACGGACACCGTCGCCTACGAGGACGATGCACTGACGTCTCTGCCCGCGAACGCCGGCGAGGTCCTCGTCGCCGGTGTGGGCGCGATCGAGCTGATTCCGGAGGCGGAGTTCACCGCCGCCGCGATTCAGGAGGCTCTCGCCGCGGCGCTCATCGAGGTGCTCGGCCTCAAGCCGCGCGTCGCCTACGGGCCGCTGCGGGTAGCGCTCAGTGGCCGCCGCGTCTCACCGCCGCTGTTCGAGTCCATGGAGCTTCTGGGCAAGGATGCGTCGGTTCGCCGCTTTGGAGCGCTGGTCGATCACCTCGCCGCAAACTGAGACGCGCCGCTGTCGGGTCTGGTTTGGCGGGGCGTTTCGCGTCGTCTAGACTTGACCCTTGGCGCCCGTTCCGGCGGGAACCCTTGGGGTATGGTGTAATTGGCAACACGGCTGATTCTGGTTCAGTTGTTCTTGGTTCGAGTCCAGGTACCCCAGCCAACAGAAACCCGCGGAGTTCCGCGGGTTTCGGCGTCTACGGGAATGTGGCGGGGAGGGCAACGATGGTCCGTCGGATCCCGCTCGAGCAGCGTCGCGAGGAGCTCGTGGCAGCCGCGATCCGCGTGATCTCTCGTGACGGCGTCGGGAAGGCGACCACGCGACGAATCGTTGCTGAGGCAGAGATGCCGCTGGGCGCATTCCATTACGCCTTCGCGTCGCAGGATGAGCTCATGCGCGCCGTCGTTGACACCGTCACCGAGCAGGAGCGCTTCGCTGCCCAAGCGGGGTCATGGGACGCCCGTTCATTGGAGAGCGCCCTCCGCAGCGGCTTCGAGACCTACATCGGTCTCCTGGAGGCAAATCCCGAGCGTGAGCTCGTGCTCATGGAGCTCGCGTTGTTCTCCCGACGTCATTCCGCGGACGGGATGCGCGACCAGTGGTCAACGTACTTCGAATCTGCCGCCGAGATGCTCTCGTACGCGGCCGAGCTCACGGGGTCCGAGTGGACCTCGCCTCTGGACGAGCTTGCCCGCCTGCTCGTCGCGCTGCTCGACGGGATCACGCTGGCATGGCTGGCTGACCGCGACAGCGCCGCCGCGCGCCGCACTGCCGAGTTCGCGGCGTCAGGACTCGCCGCGCACGCGCGATCGATCTCAGACTGACCGCGCTGGGTTCTGGGCCTCGATGAGATCCCGGTACCAGTAGTACGAGTCTTTCGGAGTGCGCGCGAGCGTGTCGAGATCCACATGGACGAGCCCGAACCGCTCGCTGAAGCCGGCAGCCCACTCGAAGTTGTCGAGGATCGACCAGACGTAATAGCCCACGACGTTCGCGCCAGCGGCCATCTCGTCGGAGAGCGCCCGCAGATGCGCGTCCAGGAACCTAATGCGTCGCTCGTCGCGCACGCGCCCATCCGCACCCGGCCCATCCGAGAAGGACGCCCCGTTCTCGGTGATGATGATCGGGGGCAGCTCTGGGTAGCGCTCGCGCAGTTGCCGGAGGATGTCGCCCAGCCCAGACGGCACGATCGACCAGCCGAAGTCCGTGCGCTCCACACCCTCGATGGGCACGGCGGCAAACGGCAGCCCCTCGGGGATGTCGACCTCGAGCACGCCGGACGAGTCCCGATCGGCTTGGGGAGCCCCGATGCGGGTCGGCTCGTAGTAGTTCACCCCGTAGACGTCCAGCGGTTCGGAGATCACACGTAGGTCGGCTGCCAGCTGTTCCGGCGACACCCCGGTCAGCTGCAGGATGCCTCCCGCGATCTCGTCGCTCGGGTAGACGCCGCGCAGAATCGGGTCGGCGAAAGTCCAGTTGGTGAGGTCGGCGAAGACGTGGGCGGCAATCAGGTCGGCGTCGTCGTCGCTGGCGGGGATGACGGGGAAGTGCTGGTTGGCCACGCCGATGCGTTGTGCCCCGGCAGCCCGCAAGCGCTGCACAGCCAAGCCGTGTGCGAGCAATTGGTAGTGCGCCGCGGGCAGTGCGGCAAGTTCCAGCCCGAGACCGGGCGCGTGCTCGCTCAGACCATGGCCGTACAGCGTGTGGACGCTCATCTCGTTGAGGGTGAGCCAATCGGTGACGCGGTCGGCGAAGTGCTCGCCGAGGAGGGAGGCATAGTCAGCGAATGCCTCGGCGGTCTCTCGCGCCATCCACCCACCGGCTTCTTGTAGTGCCAGCGGAAGATCCCAGTGATAGAGCGTGGGCACGGGGTTGATGCCTGCCGTGAGCAGCGCGTCGATCAGCCGGTCGTAGAAGTCGAGCCCTCGCTTTTCGACCGTGCCGCGACCGGTCGGCAGGATGCGAGGCCAGGCGAACGAGAAGCGGTAGTCCTGCACGCCGAGCTGTGCCAGCAGCGCGACGTCTTCGGCGTAGCGGTGGTAATGGTCGATCCCCACGGCAGGGGAGTCGCCGCCAAGCACACGTCCGGGCTCCGCCGCAAAGACGTCCCAGATGCTGACGCCTCGGCCATCGGCATCCGTTGCCCCTTCGATCTGGAAGGCCGAGGTCGAGGTTCCGAAGCGGAAGCCCGGGGGGAAGACGAGTGAGCTGGGCATGGAGTCCTTTCAGGGGCGGGAGCGGAGCGCGGGAACGCAAGCCAGTGCGAGGAGGGAGGCGATCGCGGCTGCTCCGTAGAGTCCGGTGTAGCCACCCCAGAGCAGCACGATGGGAGCTGCGACGACGGGGGCGAGCACCTGGGGGAGGGATGCGGCGATGTTGGACAGGCCGAGCATCGTGGCGTACGTGCTGTCGGCGCGCAGGGTCGAGGTGATGATCGCGAGCTCGACCGCGATGTACAGTCCCCAGCCGATGCCGATGAGCGAGGCTGCGAGCAGCACGACGGGCAATGCTGGGAAGAACGCCAGCAGGAGGGAGCCCGCCGCGACGATGATCGCCGCGCTCGCGACGAAGGGCAGGCGGCGCCCCCAGCGATCAGACAGGGGACCGAAGACGCTTGCGACGGCTACGGTTACCACCACGTTCACGAGGGTGATGATGAGTACCCATTCACCGGCGTCGACGAGACCGACACCGTCGGTCAGGTAGTAGTACATGTACAGCAGCACCAGGGCGTTGGCGAGATTCATGAGGAAGCGGATGGCCCACATCCAGCTGAAGTGCGCGGTCGGGCGAAGTCCCGCCACGAAGGTGCGCATCGGCCGTCCGCTGCTGCTCGTGACGGTATCGGTGGTGGGCGGTTCGTGATGGACGATCGCGAACGAGAGCACGAGCGCCGGTACGGCGAGAGCGAGCGCCGCATAGCCGAGACTTCCTTCGCCCAGGAGCACGGCGATCGCGGTGCCCAGAACGACGCCGATCGTCTGGGCCACGCCGAACAACGCGCCGACAAGGCCGCGCTGAGCGTCGGGGACGCGATCGGCGATGACAGCGGCGAGGGCGGCGAAAGGACCGTTCAGGCCGATCTGCACAGTGACCCACCCGACAGCCATCCAGACCGGGTCGGGGGCCACGGCAAGGATGACCATGCCGAGCGAGCCCATCACCGTGCCGACGACGAGGATCGGGCGGCGCCTGCCCCACCGTGACCGAGTACGGTCCGAGATTGCGCCCCAGAGTGGGTTCGCGACCATTGAAGCTGCGGCGCCGATACCGGTGACAACCGCCAGGATCGCCTCCTTGGGCACTCCGGCCGATTCGAGCGCCGCGGCTTGCGCGGGAAGCAGGATCTGCAAGGGGCCGAACCACCCGGCAGCCACGCCGACCATGGCCAGCACGAAGGCTACGATCCACCGGGGTGTTACGCGGGTGAGGATCTCGGGAGTAGGCGCCGAGGTCGCCGGGGTGTCAGCACTCATGCTGAGCGTTGAGATCGATCGTCGGGATGGAGCCGGTGGGGTGGTGCCTAGCCGACATCGGATGCCTTTCCTGGTGCCGTCGGGTCGGGGAGGGCATGGCGGGCGTGAGAGTTGGACGCTTGACCAGGAACATAGGGGATCCGCCTCGACCCGCGCAAGCAATGGCGCGACTTTCGTCGAGGGGAAGCGAGCGACGTAGGGTGGGAGACCGAGCGCCCGCGGCGAATCGAGTTGTCGGGCTCTTGTATCGGGAATCGGCGTCGTCGTGTTCAGTTCAGTGCATCTCATCATCCTTCTGGTGGTGCTCGCCATCTATGCCCTGTCGATTTGGGCCCTGGTCGTCACTGTGCGCTCTGACCAGCTCATGACAAGCGAGAAGATCATCTGGTCGGCGATCCTGCTGCTGGTGCCAGGAATCGGGCTGATCGTGTGGGCTCTGCTGTGGTTCACGCGGAGGTGGCCGCGCCACTCGGTCTGAGGGCCTGCCCCTGCATCAAGGTGAGTCAGGCTTTCGGGTAATGCGGCCGCAGCGTGCGGGCGATCGCCCGGTCCATCATGCGGTCGGGGAGGATTCGGGCGAGGCGAGTGAGAAGGGCGGCGTCGCGCCCGATCGTGTAACGGGTCCGCGGGCGACGGTCCGTTGCGGCTCGCGCGATGACCTTGGCTGCCTCTTCTGCAGACACTCCCTCGCTTGCGAACGTCGCGGAGTGGCTGAGGAACGCTGCCATGAGCCGGTCGTACCTGTCGTGCTGTTCGACGGTCATCTGCGAGTGGAGGTCTCTGGCGACGGCGGAGCCGCGGTCTCCCATCGCCGTGCGCACGCCGCCCGGTTCCACGATGACGACCTGGACGCCCTGAGGCGCGAGCTCTTGCCGCATCGCGTCACTGATGGCTTCGATCGCGAACTTGCTGCCCGAATAGGCGCCATACGCCGGCATCGCGATACGTCCGCCCGTCGAGCTGATGTCCACGACGCGTCCGCCGCTTCGGTGCAGCGCCGGTAAGAGCGCCTGTGTAAGAGCGATCTGCCCGAACACGTTGACCTCGAACACGCGGCGCGACACCTCGAGCGGCAGGGTTTCGACGGGTGCGGTGGCCCGCCCCATGCCGGTGGATGCTCCGCTGACGACGGCATGCTGTGAGCTTTCATGTGACAGTGTCATGCGAGTGACGATAGCACCTCGGATGACATTGTCAAATAGAATCGGAGGATGATCGCTCGAGTCGAATCTGCGGCAGCGACGCGTCGCGCGCTGTTGGAGGCCACCGCCGAACTCCTGGATGAGGGTGGCGTCGACGCCGTGACCCTGCGGGCCGTGGGCGCTCGTGCCGGGGTCTCGCGCGGGGCTCCCTACGGTCACTTCGCCGACAAGGAGGAGTTGCTGGCAGCCGTCGCGATAGAGCGGTGGAATCGTCTGGCGGATGACTTGGCTCAGCTTCGGGCGCGACAGGAGCTTTCCGCACGTTCGCGCCTGGAGTCTGCCCTCGCCGCCATGCTCACTATCGCGCGTCGTCAGCCGCATCTTCACGCACTGATGTTTACGGCGCCACAGCGTGATCCCGAGTCGCTGGCACGCGCTGCTGTCGCGTCGCAAGACGAGTTCCTCGCGATCGTTGCCGCTGTCGTGGGCGAGTCGAGGGCGCGGGGGATGGGTGCCCTACTTCTGAGCGGCACGCTGGGTGTGGCAGGGATGGAGCGTGCCGGGCAACTCGATACCCAGAAGTGGGGCGTCAGTGGCGACGATCTCGTGGGTATGCTTGCCGACCTGGCCGAGGCGTCTTAACTCGGTCGGACGACCTGCGCCACGCGCTCAAGCGCGCTCGGAACGAGTCGGTAGTACGCCCAGGTGCCCCGCTTGGATCGTGTGAGAAATCCCGCGTCCGTCAGCACCTTGAGGTGGTGCGACACCGTGGGCTGAGCCAGCCCGACGGGTTCGGTCAGGTCGCACACGCATGCCTCCCGACCCTCGCTGGCGGCGACGATCGACAGCAGTTGCAGCCTGGCGGGGTCGGCAAGTGCCTTCAGTGCGGATGCGAGCTCCTCAGCATCCGTGCGCGAGAGCGGAGTCTGCGCGAGAGGCGCGCAGCACGCCGCGGGGTCCGCCGGGGGAAGGATGTCGAGCGAGGTCATATATCGATCATAGTGAATATTGACAGATATCGATATAGCGACGCATACTGGCTCTCCACACTCGCCTAAGTTGACCGGAGACTCCCGTGACACTGCTCGACCTCACTGCCCGCCCAACCAGCGACGCCCGCCTCGCGACTCTGCCCGTGGTCATCATCGGTGCAGGTCCCGTCGGGCTCGCCGCCGCCGCTCACCTGCTCGAGCGCGGCATCGACGTCGTCGTACTCGAGGCGGGGGAGCAGGTCGCTTCCTCGATCCGCCGGTGGGGCCACACCCGGCTCTTCTCGTCGTGGCGGCACCTGATAGACCCCGCGGCGCGGCGTCTGCTCGAGGCCGGAGGGTGGACCGACCCGGTTGATCTCGACCGGATGCCGACAGGCCAGGAACTCATCGACGAGTACCTCGAGCCGCTTGCCACGCTCGATCCCCTCGCTTCGCGGATTCGACTGTCGACGCGCGTTGCTGCCGTGGGTAAGGACGGCATCGATCGCACCCGCACGGAGGGACGCGCGAACACCCCGTTCCTCCTACAGATCGAGGATGCCGAGGGGATGACTGTCGAGCTACGGGCCCGAGCCGTGATCGATGCATCAGGAACCTACGAGACCCCCAATCCGCTTGCCTCCTCAGGGCTCGACCTCCCGGGCGGCGCGAGTATCGCCGACCGGGTTTCGCACGCGCTTCCCGACGTCGCGGGTGCGGATCGTCACCTCTTCGCCGGGCGGCACACCACCGTGGTCGGTGCGGGACACTCTGCGGCGAACACTCTGCTGGCTCTCGCCGACCTTGCCGACCAGGTGCCCGGCACCCGCGTCACCTGGCTGTTGCGCACACCTTCGGCCACCCGCGTCACGGCATCGGAGGCCGACGAACTCCCCGGCCGCGCGCGGTTGGGGGCTCGAACTGACGAACTCGTTGCATCCGGCCGCATCCAGCTTGTCGATTCCTTCCGGATCGCCCGCGCCGAGCGCACCGAGAGCGGGGTGCGACTGATCGGCACCCGAGACGGTGCGCCTGCCGTGCACGAAACTGATCACGTCGTCAGCGCCACCGGCTTCCGCCCCGACCTGGCGATGCTGCGCGAGATCCGTATCGAGCTCGACGAGGTCGTGGAGGCGCCCCGCAGGCTCGCGCCCCTCATCGACCCCAACATCCACTCCTGCGGCACGGTGCCTCCGCACGGATTCGCCGAGCTGCAGCATCCGGAGCGCGGCTTCTTCATCGTCGGCATGAAGTCGTACGGGCGGGCGCCGACGTTCCTGCTGGCGACGGGGTACGAGCAGGTGCGCTCGATCGCAGCGTGGCTCTCGGGTGACCTCGCGTCGGCATCCGCGGTGCAGCTGACCCTCCCCGCGACGGGTGTGTGTTCGACGGATGCCGCGGGCACCGGATCGTGCTGTTGAGCGCCACGGTTCGCTCGATGACCGCGCAGGACTGGGGACAAGTCGAGCTCATCTTCGCCGACGGCATCGCTGGAGGCGAAGCCACGTTCGAGGTCGCGACCCCGAGCTGGGCGGAGTTCGACGTCGCCAAGCTCCCCGAGCCGCGCTTGGTTGCCGTCAGCTCCGCGGGTGAGGTCATCGGTTGGGCGGCTGCTTCGCCCGTGTCGAGTCGGGCAGCCTACCGCGGGGTCATCGAGCACTCGGTCTATGTGGCGCCCGAGCATCAGGGGCGAGAGGTCGGGCGCGCGCTGCTGAGTCGATTCGTGACGGATGCCGACGCCGCCGGCTTCTGGACGATCCAGTCGAGCATCTTCCCCGAGAACACCGCGAGCCTGCGCCTTCACGAGAAGCACGGGTTCCGAGTCGTCGGTCGTCGCGAGCGAATCGCACGCTCCCAGCTCGGACCCCATGCTGGCCAGTGGCGCGACACCGTCGTGATCGAGCGCCGCTCGACACGCAACGGACTCGCGTGACCCCGACTCAGATAAGGTCGATCAGGTCGCTCACGACCTCATCGATACTGATGTCGGTCGCGGTGCGGCCGACGATCGCGGGGCCAGTCTTGGGTGAGGGAACCGTGTGTCCGCCGTCGATGACGGTGTAGAAGGTCACGGGGGCTTTGTTCGGCTCGCTGTAGGTCGTGCGTTCGACGCGGGTGGGCCGCCGCGACGCTCCGCGGTGGGGGAGGGCGGTGACCTCGGGTGCGGCGCTGATGCCATGACGTCTGGCGAAGTACTCCGCGGTTGCCGGCGCAGAAAGACTCACTCCGTCGACCCTGAAGACCTTGCGCGCCCACCACGGCATCCGACCGCCCTGGTACGGAACGATCGGATCCGTCGTGCCATGAATAAGGGTGACCGGCACGGAGCGCTCGGCGGTCTCCGCGTATCCGCTCAGAAAGGACTCGCGGACCGGCATCGTCGCCGACACGATCACGCCGCCAGCGAGTAGATCGGATGCCTCGTGCAGCAGTCGGAAGACCATCTGGCCGCCGTTGGAGAAGCCGAGACCGATGACCCTCCTACGGTCGATGTGGTGGGTTCTCTGGAGTTCATCGACAAGCGCTCGCGCGAACGCGACGTCGTCGATCTGTTCTCTGCGTGCCGGGAAGGCGCTTTCGGCTCGCGCATCGTTCCAGTTGCCCCGGTGTCCGTCGAGATACGCGACCACTGCGCGGGCATCGTGCGCGAGGGTGTCTAGGACGCGTCCCGTGAATTCGCGGTGCGTCTCTCCGTCCTGACGTGAGCCGTGGAACACGAGGACGAGCGGTCGGCCTTCGAGACCCTCGGGGTCACCGACCACCGTGTACGAGCGGACGCGGGTACCGACCGTGATCGTTGCGTGCATTGTCTTTCCTTCACCGACTGAGCGACTCTCGCTCGCCTCGAAGGTGACGTTATAGTCTGACATCATGTCAAGGTCAAGGCGATGAAGATCGGTGAACTTAGCGCGCGCAGCGGCGTGAGCCAGAGGTCGCTCCGGTACTACGAGGAACGGGGGTTGATCTCGGCGCATCGTGAGCCCAACGGGTATCGCGACTACGACGAGTCGACAGTGGAACAGGCGCGCACCATCCACATGCTGTTCGGGATGGACTTTCCTCGAGACGTCGTGCAGTCCGTCCTCGCATGCGCCGGCCCGGCATCCGCGGCAACCCACGACGCGCTTGCCGACCAGCTCGAGGTGGTTCTCGACGAACTCACGGAGCGGATCACCAAACTCAGCGACACGCGCCAGCAGATCGAGACCTTCCTAGAGTCCCGGGGCCGGAGATCTCCAACGTCAGTGGCGCGCGCCTGAATCGGTCGCGAGGGTCCTGGCGATAATGACGGATGCCGGGATGTGACCGATCGCCAGCACGACAGCGGCGACGGCTAACCACGGGTTGCTGAGCCATGCTGCCGCGGCGAGGAACGTCACGACGGGAAGGATCGCCATCGGCACCGGAACTCGCCAGAACGGTCCGTACAACAGGCGGAGTGATCGGCCGCGATCGAGGTAGCGGCCCCAGAGCGCGTCGTAGCCGGCGAGTGCTGCGATCGCGACAATCAGCCACGGCCAGACCAGCGTGCCGGGGAGTACGACGGCGGGCACGACGACGCACAGTGCCTGGCCGACCCGTTCGAGCGCTGTGAGGATCCGCGGAACCGCGACATCCGGCCATGGCTCGGTCGGGGGAAACCACACGAGCAGGAGGCTCGGGAGGAGCACGGCGAGCGCGACGGCCAGGCCGAGGAGTGAGAAACCCACGAGTTATCGCTACCTCTCGACATCCGCGTGCGGCTTGCGCGTCCCTGCCGCGATGCCCGCTACCCACCCGGGCGCGCGGCACCCGACCGGGGGAGTGAGAGTGCAGGCATCGATCCCTGCGCGGCAGAGCGTCCACGCGATGAGCGAGTTGCTGTTCCACATGTCGGTACTCGGCGGAACTGCGCGCCCCCAGGTGTGGAGAGGAACCTCGGGCAGTACTCCGTTCGGCCAGGCGCGAACGACATAGCGGAACATCCGGAATCGTCCGAGCGGTGGCGGACCCACTGGCCCGATCGCCACGACCCCGGATGCCGTGCGCGGCTGCCCCCACTGTGGCGTCATCTCGATGACGTATCGTTCGCCGCCCGTGAAAACCTCGAGTGCCGCGTGCACGAGCTGTTGCGGCGCGCGGCAGTCGCGACGCGCCGACAGCAGCTCCCACCACCGGCTCGTGTGCGCCACAATCACTCCTCCGGCGCCGACCGGAAGCCGCCAGAAATCCGCACGATCGGTGCGCTCGGCATCCACGGCTCCATCGTCGCCGGGGCGCGACGCGACGGCACCGGCCAGAGGTCCCGTACCCGGACCGCCCCTATCGGGGGCGCCTAGGCTGAGGCTGTGACGAGTCGCGAGTCGCAGGCGTGGGAGTGCCCGACGTGCGGTGATCGGCTACGGTACGAGATCCTCGACGATGAGCGATTCCTCGTCGCCTGGTCGTGCGTCAGATGCGGGCTGGTACGCACGACCGAACCCGCGTAGGGCGATCGAACCGGACCGGAACGATCGGGTACGCGCGGCGTGGATCTCGCAGGCTGGATGTCGAAGGAGGCCCCATGATCGCGGAGCTCAATCGACTGATCGATGTCATCGACGACGACCTGTCCGAAGACCTCGACATCGGGGCGCTGGCGCGGGAGGCGGGCGTGACCGAGTATCACCTGCGGCGGATGTTCTCGTCGCTGGTCGGGATGCCGCTGTCGGAGTACATACGCCGGCGACGGATGACGGTCGCAGCCGCCGCCGTGGTCGCTGGCGACCCGCTCCTCGATATCGCGGTGCGGTTCGGATACGGCTCGACCGAAGCCTTTGGCCGAGCTTTTCGCGCGGTCCACGGTTCGTCGCCCGCCGAGGTGCGGGTAAATGGTGGTCCCCTTCGCACGCAACCGAAACTCAGGCTTCGCCTGACCGTCGAAGGGAACACCACTATGGACACGCGCATCGCCGAACGCCCCGCGTTCCGTCTCGTCGGACACGCTGCTCGCGTGCCGCTGATCCACGAAGGAATCAATCCGCACGTCCAGCAGTTCGTCGCCGCACTTCCCGCGCGCGAACACGCCCGCCTCAAGGAGCTCAGCAGCACCGAGCCGGGTGGGCTGCTGCAGGTGAGCGACGGCGTCGACCCGGATTACCGAGAAGGAACCGAGCTCACCTACCTGCACGGCGTCGCTCTGGATGCCGCGGCATCCGTGCCCGCAGATCTCGACGTGATCGAAGTCGAGGCGGGGGAGTGGGCGGTGTTCCGCACGTCAGGCCCCTACCCCGCAGCGCTCCAGGAGGCCTACGCGGCATCCGCATCGGACTGGTTCCCCTCCAACCTCTGGCAGTTGCGTCCTGGCCCCTCGATCGTCGCCGTACTCGATCGCGCCGACGACTTCAGCACGGCGACGACCGAGCTCTGGATGCCGATCGCACGCCGCTAGCGCATCGTCTGCTCGGTGCCTACCGCATCGCGGTCAGCACTCCCGCGGCATCCAACGCGAACTCAGCGTCCAGCGCGAGGCGATCCAGGAATCCTCGGTCGTGGCTGACCACGATCATCGCGCCGCGGTAGGCGCCGAGCGCCTCGATGAGTTGCTCCGTGGTCTGGAGATCGAGGTTGTTGGTTGGTTCATCGAGCACGATCAGTTGAGGTGGCGGATCGGTGAGGAGCACCTGCGCGAGGGCGACCCGGAACCGCTCGCCGCCCGAGAGAACACCGACGGGCCGATCCACCATGGCCCCGCGCACGAGGAGTCGCGCGAGCCGGTTGCGAAGCTCCGTTCGCGGAATGCGCGGCGAGACTCGGCTCACGTTCTCGATAACGGATGCCGCGTCGTCGAGGGTGTCGAGGCGTTGGGAGAGCGTGCCGATGCGATGAATGTCCGCGACGGCTACCGCCCGGCCGGGGCCGGCAGCCACGCCGGAAACCAGCCCCTCCAGCAGCGTGCTCTTGCCGACCCCGTTCGGGCCGGTGATTGCGACGCGTTCCGGTCCCTGGACGATGACCGTTCGCCCGTCGCTCCCCGTGAACTCGGCGATCCGCTTGCCCGGAGGTACGGCGGGGTCGGGGAGGTCAATGCTGACCCGGTCGTCATCACGGATGCGTGACTCGGCGTCCTGCAGTGAACGCTGCGCCGCCTGCATCCGATCATCGAGCAGTCCGCGCTGCCTTCCGTGGGTCTTCTCGGCCGAGTTTCGCCGGTCGTTGACGACGGCCCCGATGTACTTGCGATTGGCGGCATCCTTCTTGCCTTGCCGCTCGCTGTGCGCGATACGCTCGGCTGCCGCGATCCGCTGCCGCTTCTCGACGCGGACAGCGTGCTCTGCGGACCGCGCCGCGCGCTCGGCTGCTTCCTGTTCGCGTGCAACCTGCTCTCGGAACTCTGAGTACGGTCCGCCGAAGAGCATCAGCGCGCCGGCCCGTAATTCAGCCGTGTTCTGCATGCGCTCCAGCAACTCCAGATCGTGGCTGACGACGATCACGGGACCGTCCCACGCGCCGATGAGGTCGTGGACCCGTGCCCGCCCGTGGCCGTCGAGGTTGTTGGTCGGCTCGTCGAGCAGGGCGATGTCGGCTCCGCGCATCCGTATGCCGACGAGTGCCGCAACCGTCGCTTCCCCGCCCGAGATCGTCGTGACGGGGCGGTCGAGGTCGTCGATGTCGACGCCAGCCGCGCTCAGAGCGGCAATTGCCCGCTCCTCGACGTCCCAGTCTGCGCCGATCGCGTCGAAGAGGGCGAGGTCGATCTCGCCCCGCTCGACGGCGGCGATCGCGTCGACGATCGAGCGGATGCCGAGAAGATCGACCAGCGTATGGCCGGGTTCGGCATCCGTTCGCTGTGGTAGATAGTCGACGACACCCGCAGCCTGCACGGAACCCGATGTCGGCGTGAGGTCGCCGGCGATCAGACGCAGCAGCGTCGACTTGCCGACGCCGTTGAGGCCGACAAGACCCGTCGAGCCGGATGGGAACGCACCCGACACGGCGTCGAGAACACGGTGGCCGTCGGGCCAGGTGAAGGTGAGGTCGTGAAGAACGACGGAAGGAATGGGGGCAGGCATGCGGAACTCCAGAACGTGTCGGTTCCTGACGAGGTCAGGGTGGACGCTGACACGGGTCCGCAGAAAGGGCAGGGGGGCCGGTCAGCAGGGGATGCTGAAGCCCGAACCTGTCATGTCTGTTCCTTGCCGTTCACTCCCTCTCACGAGCAGCGGATGCTGCAGGAGTGCGCCCCCAGTATGCCACCGTCGGCGTGGGACGCAAGCGCACCGTGGGGCCAGCCTGGTGCTCAGCGCGTCCCGGCGGCAAGCCGGATCTGCACGATGTTCTCGGTTTCGTCGATCTCGGCGACCTTGGGGTGGGCCTTGATGAAGTCTGTGAAGCTCCGGAACCCCAAGGCTCGCTCGCTGAAGCCCGGATCGAGCCGCGTGATGAGACTCTTCACCACATTCGCGTGCTGCCACTCGGTGCCTTCGCGGTCGCCCTCGAGCCGCAGGGCGCGCTCGAGCAATTCGGCGCCGGGATCTGCGGCCTTCTTGCGGCTGCGGCGGGTCTTGGCGGCGACGGCGGTCTCGGCATCCTTGACGGGCTCCCGTTCAATCCCGGGCAGGGCATCGTAGGTGTCGAACCGGTCGCAGGCCGCGGCGAGCGACCTCGCGCTGGAGCCAGCCACCCCGACGCCCACGACGAACCGGCCGAGGCGCTTGCAGCGCTGCGCGAGCGGCACGTAATCGGAGTCGCCCGCCACGATCACGACGTGCGAGAGGTCGGGAAGGCGAAACATGTCTTCGACGGCATCTACGGCGAGTCGGATGTCGGCGCCGTTCTTCGCATAGGCAGCAGCGGGAAACAGCTGCACGAGATCGACGGCGCGCGCGACGAGCTGGGTGCGGTACTCCGCGTTCACGGGAGATGACCAGTCGGCGTAGGCCCTCGTGAGCACGAGAGTGCCGAAGGATGCCGCATAGTCGATGATCGCGCCGAGATCCACTGTTGCGGCGGCGAGGCGTTCGGCGATCTCGGGCTCGGTCGGGTCCGCCGCGATGCGTTGCCGGTCCCTGCCGTAGGCGTTGCGGCCATGCACCGTGTCATACCAAGACATCACGATGTTGTCGAAGTCCAGATACACCGCCACGCGCGGGTCGGTTCTCTCAGCCATGCTCACTCCTCGTGGGTCCACGGGCGTCCGCCTGCTTCCTCCTGAGCCTATCCTCGACATCTGTCGCCCCCGAGGGCCGCGCTGTTTCGCCGACTCCGCGTGATCCGTAAGATGCGAGCATCGGTGGTGGATCGGAGGATGCTCATGGCGCCTGTTTCCCGCGGATTCGGCGCTCGTCGGCGTGAAACGAACGACAGGCTGCCACCGGGGCAGTATCTGACGACGGACTTCCCGGTGCTCTCGGCAGGGCCGACACCGCGCCTCGACACGGTCGAGTGGCGTTTTGCGATCCGCGACGAGCGGGGCGAGTCTCGGTCCTGGACCTGGGACGAGTTCCACGCACTGCCGTTCGAAGACATCCACACCGACATCCACTGCGTGACACGGTGGTCGAAGCTCGACACCAGGTGGCGGGGCGTCTCGGTCGACACACTCATGGCGGGCATCGAGACGGATGCCGAGGCCGCGATGGCGCACTGCTACGGCGGGTACACAACCAACGTGCCGATCGCAGATCTTCTCGGCGGCAAGGCGTGGGTCGTCACGGAGTTCGACGGCGCGCCGATCGACCCCGAGCACGGCGGTCCGGCGCGGTTGCTGGTGCCGCACCTCTACTTCTGGAAGAGCGCCAAATGGGTCCGCGGACTGTCGCTCCTGCGCCGCGACGAACCGGGTTTCTGGGAGCAAAACGGCTACAACATGCACGGCGACCCCTGGCGCGAGGAACGGTATTGGTGAGCGTCGGAGCCTGGCTGGCAGCATCCGTGCTGGAGGTTCGCCCCGCCGCGTTGGGGGCCCGCGCTCTCGTCCTTGACGTTCCGGACTGGCCGGGGAACCTGCCAGGGCAGCATCTCGATCTTCGCCTGACTGCCGAGGACGGTTATCAGGCGGTGCGGTCGTACTCGATCGCATCGTTCGGTTCGGGCACAGCCGTCGAGCTCGGCGTCGATGAAGTCGAGGACGGGGAGGTTTCCCCCTACCTCGTCGAAGACGTGCGCGTCGGTGATCAGATGGAGGTGAAGGGTCCCCTCGGTCAGTACTTCGTCTGGGACGCCACCGACCCCTCGCCGGTGCAACTGATCGCCGGTGGATCAGGAATTGTGCCACTGATCGCCATGGTGCGCGCGCACGTGGCTGCAGACGCCACAGCGTCGTTGCGTCTCGTTTACTCCGTGAAGGATGCCGATCGGGCGATGTACCGAGACGAGCTGCTCGTGCTCGATGCGCCCCGGATCTCGACGACCTGGGCTTACACGCGCGAAGCTCCGCGCGACTGGGCGGGAACCGTCGGTCGCCTCAGCGCTACCGTGCTCGCCGAGGCCTTGCACCCGGCATCCGTCGACCCCGTCAGTTTCGTCTGTGGGCCGACACCGTTCGTGGAGTTCGTCGCCGAAACACTTGTCGCGCTGGGATATCGACCCGAGCGCATCCGCACCGAGAGGTTCGGGGGAGAATCATGAGCCTCGCCACACATCCGCTGCCAGAGCCGCCCGCAACGCCGCGGCCCAGCATGGTCGACGGAAACGCGCTCATCGGCATCCTCGAAGAGGCCTTCGGTGCTGCTACCGCGACGCTCGCTCTTACCTGCGGGTCGTGCGCCGATGCCTCAGCGCTTTCCGATTCAGCGGTCGAGCTGGCGCCGACGTCTGCGATCGTGCGGTGCCGGTGCTGCACGCATACGATCCTGACCCTGCGCTGGAGCGAACACGAGCTCGTGATCGACGGGGCGAGTGGGCAGATCACGGTGCAGCGCGGGTCGCGCTGACCGCGGCGCGTCCCCCCTACGGCGCACAGTCGTAGACCACGCCGGGGGCATCGGTCACCGTCTCGCACGTCGCCTCCACCCACTGTCGGATCTGCGCCGAGGTGGTCGAGGTTCCGCCGGAAGGAGTGCTTGCGCCCTGCCCTGCCATTCCGGTTCCCAGCACATACCGGAGGCTTCCGTCGGCGATGAGTGCCTGGAACTCGTCGAGCGTGGGCACAGCGTCGTTTCCATTGAAGCCACCGATCGGCAGAACCGATCCGCCATCCGTGGCGAGGATGATGCCGGCGGCGCTTTGAGCTCCGAAGGTCGCGACGAGGTAGTCGGTGTCACCCTGGTTCTCCTGCAGCCAGGCGACGAGGTCACTGGATGCCGCGCCACCTCGACCAGTCGAGCTTCCCGATGCGGCGCCCGTTGCTTGTCCGGATGTCGCTGGCCCCTGTCCCGCGCCAGGTCCTGATCCCTGTCCGGGAGGGTTGCCTCCCTGTCCTGGTGCACCGCCCTGCGCCGGTGCGCCCCCCTGACCCGGCCCGCCGCCCTGCCCGCCGGGGCCGACGCCGTTCTGTTCGCCCGGGCCGCCCTGTCCGCCCGGGCCGCCCGCGCCGCCCATATCCGAAACGCCTCCGGCAACGGGGTTGATGTCGCTGGGATTTGCGATGGTCACCACCGACCAGACCGCAGGAGTGAGTACCAGCGCGATCGCCGCGACCAGCGCCGTGATCCAGCGCGGGACCGACCATCCGCTGCCACCGGTGCGCTTGTGCTCGGCGAACAGCAACACGATTGCGAGGGCGCCGATCGCCGCTTGGACCACCGAAACCACGGTGGAATAGCCGGGGTACCAGAGCGAAATCAGCACCGCTGTCACGCCGGCCATCGCGATGAGCGAGACCTGTGGCCACAGGATGCCGCGACGCCGCGCAACCCCGAACGCGAGCCCGACGAGCAATGCAGCCGGCACCGCGAGCGCGGCGGTGTAGAACTGGTGCATTCCATCGACGGCAGAGAACATTGCCGCGAAGACGACGAGCCAGGCGCCGAGGAAGACCGTGACCGGACGCGAGAAGCGCAGCATCCAGAGCGCGACCGCAGCAAAGAGCGCTGCCGGCAGAAGCCACGCGATCTGACTGGCGAGCTGTTCGGTGAACAACCGGACCGCGCTCGGATCGCCGGAAAAGGGCGGACTGAACGAGAGGTACTCGGATGATTCGGCTGTCGCCGAGAAGCGTCCGAGCCCGTTGTAGCCGAACACCATCTCCCACGGATTGTTGCTCAGCGTGCTGCCGATGTATGGGCGGGAGTCAGCGGGAATGAGGGAGACGATGACGATCCACGTCAGGGATGTCGCGATGCTTAGCGCCCCAGCGACAGCGATGTGCCAGATGCGCCGCGCGATGGGCTGAGCGGTGACCAGATACGCCAACGCAAGTGCCGGCCACACCGCCCACGCGACGAGCATGTACATCTGAAAAGCGAGTGCAATGAACAGGCCCGTCGTGATGAGCCAGCCGAGGCTTCGCTGGGTAAGCGCGCGTGACGCGGCCCACGCGACGAGGGCGAGGCTCAGCACGAAGAACGTTTCTGGCTGATTAGAGCGTGACACGGCGATGAGGATCGGTGTCGTGGCTGCCACCGCGCCGGCGATGAGCCCCGCCGTGGGTGATACGACTCGTCGCCCGGTGAACGCCACGACGACAACCGTCGCTACGGCGGCCAGCGCATTGGGCAGGACTACCGTCCACGTCGAGTACCCGAGGGCCGCGACGAAGAGCGCCGGTACCCAGAACGAACCGGGAATCTTGTCAAGAGTGACTGTGCCGGCCGGATCGAACGCGCCGAAGAAGAAGTTTGCCGGATTCTGAGCCATCGAGACCGCGATGGCAGCGTAGTACTGCGATTCGGATGCCGAATCGATCGCCCAGATCGTGAGCAGCGCGGTTGCAAGGGCGAGCCCTGCGACACCGATCGCGAAACCGGACGCGCGGGGCTTGCGCAGAGGGCGGCTGGGTTCGGTCGCGGCGGCTGGTGCCGGTGGCAGGGGGTGCGCGTCGATGACCATGCCCCGACGGTAGGGATCGCCGTGAGGTGCGACCTTTCGGAACCCTATGCGGATTCTATGTGTGGCAGACGATGCGCCACGATCGCCGGGGAGCGAGAGGTGACTGAGAGAGGGTTCCTCAAATGTCGACCGAGGCTCCGGCATCCAGATCGAGGAACTCGCCGCCACCCTGCTCCGTCGCCCATCGCAGCCGCTGACGCCCCATTGTTCGTCCGATGACCGAGAGGGTCATGTCGTGAGTGCCGAAGCACATTCGTGGAGCGACGGCGAGGACGAAGTCCATGGCCTCTCCGATCTTCAACCACGGTGCGCCGACCGGGGCTGCCAGGAGCTTCACGTCCCGTCCTTCCGGCACGTCGTACGAGTCGCCCGGGTAGTAGAGACGGTCATTCACCAGCACGCCGACGTTGTCGACGACGGGCATCGATTCGTGGATGACGGCATGGCGTCCGCCGAAGAACTCGAGCTCAAACGGGCCCACCGTCATCCTGTCGCCGGGCGATACGACCGTGACATCGAACCCGGCGGCGGCATCGGCCAGCCCCTGCGGGCCGATGATCTGCGCCTTCGGGGCGTTGCTGAGGATGCGGCGCAGGTGCTCCGGGGTCCAGTGGTCGGGATGCTCATGCGTGAGAACGATGGCCACGACATCACCGTCATCCGGGAGGGGATCGGTGAACGATCCCGGGTCGACGACCAGCGTCTTGCCGGAGTCGCGGATCGTGAGGGCAGCGTGCTCGTGCTTCGTGACTCGCATACCCCGAGTCAACCCTCGCGAGAGGGCTCGGGGCAACCCCGCTGCCGTGTCCGCGTCGATTTGGCCGGCCGTTCGCATGCATGGCATAATCGAACGGTTGTCTTGCGGCCCCATCGTATAGCGGCCTAGTACGCCGCCCTCTCACGGCGGTAACGCGGGTTCGAATCCCGCTGGGGTCACCAACAAGAAGACCCCCGGTCAGCCGGGGGTTTTCTTGTTCCTGCCGAAAGGCTCGAACGGGCGCTATGCCGCTTTTGGCAACAGATTGGCAACATCTGATTGCATGGCCGCGAGGTTCAGCGCCGTGGCAACACCGTCCAGGTCGTCATCGAACAGGTCGGCGTACACGTCGAGGGTCACCGCGGCCGAGGCGTGCCCGAGCATCCGCTGGACGGCCTTCACGTTCGCGCCGGCGCTGACGGCGAGCGAGGCAGCGGTGTGCCGCAGCTCGTGCGGGGTGAGGCCCTTGATCCCGACCGCCTCGGCCGCGGTGTCGAACCAGCCGACCCGGTAGACGTGGTTGCGAAGCCAGGTGCCGGTGCGGATGCCGTAGAACACCGGGGCGTAGGCCGGGCGCCCGGCGATCTGCGCGCGGAGCAGCCCGACGAGGAACGCCGGGATCGGGATACTGCGGTGCTCGTAGTCCTTCGGCGGCTCGATGCGCTGGTAGCCCTTGTCGGCCACGACGGTCTGCTCGACGGTGAGGCGCGGGTGCTTCGCGTCGAGGTCGAGGTCACGGATGCGGAGCCCGGACAGCTCGCCCCAGCGCAGGCCGCAGTAGGCGAGCACGAGGACGACGAGGCCGTAGCCGTACTCGCGCCCATCCTTCATCTCGTCAATGGCCTGGGCGAGCGCGGCGACCTGATTGTGGGACAGATACCGCTTGCGGGACTTGGTGGGCTTGGGGAGTTTGAGCCGGGCGGCGGGGTTGGACGGCAGGCGCTCGTCCTCGACCGCGAATCGGAGCGAACCGGAGAGGACGTTGACGATCTTGCGGACGGTCGCCGGGGCACCGGGGAGGGCCGAGGCCCACTCCTGCACCCGCAGGCGGGTGAGGTCGCCGATCGGGATCTTCCCCAACTCGGGGACGATGTGCTTGGCGATGATGTTCTCGACCCGGCTGCGGGTCGTCGCCCGGAGGTCGCCGCGGGCGGCGATCCAGGTCTGGAGCCATTCGGCCACGGTCACCCGCGCACGCGACGGGTCGAGGTAGCGGCCCTGGGCGATGTCGACCTCCGTGGTCGCCAGGAACAGCTCGGCGGCCTTCTTGGTGGTGAAGCCGCGCTTCTGCGTCTGCTTCTTGTCCGGGCGTCGGTAGAGCGCCCGGTAGCGACGGCCCTTGGCCGTGTCGTAGGACTCGATGCTTCCCATGACTGGCTCCTACTGCTCCAGCCCCGCGAGGCGCTGCACGTCGATGCGGCGGTAGACGCGCTTGTGCCGGGTGAGCCGAATCGGCTCCACCGGGGCCTGGCCCTCCAGGGCGAGGGTGCGCAGGGTCGTGCGGTGGATGCCGAGCAGCGCCGCTGTCTCCTCCTCGGAGTAGAACAGGCGCTCGGGCTCCCGAGCGTCGAGGGGCGATGCGCTCTGACCCATCACGGCCTCCTTCGCATCTACGATCACAGCCGCGATTGCTGCTGTCGTCTTAGATTAGACCACAACACGCCAATCACAGCAAGAGTTTTAGTTGCTCGTGTCGCTCGGTACACTCGGGATGTGACCGCAGCCCCGCGCAGACCCGGCGATCAGTCCTATGACGGCCTGATCGTCTCGGCCGACCTGCCGGACGGCTGGCATCTGCCGAGCCGGTTCCCCGGCGAGCGCGACGACGACGCCAGCGCGCAGATCGACGCGATCCTGGGCTACAACGATCAGGTGACGACCGAGGCCGACCGGCAGGCGCAGCTCGACTCGGAGCAGAACGAGACGATCGACGGCCGCTGGCGCTACATCGAGCACACAGCCACGGCGACCCGCGTGTTCATCCGGCTCCAGCGCCAGCAGTTCGCCGTGCCCGAGGAGGTGCGCATCACCGGCGTCGTCTACCTCCCGTGGCGGCCGGGCGATCCCGTGTCCAGCCAAGACCTCCGCACCCTGCCGACCGCGCGCATCGAGGCGGCGATCAACGAGCGCCTGTTCGCCATGAAGCGCACGGTGACCATCACCGGCGGGAAGATCGTGCTGCCCTCCGGCCGGAAGATCAGCGAGCGGGATCTGCTCAAGCCGCTCGGGAACCCGAAGCGCACGCCCGACTTCTACGAGCTGGTCGCCCTCCAGTACGGCAAGCTCTCGGCGCAGGGGGACGCGGCGCCTGCTGTCACGATGGCGAAGATCAACGGCGTCGCCCACGCCACCGCGCAGGGCTGGCTCGTGCGCACCCGCTCGCGCGGACTGCTCCCGCCGGGCCGCCGCGGGTAGTCGTCGGGGGAGCGGCGCGCACTTGCCCCCGAGCGCGTCGCTACAGGCTCGGCCCGAAGTCGGGTCCGCTGCTCGGGCTCGGACGGTGCTGGTCGCGGGTGAAGTCGTGCAGCTCTGCGGCACGCCGCGCCAGGGCCTCGGCTGCGACGCGCTCGGCCTCGGCTCGGGCCTCGACCTGGGCTGCGGCCTCGGCGACCGGCAGGGCTTCCAGCTCCGCGAGCTGGCGTCGCAGCGCCTCGGCCTGCTGCTGGGCGCTCTCGGCCTGGCGGCGCGGGCTGCCGGTGCTGTACGGCTTGCTGAACAGCCGCGTGTGCAGCATGGCCCGCTGCCGCTCCTGCCGGTCCCCGGCACGGCGCTGCTCCTGCCGGGCCTGCGCGTGCGTGCGCATGGCGTCGGCCAGCCGCGGGTCGGCCTCGGCCTGTTGCTCGGCCGCCGCCTGCGCCCACGCCGGCGCCTGCTCCGGCGTACGCGGGATCGAGCCCCACCGCTGCCGGGTCAGGTGCTCGGCCTCGTGGCGCTGGCGCTCGGCCTCGGTCAGCGCCCGGTCGGCGCTCCGACGCCTCAGCGCCCCGGCACGGCTCCTGGCGGCGATCGCCGTCTCGTGGCGCTCCCTGACCGCGAGGACCGCGGCGGCGTCCGTGCCGGCCTGCTCGACCAGCGGCGGGACGGCCTCGGCCCGTGCCGCCTCGACCTGCTGGGCGGCGGCCTCGACCTCGGCCAGCAGCGCCTCGGCCTCGACGCGGTGCGCGGCCGACTGGCGCTCCATCGCCTCGGCCGCCTCCGCCCACCGTGCCGCCTGGCGCTCGGCCTGCTCGATGCTCTGCCGCAGTCGGGTGCGCTCGGCGTTCACGACGCGCACCGGCCCGTCCGCGACGATGCCCGCGACGGCGGCCTGCGCCCGCTCGGTGGCCTCGCGCAGTCCGCGGTCGGCGCGGTCCCGCTCGAGCGCGGCCTGGAACTGCTCGCGCGCGTCCCCGAGGTCCGCGGCGACGACGTGCAGCCTGTTCTCCTCCTGCCCGCGGGTGAGGCCGACGTAGACGCCGGCCGCGTCGAGCGCGTCCGACAGGACGGTGTGCGACGCGGGGGCAGTCATGCCCTGGACGCCGTAGGCGGTCGCGGCGTAGGCCAGGTGCGCGTGCTCGGCGACGTACTCGGCGGGCAGATGCACGGTGCGCTGCTGCTTCCGCTGGCTCGCGGCGTCCCGCACCCACAGGCTGCCGTCGCCGCTGACGTGCTGGACGATCCAGGTCTGCCGGTTCGCCACGCCCATCTCCGAGTCGTTGCGGCGGGTCTGGATGAGGTCGCCGGCGCCGATGCTCAGGCCGTCCGCGCCGTCGATGGTGCGGGCGTCGTCGACCGCGCCCGCGCGCACCCGGTCCTCTCGGATCAGAGTGTTCAGTTCGCGCGCCTCGTCGTTGGTCGCCGCGGTGATCGCGGCTCCGTCGATCCGCTCGGCGGCGACCGCGGCGCGCAGCGCCTCGGTGTCCTCGTGGAGCCGCACGAGTCCGAGCGCGTGGAGCCGGTCGAACAACTCGGCCGGGTCGCGGCCGGTCCGCAGGGCGAGGGTGAGCTGCGCGTAGTCGGGGTCCGCGAAGCGGTGCAGGCTCGTCAGCGAGTAGACGCGGGGGACGAGCGCGGCCGCGATGTCGAGCACCCCGCCGCGCCCCACGGCGGGGAGCTGCGCCCGGTCCCCGACGAGTGCGAGCGTCGCGCCGGCCTCGTCCGCGACGGTCAGCAGGGCGAGGGCGGTGTCCTGGTCGAGCATCCCCGCCTCGTCCACCACAACCCGCTCGGCGGCGGCCAGTCGGTTCTCCTTCGCCGGGCCGCGGTAGGTCGCGCCCGTCACCGGGTCCGTGTCGCCCACGGCCAGCCGGGTCCAGACACCATCGGCGTTCCACCGGAACCCGTGGTCGTAGACGAGTGCCGCTACCGAGTCGGTCGGCACGCCCAGCTCGGCGGCGGCGACGTCGGCGGCCTTCTTCGTCGGGGTCACCACCCGCACCGAACGACCCTCCTGTCCGGCGGCGCGGATCGCAGCACCGAGCATGGTCGTCTTGCCCGCGCCCGCCGCGCCCTCGACCACGACGAGCGGCCGGGTGGAGGCGAGCGCGGCGGCGGCGCGCGCCTGGTCCGCATCCAGCCCCGGCTCCTGCACGCGCGGGGTTGCGCCGTGCACCGGCCGGGTGGCGCGTGCAGCCAGTCGGTCGCGCAGCTCCGTCTCGACGGCCACTACGTGCAGCGTCGTGAGGTGCGCAACATGCTCCAGCCGTGGCGCATCCGGCGGCAGGATCGAGAGGCAGTCGTCCGCCGCGAGCCGGGTCGTGATGGTGATGAACTCGCGCAGCTCCTCGCGGGTGGCGCGCACACCGGCCTCGGTGACGATGTGCGCCACCTGCTCCTGCACGTCATGCACGGTCCATGCGGATGCAGCAGCCGCGCAGCGGTCGAGCGCACGGGAGGCGACCTGTTGCACGGCCAGCTCGTCCAGCGTGCGCAGGGGTTGCACGGTGGCGCGCGGCAGGTCCGGGGTGTAGCCAGCCTCCTGCAACTCGCGCAACCAGCCGGCCTCGGAGCCGAGCACGCTGGGCTTCTTGCTCGGCCGCTCATGATCCCACGCCTTCGCGTGCAACCTGGCGCGCACCACCGGCCCCGTCTCCTGGCCGGGATGCGCGGCCTCCCACTCGGCCTCGAACTTGGCGAGGTTGCGCGCCACCTGCTGCCCGCGCTTGGACATGACCGCTTTCCACGGCACCAGCTCCGCGACCTCCCCGGTCACCGGGTCAAGGGTGAGACCGTGCGCGTCGAGCACCGCGGCGAGCTGCGGGTGCGCGGCGATGACCGCCGTGCCGAGGGCGCGGATCGCGCCCTGCTGCCGGAACAGCGCCGCGGTGTAGAGCCCGCGCCAGCGACCGGCCGCCCACACGCGCGTCCCGATCTGGAAGTGGATATGCCGGTGCGGGTCGCCCGCACGGGAGGTCTTGTGCGACACGGCCACGGTTTCGAGCTGCTCGATCGGCACGACCTCCTGCTTCCCGCGCGCGCCGACGCGGGTGACCGAGTGCTGGCCGAGCCAGGACCGGATCTCCGCAACCGCGTCCCGCTGGGCGGCGTCCAGGGCCTCGGACACCTCCGGGTGCAGGCCGGCGGCGACCGACAGGGACTTCGGGACGTTCACGACCATCTCCATGAACCGGGGCGACCCCCGGCCACCCTCGCCCCGCAGCCGGGGTCGGCCCATCGACTCCCCGGTGAGCGGGTTGATCCAGCCAACCCACTGGCGGTACTCCTCGGCGGTCAGCCCGAGCTCGCCGATCACTCGGCCCTCGGCGTCGACCGCCGTGAACTCGGCCAGGGCGGTCCCCGCCTCCAGGTAATACTCGTCCGCCCGCGCGCGGTCGGACTCCAGATAGCGCAGGGCATCCGAGCCTGTGCCCCGGAACGGGATCACGCCACCTTTCATGCCTTCGCCTCCTACCTAAGATAACAGCTACCATATCAGGTAGGATACGTCCATTCTTGTGAAGAAGTCAGAAATGAGCGAGTCCGGGGTCCGGTTGGCGGATCAGCGAACGTCAGAGGGTCAAGAGTTGGGGAGAGTGGACAGTGGTGAGGATCTCAGAGAGATGTGCCTGCATGCGGTGATAACTGCTGGGCCGCGACCTAGGTGTAGCGACCCGGGACGTTGTGTGCGTCGCGGGTAGGTGAAGACCTCCGGGACGATGTGGGTATCTGACAACTCGCATCGGTGACCGGAGGTCTTCGTGGTTCACGCTAATGCTCATTTGACGCCGAGGGGGCGGCTTCGGCTTGCTCGTGCGGTCGTTGTCGGCGGCTGGTCGCTCGCCCGGGCTGGGGAACGGTTCCAGTGTTCGCAGGCGACGGCGAAGAAGTGGGCCGATCGATACCGGGCGGGTCAGCCGATGACTGATCGCAGTTCCCGTCCGTATCGATCGCCGACCCAGCTTGACCGTCGCACGGAGCGGCGGATCGTCGCGATCCGCTTCAACCGGCGGTGGGGTGCTCGGCGGATCGCCTGGCATCTGGGGTTGAACCCGGCGACCGTGGGTCGGGTGCTTGCCCGCTATCGGATGCCGCGGCTGTCGCATCTGGACCGCAACACCGGGCTGCCCGTTCGGAAGCCGAAACCGATCCGGTACGAGGCGGCCGCGCCGGGCGATATCGTGCATGTCGATATCAAGAAACTGGGTCGGATCCCTGACGGTGGCGGCCACCGGATGCTCGGCCGTCACGCCGGACGCCGCAACCGCCGCGCCGGGACCGGCTACTCGTTCCTGCACCACGCGGTCGATGACTGCACCCGCCTGGCCTACTCCGAAGAGCTCGACGACGAACAGAAGGACACCGCCGCCGGGTTCTGGATCCGCGCCCGCGCTCACTTCGCCGAAGCCGGCCTCACCGTCAAAGCCGTCATGACCGACAACGGCTCCTGCTACCGCTCCCACGACTTCGCCGCGGCCCTCGGCGAGGGAGTCCGGCACATCCGCACCCGCCCCTACCGGCCACAGACGAACGGGAAAGTGGAGAGATTCAACCGCACCCTCGCCGCCGAGTGGGCCTACGCATCGACCTACCTCTCGAACGCGGCAAGATCAGCCACCTACGCCGACTGGCTCGAGGAATACAATCACCGACGACCCCACACCGCCCTCGGAGGCCACACCCCCACCTGCCGCCTTCACAACCTCACGGGTCGCTACACCTAGGGTGGTCGCCATGAGTGACAGCGACGTCTACGTCAGCCCCACCCGCGTCCCTGCCGGCATCGCCCTCCTGCTCGCCGTGCTTGGCACCGCCGCCATGTACGCCGGCTTCGTGCTCGGGGTTCCCGCCGCCCTCGACGGCAGCGGCAGCGGAGCGGGTGGATTCATCGTGCTGTTCCTCGCCGGAGCCGCGCTCGTGCTGGCGGCGCTGGTGATCTCGATCGTCTGCCTCGTGCGCGGTCTCGCGCGCGGCATCGCGATCCTGGCGCTGGTCGTCGCGCTGGTGCCGGTCGTCGGCGTCGTGATCCTGCGGATCGCGGCGGTGTCCTAACCCGCGGCGTCCTGACCCTCCGCCGCCTTGTACACCTTCGACCGCGGCACATAGCGCGCGGAGTTGCCGAGCAACCCCGCGACCTCCTCGTCAGTGAGCTCGCGGCGCACCTTGCCCGGGATGCCCGCGACGAGCGACTGCGGCGGCACGATCGTGCCCCTCGAGCACCACCACCTCGCGTGCCGTGGCAGACCACGAGCACCGCCTTGCCGGGAAGTCGGTGGCGATGCGGGTCAGGGCCACGACCCCGTGCACAGCGACGGAGTCGAGCGACGCTGCGTCCGGATACTCCCGGTCGGGCCAGCGCGCGATCGCGGCGGCGGCCGAGGTGCCCTCCAGCTCGCCGTAGTCGCGTTCGGCGAGCTTCGGATACGCGGTGCCGAACGGGGTGTTCAGCCCTTCCGCGATGATGCGGGCCGTCTCGCGGGCGCGCAGGAGCGGGAAGTTCACGACCGCATCCACGGCAGTGAGCGCAGGGTCATCGGGGTATCCGCCACCTATCGGTGTCCGGTGTTGTTGAGCCGGATGTCGCTCGATCCCTGGATGAGTCCCTCGGCGTTCCAGTCGGCCTGACAATGCCGGATGAACGCGACGATCATGACGTGAAGGCACCGATCACGCCGACCACGGGTCCAGACCGCCCCGGAGCCCACGACGACGAGCCTCACGGGCGCCACCAGCAGGAGGAACCGCGCCCGGTGGGCGAGGCGCCACGGCAGCACGCCCAGGTATCGCCGCGCGAATTCCCGGATCGCGGGGGTCGTCGATCGTCGGCGTTGTGATCCTGAGGATCGCAGCGACCGCCTGACTTCGGGGTGCTCGCCGAACGCTTCAGTGCCGGGAACGGCGCCGGTGACCCGCCCCTGCGGGCGGCGCAGCATCTTTTACACGCTGGAAATGTTCAGGCCATGCCCGCGCAACGACAGCCAGCGAGCATGGATCGTATACAAAACGCGAGAGATCGCGTCATGATTGCCGCGAGAATTGAGAGGCTTATGAAGACTTCAAGCCACCGCGATAGGCGTCTCGCCTGGGCGGGTGCGACCATGGTGGGGATGCTGACGATCGCCGGTTGTGCGGCGGAGCCATCGACCGAGGAAGAGTCCCTTCCGGTCGTGGCGACACAGCTGAACTGGGTCACCAACGTGGAGTTCGCCGGAATGTGGATCGCCGAGAGCGAGGGCTACTACGCGGAGGAGGGCATCGTCGCCGAATGGCTGCCGGGCGGCCCCAACGTCTCCAACACCGTTCAGATCGTCGCATCCGGTGACGCACCGATCGGACTCGATACGAACTTCACCTCGTTCATCGACGCCGTGTCGGAGGGAGCCGACGTGGTGCTCGTCGGTGCTGTCTACCAGGAGAGCCCATTGGCAATCCTGTCGCTCTCCGAGAACCCGATCAACTCGGTCGAGGACATGATCGGCAAGCGCATCGGAAGCCCCCAGGCGCAGCAGCGTGAACTGGATGCCATCTTCACCATCAACGGGCTAGAGCCGGATTACGAGTTCGTGCCGATCGGCTACGACGTGCAAGCGCTCGTGAACGGAGACGTCGACGGGATCACCGCCTTCGCCACCAACCAGGGACTCATCCTCGAAGAGCAGGGTGTGGACTACACCAGCGTGTCGTGGCAGGACCTGGGTCTGGATGTCTACTCCAACATGATCTTCGTCGACCGCACCTACCTGGAAGAGAACCGCGACCTGGTTGTCGCCTGGTTGCGGGCTACCGTGAAGGGCTGGGAGAAGAACGCCGACGACCCCGAAGTGGCCGCGCAGCTCGCGGTCGACGTGTGGGGAGCCGACCTGGGACTCTCGCTGAGCCAGCAGATCAAGGAGAACATCAATCAGATCCCGATGACGACGAGCGATCTCACCGCGGAGTCGGGTCTGTTGCGGATCTCGGCGGAGGACATCGAGCAGAAGATGTACCCGATCCTGCGGGCTGCGGGCATGACCGATCTTCCTGATGTCGCGACTTACGTTGACGAATCGCTGCTCGACGAGGTCTTCGGCGGATCGGCAACCCTGCTCCGATGACTGTGCAGGACCTCGGTCCGGTCGGCACGGCGACGCGGTCCCGAAAGACCATCGAGATCGTGATCGGCGTGCTCCTCTTCGCCTCGGCGTGGGAGATCATCGGCCGGACCGGGGTCCTCTCCACCTCCTGGCCACCCCTCACCGACGTGTTGTGGGTGATCGTCGATCCCGCGCGTGCGCCGAGGTTGTGGGGGGCGCTCGGGGTGACCGTCCAGGAGGGGCTTCTCGGCGGCGTGATCGGAATCAGCGCCGCGGTGGCGACCGCGGTGCTCTCCCGCCTGATGCCGGTCACGCGTCGCCCGGCGGAGCGCTTCGCGGTTCTCGTCGAGGCGGTTCCGGTCGTCGCCCTCGGCCCGCTGCTCATGGTCCTTCTGCCCCGCGCCGTCGTGCCCGCGGCGCTGGCGGCGACAGCGGCCTACTTCGCTGCCTTTGTCGTCATCTGCTCCGCGCTGTGGACCCGACGGGCGGCGCAGGAGGACCTGTTTGCCGTACTGGGTGCCCGGCGGATCGCGGTGCTCGCGCAGCTGGAAGCGCCCGCGGCGCTCCCAGCGGTGTTCGCGGCTCTTCAGCTGGCGATTCCCGCGGCCCTGTTGGGGGCGGTGATCGGCGAGTGGTTCGGCTCCGCCCGGGGCATCGGGCCCCTGCTGATCAACTCGATGCAGAACTACGACATCCCGTTGCTGTGGGCGGCGGGGGTCCTGACCGCAGTGCCCGCCAGCATCGTCTACGGCGGCGCTGCGTCACTCGCCCGGCGGAGCGCGGCGAGGTTCGGGCTGTGAACGCGCGCGTGACGGCTATCGGGCGAGCGGTCGCCCGGTTCGCCTGGGACAACGTGGCGGTCGTGGCGATCGTCGCCGCGTGGGCGCTGTGGGTCGTGATCGGGCAGGTCAACCGGGTCGTCATGCCCTCCCCGGCGAGTGTTCTCGCCGACCTGGTCGGACATCCGGATGCGTATCTTCCCGACCTCACGGTGAGCGCCGGGCTGGCCGCGACGGGTCTCGTCCTGGGACAACTGCTTGGCATCGGACTCGCCATCGCGGCCCATCTCTCAGGAGTCGTGCGTGCGGCGGTGCGGCCCGCGGTGCTGATCGTCCGCGCTGTTCCCATGGTGGCGATGGTTCCGATCTTCGCGCGGATTGTCGGTTACGGAACGCCGACCGTGCTGGTCGTCGCCACACTGGTCGCGTATTTTCCAGCGTTCGTCCTGGTGTCGCGCGGTCTGGCCTCCGCCTCGCGCAGCAAGCAGGACCTGCTGACGGTGCTGGGAGCCTCGAGATGGACGAGGTTCCGGCGGCTCGATCTCCCGGCCGCGGTCCCTTCGCTCTTGGAGGCGTTCCGGCTCTCTGCGGTCGGGTCGGTGGTCGGGGTGCTGCTCGCCGAGTTCGTCGTCGGGTCGTCGGGTCTCGGGCAGCTCTTCGTGGTGTCGCGGGTCTCCTACGACATGTCGCGATCCTGGGGTGCCGCCATCGTCGCCACAGTGCTCTCTCTCGCATTCTTCGGGCTGGCTTCGGCCGTGACGCGGTGGCTCGAAGCGGCTTATCACGACGGCAGTAATGGGAAGGGATGATCGTGAACGACAACATCGACGAGGCTTGGGTACGGACGGTACCCAAAGCCGAGGTCCACGTGCACCTGGACGGATGCATCGACCGGGAGGAGCTGATGCGACTGGCCGGCAAGTACGGGGTGCCCCTTCGCCGACCGGCCGAGCAGCTCTTCGATTTCGACGGACTCACCGAATTTCTCCAGTTCCTCGACTGGGGTGCGTCGCTGGTCAGGACCGCCGACGACGCGGCATCCGTCGCCTATCGGTTCGCCCAGAGGCAGGCGGCCAGCGGCATCCGCTACACCGACGTGATCATCAACCCGACCCACTGGGAGGCCTGGCGCGGAAATATCGCGGGACTCGTCGACGCCCTCGACGCCGGATGGCGAGAGGCGGAACAGGACGGACTCCCGTCGACTGGCCTGTGCCTGAGCTTGTTGCGCCAGCAATCCGCCGCTGAGGCCGATGAACTGCTGGATTGGATGCTGGAGCGGGACCATCCGCGGGTGGTCGCCCTGTCGATCGACGGCGACGAAGCGGTTGCCGGGCGTGTGTCCGCAAGGTTCGCCGACACTTTCCGCCGCGCGGCATCCCGTGGCATTTACCGGACCGTTCACGCAGGGGAGTCCAGTGGTCCCGAGGGTGTCCGCGATGCGATCGACCTCCTGATGGCCGATCGTATCGATCACGGCTTCCGCGCGATCGAGGAACCGGCGCTGGTCGCCGAGATCGCCGACCGAGGCATCCCGCTCGGCATCTGCCCGGGGTCGAACGTCGCTCTTGGATTTACCGAGAGCCGGGCCGCGCATCCAGTCGAGGAGTTGCGGCAAGCCGGGGTGCGGATCAGCCTCAACACCGACGACGGCACTGCCCTGGGATCGATTCTCGACCAGGAGTACGCCGCGACCGCGCGGGCGTTCGGCTGGCAGCGCGATGACCTTCTCGCCATCGCGCGAACATCGATCGAGTCGGCCTTCTGCGACGATGACCGTCGTAGCGCGCTGCTCGCGGAGCTCGATGCGGTGGCAGCCGGCGAGGAGGCGCGGGCATGAGCGCGGTGGCGATCGTTGACGCGCGAGTGCTGACGATGGACGATGAGCGCCGCGACCTCGAGCGGGCGACCGTGTTGGTCGAGGACGGCGAGATCGTCGCAGTGGGATCGAACGTCGAGATTCCCGTCGGCTCGCGGGTGATCGAGGCGGCGGGGCGCGCGGTGATCCCGGGACTCGTGAACGCGCACACCCATGTGCCGCAGATCCTGCTTCGCGGCGGCTACTCCCACGATCGGCCACTCTACGAGTGGCTCTACAACGTGCTGTACCCGGGCCTGAGCGTGTACGAGAACGACGACATCCGGTGCGCGACCTTGCTGTTCGCGACGGAGGCGTTGATGAACGGTGTGACGACGATCGTTGACAACGAGGATGCTGGAACGCGTTCCATGGTCTCCACCGCGGCGAGCACTGTCGAGGCCCTCGTCGAGAGCGGCATCCGCGCTGTATACGCTCGCATGTTCGCCGACCAGCCTGCGCCGGGTTTCGAGGATTATCTCGGCGCGGTCCGTGCGAAGGCCCCGGACGTTCCGGACAGCGACATCTTCGTCGACACCGATCGCGTCTTGGCCGACCTCGATGAGATCGTGCGGAGGTACGACAGGGCCGGTGAGGGTCGGATCCGAGTGTGGCCGTCGCCGGCGATCCCCGGAATCGTCTCCCGACGCGCCCTGCAGCGGAGCCGACAGATCGCGCGCGAGCGCGGAACCATGTGGACGATGCACGTCGCCGAGGACGAGCGGGAGCGCGTGCAGCACATGATGGGCGCGGTCGAGTATCTCGACAGCGTCGGTGCGCTCGATGAGAGGTTGCTCGCGGCGCACTGCATCGACGTCTCCGATCGTGAGATCCGGTTGCTCGCAGAATCGGGCACCCGGGTATCGACGCAGCCGGCGAGCAACGCCTTTCTAGGCGCCGGGGTCGCGCCGGTTCCGCGAATGCTCCGGGCGGGCATCCCGATGGGGATCGGCACGGACGATGCGAACTGCTCGGATGCGGTCGATCTCTTCGGTTCGATGAAGCTCCTGGCGCTCCTGCACCGCGCGGTGAGTCGTGACCCGGGGGCGATCAGTCCGCAGCGGGTCGTGGAAATGGCAACGATCGAGGGAGCGCGGGTTCTGGGTATGGATGACCTGATCGGATCGATCGAGGTCGGCAAGCGCGCCGACCTCGTCATCCTTGATCTGGAGGAGCCGCGGATGACGCCCGCGGCCGACTTGTACGCGGCGCTCGTATTCTTGCAACCCACGGTCGCGGTACGTACCGTGATAGTCGACGGTCGGGTCGTCGTCGAACGCGGCGTTCCTACCTTCCTTGGCGCTGACGGCGACCTCGCGGCCCTGGTGCGGGAGGCCTCGGAGCGTTCCCGCGGCATCGCGGACCGCGCACGACTCCAGGTGGGCCGATGAACGCCGGCGCGCCTCTCGGGCGCAGCGTGCGGGTCGAGGCGGTCTCGAAGTCGTTCCGGCTGAAGCGCGGAGCGTCGGTCCAGGCGATCAAGCGGGTAGACCTGGAGATCGCCGAGGGGGAGTTCGTCGCGCTCATCGGCCCGTCGGGCTCGGGGAAGTCGACGATCTTGCGGATGATTGCCGGACTTGACGAGCCGACTTCGGGGTCCGTGACGATCGCCGGTGAGCATCCGCGAGTCCTCGCGCGCGATCATCGCCTGGGTGTCGCGTTCCAGGACCACGCACTGCTGCCGTGGTTGACGGTGCGCAAGAACATTGAGCTCCCTTTCCGAGTCGCGGGCCGTGACGTCGATCGGCACCAGGTAGATGATCTGATCGACTTGGTCGGACTCCGGGGCTTCGCCGATGCGCGCCCGTCCCAGCTTTCCGGCGGGATGCGTCAACGAGTCTCGATCGCGCGGGCTCTGGCTCTGGATCCCTCCGTTCTGCTTCTGGACGAGCCGTTCGGAGCGCTCGACGCGGTGACGCGACGACGACTCAATGTGGAGCTGCAGGCGGTGTGGACGCGGTTGCGCATCACGACGCTCCTCGTCACGCACAGCGTCGAGGAGGCGGTGTTCCTCGCCGACCGAGTCGTCGTGCTGAGCGCCAGACCGGCGCAGGTCGCCGATGTCGTCGAAGTGGGGTTCGAGCGACCCCGTGAGCCGGATCTGCTGCGGGATGATCGCTTGCATCGCATCGTCGACGGGCTGAACGCGCGACTGGACGCGACGGAGGCGGAATCGTCCGCAAGCGGGGGAGCATCCAGCTGAGGCGACCGGAACTCGGCATCTGGCGGGGTTGGTCCCTAGAGTGAGGAGCATGGCTTCTCGTGCTGGGCTTCCCCTGCGCGACGTGATTGCCGCCGCGATCCGGGGACGGATCATCGATGGCTCGTACGTTCCCGGCAGCCGGCTTCGCGAGGAGGAGATTGCTTCCGATTTCGACGTCTCCCGAGTACCCGTGCGCGAGGCCTTTCAGGTGCTGGAGCAGCAGCGCTTTCTCGAGTTGCGCAAATACAAGGGTGCAATAGTCGCCCAGCCCGAGTCATCGGGCACCCGCGAGCTCATCGCGATCCGCGCCGAACTCGAGGCGATGGCGGCGCGGCTTGCCGCGGCTGCCCACGGAGGGGCGATGGCACGCGAACTTCGATCTCTTACAGAAGAGGGCAGCACCCTCGACCCGGTGACCGAACCCGAGCGCCATTCGGAGCTGGTGGAGCGATTCCACGACACGGTGGCGATTGCTTCCGGAAATCGAGAACTCGTCGAGATGCTGAGGACGCTGCGCAGCCGCCTCAGTTGGATATTCGGAGCGGAGCTGGCTGCGCGCGCTGCCGGGTCGTGGGATGAGCATCGCGACATCTGCGCGTCGATTCTCGGCGGCGAGGAGGCCGCGGCTCATCTCATGCGCGAGCACGTCCTCGGCGACCTTGCGTTCTTCGACGAGCTCATCCGTCGCTGAGGTTTAACACGGCGGTAACACTCCGACGCCGGCCCTCTCCGGTAGGTCGTATACGATCGAGGTGAGCAAGGGAGTCATAGTGACCACGACAACACCGCAGGCGATCCAGGCGGATCCCTATGCCTGGCCGTGGCACGGTCAACTCGATCTCACGCGCACGGCTCTGCTCTGCATCGACTGGCAGGTCGACTTCTGCGGCAGCGGTGGATTCATTGATTCGCTGGGCTATGACATCAGCCTGACCCGTGCGGCGATAGAACCCACCCAAAGAGTGCTTGGGCGGGCGCGCGAACTCGGGCTGACGGTGATCCACACGCGAGAAGGGCACCGCCCCGATCTCTCTGATCTGCCCGACACCAAGAGGTGGCGTTCCGCCAGTCAGGGGGTCGAGATCGGGTCCGTCGGGCCTCTGGGACGCGTGCTGATTCGAGGCGAGGCTGGGTGGGAGATCATCCCCGAGTTGGCCCCGCTTGCGGGTGAGACGGTCATCGACAAGCCCGGCAAAGGTGCGTTCTACGCCACCGACCTCGAGCACATTCTGCGCATGGCGGGGATTACCGATCTGCTGATTACGGGGTTGACCACCGATGTCTGCGTGTCGACCACAATCAGGGAGGCCAACGATCGCGGGTTCGAGGTACTCGTGCTGTCGGATTGCACGGCCGCGACCGATCGCGCCCGGCACTTGCAGACGATCGAGATCCTCACGATGCAGGGCGGCTTGTTCGCGGCTGTCGCTTCATCGGACTCCGTCCTCGCCGCGCTGGGTGCGGAATCGCTCCCGGCCGACGACCGGACGCGCTGATGTATGTCGATCTGACGGTCGTGCCGGTTGCTGCCCCCGACGACGCCCCGGTCGACAGGGTGTTCGGGCGAAGGGTCCTTGCCGTCATCGGAAAGACGGAGGGGAACGGCGGCGTTAACGACTTCAGCCGGGCTCTCGCGACTCGCGCCTGGACCGAGGGGCTCTCGGAACCGGCGTTGACCGTCATGTCGGGCGGCACTGAGGGAGTCCTCAGCCCGCATGTCACCGTGGTTTCGGAGGGTTCGACATCAGGCAACGGGCGACTTGCGGCGGGGTTCGCGCAGACCCCTCGGTTATCTGTCGAAGGGCTCGGGCGCCGAGAGCAGGTCGACGCGGTCGCTGCGGCGACGCTCGAAGCGTGCCGCAACGGAGGCTTTGATCCACGCAACGCCCACATGGTGCTCGTGAAATGCCCTTTGCTGACGACCGAGCAGATCGTGTCAGCGAGAGGCGGGGCCGTGACGGATGATCCCTACCTATCGATGGCGCGATCCCGAGCGGCTAGCTCGCTGGGCGTCGCGCTCGCGTGCGGAGAGATCGGCGGAGTCGAAGCGGACCAAGGCCTCGCAGGCGATCCTTCTGTCTGGTCGGCGGTCGCTTCGGCTTCCGCCGGTATCGAGCTCGACCGGTGCCTCGTGCTGGCGTTCGGGTCTCGACTCGACCCCGGCGGACAGCTGAACGCTGAGACGGTGGTCATGCACGACGCGATCGACGTGGAGGAGATCGTCGCGCTCCGCGATCGCATCCGAGCCGCCGGCGGCACCATCGTGCAGGTCTTCGCGAAGGCCGAGGCGAGTCCGGACGGGCGGATCCGAGGGTTACGGCACACGATGCTCACCGACACCGACCTCTCGTCGACACGACACGCGCGCGCGGCCGTAGGAGGCCTTCTAGCGGGGGTGTTCGGGCGCACATCGATCTACGTCTCCGGAGGCGCCGAGAACCAAGGGCCACCTGGAGGAGGTCCGGTGACGGTGGTGTGGCAGGAACCCACGGGCGGAGGTGAGACGAGGCGATGACGAGCAGATTCGGGCCGGTAGCGGCCACACCGTACGCGTGGCCGTTCGACGGAACGTTCTCCGCCCAGTCGACCGCGCTCCTGTGTATCGACTGGCAGGTGGACTTCTGCGGGGTCGGTGGCTACGTCGACCGCATGGGGTACGACCTCACACTCACCCGACGCGGACTCGCGCCCACAGCGCGGATCCTCGGTTCCGCTCGCGCGGCAGGCCTCCAGGTGATCCATACTCGCGAGGGTCATCGGGCGGATCTCTCGGACTGCCCGCCCAACAAACTCTGGCGCTCGCAGCAGATCGGTGCCGAGATCGGGTCGTCAGGACCGGGAGGACGCATCCTCGTACGCGGGGAACCCGGGTGGCAGATTGTGCCCGAAGTGGCACCTCTCGTGGGCGAGATCGTCATCGACAAGCCTGGCAAGGGGGCGTTCTACGGAACCGATCTCGACGTGATCTTGCGCACTCGGGGGATCACTCATCTGATTCTGACGGGGATCACAACCGACGTCTGCGTGCACACGACGATGCGGGAGGCGAACGATCGCGGCTACGAGTGCCTTCTGCTCAGTGACTGCACAGGCGCCACCGATCACGGAAACTACGAGGCGGCGCTGAAGATGATCACCATGCAGGGGGGTGTTTTCGGTGCGGTCGCGGAGTCGTCGGCGCTGGATGACGCGTTCGGTAAGGGATCCGCGCGGTGATCTCTCCTCGCATGGAGATCGCCCGCCTCCACTCCGCGTACCGGCGGGGAACCTGCACACCTCGCGATGTGGCGGAGCGCACTCTGGCTGCGATCGATGCGCGAGGACGTGACGGAGTCTGGATCTCGGTCTCCGATCGACTCGTCCGAGATGCTGAAGCACTCGATCCTGCCGATCGCGATCGTCTTCCGCTCTGGGGCATCCCCTTCGCGGTCAAAGACAACATGGACGTCGAGGGGTGGGCGACGACGGCGGCGTGCCCGTCTTTCGCCTACAGCCCCCAGCAGTCGGCACCCGTGGTTCGCGACCTGATCGCGGCAGGCGCGATCCTCGTCGGCAAGACCAACCTGGACCAGTTCGCTACCGGTCTGAACGGTACCCGTTCTCCTTACGGGACGCCCTCCTCGGCCCACGATAGCTCCCTCATCTCCGGCGGGTCGTCATCAGGATCCGCGGTAGCTGTTGCGGCGGGCCTGGTTGCGTTTTCTCTGGCGACCGATACCGCGGGGTCCGGGCGCGTTCCCGCGGCGTTGAACGGGGTCGTCGGTCTCAAGCCGAGTGTGGGCCTTGTCAGCACTCGCGGTGTCGTGCCGGCGTGCCGGTCGCTCGATTGCGTTTCGGTGATGGCGAACTCGGTTGCCGACGCAGCCATCGTGGCTCAGGTGATCGCCGGCTTCGATGATCAGGACCCCTGGTCGCGCCCGCTCCCGGTTCCTTCCGCCCGGGTTGCTTCGGTCTCGCTCGCCGGAGTCCGCCTGGGCGTGCCTGAGGTTGTCGCCGGATGGGGCGAGCGTGGCGAGGAGGACGCGTGGAGTCGGGTCCGTGCCGACCTCGTCCGAGCCGGAGCCGAACTGGTTGAGATCGACTACACCCCGCTTCTCGAGGCAGGTCGTCACCTGTATGGCGGTGCGTGGCTTGCTGAGCGCGCGACCGCCGTCTCGGTCGCGCTCGAGGAGGACCGAGACGACGTCGACCCGGTCGTGCGCCAGATCTTGGCGGGCGCCGGTGCGATGTCGGCCGCACAGGTCTGGTCGAGTATGCACCGCGTGTGGGAGTTGCGGCGGGAGGCGGATGACATCCTCCGTTCGGTCGATGCTCTGCTCACTCCCACGGTGACGAAGACCTACACGGTCGAGCAGATGCGCGCTGACCCCGTCGAACTCAACGCGCAATTGGGTACCTACACGACCTTTACCAACCTGCTCGACATGTGCGCCATCGCGGTCCCGGCGGGGAGTACGGCGGCGCACGTCCCCTTCGGTGTCACCCTTCATGGGCCTTCCGGTGCCGACCAGGAACTCGCAGGGCTGGCGTCGGCGCTCGCGGATGCGGTCGACCAGGACTCGCTGATGGAGGTCGCCGTCGTCGGCGCCCATCTCGAGGGGTTCGGACTTCATCACCAAATCACCGATCGCGGCGGGCTCCTGAGCCGGCGCACGATGACCGCACCCCGGTACCGGCTCTACGCGCTCCCCGGCGACGAGCCGCGACGTCCCGGGCTGGTGACCGATCTACGAGAAGGCGCTCGTATCGAGGTCGAGGTCTATCGGCTTCCGACTGCTACCGTCGGGTCCTTTCTCCGCGGTGTGAGTGCACCGTTGGCGATCGGCACGCTCGAGCTCGACGACGGCACCGCCGTCCACGGATTCGTCTGCGATCCGACGGCGCTCGAGGGAGCGCGTGACATCACCGCGTACGGCGGGTGGCGCTCGTATATGGCCGCGGCGGCCGATGATCTCAACAGGGCGGCCGATGCCAGCTGACGACGTCCCGATCCTCGCGGTTCACGGGGTCGCGGCCTCACCTGCCGTCTGGGATCCTCTGAAGCGCTTGATTCCACAGCTCCGGGCGCTTCGTCGCCCGAAGACCGGTCGGTTGGAGGACGAGATCGAGTGGCTGGCCGAGTATGCGGCGGGCGCGGTCATCGTGGGGATGTCAGGCGGGGCAACCCTCGGTCTCGCGCTCGCGGGCATGGGTGCCGCGTGCCATGGATTCGTCCTCCATGAGCCGGCGGCGGGGAACCTGGTGCCGGACCTTCTCTCCCCGACCGCCGAGGCCTTTCGCCGTGGCGGGACGACAGCGGTGGGTAAGGCGCTCTATGGCAGGAGGTGGTCGGTCGACCTGCTCGATGACCACGGAGACGTCGACGCGACGACGGCGAAGGAGATCGCCATGTTCCGCAGCTTTCAGCCTCGACGTCGACCGGTCGGGGGACCCCGATGCGTGGTCACGACGGGGTCTCGGTCGGCTGCGCCCAGGCACCATGTTGCGAGAGAGCTGCGGCGGCTGGGCTACGAGACTCGCACCATCGAAGGCTCCCGGCACTTCGTCACATACGAGCAGCCCGCGAGGCTGGCCGCCCTGGTGCGCGAGGTCGCCGGATTGGATGCGCCCGGGCATCCGGGGATCGATGACGGAGGTTCGGGGTGGGCGAGGTTCTGGTGGTGACCTCGCGGCGGTCTTCTAGACCTCGGCCGCGCGGTAGATCTTCGACCGCGGCACATAGCGCGCGGAGTTGCCGAGCAGCCCGGCGACCTCCTCGTCGGTGAGCTCCCGCCGCACCTTGCCGGGGATGCCCGCGACGAGCGATCGCGGCGGAACGACGGTTCCCTCGAGCACCACCGCCCCCGCGGCGACGAGCGAGTTCGCGCCGATGACGGCGCCGTTCAGCACGGTCGCGTTCATGCCGATGAGGCATCCGTCTTCGACGACGCAGCCGTGCACGACGGCGGCGTGGCCGATGCTGACGTCGGCGCCGATGATCGTCGGGTTGCCCGCCTCGGTGTGGATCACCGCGTTGTCTTGGAGGTTGCTGCGTTCGCCGAGCACGATCTCGTCGATGTCGCCGCGCAGCACCGCGCCGAACCAGACGTTGGCATCTGCAGCGATGCGCACCTTGCCGATCACGGACGCGTTCGGGGCGACCCAGGCGTCGGCGGAGATGTCGGGCTCGTGCCCGTCGAAGGGGAGGATGACCGGCATTCCGCCAGCCTAGCTGTACTGCCCAGGCAGGTTGTTTGAGATCCGGCTGATGGGCGGGAGCTTCCCGATCGCAGTGTGGGGCCTGTGGTGATTGTAGAAGTGCAGCCAGGCGGGCAGGGCTGCGCGGCGGGCTGATTCGCTGTTGTAGTGCTTCACGTAGGCCCAACCGTCGGCCATAGTGCGATGGAATCGCTCGATCTTCCCGTTCGTCTGCGGACGGTAAGGACGTGTGCGCTTGGGTGTGATGGCGAGCTCGGCGCAGACGCGTCGCCAGGCGTGGGAGCGGTAGGCGGGGCCGTTGTCCGAGAGGACCCGTTCGACGCGGACGCCGCGGTCGGCGAACCAGGACACGGCCCGTTGCAGGACGCCGATCGCGGTCTCGGCGCGTTCGTCGTCGTGGATCTCGGCGTAAGCGACGCGGGAGTGGTCGTCGATGACGGTGTGGACGTAGGCGGTGCCGGTGACCATGTCGCCGGCGATGCCTCGCTTTCCGGTGCGCTTGGCCGTGACTGCTCGGTTGCGGTCGCCTTGGGACCGTCCGACGTAGCGCCAGCCGCCGCCGTCGGGGATGTTGCCGAGCTTCTTCACGTCGACATGGATCAGCGCGCCGGGCTTGTCGTGCTCGTACCGGCGGGCGGGTTCCCCGGTCTTCACATCGACATGCGAGAGCCGGTTCAGTCGACACCGTTTCAGCACCGCGTGGACGGTCGAGGCCGGCATCCCGACGCGGTCGGCGATCTGGACCGGCCCCAGGCGCTTGCGGATCCGCAGGTGCACGATCTTCTTCACACGGTGCGTCGGGGTCTTGTTCGGATGCGCATGCGGGCGCGAGGACCGGTCGGCCATCCCCGCTTCACCGAGCTCGACGTAGCGTCGCGCCCATTTCGCGGCGGTGGGCCAGGAGACACGGAAGTAGTCCGCCGCCGCGGCGACCGTCCACTCCTCGTCGACGATCTTCTGTGCAAGACGGAGCCTTTGGCGCGGGGTGAGCGCCGCGTTAGCGTGAGACACGAGAACCTCCTGGTTCAGAGCGGATGCGGTAGCAGCTCCACTCTGCCGGGAGGTTCTCGTCACATCAGGGAAGCCAGATCAAACAACCTCCCTGGGCAGTACAGCTAGCGGCGAGTGCAGCAGTCGACAAGGCTGAGACGTATGCGCTTGCTGCGGCCGCTGTGGCGATACCCGATCATCTCGGTCACCGTCGTGGTGCTCGCCGCGGTCGTGGTCCTCCACGCCGTCGGAGCGGATGCGGTGGGACGGTGGACGGCGACGGCCTACGTCGGAGCGTTCGTCGTGTGGACGCTGGTTCGGATGGTGCGTGATGTGCTTCGCGGGCATGTCGGGCTCGACATCCTCGCGGTGGTGGCGATGGTCGCAACCCTCGCCGTGGGCGAGTACATCGCGTCGCTCATCATCGTTTTGATGCTCTCCGGCGGTGAAGCGTTGGAGGACTTCGCCGCCCGGCGGGCCAGGCGCGACCTCACCGCGCTGCTGGACCGATCGCCGCGCACCGCGCATGTTCTCACTCACGAGCATGCGTCGGACTCGGACGAGGTGCAGGATGTCGCGGTCGAGCACGTAGGGATCGATGATGTGCTGCTGGTGCGGCCGGGCGAGATCGTGCCGGTCGACGGCATCCTGCTCACCGAGAGCGGCACGTTCGACGAATCGTCGCTCACTGGGGAGAGTCTGCCGGTGACTCGTGAGGCGGGCAGCGACGTGCTCTCCGGCGCTATCAACGGGAACCGGGCGGTGCGGATCCGGGCGGTGCGGCGCAGCGCGGACAGTCAGTACCAGCAGATCGTCGCGCTCGTGCGTGCCGCGGAGGACTCGCGTGCGCCCGTCGTGCGGCTCGCGGATCGGTTTGCGATCCCCTTCACGGCCGTCTCGCTCGCCCTGGCCGGCATAGCGTGGGCGGTATCGGGCGATCCGACGCGCTTCGCTGAGGTGCTGGTGCTAGCGACGCCGTGCCCGCTGCTGATCGCTGCACCGGTCGCGTTCCTCGGCGGGCTCTCGCGGGCCGCGAAGGCCGGCGTGATCATGAAGGGCGGAGGTGTCGTAGAACAGCTCGCCCGAGTGCAGTCCGCGGCCTTCGACAAGACCGGAACGCTGACGCAGGGCCAGCCGACCCTCGTTGACGTTCGCCCTGTCGGCGGCTTCGAGGCGGGCGAACTGCTGCAGCTCGCCGCGTCTGCTGAACAGTACTCGTCGCATGTGCTCGCAGACAGCATCCGCCGGGCCGCGGTCGAGCGCGGCATCGACCTTCTCGCGGCCGAGGAGGCCAGTGAGGTCGCCACGAATGGTGTGACCGCGGTGATCGGGGGGCGAACGGTCGTCGTGGGGAAGCCCTCCTACGTCGCGTCAGTGGCGGCCGACACGGTGCGCGCAGACCTGACGACGGGCGAGGCCGCGGCCTACGTCGCCATCGACGGCCGGTTCGCCGGCGTCCTCGTGCTCGCCGACGATCCCCGCCCGGAGTCCGTCGCGGTGGTGTCGTGGCTGCGCGCGAACGGTGTCGAACGGATCGTCATGCTCACGGGAGACACTCGTGCGACAGCCGAATCGATCGCGCGGCAGACCGGGATCGACGAGGTGCATGCCGAGCTCCTTCCGCCAGAGAAGGTTCATCTCGCGGCCGACCTGCATCCACGACCCGTGATGATGGTCGGCGACGGGGTGAACGACGCCCCGGTGCTGGCCGCCTCCGACATCGGCGTTGCGATGGGCGCGAAAGGCGCGACCGCGGCCGGCGATGCCGCTGACGTGGTGATCCTTGTCGACTCGCTCAGCAAGGTGGTCGACGCCGTGTCGATCGGGCGGCACACGCTTCGCGTCGCGCTGACGGCGATATGGCTCGGCATCGGTCTCAGCGTGGTCCTCATGGTCATCGCCATGACGGGCGCCATCCCCGCCGTCGCCGGCGCTCTCACGCAGGAGCTCGTGGACCTCGCCACGATCCTCTACGCGCTCCGCGCGCTGGGCGGCCCGCCGAGCGGACTCCCCGCTGCCGCACCGCCGCCGTCACGCCGATCCGACACGGAGTCCGACTCGCACCGCGTGTGACGCTCTGAAACCCGAGCACCACGACTGGAATCTGCGGGCGAAGAGCCGAGGTGCAGGGTTGCCTCTCCTTCCTGGCGGCAGGAGAACTACCGAACTACCGTGAGGAGCCGTGACGACGCAATCCCCTCCATACCGGCATTCCGGCGAGCCTCACGCAACGGGGCTCGCGCAGCGACTCAACTGGCTGCGCGCAGGAGTGCTGGGAGCGAACGACGGGATCGTGTCCACGGCGGCGGTCGTCGTCGGTGTCGCCGGAGCGACAGCGGAGGTCACGCCAGTGTTGCTGGCGGGGGCCGCGGCCCTGGTCGGCGGGGCTATCTCAATGGCGCTCGGCGAGTACGTCTCGGTGTCCAGCCAGCGGGACAGCGAGCGGGCTCTCATCCAGAAGGAGCGGCGCGAGCTGGAGGAGGATCCCGAGGTCGAGCTCGAGGAGCTGGTCGGGCTCTACGAGGAGCAGGGCCTCACCCCCGGAACCGCCCGCCTGGTGGCGACGGAGCTGACCGAGCGCGACGCGCTCAAGGCCCACCTGGCGCTCGAGCTGAACATCGACCAGGAGGACGTCGTCAGCCCCTGGCACGCCGCCTTCGCCTCGCTGATCGCGTTCACGATCGGCGCCGTGCTGCCGCTGCTGACGATCCTGCTGCTGCCGCACCCGGCGCGCATCGTGTGGACCTTCGTTGCCGTGCTCCTCGCCCTGGCGGTCACCGGATACGTCGCGGCCTGGATCGGCGGCTCTCATCGGTGGCGGGCCGTGGTGCGCCTGGTGATCGGCGGTGCGCTCGCCCTGGGAGCGACCTTCCTGGTCGGCTCCCTGTTCGGCACGGTCGTCGGCTGAGGCGGCGCGGACTCACCCCTTGCTCACAGTACGGCCCAGCCGATGAGGCCCGCGGCGATGACGACCGCCCACGCCGGCGCCTTCCACGAGGTCAGGGCGACGAACCCGGCGGCGGCGATCCCGAGGGCCGCGACCGATGTGACCCCTTCGGTGAACACCGGCGTGTAGAGCGCTGCGGCGAGGATCCCCACCACGCCGGCGTTCACGCCCATGAGCGCCCGCTGCGCGAGTGGAGCGCGACGCAGCCGGTCCCAGAACGGCAGCACCCCGACCACGAGCAGTGTCGCGGGGAGGAAGATCGCGACCAGCGCGATCGCGGCGCCGAGCAGCCCGGACGGCGGGCTGGTAGTCGCGGCGCCGAGGTAGGCGGCGAAGGTGAACAAGGGACCGGGGACCGCCTGCGCGGCACCGTAGCCGGCGAGGAACACGTCGTGGTCGACGAGGCCGGTCTGCACGGTCCCGGCCTCCAGCAGCGGCAGCACGACGTGACCGCCGCCGAACACGAGTGCCCCAGCCCGGTAGAACACGTCGAATAAGCGTACCGCCCCGTTCTCAGTGGCGGACACGAGCAGGGGGAGGCCCGCGAGCAGGATCACGAAAAAGGCCAGGCTCCCGATCGCGGCCCAGCGAGGCACCCGCACGACGAATGGCTCCGACTCCGATGCCGTGGCGGCCTGCGGGCGCAGCCACACCAGCCCGACGACTCCCGCGGCGGCGATCACGGCGACCTGTGCGAACGCGCTCGGGACGAGCAGGACGACGATCATGCCCGCCACGGCGATCGTGGCCCGCTTCGCGTCCGGGGTGAGGGTTCTCGCCATGCCCAGCACGGCGTGGGCGACGACCGCGACCGCGGCGGCCTTCACCCCGTGAATCCATCCGGCGCCGGACAGGTCACCGAGCGCCGTGACCCCGTAGGCGAACGCGACCAGCAGGATCGCCGACGGCAGGGTGAACGCCGCCCACGCCGCCAGCAGCCCGCCGAACCCTGCGCGCTGCAGCCCGATCGCCATGCCGACCTGACTGGATGCGGGGCCGGGCAGGAACTGGCACAGCGCCACCAGGTCCGCGTAGGCGCGGTCGCCCAGCCACTTGCGCCGCTCCACGAACGCCTCGCGGAAGTACCCCAGGTGCGCGACCGGGCCGCCGAAGGAGGTCAGTCCCAGGCGCAGGAACACGAGGAACACCTCTCCGACCGTGCCGGGGTGGCGGCGCCCGCCGGTCGAGGGGGAAAGGCTCATCGCGCTCAGTCTGCCCCAGTCACTTGACGCTCACTAGACCAGCACCCTGGCATTCGCGGCCGACCACGCCTGCGCCGCGAGCTGCACGGCATCCCACGGAGAGCCGAGCGGCGGGGTGTAGGAGAGGTCGAGGTCATCGAACTGCCCGATGGTCAACCCGGCATAGAGGGCGGTGGCGAAGGTGTCGACCCGCTTGGCGACCTCGGTGCCGCGCCGCCCGACGAGCTGCGCGCCGAGCAGACGCCCGTCGCCGGTGTCCCCGGTGATGCGGAAGTGGATCGGGTGGGCACCGGGGTAGTACCGCTTGTGGTCGTCCGCGGCCGCGGTGATCGTTGCTGCCGCGTAGCCGGCGGCGATCGCCTCGTGGTCGCGCAGGCCGGTTCGGGCGGCGACGAGGTCGAAGACCTTGACGACCTGGGTGCCGACCGACCCCGCGAAGGCTCGGTCGCCGCCGAGAGCATTCTCTCCTGCGATGCGGCCCTGCTTGTGCGAGGTCGTCCCCAGCGGCAGATAGGTCGCGCCGAGGAGGCGGTGATGCGTGATGATGCCGTCGCCGGCGGCCCAGACGTGCGGGAGCCCGGTGCGCATGTGCTCATCGACCACGACGGCGCGGCCCGCGCCGAGGCTCGCTCCGGCCTGCTCGAGCAGCTCGGTGTTCGGCCGCACCCCGACGACCACGAGCACGAGGTCCGCGGTCTGTGCGAAGGGCTGCCCGTCGCGGGTGCCGGTGACGGTGAGCCCGACCGGGGTCTTCTCGATCCCGGTCACGGTCGAGCCGGTGACGACCTCGACGCCATGCGTCGTGAGTTCGTCGCGGACGAGGGCGCCGAGCTCGGGGTCGAGGGTGGAGAGCACTTCGGGTCCGCGCTGGAGCTGGGTGACCTGCATCCCGCGGGTGATGAAGGCTTCGGCCATCTCCAGGCCGACGTAGCCGGCGCCGACGATGATCGCAGACTGCGGCTGCCGGGTAGTGAGGTCGTGGTCGAGGGCGAAAGTGTCACCCATCGAATGAATGACATGCACCCCGTCCTCCGGGGTCAGCGCATCGAGGCCGGCGATGCCGGCGTGGGACGGGAGCGCGCCGGTGCCGACGATCAGCTCGTCGTAGGCCAGATCCTCGAAGATGCCGTCCGGGGTGCGGACAGTGAGCCGCTGCCCGGCGACGTCGATGCCCGTGGCGAAAGTGTTGAGCCGCAGCCGCATCCCGGTGGCCTCCAAGTCAGCGCTCGTGCGGTGCGCGAGCGACTGCCACGGGGCGACCTCGCCAGTGAAGTAGTAGGGGATGCCGCAGATGGAGAAGTTCGGGTACTCGTCCGCCACCACCACCGTCACGTCGGTGGTCGGGTCGAGTTCGCGGGCACGGAGCGCGGCGGAGATACCGGCGTCGGAGCCGCCGATGGCGATCAGATGGGTCATGGCTGGGCCTTTCGATTCGGGAACAGCAGGAACACAAGCCCGACGCCGACGACCGCGCCGACGACCTGGGCGGCGAGGAACCACAGCGCGGAGGTCGGGGCGATGCCGGCGAAGGTGTCGGTGAAGATCCGGCCGATGGTCACGGCGGGGTTGGCGAACGAGGTGGACGAGGTGAACCAGTACGCGGCGCCGATGTAGGCACCGACCGCCGGGGCGACCAGCGCCGCGCGGCCGGTGCGAGCCAGGGCGAAGATCGTGAGGATCAGCCCGGCGGTGGCGACGACCTCGCCGAGCACCTGCCCCGGTGCCGCCCGGTCGGTCACCGACAGCGCGGCCGGCACGGCGAACATGAGGTTCGCCAGCAGCGCCCCACCGATGCCGCCGACGATCTGAGCGCCAGCGTAGACGGCGATCTCGCCGCCGCCGTGCCGTGCGCCGAGGGCGCGGTCGGCGAGGGTGACGACCGGGTTCAGGTGCGCGCCGGAGACGGGCTGGAAGATCAGGATGAGGACGGTCAGGCCGAGCGCGGTGGCGATCGAGTTCTCCAGGAGCTGCAAGCCCACATCGCCGGGCGAGAGACGCGAGGCGGCGATGCCGGAACCGACCACGACCGTCACCAGCAGGCCGGCGCCCAGCAGCTCAGCGGCAGCACGCCGCCACAGCGGGACGGCCTCGGTCGTGGTGGTGTTCATCGCTGCCCATCTTGACGAATCCGGTTCGCTCAGTCAAACTTGAGGTAATGAACATTGAGGAAACTTGCCTTGCGGGTCGGGTCGCGCGGTATGCGGCGCTGGCCGATCCTGTGCGGCTGCGGATCGTGGACCTGCTCACCCTGGGCGATGTCGCCCCGGTCGAGCTGCAAGGCGAGCTGGGTGTCTCATCGAGCCTGCTCGCCCATCACCTGAACCAGCTCGAACAGGCAGGGCTGATCGTGCGGACGCGGTCGGAGGCCGACCGGCGCCGCACCTACCTCCACCTCGCGCCCGGCGCGCTCGACGGCCTCACCCCTTCCCCGATGCTCGGGGTGCGGCGGGTGGTGTTCGTCTGCACCGGCAACTCGGCCCGATCCCAGCTCGCCGCTGCGCTCTGGCACGGCAGCAGCGATATCCCGGTGGCCTCGGCCGGCACGCACCCGGCCGCGCAGATCGAGCCGGGCGCGATCGCCGCCGCGGACCGACACGGCCTCACCCTGCGAGCCCGCGCCCCGCGCGCGCTGGACGACGTGCTCGGCGCGGACGATTTCGTGGTGACCGTGTGCGACACCGCGCACGAAGAACTCGGCGACGCCGGCTGCGTGCACTGGTCGGTGCCGGACCCGGTGCGCGACGGGACGGACGCCGCCTTCGACGCGGCGTTCGAGGACATCGCCGCCCGCATCCAGAGCCTCGCGCCCCGGCTGACCACGACGAAGGGATGACGACGATGCCAGACGAGCACGAGCGCCACGCGACGATCACCATCGACCAGGAAGCGGGCCTCGCCACCAGCGCCGAGCGCCTGACGCGGGAGTTCGAGGGCACCTTCGGGCGGGAGACGATCGACCGTTTCCTGCACGCCTCCTACACCGACCTCGCCGCCCGTGCGACGGTGCCGACCTATCTGCCGCTGCTGACCGAGAAGTTCGCCCGGCAGCGGCTGCGCGCGCTCGCCAAGGTCGACGGGATGCACCTGACGGGCACGCCGACCGTGCTGTTCCTGTGCGTCCACAACGCCGGCCGCTCGCAGATGGCCCTCGGCTTCTTCCAGCACCACGCCGGCGACCGGGCGATCGGCTGGTCCGGCGGCTCCGAGCCCGGCGAGCAGATCAACCCGGTCGCCGTTCAGGTCATGGCCGAACGGGGCATCGACATCGCCGGCGAGTTCCCCAAGCCCTGGACCGACGAGATCGTGCGGGCGGCGGACGCGGTGATCACGATGGGCTGCGGCGACGCCTGCCCGATCTTCCCCGGCAAGCGGTACGAGGAATGGACGCTACCCGATCCCGCGGGCTGGACCCCGGACGGGATGCGGCCGGTGCGCGACGAGATCGAGCGCCGCGTGCTGAACCTGCTGGCCGAACTCGGCGTCCCCTCCCGCGCCTGACAGTCGACTTCCACAAGCACCGGACCCGCTCCCTGCCAGTCGCGGGGTCGGGGCGGAGGCCGCAATGCCCGAACCGGCTTGTGACATCCGGCGCGATCGCGCAGACTCGGGTATCGGGTTTGGCGGCGTCTCGGCAGGCTCGTTCTCATGTGCTACCGACCGCGTAGGTCCGTGAATCCTGAGGGAGTTGTCCACGCGGCCACCCGGCGACTCGCCCGTGTTTTACGGGCCAGAACGTGCTTTCGTGATCCGGCGGGGACAGGGGTGTCGAACAGTTCTACTCCCACGTCGTCGTCGTGAGTGGGGGAACGATAGGCGTCTTCTCAGCGTCCGATGCTCGGTGGTTCGTTACCGGGCGCGTCACGCGACGGAGCTGGACGATAGGGCGGGAGTGAGCGCCGAAGGGTCTGCCCGATCCGTCCGACGATCCCCGGCGGCTCGGGCACGGCGACCTTCAGTGCGATCCGGCGGTGGGTCTGCTGCTCTTCCAGCGCCCGCACGTCGGCACTGGGGTCGGAGGCGGCCAGCTCGATCATGCGGGCGGCGTCGTCTTGCAGCCGCCGGTAGGCCGACGCGGTCCTCGGACTGAGGTAGCCGCGCCGGGCGTGAGCGGCGCCGAATACGGCGCCGTAGTCCGCGAGCCAGGCAACGGCCTCGACCGGGGTGAGCTCTCGGGTCTGCTCGCTGCGCAGCACCTCGGCCGCGTGGGGCTCGTGCTCCCATGCGCCGGATTCGGTGCGGCGGTTGTCGTAGAGGCGGCGGTCGCGGGTGTAGACCTGGATGCGGGCGACGGCGGGCAGGGCCTCCAGCGCGGCCACGACCTCGGGTGAGCCGGCCAGCGCCGTCTCGTGCGCCTCGGGCGGGGTCCAGCGGCCGACCTCGCCGCGCCGGGCGCGCAGGAACCGTTCTTCCGCGGCCAGGCGCGACACCGGGGCGGGCATGGCGACGGCGACGACCTCGACCCGGTAACCGGCCTCCGCGAACCGGGCCGCGGTGTCGATGACCATCGCTGGATCGCGGAAGGTGCCTTCCAGCAGCACCGGGTAGCCGTGCTCGATCGCATGGTCCAGGGCGAGGCGGATGAGCCCGCTGGAGGTTGGCGCGGTCGCGGCCGGCATCGCCAGCGGGTCGTTCACCGCGAGATCCCGGTAGCCGGGGTGGTAGGCGCGCAGGTCATCCCCGGTGATGGACACCAGCTCGGGGTGCTCCGCGAGGATCGCCGCCTGCGCCCTCGTCTTGCCCGCGGCGGGCTGGCCGCCGAGCAGTACCAGGAGCCGGTCGCCGGTCGGGACCGGCGGGAAGATCGCCTGCCGCGCGGTGGCGTCGAACACCTGCCGCAGCCGCGCCTCGTCGGAGGCGACGGGTTCGGTCACGCGATCCGGCGGCTCGCCTGGCCGGTCAGGGCGTCGATCTCATCGAGCCATGCCTGCTGCTGGGCGATCAGCCCGAGCCGGTCGTCGGGGTCCAGCGCCGTGCGCTGCTGGTTCACCAGGCGCACCCGCGCGGCCCAATACTCGCGCTCGCGCTCGTCGGTCGTGGCGAGCTGCCGTTCGATCAGGACGGAGGCCAGGGTGGTCGCGCCCTGGGCGGTCATGTCGTAGAGGGCCACATCGCTCACGCGGGGCTCGTCGTCGTACCAGGCGCGCAGGGACTCGGCCGGGATCGCGCTCGGAATCGTCACGCTCATGGGATCACCTCTGCTTCGTCGTTGCTCATTCTACCTCCCCGGTCCGCTCCCGCCCCGGACCCGCTCCCTGCTGTTCGCGGGTCGGGACGGAGGGTGCAACATCCGAGCGCAGCGACGTGGTGTTGCGGCATCCGCCACGACCCCGCAAGCTGGTAGAGCGGGTCAGGCGCGGGAACGTGAGTTCGCTACTCGGCACACTCGGCAGGCGCGCAGAGGCACCAGGATTACCCGCCTCTGGAGGGGCGCAAACGTGGCAACATTTTGGCAACGAACGCTGACGACAGGACTTTCCGCGACGCACTCGACGCACGCGGAACCCCAGTAAACACAGGGCAGAACCGGGTCGGGCACGCAGTTCCGGGGGAGCCTATTCCCCTCTCACGGCGGTAACGCGGGTTCGAATCCCGCTGGGGTCACCAACACACGAAAGCCCGGTCTCGTACCGGGCTTTCGTGTGTTCGGGATGCCTGTTGTTGTCTCGCAACTTATCCGGGTTGGGCCCACGCCGCCGGAGGCTCCGCGAGGCGCGCAGCGGCTCGCGGAGTGGCGGCGGGGAGAATCCCGCTGGGGTCACCAACGCACGAAAGCCCGGTCTCGTACCGGGCTTTCGTGCGTTCGGACCGCCGACCCGCGCGGCGGAGACGCTGCGGGGTAGCCCACGAATGTAGGCGAAATCGCAGGCGTAGGACGTTTGAGCGCTCAAGCGTCCTACGCCCAGGATTCCTCCTACCTCGGGTAGGTCAGGCGAAGCATCCGGGTGCTGCCGAAAGGTGTCCGAGCACCGACGTAGGCTGGCGGCTGTGCTGACCACACTGGCGATCGACGGCTACCGCTCCATCCGGAGTCTGGTCCTGCCGCTCTCGCCGCTGACAGTTGTGACCGGCGCGAACGGGAGCGGAAAGTCGAGCCTGTATCGGTCGTTGCGACTTCTGGGAGCTGCGGCCAGGGAAGGCGCCATCCGTGCCCTTGCCGCTGAAGGTGGCTTTCCCGGAACGTTATGGGCGGGACCCGAGTCCGGCGCGCCGACGAGCGGTCCCGTGCAGGGCACGGTGCGGAAAGGACCGATCGCGCTGCGGCTGGGTTACGGGTCGGATGCCGCGGGTTTCGGTTACGCGATGGATCTTGGCATCCCGATCCCGGCCCCGACGATGTTCGGCGCAGACCCCGAGATCAAGGCAGAGGCCGTCTGGGGTGGGCCTGTTCTTCGTAACGGCTCCCTCATCTGCGAGCGACGCGGCGCGATCTACCGCATCCGTACCGACGCCGGTTGGCACATGGTGCAGCGACCACTCGCTCCGTGGGAGAGCATGTTGGCGGAGTTCGGCGACATCGAGGCCGCACCCGAAGTCTTGGGGCTTCGCTCCGGCCTACGCGACTGGCGTTTCTATGACGCGGTCCGTACCGACGCGGATGCTCCCGCTCGGCGGCCCGCTATCGGGACACGCACCCCGATCCTGGCATCCGACGGGAGCGACCTCGCCTCCGCGCTGCAGACCATCCGGGAGCAGGGGGATGCCGATGCGCTCGACGCAGCGATTGAGCTCGCACTTCCCGGCAGTCGCCTGTCGATCACTGACCACGCGGGGCGTTTCGAGCTCTCGCTGCGACAGCCGGGGATGCTGCGGCCCCTGTCTGCGCCCGAGCTGTCGGACGGGACGCTGCGCTACCTCGTGTGGGTCGCAGCACTCATGAGCACGAGGCCCGCGAGCCTCATCGCCGTCAACGAACCGGAGACCAGCCTGCATCCCAGCATCCTCGAGCCACTTGCGGCGATGCTCGTGGATGCGGCAGCCCGTTCCCAGATCATCGTGGTCTCCCACTCGAAGCCGCTCGTTGACGCGCTGGCCAACTCTGGCGCGACGGTACACACGCTCGAGAAGTCAGGCGGTGAGACGCAGGTTCAGGGTCAGGGCTCGCTTGACGCGCCTGCGTGGGTCTGGCCCACGCGCTGAGTGCTGGCGACCGTCCCGAGCTCACTCCTCAGCGGAGGGGCGGCGCCGCCGGCGCACGAGCACGATGATCCCCCAGACCGCTCCGCCGATGACAGCGACCACCGCAATCCAGGGGATGAGGAAGCCGAGCGCGACGACGATGCCGTTGAGCGTTGCGACCAGGCCGTTCCAGCCGGCGACGAGGCCATCCCAGAAGCCGGCGGGGTTTGCGTCGACCGCCTCGTGGCGCACGGTGAGCGACACGTTCAGCGACGACATCGCGACCTGATCCTCGAGCGATTCGAGCTGCTGCTGGTAGGACTCGAGGGTTGCCTGCCGCTCGGCGAGAGCCGACTCGGCGGCGATCAGGTCCGAAACCGACCCTGCCTGCCCCATCAGCTCGAGCAGGCGGTCGACGGATGCCTGCGCGGCATCCACACGTGCCTGCAGGTCGACCACCTGGTCGGTGACATCGAATCGGTCGATCGAGGATGCGGTCACCTCGCCCACCTGCTCCAGGTCGGCCATCGCGTCGGCAAGCTCATCGGCGGGAATACGCACGGTGATCCACCCGTTCGTGACGGCGACGGTCGGGTCGGCCAGATCGACGGGCATCCCCGTGTAACCGGACCCGATGCTCATCGATTCGACGTACCCGCCGCGCCCGTCGGCGGCGGTCGCGATCTGGTCAGCCGCGGCACGAACGTCGTCGACCACGACGGTGGCGGACGACGAGGCGATGATCGAACGACCGGACTCGCCGATGGCGGAATCCATTGCCTTCCCACCGCCCGAGCCGTCGACGACCGCTCCGTCAGTGAGTGCGATCTCACTTCCCGACATGCCGCCGTCCACGGGCATATCTGCGGGCATGAGGCCCGCCGCTCCGCTCTCATTCGTGCTCAGCCCGCTGAGAACGGTCGGCGCGATGATGGCGGCGACGGCCACGACCGCAGCCGCGGCCGCACCCGCCATCCACACTCGGCCACGAGCCACAGAGCGCCGAACGGATGCCGCGCGCTCACTTTCGATGGTCGTGAAGACCCCATCTTCGATAACAGCGACGCGCTCGTCATCCAGGAGAGGGAGTCGGTCCGCGGTGGAACTCTGGGGATTGTCGGTGTTCATGTGCTCTCCTTGGCAACGGTCCGCAAACGCGTGCGGATGCGGGAGAGACGGTTGCGAACAGCTCCGTGCGGGATGCCGAGCTGCTCGGCCGCGGCACTGTAGGCGTAACCTTCCGCCGCACACAGCCGCAGGATCTCGCGGTCAGTGTCGGAGAGGGTCGCGATCTCGGCAGCGATCAGGCGAAGGTACTCCTCGTCGATCATCTGCTGCTCGACATTCACCGTCGCCGGGATGGTGTCATCTGCCACCGCTCCCGCCTGTTCGCGGTCCCTTCGCTGCGCGCGCATCCGGTTCGCCGACTGGAATCGGCAGATGGTTGCCAGCCACGGCAGCAGCGAGTCCGACGCGAGGTCGAGCTCCGGGAGCTTCCGCCAGGCGACGACGAAGGTCTCCTGCACGACATCCTCGGCATCCGAGGGATCGCCCAGGAGCCGGTGCGCGATCCAATACACGGGCCGAACGTAGGCGCGATACAGCTGTCGGAACGCCTGTTCGCTGCCGCCTGCGGCTCGGGCGACGAGTTCGGCGTCTCCCGTGGTCACTGAATCGGTCATCGGTTCCCCTGTATCGCACCGCGAGTCGGCGCGCCTCATTGTCTCTCACACCGTCAGTGTCGGCATCCGGCGATTCGTCTCACGGGTCTTCGAGATGGGGAAACGACAGGAGGGGCACCCGATCGATGACCGGATGCCCCTCCTGCGCGGTGATTACTCGTACCGCAGCGAATCCACAGGGTCGGCCCGGGCCGCACGGGCGGCCGGAAGCGTTCCGGAGAGGAAGGCGATCGCCATGACGAGGATGATGATCGTTGCGATCGACGCAGGATCGAAGGCGATCAGCGTCAGTCCCGGCAGATCGGCGAGCAGCGATGTCGATAGCGCGCCGCTGACTCCTGTTCCGACGATCATCGCGATGACGGCACCGATCGCGCTGCCGAGGAATCCGAGGAAGGCAGCTTCGAGGCTGAAGAGCGTGAACGGCTGCGGCGCTCGCTGGCACGCTCTCGCCGGGAATCGCGGTGGCTCTGGCTGCCGCCGTGTTCCATGTCGCCGCGCGAGTCAGTAGGCGTCGGGGCTTTACGGTGGGGGCGTGCGCGACAGCCGCTATCGTCCTGCTGGCGTTTCTCGGCTCGGTGGGGAGCATCGTCGATCCCCGCATCTTGCAGTTCGGACTCATCGTCGCGCTCGGCACAGCTGCGGGTGATGGCGCGCGATCTCGACGTGCGTATATCGCGGCGATCCAGGAGCGAGCCGAGCGGGCTGAACGAACGCGGGAAGCCGAAGCCAGCCGTCGGGTGAGCGAGGAGCGTCTGCGGATCGCCCGCGATCTGCACGACGCTGTCGCGCACCAGATCGCGGTGATCAGTCTCAACGCAGGTGTGGCATCCTCGGCGGTTGATATGCGCCCCGACAAGGCGAAGGAATCTCTGGCCACGATTCGCGCTGCGGCGCGCACCGTTCTTGCCGAGATCGGCGACCTCATGACGATGCTGCGGGCCGACGGCGCGGCTGATTCGACATCCCGACCCCAGGGCGGACTCGACCACCTCGACGAGCTCGTGCACCAGTTCACGGCATCCGGCCTCGAGGTACACACGCGCATCGAGGGCGACCCGGCCCGCGTCTCGGGTGCGGTGAGCCACGTGGCCTATCGCGTGATTCAGGAGGCGCTGACCAACGCGCACAAGCACGGGACCGAGCACCGCGCGCACGTGCTCGTGCACGTCGGTAAGGATGCCGTCGTCGTCACCGTGTCCAACCCGATGGATACCGGCACCGCGCGTGGGCGCGACGCTGCAGGTTCGGGCCTCGGTCTTGTCGGACTCCGGGAACGCGTGGCATCGGTGCGCGGTACCGTCAGCGCGGGCCCAGCAACCGCCGGCTGGAAGGTCGAGGCGCGATTGCCGCTGAGCCGGGAGGATACGCAATGACGGCTGTCGTGGTCATGGACGACCAATCCCTGGTTCGCCAGGCGGTGGTCGACATCTTGGACACCCACGACGACATCACGGTCGTCGGTCAAGCCTCCAACGGGCTCGAGGCCGTCAGACTCGCCAGCACGCTGCATCCGGATGTCATTGTGATGGATATCCGGATGCCTGAGCTCGACGGGATCGCGGCGACCGCCCAGATCTGTTCGGACCCCACACTCGCGCAGACCAAGGTTCTCGTCCTGACGACCTTCGAGGAGGACGAGAACCTCATCTCGGCGCTTCGCGCCGGTGCGAGCGCCTTCGTGGGAAAGGGCGCAGAGCCCGAGGACATTGTGCGGGCGGTGCGCTCGGTTCACGTGGGCGACGCGCTGCTCTCCCCGGCGGCGACGCGGGCGCTCACTGCCAAGACCCATGTGAACCGCATCATGACGAAGGTACAGGCTCACGATCGCGCTCAGCTCGTCATCCTCGCCTACGAGTCCGGGCTGTTGACGCCGGGGGAGTGACTTCGCGTACCGCGATCGCGGTACGCGAAGATGCCGCGGCTGCGGGACGCGCCACAGCGGCATTCGGCGAATGATCGTTGTGTGACGGAAATGACTGTGGCTCTCGACGATTCGGTCGTCGAGGAGGCTTCCGCGGCTACCGACAAGCGCCGCGTTTTGCTCGTGTTCGCTGGCCTGCTCGTGGCCATGCTGCTGTCGTCGCTGGACCAGACCATCTTCTCGACGGCGTTGCCCACGATCGTCGGCGAACTCGACGGTGTGAACCACATGCTGTGGGTGACGACCGGGTACCTGGTGGCCGCGACGATCATGATGCCGATCTATGGCAAGCTCGGCGACCTCATCGGCCGGAAGGGGCTGTTCATCGGCGCTCTGTCGGTGTTCGTTCTCGGATCGATCGTCGGCGGTGCCGCACAGGACATGACCTGGCTCATCATCGGTCGCACCGTGCAGGGGATCGGCGGCGGTGGGCTCATGATCCTCTCGCAGGCGATCATCGCCGACGTGGTGCCCGTCCGCGAGCGCTCGAAGTACATGGGCGTCATGGGCGCTGTCTTCGGTATCTCCTCTATCGCCGGGCCGCTGCTGGGCGGATGGTTCACCGAGAGTGTCGGGTGGCGGTGGGCGTTTTGGATCAACGTCCCGCTGGGTCTGATCGCGATTGCGCTCGCAGCGGTATTCCTGAAGCTCCCGCGGCATTCTGTGAGGGTCAGATTCGATGTGTGGGGCACGCTCACGATGGCTGTCGCGGTGACCTCGATCATTCTGGTCGCCTCGTGGGGCGGCACCGAGTACGACTGGAACTCGCCGACCATCCTGTGGCTGATCGCTACCGCCGTCATCTTCGCGGCACTGTTCGTGCTGGCCGAATACAAGGCTGCCGAGCCGATCATCCCGCTTTCGCTGTTCCGCTCCCGTAACTTCGTGCTCGCGACCTCGGCCGGGCTGTTCATCGGTGTTGCCATGTTCGGAACACTCGCCTACCTGCCGACCTATCTGCAGATGGTGACCGGCGTCAACGCCACGGTCTCGGGCTTCATGATGCTGCCGATGATCGCGGGCCTCATGGCGAGCGCGATTACAACCGGCTTCCTTGCCTCCAAGACCGGGCGCTACAAGTGGATGCCGATCGCGAGCATGATCGTGATTGCGGTCGGGCTCTGGCTTCTGTCCACGCTCACCGTCGACACGCCGCTATGGGTGCTGATGTCGTACCTGTTCGTCATCGGTGCGGGAATCGGTCTGTCGATGCAGATCCTCATCCTCGTGGTGCAGAACTCCTTCCCCGACTCCCAAGTGGGAACAGCGACAGCCTCGAACAACTTCTTCCGCGAGATCGGCGCGTCGCTGGGCGGCGCCGTCGTGGGCGCAATCTTCACCTCGCGCCTGACCGAACTGCTCACGGAGCGGATGACCGCAGGTACGGGAACGGGAGATGCGAACTCCTTTACGCCTGCAGCAGTCAATGCGCTGCCCGATCAGGTCCGCGAGGTCATCGTCGGTGCGTACAACGACGCTCTCACCCCGGTGTTCGCGATGTTGATCCCGATGGTCCTAGCGGGTCTTGTCATCGTGGCCTTCATCAAGGAGGTTCCGCTGCGCTCGACCCTCGAGACAGGCACCCAAGAACCTGAGGGCGCAGATTCCGCGCTCCAAGAGGTACCGCCGGCCGCGGCCGACGGAGCCAGCGGGACGGAAGGGCTGCTCCCCGCCGCCTCCCCGAGAGGGAGCGCGTCCGGCGTCCCAGACTGACGGTCAGCGCCCGCCAGCGGGACCGTCAGCGCAGTGGTGCGGCATCCATTCGGATGCTGCACCACTGTCGTTTCGACCGTGCAGCTTCGCCGCCGCGGTTTTGTGCGCGCCTATTGGATCGCTGGGGCACCGCTATCCTGGGGGAGCGAGAGGGAGTATCCCGATCTTGCGCGTTCGTCATCACGGGCCGGCGGCCCCGGGCGCGCACCGCCACGCGGCGGGGGAGAGACTTTCGGTGCACGCACCTGCCCGCTTGCTGTGAAAGGCCCTCGTGGATCTGACCCTCCCGCTCTGGTTCGAGATCGGATCTCTCGTCGTTCTGACGCTGATCTTGCTCGCTGACCTCCTCATCATCCTCAAGCGCCCCCACATTCCGTCGACGCGTGAATCGACGCTCTGGGTGGTCTTCTACGTGACCCTCGCTTTGATCTTCGCGGGGGTGATGTGGCTGATAGCCGGTGGTGAGTACGCCGGACAGTTCGTCGCCGGGTGGCTCACCGAGTACAGCCTGTCGATCGACAACCTGTTCGTCTTCGTCCTGATCATGAGCCAGTTCGCGGTGCCCCGCCGGTATCAGCAGGAAGTGCTGATGGTGGGCATCATCATCGCCCTCATCCTGCGGGGCCTGTTCATCCTCGCCGGTGCCGCGATCATCGAGAACTTCAGTTGGGTCTTCTACATCTTCGGCGCGTTCCTCGTGTGGACCGCGTACCGGCAGGCCTTCCCTGGCGGGGAGCATGACGAAGACGTGAAGAAAGAGAACTTCATCGTTCGGTTGGTGCGACGCACTGTCGACATCAGCGACCACTATGACGGCGCGAAGATCCGCACCGTGGTCGATGGCAAGAAGATGTTCACGCCGATGATCATCGTGTTCGTCGCGATCGGCGTGACCGACCTCATCTTCGCGATCGATTCGATCCCCGCGATCTTCGGCATCACCCAGAGCGCCTTCATCGTGTTCACCGCGAACATCTTCGCTCTCATGGGGCTGCGCCAGCTCTACTTCTTGCTCGGCGATCTGCTTGACCGCCTCCGTTACCTGCATTACGGCATCGCGTTCATCCTTGCCTTCATCGGTGTGAAGCTGTTCCTTCACGCGATGCACGTGAACGAGCTCCCGTTCATCAACGGGGGAGAGCCGATCGACTGGGCTCCTGAGATCTCGACGCTCATGTCACTCGGCGTGATCGTGATTTCGATGGTCGTCGCCACCGTCGCAAGCCTCCTGGCTTCTTCTCGCGAGCGTCGAGCTGAGGCTCAGGTCCACGCTGCCGGCGCGGCGGATGCGGCATCCGTCGTCGCGCAGGAGAAGGGCACACCCTCGACGGTGGACGCTCCCGCACCGACCGATCCGCCCGACGAGCGCGCCTGACACCGGTGGTAGTCTGAGCGAATGCGGATCGCTCGCCTCCTTCTTAGCGGCCGCGACGGGTCCTAGTTCTCAGGCCATCCCCGTCGCGGAGTTTCGTCGCGGGCTTGAACCACACTTTCCTGGAACGAAAGAGCTCATGAGCGAATCCATTGACGTCGGCATTCCCGATCACCCCCGTACCTTGGCTGAAAAGGTATGGGACGACCACCTGGTCGTGAAGGGCGAGAACGGCCAGCCCGACCTGATCTACATCGATCTGCACCTGGTGCACGAGGTCACGAGCCCGCAGGCCTTCGATGGTCTGCGAGCCGAGGGTCGCCCGGTGCGCCGTCTTGATCTCACGATCGCGACCGAAGACCACAACACGCCGACGCTCGACATCGACAAGCCGATCGCGGATCTCACCAGCCGCACCCAGATCGAAACCCTGCGTCGCAACGCCGAAGAGTTCGGGGTGCGCCTGCATTCGCTCGGCGACAAGGAACAGGGCATCGTTCACGTCGTCGGTCCGCAGCTCGGCCTGACGATGCCCGGCATCACTGTCGTCTGCGGCGACTCCCACACCTCGACCCACGGCGCTTTCGGTGCCATGGCGTTCGGCATCGGCACGAGCGAGGTCGAGCACGTGCTCGCGACCCAGACGCTGCCGCTCAAGCCCTTCAAGACGATGGCGATTACGGTCGAGGGTGAGCTCAAGCCCGGCGTGACGGCCAAGGACATCATCCTGGCCGTGATCGCGAAGATCGGCACCAACGGAGGCCAGGGCTACGTCCTGGAGTTCCGCGGCTCCGCCATCCGGTCGCTCTCGATGGAGGGCCGGATGACGATCTGCAACATGTCGATCGAGGCCGGCGCCCGCGCAGGAATGGTCGCACCCGACGAGACCACTTTCGCGTACCTCGAAGGACGCCCTCACGCCCCGAAGGGCCAGGACTGGGAGGATGCCGTCGCCTATTGGCGCACGCTCCCGAGCGACGAGGGGGCCGTCTACGACGCCGAGGTCTTCATCGACGCGAACGAGCTCGAGCCGTTCGTCACCTGGGGGACCAACCCCGGTCAGGGTGTGTCACTCAGGGACAGGGTCCCCTCGCCCGAGTCGTTCAGCGACCCGAACGAGCGTGCCGCCGCGGAGCGCGCCATCGAGTACATGGACCTGGTTCCCGGGACGCCTCTGAAGGAGGTTCCGGTGGATGCCGTGTTCATGGGCTCGTGCACCAACAGCCGCATCGAAGACCTGCGCGCGTTCGCGTCGATCATCAAGGGGCGCACGAAGGCCGAGAACGTGCGGGTCATGGTCGTTCCTGGGTCTGCCCGGGTCCGGCTTGAGGCAGAGGCCGAGGGCCTCGACAAGGTCTTCACCGAGTTCGGCGCAGAGTGGCGGTTCGCCGGGTGCTCGATGTGCCTGGGCATGAACCCCGACCAGCTGGCTCCCGGTGAGCGGTGCGCGTCGACCTCCAATCGGAACTTCGAAGGTCGCCAGGGCAAGGGCGGGCGCACCCACCTGGTGTCGCCCCTGGTCGCGGCGGCGACCGCAGTGCGAGGCACGCTGTCGAGCCCGAGCGATCTCGACCCGATTGAGACCAGCGATTCGGTCGTGACTAGTGGAGCGGAGGCCTGACATGGACAAGTTCGTCACTCACACCGGTGTCGTCGCTCCACTGAAGCGCTCGGCCGTCGACACTGACCAGATCATCCCCGCCGTCTACCTCAAGCGCGTTACGAAGACCGGCTTCGAGGATGCGTTGTTCGCCAACTGGCGTCAGGACCCCGAGTTCATCCTGAACCAGCCGACCTTCGCAACCGCCTCCATCCTCGTCGCCGGCCCCGACTTCGGCACCGGATCCAGCCGCGAGCACGCCGTCTGGGCGCTGCGTGACTACGGCTTCCGCGTGGTGCTCAGCCCCAAGTTCGCGGATATCTTCCGCGGCAACTCGGGCAAGCAGGGCTTGCTCACCGGCGTCATCAGCGAGAGCGATCTCGAGGCGATCTGGGACGTGATCGATGCCGACCCGGGTGTGCAGATGACCGTTGATCTCGAGGCGCGCACCGCGACGATCGGTGACCTTCAGGTCGCTTTCGACATCGACGATTACACTAGATGGCGGCTCCTGGAGGGGCTCGACGATATCGGGCTCACACTGCGAAACGAAGAAGCGATCACCCAGTTCGAGTCGCGCCGCGCATCCTGGCGGCCGCGAACCCTCCCCGTTCCGTAGCCGACTACCGAGGCATCAGCAGACCCGATCGGTCTCGCGGTGCCGAGATATAAGTGAGGTCCATCCCGGATGAAGACGCTTCTGAGCGACGAAGCCGCGCAGGCGGCAGCTGCCGAACCGACGGGCGAGGTGCTGCTGGTACGCGGCGGGCGCCCGCTGCGCGGACGGGTGACCGTCACGGGCGCGAAGAATCTCGCGACCAAGGCGATGGTGGCATCCCTACTCGGCGACTCGCCGAGCACCCTGCGTGATGTGCCGCAGATCAGCGACGTCCGGGTCGTCCGTTCCCTGCTCGAAGTCCACGGGGTGAAGGTCACGGACGGGGCAGAGCCGGGCTCGCTCGAGCTCGACCCGACGGATGCCGTGTCGGCCCACATGGAAGAGATCGACGCTCACGCCGGTGCTTCCCGTATTCCGATCCTGTTCTGCGGCCCGCTGCTGCACCTGCTCGGTGAGGCGTTCATCCCCGACCTTGGCGGATGCCGCATCGGCGACCGTCCGATCAACTTCCACCTGGACGCACTCCGCCAGTTCGGTGCCGTCGTCGAGAAGTTGCCGACCGGCATCCGTCTCTCGGCGCCGGAGGGGCTGCACGGCGCGAACATCGAGCTGCCTTACCCGAGCGTCGGCGCGACCGAACAGGTGTTGTTGACCGCCGTTCGCGCCGCTGGAGTGACCGAGCTTCGGGGTGCGGCAATCGAGCCCGAGATCATGGATCTCATCGCCGTGCTGCAGAAGATGGGCGCGATCATCTCCTACGAGCCCAACCGCGTCATCCTCATCGAGGGTGTCGATGCGCTCACGGGATACGACCACCGCTGCATCTTCGACCGCAACGAAGCAGCGTCCTGGGCGTCCGCGGCACTCGCGACCGACGGTGACATCTTCGTCGAGGGTGCGAAGCAGCAGGAGATGCTGACCTTCTTGAACATCTACCGCAAGGCTGGTGGCTGGTTCGATGTGCGCGAGGACGGCATCCAGTTCCGCCGCGGTGGACCCCTCAAGCCGGTCATCGTCGAGACCGACGTGCACCCCGGGTTCATGACCGACTGGCAGCAGCCGCTCATCGTCGCGCTCACGCAGGCGGAAGGCGAGTCGGTCGTGCACGAAACGGTGTATGAGAACCGGTTCGGGTTCACCGACGCCTTGAACAAGATGGGCGCCAGCATCGTCGTGCACCGCGATGGCCTGGACGCGCCGTACCGTCGCGTTCCACGGCGCGCCCTGGAGCAGGCTGCCGTCGTGACCGGCCCCACGCCGCTCCACGGCGCCGACGTCGTCGTACCTGACCTTCGCGGCGGATACAGCCACCTGATCGCAGCCCTTGCTGCCGACGGAGAGTCAACCGTCCGCGGCGTCGGGATCCTGAGCCGCGGGTACGAGAAGCTCTTCACCAAGCTTTCGGCACTCGGCGCAGATTTCGATATCGTCGGCTGATATGGGCGACCCCAAACCGCGAGCCTCCTCGGAGAAGACGCGGCCCAGCGTCTTCTGGCCGCTGGCAGCGATAGTGGTGCCGTTGCTGGGAATCGTGGCGCGGGTGGACATCGATGACGGCCACAAGCTGCCCCGCAAGGGTGCCTTCGTCCTCGCGCCGAACCACTTGAGTGAGTTCGACCCGATCATCGTCGCGCGAGCGGTGTGGGGGATGGGACGTGCGCCGCGCTTCATGGCGAAGGAGAGCCTGTTCCGAATTCCTGTCCTCGGTGCGATCCTTCGTGCAACGGGCATGATCCCGGTTGCGCGGGCGTCGTCCGCAGGCTCTGCCAAGCAGACCATGGCTCAGGCGGAGCATCTCGTGGAAGAGGGTCGCGGGGTGATCGTCTACCCCGAGGGCAGCCTCACCCGGGACCCCGACCTGTGGCCCATGCGTGGAAAGACCGGTGCCGTACGGCTGGCCTTGGAGGGTGATATCCCGCTCATTCCTGTCGCCCACTGGGGGGTGCAACGCATCCTGCCGCGCTACGGCAAGCTGAGCCTGTGGCCGCTGCGCAAGCGTGTGCGCGTTCTCGTGGGAGACCCGCTGGATCTCTCGGCGTTCGTGGGACGCACCCGCGAGGCATCCGCCCTTGTCGCAGCGACCGACCTCCTGATGGCCGAGATTGCTCGTCTCGAGGGCGTGCTGCGCGAACAGACTCCGCCCGCCGAGCGCTGGGATCCGGCCTCCCACGGGCAGAAGGAGACCGGGCGCCTTGAGTCGTAAAGCGGATGCCGTACGTCCCCGGGTGACGGTGGTCGGTGCTGGTAGTTGGGGGACCACGTTCGGCAAGATCCTCGCCGACGGTGGCGCCCAGGTCACGATGTGGGCTCGGCGCCCTGAACTTGCCGCCGAGATCACCGAGGCCAAGCGCAACAGCCACTACCTCCCGGGCATCAATCTTCCTCGTTCCATGACAGCGACGTCCCGGCTGGAGGAGGCGCTCGCGGGAGCAGAGCAGATCTATCTGTCAGTGCCGAGCCAGGCGCTTCGTCAGAATCTCAAGACAATCCGTCCCCTCCTTGCCGACGCCGGCATTCCCGTCGTATCGCTCATGAAAGGCGTCGAACGCAAGACCGGCCTGCGGATGAGTCAGGTGATCGAGCAGGAACTGCGATGCGATCCCGACCTCATCGCCGTCGCATCCGGCCCCAACCTGGCCCTGGAGATCGCGAAGGAGCAGCCCACAGCGGCGGTCATCGCATCCAGCAGCCAGGAGACAGCGGATGCCGTCGCCCGGCGCGCCCGCAACTCGTATTTCCGGACGTTCGTGAACACGGATGTCGTGGGCACAGAATTCGGCGGCGTTCTCAAGAACCTGATCGCCGTCGCGATCGGAATCGTGGATGGCGTCGGTTACGGCGAGAACACGAAGGCCTCGATCATCACGCGTGGCCTCGTCGAGATGACGGACTTCGCCGTCGCTCAGGGCGCGCACCCCGCGACCCTCCAGGGACTCGCGGGGCTCGGTGATCTGATCGCCACATGCCAGTCCCCGCTCAGCCGGAACAACACAGCCGGCCGTCTTCTCGGTCAGGGATACAGCTTCCAGGACGTGGTGAAGCAGATGGAGCAGACCGCCGAAGGTCTTGCCTCCGTTGCCCCCGTCTTGGCACTTGCCGCGGAGGCGGGCATCCACATGCCCATCGTCGAGCAGGTGAAGATGGTTCTGGACGGCACGATGAACCCCAAGGACATCGCGCCGCACCTCACAACGGACGACGACGAACCCCAGGGCGAGAGGACGCAGAATGGCACAGGCGACGGTGGCGGTGCTGTTTGGCGGTCGCTCCAGCGAGCACTCGATCAGCTCCGTCACGGCGGGAGGGGTGCTGCGGGCACTCGACCGTGAGCGCTTCCGCGTCATCCCGGTCGGCATCACCCGCGACGGCGTCTTTGTCCTCGAAGAGGACGACCCTGACAAGTTCGCCCTCGATGCCGCGCACCTTCCCGAGGTGAGCGACAACGGCACCCGCGTGCTCTGGCCCGAAGGTGGCGCCGACCGCGTGCTCCGCGTGCGCCGCGCAGACGGCACTGTTGACACACTCGGCTCCCTCGACGTGGTCCTGCCGATCCTGCACGGAGTCCACGGCGAGGATGGCACAGTTCAGGGTTTTCTCGACACCCTCGGCATCCCATACGCGGGAGGCGGCGTGTTGGATTCGGCGCTGTGCATGGACAAGCACTTCATGAAGATCGTGCTGCAGGCATCCGGTGTGACAGTCGCGCCGTGGATCACGATCACGCGCGATTCTTGGGCTTCGGATCCGGATGCCGCGCGGCAGGCTGCTCGCACGCTCGGCGTGCCGAACTTCGTCAAGCCGTCGCGGGCCGGCTCGAGCGTCGGTGTCTCCAAGGTGCACGACTGGGACGAATTCGACGCCGCCGTCGAGCTGGCGCTCGCCGAGGATGACAAGGCGCTCGTTGAGACCGCGATCGTCGGGCGCGAGATCGAGGTCGCCGTGCTCGAGACGCCGGGCTCCGCGCCGGCGCGTGCGTCGCTGCCCGGCGAGATCGTGTTGACCACACGCGAGTTCTACGACTTCGAGGGCAAGTACCTCGGCGGTGACGGAGCCGAGGTCGTGTGTCCTGCCGTGCTCACGGATGATGAGATCGCTGCCTTGCAGGCAGCGGCGATCCGCGCCTTCGATGCCGTCGGCGGGCGGGGACTCGCGCGCGTCGACTTCTTCCTTACTTCGGCTGGGATCTACGTCAACGAGTTGAATACGATGCCCGGCTTCACACCGATCTCGATGTTCCCGAAGTGTTGGATCGCCTCGGGGATGACGTACGCCGAGTTGATCAGCGATCTTCTCGACACCGCGCTGGCGCGCCGGTGATAGCCCCGCGACGATAGTCGTGCCGCGCTCACCCGTCTGTGGGTGAGGAGCTGCTGACCTGGTCAGTGCACTCGAGACCGTTCACGGGGAGTGTGTCGACGATGATGTTCCCAAGCGTGTCGAGGACCTCGGCGCTCGATACCGTGTCGCTGTCAAGGTAGACCTCGACGGCAGGATCGGTGCCGAACGACGTGAGCCGGTAATACGGCGCGTCGGTGTCGTCGACGATCCAGTCGACACCGCTCAGGGTCGAGCACGGGAGGGTCGTCGGGCCGGGAACTGCGACGCCGCAAGACACAAGAATGTTGCTCTTGCCGCCCTCGCCCCAGGCGCCGGTGGACTGAGCATCCGTCCACCGGCGCTCGAAACCATCGAGCGTCTGAGGGAACCGGACTGTCACATCAGCGCAATGCGGGTTGTTCGCATCGGGCGCCGGCTGCATCGACACCGTCGTGCTGCAGGCAGCGAGCACGAGGAGGCTCGTCGTGCACAGCACCGCCGCGGCGGAGGCGCGGCGGGCGAGTGGCATTGGTCCAATCTACCGCCGCGGTAGCGTGGAGCGATGCAGGATCCCTGGGTCGGTGAGCTCTCGGAGGGCGAGATTCTCTCTGCCATCCTGCGTGAGCTGGGTCCGTCTGCGGCAGAGGTGGGGCCGGGGGATGACGCAGCCGTGCTGACCGCGGCTGACGGACGTGTCGTCGCGACGGTTGACACGCTCGTGCACGGTCCGGACTTTCGCCTCGCCTGGTCGAGCGGCTTCGACCTCGGGTGGAAGGCCGCGGCGGTCAATCTCGCCGATATCGCGGCGATGGGCGCGCGCCCGACATCGCTTCTGGTCGCGCTCGCGATGCCAGACGCCACTCGGCTTTCTTTTGTCGTCGACCTTGCCCGGGGGCTTCGCGCCGGGTGCGACGAACTAGCACCGGGTTGCGTCGTGGAGGGCGGTGATCTGACGGTGTCTGACGTGCTCACCGTCGCCGTGACCGCGCTCGGCACCCTCGAGGGTCGCCCTGCGGTGCGTCGATCGGGCGCACGGGTCGGAGACATCGTCGCCGCCACGGGAGGTCTCGGAGATGCAGCTCGCGGCTTGCGCCTCCTCTTCGACCGCTTCCGGGATGCCGCCGGCAACCCGATCGCGGTAGACCGGGCGGGTCTCACGGCCGAGGAGGCGCGGGAGCTCGACGCGCAGCTTCGGCCTTCACCGCACATCGCCGACGGGGTGAGGGCCGCGATCGCGGGTGCGTCGGCCATGATGGATCTGTCGGACGGCCTCGTCCTTGACGCCGGGCGCATGGCGGCGGCATCCGGTGTCACCCTTGACCTGCACCGGGATGCGCTCGGCCCGCACCCCGACGACGCCCTCTCCGGCGGTGAGGACCACGGCCTCTTGGCGACCTTCCCGACGACGGATGCCGTACCCGACGGCTTCCGGATCATCGGGGTGGTCCGTGAGCGCGGGGAGGCTCCGGTCCTGGTCGACGGTGCCCGCTATGAGAGCAACGGCGGGTGGGATCCCTATCGCGACTGGGATGCGTCGCTCGGCTGATCGTCCGCGTCAGCGACGCTTGCCACGCACCGGAGCCACCAGACTGCCGTGTCACCGTACCGGCGTTGGCGTTCGAGCATGAGTCCGGTAGGAAGCACAGGCTCGGGGGAACGCGCGGCACGCTCGGTCACGACGATGGCGTCCGGAGCGAGCGAAGGGACGAGCAGTCGCAGAACCTGGGCGAGGTCCTCCTCGCCCAGGTCGTACGGCGGATCGATGAAGACCAGCGCATACGGTTCGCGCACGGCCGCGAGGTAGGCATCCGCAGAGGTTCGATGCACGCGGTATGTTCCGCCGGCAGCGCGCCGCACACGCTGCGCGTTGCGTTCGATGACGCTCGCCGCCCGCGGAGATTTCTCGACGAGGTCGACGGATGTCGCGCCCCGACTGAGGGCCTCCAGCCCCAGCGCCCCCGACCCGGCATAGAGGTCGAGCACCCGGGCACCGGCGATGGCGTCAGCGGCATCGAGCGAGCCGAAGATCGATTCGCGGACCCGGTCGCTGGTCGGTCGCGTGCCCCTTCCCGGAACCTCGAGGGTCAGGGAGCCGGCGGCGCCCGCGATGATCCGTGTCACCCGTCCACTGTACAAACCGGCACAGCGCCGCCGCGGGCGCAGCCTCGGCATCCGCGCGTCGGATGCTCTGCCTAAACTCAGGAGCATGGTCGCCCTCACGCTGTCGTCGCGGCTGGATGGCGCGCTTGGCGGCAAGACGGCCAAGGCTCTCGAGCGTGCTTTCGGGATGCGAACGGTGGGTGACCTGCTCGAGCATTACCCTCGTCGTTACGCGCGACGGGGAGAACTCACCCCCATTGCGTCCCTGCCCATCGGTGAACCTGTCACGATCGTCGCTGAGGTTCGCCGGGCCTCCGAGCGGCGGATGCAGAACCGCCGGGGATCTCTGCTCGAGGTCGTGATCAGTGACGGCAACGGGGAACTCACCCTGACCTTTTTCAATCAGTCGTGGCGGATGAAAGAGCTGACACCCGGCAGGCGCGGGGTGTTTGCAGGCAAAGTTGGGGAGTACCGCAGGTCGCTGCAGCTCGCCCACCCCGACTATGAGCTGTTCGACGACGAGGACCGCGCGAGGGCGACGGCCGAAGCCACAGCGAACCTTCCCGTACCGATCTACCCGGCCACGGCGTCACTGGCGAGCTGGCAGATCGCGAAGTTCGTGGGGATGGTTCTCGACGGGCTCGACGATCTGCCTGAGCCTCTTCCCGAAGATCTGCGGCGGGCTCACGGTCTGCTGTCGTATCGCATGGCTTTCGATCGCATTCACCGGCCCGACTTCCCGGATCAGGTTGAGCCCGCTCGGCAGACCCTGCGCTGGCATGAGGCGCTCGTGCTGCAGACCGCGCTCTTGCAGCAACGCCAGTTCGTCCGGGCGATGTCGGCGACGCCGCGAGAGCCAGGCGCGCTGCTCGAACGTTTCGACGCAGCGTTACCGTTCACTCGCACGCCCGATCAGGTATCGGTCGGCGATGAGATCTCCCGCGACCTGGTGGGCGAGTGGCCCATGAACCGCCTCGTCCAGGGCGAGGTCGGGTCGGGCAAGACGCTCGTTGCGTTGCGTGCAATGCTGCAAGTAGCCCAGAGCGGCGGACAGTCCGCTCTCATCGCTCCGACCGAGGTGCTCGCTTCGCAGCATCTGCGCTCGATCGCGCGGATGCTCGGGCCCGACCTGGCGGTCGAGCTCATGCCGACGCTGCTGACTGGTCAGTTGACGGCGGCCGAGCGCCGTCGGGCGGCGCTGCGCGTCGCATCCGGGCAGTCTCGCATTGTCGTTGGCACGCACGCGCTCCTGAGCGACGCGACAACCTTCGCTGACCTCGGACTGGTCGTCGTTGACGAGCAGCACCGGTTCGGTGTCGACCAGCGTGAGGCGCTGCGAGCGAAGGGGACGACGCCGCACGCGCTCGTGCTCACCGCGACGCCGATTCCCCGGACCGTTGCGATGACGGTTTTTGGTGATCTCGACGTCTCCACGATCCGCTCGATGCCCGCGGGTCGCGCTGGTATCGAATCATTCGTTGCGCCGATAGCCGACCGTCCCGCGTGGTTTGCGCGCGTGTGGGAGCGCGTGGCCGAAGAGGTAGCCCAGGGTCGTCAGGCCTTCGTCGTGTGCCCCTCAATCGATGCCTCCGCGGCGGGCAAGCCAGCAGCAGACGAGGTCGCCGATGTTCCCGCGACCGACGCTGCCGAAGCTACGGCAGAGGAATCGTCGCGCAAGACGCGCTGGGGCGTTGTCCAGGTCGCCGAACTGCTGTCGCGGCATCCGGCTTTCGAGAACCTCTCGGTCGAGATCCTCCACGGCAAGATGCCCGCGGAACAGAAGGATGCCGTCATGCAGGCCTTCGCCGCAGGGCGCATCGACGTTCTTGTCGCCACCACCGTCGTCGAGGTGGGTGTGGACGTTCCGAATGCCTCGACGATGGTGATCCTCGAGGCCGACCGCTTCGGCGTGTCTCAGCTGCACCAGCTTCGCGGCCGGGTCGGCCGGGGCTCTGTGCCCGGACTGTGTCTGCTCGTCACCGAGAGCGAGCAGGGAACGTCGGGGCGTGCGCGCGTGGAGGCTGTGGCGGCGACCCTCGATGGGTTCGCCCTCGCCGAAGTCGATCTCGAACTGCGCGGCGAGGGGGACGTGCTGGGCGCAGCGCAGTCCGGCGCGAGGTCGTCGCTGCGCCTCCTGCGCGTCGTGACGGATGCCGACCTCATCGCCCGCGCCCGGGCGGCTGCTGAAGACATCCTCGCGGCCGATCCGGCGTTGCTGTCTCACCGTCCGCTTTCGGACGAGATCGAACGGCGGGTTGGTCAGCAGGAGCGTGCGGCTCTCGCCAAGAACTGATGCTGACCCCCGATAGGGTGGAGGCATGAACAGTCGGATCGCCGTGGTTCCGGGTTCCTTCGATCCGCCGACGCGGGGTCACCTCGACGTCATCCGCCGTGCGGCGCGACTCTACGACCAGTTGCACGTTGTTGTCGTTCACAACCCGGGCAAAGAGGCGATGCTGCCGCTTGCGCAGCGGCTGTCACTGCTGGAGCAATCCATCGCCGAGGCCGACATCGAGGGCAGCGTTGTCGTTGCCTCCTGGAGTGTGGGGCTGCTCGTGGACTACGCGCGCGATGTCAATGCCGGAGTTCTCGTGAAGGGCATTCGCTCGCAGGCTGATGTCGTCTACGAAGTGCCCATGGCCGTCGTGAACCGCGATCTCGCGGACGTGGAGACCGTCTTCTTGCTGCCCGATCCGTCGCACGCGATGGTGTCGAGCTCGCTTGTGCGACAGGTAGCAGCCCTCGGCGGTGACGTCTCGGCGTACGTACCGCCCGCGGTCGCTCGATTCCTGCACACCGGCGGCCACGACCTCTGAGCCGTCATCGAGCCCGTTCCCTCTCACGCGGGTAGCATGGTCCCCCGTGAGTAGGCAGCACTCCGGACCGTTCGTGGTCCCCGTCCGTGACATCACGCACCGTCCCGGCGAGATGCGAGAGTTCTCCCTCGAGATCCCGGCGCCGCAGAAGTGGGGCGAAGGGTTGGTCTCGGTCGCGGAGGGCGAACCGATCGTTCTTGATGTCCGGGTGGAGAGCGTGCACGAGGGGATCCTCGCCACCGGCGAGGTCGACACCGAGTACACCGGCGTGTGCGGACGGTGCCTCAATGAGGTCGCCGAAGGCGTCCGCGTCGCGTTCCAGGAGCTTTTCGCGTATCCTGGGCAGGAAGAAACTGACTTCGAGGTTCAAGACGACCACGTGGATCTTGAAACTCTGGTCAGGGATGCGGTAGTCCTGTCGCTTCCATTTCAGCCGGTGTGTCAGCCGGATTGCCCCGGCCTTGATCCGGTCACGGGTGAGCGACTGACCGAGAGCACCGGTTCGCCCGCGAGCGAACCCATCGATTCCCGGTGGGCGGCGCTCCAGGGCTACACCACCCAGGACGACACCACAGACCACGGCGACCACGACGCACGCGCGTGAGTGGCTGCCGAGAAGAAAGAGAAGAGCTGAACAATGGCTGGTAACCCCCCGAAGCGCAAGGTCTCGCGTTCGAACACCCGCTCGCGCCGTGCGCAGTGGAAGGCCGATGCGCCCACCCTCGTCAAGACCGTCGAGAACGGCAAGACCGTCTACAGCCGTCCGCACCAGGCGAAGGTCGTCACCGACTCGCAGGGCACCGAGCTGTTCCTCGAATACAAGGGCCGCAAGGTCGCCGACGTCTGAGCGTCGCAGCGACGTGACGACTCGCGAGTCCGCTGAACTCGCGCAGAAGCTCGGGGTCGACATCGACCCCGAGCTTCTCGCGCTGGCACTGACCCACCGGTCCTGGGCCTACGAGAACGGCGGAGTGCCCCACAACGAACGGCTCGAGTTCCTCGGCGACTCCGTGCTCGGCCAGGCCGTGACCGTGCGGCTGTTCCGCGCGCATCCCGAACTCGACGAGGGTTCGCTCGCCAAGCGGCGCGCAGCCGTGGTGTCGACCGTCGCGCTGGCAGAGGTTGCCCGCGGCATCGATCTCGGCGCGTACGTCAAGCTCGGGAGAGGCGAGGAGCAGACCGGAGGCCGGGAGAAGGACTCGATCTTGGCCGACACCATGGAAGCCGTCTTCGGGGCCACCTATCTGTCGGCGGGCCCGGATGCGGCATCCGACCTCGTTCTTCGCCTGATCGAGCCGCTGCTGTCCGATCCAGACCGCTACGGAGCCGCCGTCGATCCCAAGACGGCGCTGCAGGAGCTTGCTGCCCGTCGTAGCGTTGCCCCGCCGGCGTATGAGGTCTCATCGACGGGGCCCGATCATGACCGCCGCTTCACCGCGATCGTGGTCGTCGGTGATCACCGCGCTGAGGGCGTCGGGACCAGCAAGAAGCACGCCGAGATGGCTGCTGCCCTCCGGGCCTGGCGCGACCTCACCGCGCGCACGTGATCTCGCTCCCCGAACGCGATGCCTGAGCACGATGCCCGAGAACGATGCCTGAACTTCCTGAGGTCGAGGTCGTCCGCGCCGGTCTCGCGCCGGCGGTTACGGATGCCGTCATCGAGTCAGCCACCGTCATCGATGGTCGCGCGCTGACGCGGCATCCGCCGGGAGCGTTGGACTTCGAGGCTCGGCTCCTCGGCCGCACCCTGGGGGGCCCGGCAAGACGGGGCAAGTTCCTGTGGATCCCGCTAGCCCCCGGCGCTCCGGGCGCGGTGCCCACCGAAGCTCTGGTCGCGCACCTCGGTATGAGCGGGCAGATGCTGCTGCGGCCTTCCGGGGCGCCTCCAGAGCGGCACGAGCGCGTGCGGCTCGACATCCGGCATCCGGAGCATGGCGATCTCGCGGTGGTGTTCGCTGATCAACGCACGTTCGGTTCGCTCGCGATCGATTCTCTTCAGGACACTGCCGACGCACGTGCGGGCGGATACGGCACTGACGACGCACTCGTCCCGGCTCAGGTCGCGCACATCGCGCGGGATCCTCTGGATCCGGGATTCGACCTTCGGGCCTTTCGCCGCACCCTGGAGCACAAGGCGTCGGCGATCAAGCGCGTGCTGCTTGACCAAACCGTGGTCTCGGGCATCGGAAACATCTACGCCGACGAGTCGTTGTGGGCAGCGCGAATCCACCCCGACACGCGGGCTTCGGACCTGAGTACTCGCGCCGTCTACCGCCTGATCGCCGAAGTGCGGGCCGTGCTGGAGAAAGCTCTCGCGGAGGGCGGCACGAGTTTCGACGCACAGTACGTCAACGTGAACGGGCAGGCCGGCTACTTCGCGCACTCCCTGAACGCGTACGGTCGCACCGGCCAGCCGTGCGCACGGTGCGGTGCCCCGATCGTGAAGGTATCGTTCACGAACCGCTCAAGCCATTTCTGCCCGCACTGCCAACGACCGCCCCGGCTCACAGCGTAAGCGTCTTCTTCCACGCGCCGATGTAGGCGACCGGGCGGAACCCGATCTCTTCGTTCACGGCCAGCATCGGCCGGTTCTCTTCGGCGTTGTAGGTGAGAATCCGCTGCGTGTGCGGCGCGAGATCACGCCACAGAAGAAGCGCAGCGGTCTTGATCAGCATGCCGAGTCGGTGACCGCGGTGCTCGCGAAGCACGAGCGTGTCCTCCTGGTGCGTCACGGGGTGACCGGGGCTCGACGCCAGCTCGGTGAAGGCCACGAGTCGGCCGGACCCGCGATCGCGTGCCGCGACGATGAGCACGTCGCGGCCCCCGTCGATCCAGTGAGTGTCGTGTTCGACAATCCTGGCAGCGTCCCAGCTCTCCTCCGCCATCTCCATTCCCGCGCTCGGTGCGTCCACACTCATCCGCGACTTCATCCAGGCGTAGTCGGTCACGAACTCCGGAGGAGTCGGTGGGTGCCACGAGACGATGTCGTATCCGGCTGCGGCCGCCGATGCCTGCTCATGGAGCTCGCCCACCAGCTCGACGCTGGTGGCCGAAATGTCGAGGATGCTCTTACGTTCGACCTGCTCCAGTGCGTAGCCGTGGCGGAGCGCAAATCGGGCAGCGTGATCGAGGGGAATCCGCCCGAAGCCGGTCGGCGGTGTCACCTGCTCACCGTCTGCCGTTGGATGCTCGATCCACGACTGAATGATGCGGCGGCCGTTCGCTGCGGCGGCTGCCTCCAGGATGCCGAGCGCCGTGCTTCCGATGCCGCGGCTCCACGCGTGGTGGCGGAGTTCGATCTGCGCGTAGGCGACGGTGGCATCGCCATCGTTCGGAAGATCAAGCCCTGCGCGTCCCACGAGCTCGTCGCCGCTCCAGACGCCCCAGATGAGCCGCTGCTCGAACGGGGACGGCTGGTAGTGGGGGAGGAGAACGGCAGGTTCGAGCTCCTCGTCTCGATTGCCGCTGATCTCGTCGTAGACGATGTTGCGGACCCTCACCATCTCGAGAAAGTCCGCGGCCTCGGGGGCGTTGAGACTGCTCGGGATGGTGAGGGGCCGGATATCGGGTGTTGCGGTTGTCACGTCAGATCCTTCGATCAGCGGGCGTTCAGGTGCCAAGCGGCCAGGCGCAGCGCGTGAGCTTCACGCTCTGCGCGTGCCCGCTCCTGCTCGTATCGGAGGCGTGCGACCTCGCGCTGTTCCCGGGAGGCCGCGCGACGGAGGTGCTGCGTGAGAACCCAGACGGCGATCCGCAGACTTGCGCGCTCGGCGACCGTCAGATGTCGACGGACCTGGGGATGGGTGGTGAGAGCCTCGACGGGCTCGAGTGTCGTGTACATGAGAGACCTTTGGTCAGCTGCTTATACCGGTGTTGTTCGGGCATGCAGCGGGGATGCATCCGTTCGCTGACCGGCTGGTCAGTGCAGATGCGGAGGAGTGAACGGACGGGTCGTCCGGGGGACCGGAACCAATGAGGTCAGGTGGCTCAACCAGCGCGGGTTACGCGGCGATGGGAGCGGCGAGCAGTCTCGGGGAGGTCAGTCCCATGGGCGCGCGCAGCGGTGTGTGTCCAAACAGTGCAGTGCGAATCATCATGGCTGTCCTCCTCTCGTGACGTGTCGCGATCTGGAACGCTAGCGGGTCGAACCCGACTTCGTCAAGCAAGCTCCCAGAATTCGAGGTCATCCGGGCGTGTCGCGCGTCCCGGGCCTGGCTCCCTCGGGGAAGGGTCGCAGCAGGGTAGCGTAGGTCGACGGTCGGTCGTGGGGTCGATACGCCACAGGTTGGGAGGGAACGCGCATGCACCTGAAGAGCGTCACGCTCAAGGGGTTCAAGTCGTTCGCCCAGCCGACCACGTTCGCTTTCGAACCGGGGGTGACCGCGATCGTCGGCCCCAATGGGTCTGGCAAGTCCAACGTCGTCGATGCCCTCGCGTGGGTGATGGGGGAGCAGGGCGCCAAGACCCTGCGCGGCGGAAAGATGGAAGACGTCATCTTCGCCGGTACCTCGACGCGCGGGCCGCTCGGTCGCGCCGAGGTGCAGCTCACGATCGACAACAGCGACGGTGTCTTGCCGATCGAGTACTCCGAGGTCACGATCAGTCGAACGCTGTTTCGCAACGGAGCGAGCGAGTACGCGATCAACGGGGAAGGATGCCGCCTGCTCGACGTGCAGGAGCTCCTGAGTGATTCGGGCCTCGGCCGTGAGATGCACGTCATCGTGGGGCAAGGCCGCCTCGACACCGTTCTGCAGGCTTCACCCGAGGACAGACGCGGCTTCATCGAGGAGGCCGCCGGCATCCTCAAGCATCGGCGCCGCAAAGAGAAGACGCTTCGCAAGCTTGAGGCGATGGAGGCCAACCTCACACGCCTGAGCGATCTGGCTGGTGAGCTTCGCCGACAGCTCAAGCCGCTGGGCCGTCAGGCCGAGATCGCCCGGGAAGCTGCCACGATCGCCGCTGTCGTGCGCGACGCGAAGGCTCGCTTGATCGCTGACGAACTGGTCGGTCTGCGAGCGGAGCTGGCTGACCACATGCGTGCCGAGCACGAGCGCCACGCCGAGCGGCTTGTTCTGCAGGACCGGTCGGATCAGCTGCGGGTCCGAATCGCTCAGCTCGAGGCGGAGCAGCGCTCCGAGGCTGTCGACGGTGCGCGGCGCGTGCTGTTTTCGCTCGAGCGTGTGCAGGAGCGTTTGCGCGGGCTGTACTCGCTCGCTGGGCAGCGGTTGACCCTTCTCGGGGAATCGGCAGACGACGACAGTGCGGCAGTCCGTACCGTCACGAGCGCGATGATCGATGACGCGCGGGCTGAGATCGATGAGGTGTCTGCAGGGCTCCTGGATGCCGAGGACGCGGCATCCGAGGCTGCCCGCGACGTCATGCGGGCTCGCGCCGAACTGGATGCGCTGGACGTAGACATCGCCGAGCAGAGCGCGTTGGTTTCGCAGCATGAGATGAAGCTCACCGCGCTGCGGGGCTCCGCGGACGCGGCGGAGTCTGCACTCGCGGCCATCGATGACGGCCTGGCGCGCCAGCAGCGCGCGCTGGACGCGGCGACGGCCCGCCGTGAGTCCGCGGCCGCCGAACTTGCCGGGGTCGATCCCGAGCTTGTCCCCGAGGGCAGCACGGCGCAGTACGCCGCGGAATACGACGAGGCGGGCCGCCGGGCGACGGATGCCGAGACCCGGGTCTCGGAGTTGCGTGACCGCCTTCACGGCACCGAGCGCGAGATCGAAGCGCTCACCGCCCAGACCACCGCGCTGACGCGTGCGCTGGGCGTCAAGAACGCCTCTGCCGACCTGATCGCTGAGGGAGCCCCCGGAGTTCGGAGCCTCGTCGGCGACGCCATCCAGATCACGCCCGGCTACGAGGCTGCCATTGCCGCGGTGCTCGGTCCCCGCGCCGAAGGTGTGCTGGTGGACAGTCTCGAGGATGGCTTCGCGCTCGCCGAGCGCGTGCGTGATGCCGATCGTGGAGTGGTCGATTTCGTCATCGGTGAGGTCACCGGGACAGGCGACGATCTGTCAGGTTTCGATCCGCTGCGCCCCGCCGCGGATGTCGTCACGGGTCCCGCCGGCGTGCTGGCGCTTCTGGCGCGCGTCCTCATCGCGGATGACCTCGACGCGGTTCGCAGGAGCGCGTCGTCGGTCGTTGCCGACCCTCGCAAGATCACCGTTGTCACCCGAGCCGGAGAGGTGTTCACCGGCTCGTCGCTGCGCGCGGGTGCCGGAGCATCACGATCGCGCCTCGAGCTTCTGGCCGAACGGGATGCCGCCGCCGAGCGTCGCGATGAACTCGTCGTGGTGGCCGACTCCCTCAGGGAGGCGCTCGCCGATGCGCGTGCCGCATCCGAAGAAGCCAAAAGGCACACCAGTGCTGCGCTGACACGCTTGCGCGAGCACGATGCGGCAGTGGCCGCGCACGCGGAGCACGTCAACCGAGCGACAGTGCAGCTGGAGGCTGCCAGCGCGGAATGCGAGCGACTTGAGGCGGGACTCGCGCAGGCGCAGACCGCACGGGACGATGCAGCGGCTGCCGCCGCATCGGCGCAGACACAATTGCAGCACGCGCTTGAGGCGCCGCGTCCCATCCTGGACGCCTCGGCGCGTGACGGGCTTCTCGAGGCGCTCGAGGGCGCGCGAGAGCACGAGATGCGGGCGCGACTCGATGTCGAAACGCTCCGGGAACGCGTTCGTGCCGGACAGGCGCGTGTGCAACAGCTCGAGCGCCAGCGTGAACGCGAGGCTGCGGCCGCTGCCGAAGCGGCTCGTCGTGCGGTCATCCGTCGACGCCAACGCCAGGTAGCCGCCGACGTCGCCGCAACCCTGCCCGCCGTGCTCGACTCGGTCGACCGGTCGGTTTCGGCGGCGCGTCTCGAGCTGGCGGAGGCAGAGTCTGCGCGCTCGGCCGTGACGTCGGAGTTGTCGGCAGTCCGTGCCGACGAGGCGGCGGTGAGGGAGCGTCTGGCAGGACTGACCGAGAGCGTTCATGGGCTCGAGCTGCAGATGCACGAGAAGCGCCTTCACGTCACGAGCATTCTCGACAGGGCACGATCGGAACTGAGTCTCGAAGAAGACATACTGATTTCCGAATATGGTCCCGATCAGCCGATTCCCGCCGACGACGGCGAGGAGCCGGTGGCTTTCGACCGCGCACATCAGCGCAAGCGACTCCAGGATGCGGAGCGCAAACTCGCCCAACTGGGTCGGGTTAATCCGCTCGCGCTCGAGGAGTTCGCCGCGCTTGAGCAGCGGCACACCTTCCTCACCGAGCAGCTCGCCGACCTCACAAGCACGCGCAAAGACCTCGTGACGATCATCGACGACCTCGACGAGCGGATGCAGACGATTTTCCTCGCTGCGTTCGAAGACACCCGCGCCGCCTTCGACGAGGTCTTCCCCGTCCTGTTCCCCGGGGGCTCTGGAAGCCTGAGCTTGACCGATCCCGACAACCCGTTGACCACGGGAATCGAGGTTGCGGTGCGACCTGTCGGGAAGAAGATCGAACGGCTCTCGCTGCTCTCCGGTGGCGAGCGATCGCTGGCTGCGGTGGCGCTGCTGACGGCGATCTTCAAGGCGAGGCCGAGCCCGTTCTACATCCTCGACGAGGTGGAGGCTGCCCTCGATGATGCGAACCTCGGTCGCCTCCTCGGCGTCTTCGAGCAGCTGCGCGGCAGTAGCCAGCTGATCGTCATCACGCACCAGAAGCGAACGATGGAGATCGCTGACGCGCTGTATGGCGTCTCGATGAGGCAGGACGGCGTCTCCGCGGTCGTGGGGCAGCGGATCGCCGACCGCGCAGCCAGCTGACCCTAGGCTGGAGGTATGGCCGAATCACCCTGGTCGTTCGGACGAGCGCTTCGCGGCATGTTCGTTAAACCCACGATCGATGAAACCACGTGGGAGGACCTCGAAACGGCGCTTCTGACTGCCGACTTCGGTCCCGACATCACCGAGCGCATCGTGGATGAGCTTCGCGAGAAGGTCGATCACTACCGGACCACCGATCCCCGTGACCTGCAGCGGATGCTCAAAGAGACGCTCGAGGAGCACTTCGCAAAGTTCGACACCACGCTCAAGCTCACCGAGCGCCCAGCCGTCGTCCTCGTGGTCGGGGTAAACGGGGTGGGCAAGACCACGACGATCGGCAAGTTCGCGAACTTCCTGCGCCGTTACCAGCGCAGCGTTGTGGTGGGAGCTGCCGATACCTTCCGCGCGGCAGCGGTCGACCAGCTCGCGACGTGGGCCGAGCGTGGCGGCGCGCACATCGTCCGGCCGCAGCACGAGGGGCAAGACCCGGCATCCGTGGCTTTTCAGACGATCGAGTACGCGAAGAACACCGGCACCGAGATTGTGCTCGTCGACACGGCAGGGCGCCTGCACACCAAGGGCGGCCTGATGGATGAGCTCGGCAAGATCCGCCGTGTGATCGAGAAGCAGGCGCCGATCAGCGAGGTGCTCCTCGTGCTCGATGCGACAACGGGGCAGAACGGCGTGATGCAGGCCGAGGCGTTCCTGGAGCACGCCGGTGTCACCGGGCTCGTGCTCACGAAGCTCGACGGGTCGGCGAAAGGCGGCTTCGTCCTCGCCGTGCAGGAGCGCACGGGCATTCCGGTGAAGCTCCTCGGGCAGGGCGAAGGAATCGGCGATCTCACCGGGTTCACCCCTCACGTTTTCGCTGCTGCGCTCGTCGATTGACGCCGCGCCGAGCATCAGGACTATCGGTCTGACCCCGAGGCTGGTTTCATGGGGTCATGGCGATCGAGCACGACTTCTTCGGCCTGCTGGAATCTGGCCCCGACGGTTCGATCTTCTGGTCTGAGAACGTGGAGTTCGCAGACCAGTCGGTCACCGTCGATCTGACCGCGCCCGACCAAGACGACGTCTCGCCGGCCGCACTCGACGTTGCCGCAAGCCTCATCTCGTCTCTCGAGACGATCGATCGGATCGCGCGCGAGGCGATGGTGTCGCAGTTGAGCGAGCGCACCAGCGAGGTGACCGAGTACATCCTGCAGCAGCAGGAAATGCTGGGCGAGGAGCTGGAGGCCTTTCTTGTCGACGTTTCGGGAGACACCCATATCGACGTCATCCGCGCTCTGCAACTGATGAGCATGACGATTCTTGCCGATGAGCACGGCGGATCCGATCCGTTTGCCGTGCTCGAGTACGCCCTCGACCCGGATGCCACCGATGACGTGCTCCTGGTGAACATGGCCTCCGATGGCACCGTGCTCTCGGTCACCAGCGCGGATTGACCGCGACCACCAGCCTCACACGGCTTGAGCGAAGCTCAGGCCCTCGCGCGCGATGTCATCAGCGAGGTGCGACAGGTTCTCGGGGATCTCCCGCCCCTTCGAGAGCATCGACTGTGCCCACAGGCGCCCCGCGCGGTATGACGAGCGGACCAGGGGCCCCGCAAGGACCCCGAGGAATCCGATCCGCTCGGCTTCCTCCTTGAACGAGACGAACTCGTCAGGCTTGACCCAGCGCGCGACCGGAAGATGGCGCGGGGATGGTCGCAGGTACTGCGTGATGGTGATGATGTCGGTTCCAGCCTCGTGGAGGTCGTGAAGCGCCTGCACGACCTCCTCCGGCTCCTCACCCATCCCAAGGATGAGATTGGACTTGGTGATCAGTCCTGCCCGCCGAGCCTGACTCAGCACGTCCAGCGAGCGCTCGTAGCGGAACGCCGGGCGGATGCGCTTGAAGATCCTCGGGACTGTCTCGACGTTGTGTGCGAAGACTTCGGGGCGTGCCGCGAAGACCTCGTCGAGAAGCGTGGGCTCGCCGTTGAAGTCGGTCGCGAGCAGCTCGACGCCGGTACCCGGGTTTACGGCGTGAATCTGCCGCACGGTCTCAGCGTTCAGCCATGCGCCCCCGTCGGGTAGATCGTCGCGGGCGACACACGTGACTGTCGCGTAGCGCAGTTGCATCCGCTTCACGCTCTCGGCAACCCGCCGCGGCTCGTCGATGTCGTAAGCCGCAGGCTTGCCCGTGTCGATCTGGCAGAAGTCGCAGCGACGTGTGCACTGGGATCCGCCGATGAGGAAGGTTGCCTCGCGGTCTTCCCAGCACTCGTAGATGTTCGGGCAGCCGGCCTCTTGGCACACCGTGTGAAGACCCTCGTCTTTCACCAGATGCTGCAGCTGGGTGTACTCCGGCCCCATCTTGGCTTTCGTGCGAATCCACTCGGGCTTGCGCTCGATGGGCGTCTGCGCGTTGCGGATCTCGAGTCGCAGGAGTTTTCTGCCCTCCGGGGCGGTCTGCGCTCCGCTGAGGGCTCCATCGCCGGTCGATCCTGTCCCGCACGCACTCATGCCGCAACCTCCGCATACTCTCGCTCGAACTGTTCGACGACGGTGGCCAGGATGTCTGCCGGGGCCACCGACGCGCCGGTAACCTCGCTCACGGTCGTGACGCCGGCATCCGTGATCCCGCAGGGGATGATCCCGCGGAAACCTGCGAGCGTGTTGTCGCAGTTGATCGCGAAGCCGTGCATCGTCACGCCCTTCTCCACCCGCACCCCGATGGCCGCGACCTTGTCTTCGGACAGGGGTCGGCGAACCCAGACACCACTGCGGCCCTCGACCTGGTACCCCTCGACGCCGTGCTGGGAGAGGACGGAGATGAGCAGCCGCTCCAGACGCCGCACGTGAGCGACGACATCGATCGGATCGGCAAGTCGCAGGATCGGATAACCGACGAGCTGCCCTGGGCCGTGCCAGGTGATCTTGCCGCCGCGGTCTACGTCGATCACCGGCGTCCCATCGGTGGGTCGTTCGTGCGCCTGCGTACGCTTGCCCGCCGTGTAGACCGGGTCGTGTTCGAGCAGGATGAGCGTGTCGGGGCGAGAACCTGCGACGACCTCGCGGTGGATGCGGCGTTGCATCTCCCAGCCGTCCAGATATGGCACCGTCGCGGGAGACAGACCCGCCACCACGACATCGATCACGAAAGCCTCCGGCGTGTTATTGGACTCCGTCTAACAATACGCCGGATCCTGGCAACACCGAGCGTGTACCCTTCCTCCATGTCGGGAGGACGACCACACGCGGTATCGCGGGAGTTGATCGCTGAAGCGGCGTGCGAACTCTTCCTCGAACAGGGATACGAGCGCACGACTGTCGCACACATCGCTCGCCGGGTTGGAGTGAGCCGTTCGAGCTTCTTCAACTACTTCGAGTCGAAGTCCGAAGTCTTCTGGTCGGGCCTGGACGAGAGGATCGGGTTCTTGGACGCGTTCCTCGCCGCTGCGTGCCCGTCATCGCAGCCGGCCGCGGTCGTGGCGGATGCCGTGCGTGAGGCCTTCTCGCGGTTCGCCCCCGATGCACTGGCGCTCGCGCTCGTGAACTCGGACGCCATGGGGATCGTTCCCGAGCTCACGCAGGAGATGGCGACGCGCCAGTGGCGCATTGCCGCTGCGATCAGTCCCTACCTGCGCCGCACGGGGGAGGAGGCGCTCGCAGCCGAAGTACATGCAGCTGCCTATGCGGGGGCTGTCATCGCTGCGCTGCGCGCCTGGGCGCTCGCCGGTGCGGGGCGTGAGCGGCTCGACGATCTGCTCGGTCGCGCTCTGGGCGTACTTCGCTGATCCCGCAGGGCACCCTCACGTAGAATCGGACGATCATGGCAACCTTTGGCACGCTCTCGGATCGCCTTACCGAAACCTTCCGCAACCTCCGTACCAAGGGCAAGCTCACGCCCGCGGATGTCGACGGGACCGTCCGTGAGATCCGGCGCGCGCTGCTCGATGCCGACGTCGCACTGCCTGTGGTGAAGGAGTTCACCGCGAAGGTGCGCGAACGCGCGCTCGGTGACGAGGTCAATCGCGCCCTCAACCCTGCCCAGCAGGTTGTGCAGATTGTCAACGAGGAGCTCATCGGCATCCTCGGTGGACAGCAGCGGCGACTGCAGTTCGCCAAGACGGCCCCGACTGTCATCATGCTGGCGGGCCTGCAGGGATCGGGAAAGACGACGTTCGCGGGAAAGCTCGCGAAGATGCTCGAGAAGGATGGGCACACGCCGCTTCTTGTCGCGTGTGACCTCCAGCGCCCGAACGCCGTGAACCAGCTCCAGGTCGTCGCCGAGCGGGCCGGAGCCGCGATCTACGCACCCGAGCCGGGCAACGGCGTCGGAAACCCCGTCAAAGTCGCCAAAGACGGCGTCGAGTACGCGAAGCAGAAGCAGCACGACATCGTGATCATCGACACCGCCGGCCGGCTCGGTGTGGATGCCGAACTCATGAAGCAGGCTGCCGACATCCGGAAGGCGACTGACCCCGACGAGGTGCTCTTCGTCATCGACGCACTGACCGGTCAGGACGCCGTGAACACGGCGAAGGCGTTCCAGGAGGGTGTCGACTTCACGGGGGTCGTGCTTTCGAAGCTCGACGGTGACTCGCGCGGCGGTGCGGCACTGTCCGTTGCATCCGTCACCGGCCGTCCCATCATCTTCGCGTCCACTGGCGAAGGGCTTGATGACGTCGAGCCGTTCCACCCCGACCGGATGGCAAGCCGCATTCTGGACCTCGGCGACATCCTCACCCTCATCGAACAGGCTCAGAGCGCCTTCGACGAGGCCGAGGCGGCCAAGATGGCCGAGAAGCTCGCGACGGAGCAGTTCACGCTTGAAGACTTCCTTGAGCAGATGCAGCAGCTCAAGAAGATGGGCTCGATGAAGAAGATGCTCGGGATGCTCCCGGGCATGGGGCAGATGAAGCAGCAGCTCGACGACTTCGACGAGCGCGAGATCGACCGCACCGAGGCCATCATCCGGTCGATGACCCCGGGTGAGCGGCGCAACCCGAAGATTCTGAACGGATCGCGGCGCCTGCGTATCGCGCGCGGCTCGGGGATGACAGTCACCGATGTCAATCAGCTGGTGCAGCGGTTCGAGCAGGCGGCGAAGATGATGAAGACCGTCGCGCGAGGCGGTGTTCCCAACATCCCGGGCATGGGTCCGGTCCCCGGCGGCGGTCGCCCCGGCGCGTCGGCCAAGCGCGGCAAGCAGTCCAAGACTCAGAAGGCACGTCAGGGTTCGCGGTCGGGAAACCCCGCGAAGCGTGCCGCCGAGAACGCCGGGCTCGCGACACAGAACGCGACGCCGACCGGCTCGGGCTTCGGGCTGGGCGGCGGATCGCAGGCTCCGAGCGAGGCGGACCTGGCTGAACTCCAGAAACTGCTCGGCAAGAACTGACGCCCGCGCTGATATTGCGCAGGTGGAGCCTCGCCACAGACCGGGGCTTTCGCTACAATCCGCACGTCATCTGTCTTCATCGGCGAGCGGAACCGAGAATGTCCGTGCTCAGCGGCCAGCACCTGTTCGACCGCGATGTGCCGCGCTTCCTGGAGAGCCCCGCGGGCGTGCTCCCGCCGTACCCTCGGCGCGCGTGGCTACGCTGGACGATGCGTGGCATCCTCGCACTGCCGCTCGTCATCGTCGTCGCGCGCTGCGCGCTCCTGGCCCCTGAGCCGTGGCATGACACTGCCAATCAAGCGCTCTTAGCCCGCGTCCGGGACGGCGCAGGCGCAGCGGATTTCGGGCAACTCCTCACGACCTTCTCACCACCGCTGGGCGCGCTGCCAGCACTGGTCCTTCCTTCGGAGCTGCTCCTCGCCGTCGGCGGGGCACTGCTCGGAGGCTTCTTCCTGCAGGGTCTCGACCAGGCGATGTTCCGCCGCGGACTGCACGGCATCATCCGTCTCGTCGTTCTCGTCTCGCTGCTGATCTCGCCGGTCTTCGTGCTGCTCTCGGCAACCGACATCACAATGTTCGGCGCCGTCGTCCTCTTCGGTCTCGGACTCATCGACATCGTGCGTTTTGAGAATCTCGCCAACACCCAGGCGGGATTTCGCGCGGGGCTGCTGCTCGGGGCTGCGGCGATGACGGACGTGCGGGCCATTCCTCTCGTTCTCACGGTCGCGATCGTGGGGACTCTGCTCATCCACTCCCGCCCGCAGGCCCGGGCGGCGAACGCGGTCATCGTGGCCTTTCCCACTGTCGCGGTCACTGTCGCGCTCGCCCTTGCCGGCGTGATCATCGGCTCGGGACCGCTCACCTTTCTCCGCACCGATGCGACAAGTGCCGCCCGTGCGATCGAGGCGCTAGTCTCTGACCCGCTCAGCGAGCCACTGATGCTGTACCTCGCTCCCGTGCTCGTCGTCGCCATAACTGCCGGGGTCTTCGGCTTCGCGCGCTCGGGCGTGATGATGCTCCTGATCGCGGTGGGTGCTCTGGCCGGCGTTCTGGTGGGTTCACCGCTGATCGCTGCCGCAGCGCTCGCCTACCTACTCGTGCATATTTCGGTCGCCATCCTTCCGACGGAATCGCCGGCGCAGCACGCCGCGATCGTCGTCATGTGTTCCGTGCTCGTCGGCATCGTCGGGTGGGTTGTCGCCGCGCGACTTCCCGAGGCCCAGGAGTGGTCGGTCATCTTCACGGGGTTCGGTCAGGTTCCTTCCGGCGGGGGCGACGGATGACAGACATCGATGTAAGCCTGCTGGATGTCGGCTTTCGCGCGGTCTACGCGCGCGAGGGATGGATTCCGCTCGCGGCCGGCGAGGACGGCACGATCCTGGTCGGCGCGTCGCGCGAGCTGGACCCCGCGCAAGAGGAAGCGATCGCCGACGATCTTGGCGCGCCGATCGAGGTGGTCCCGGTGAGCCAGCAGTTCATCATCGACGCCGTGATCGAGGTGTTCGCGGCAGAGTTCGCCGCTGAGGCAGCGGACGGACTCGCGAACGCGAATCCGGTGCGTTCGGCGCGCACCGTCCTCTCGCGGGGCCAGGTGATCGGGTTCGCGGTCGTGGCGAGCGTTGCGGTGCTCGGTGCGGTGCTGCTGACGGGCGCGACACTTGTCGTCATCCTCGCCGCCATCAATCTCTTCTTTCTTGCGAGCGTTCTGTTCAAGTTCGTCGTCGCCTTCCGGGGATCTCGCTACGACCTCGTGAACAAGGTGTCGCGGTTCGAGCTGTCGGTGCTCGACGAGGACGAGCTGCCGTTCTACACCGTGTTGGTGCCGGTCTTTCGCGAAGAGAAGGTCGTCGCCCAGCTCATGACGAATCTGGGGCGCCTGGACTATCCGCGTGACCGCCTCGAGGTGCTGATCCTCGTCGAAGAAGGCGATGACGCGACCCGGGCGGCGATCGCCCGGTCAGTCGTCCCGGAGCACTTCATCGTCGTGCCTATCCCGGCCGGCGTACCTCAGACCAAGCCACGCGCGTGCAATGTCGGCCTCGAACTGGCGCGTGGCGAGTTCCTCGTGATCTTCGATGCCGAGGATGCGCCCGAACCCGACCAACTGAAGAAGGCGGTCATCGTGTTCTCGCGCACAGACGAGTCGACCGCCGTCGTACAGGCCTCACTCAACTACTTCAACGCGCGAGAGAACGCCCTCACGCGCCTGTTCACTCTCGAGTACGGGGCATGGTTCGACTACATGCTCATGGGGCTCGAAGACTCCGACCTTCCGATCCCGCTCGGAGGGACGTCCAATCATTTCCGGATGACGGCGCTTCGACGTCTCGGGGGATGGGATCCCTACAACGTCACCGAGGACGCCGACCTCGGCATCCGTGCCAGTGCCCTGGGGTACCGGGTCGGTGTCGTTGATGCCACGACGATGGAGGAGGCGACCTCGCGCATTCCGCAGTTCATCAAGCAACGCAGCCGATGGATCAAGGGATACATGCAGACCGCGCTCGTCCACTCGAGGCAGCCCATAGCGCTGATCCGCCGGATCGGCCTCCGCCGGTTCGCTGCGTTCGCGCTCCTGATCGCCGGCACGCCCTTCACGTTCCTCAGCGTGATCCCCTTCGCGATCCTGCTCGTGCTCGCCCTCGCGTTGCCGTTCTACGTCGTCCCGGTCGAGGTCCCGCCGATCGTGATCGTCTTGAGCGCTTTGAACTTCCTTCTCGGCTACTCCCTGCTGATCTACATGAACATGATGGGTCCCTATAAGCGGGGACTCTTCGGGCTCGTGCCCTGGGCTCTCCTGAAGCCCCTGTTCTGGATCCTCCACTCGATTGCCGCGTACAAGGCTCTCTGGCAGCTGATCACCAGACCGCACTACTGGGAGAAGACGGAGCACGGCACCTCCCGGTTCGCTGCTCCGCATGCCGTCGCTGGGGAGCACCCCGATCCCGCGCCGGCAGAGGAGCCGTCCGCCGAGAAAGAGCCGGAGACGGAACTCACCCCGGAGGAGCGGGAGGCGCGCAGCGCCGTGGAGCGTCAACGCCGGATGTCGTGGTGACCCGGTCCTCTCAGCGGATGCCGCGGCCCCAGAGCATCAGGGGAGTGCGGCTCGCGTACTTCCGATAGTCATCGCCGAAAGCCTCGAGAAGGAACCTCTGCTCGACGTGCGCCTTGGTGATAAGCACGATGGGCAACAGCGCCCACACGACCAGGAGTTCGATCCGGCCACGCCATGCGACCCATCCCAGGGAGCCGACCAGGATGCCGAGATAGACCGGATTGCGTGTCAGGCGGAAGACCCCTGTCGTGCGCAGCGGGGCGTCATCTTTCGGTGCTACCCACGGAACGATGTCGCGCCCGAGAGCGGCGACCCCCGCGATGGATAGAGCGAGTCCGATGGCGCCGAGCGCGCCAGCGCTGACAGTGAGCCAGGGAGCAGACCAGAGCGCCTCGCCCGGCAGAAGAAGGAGGGCCAGGAGCACGAACTGTGCGATGACCAACCAGTCGGAGCGATGGCGCATGGTCACAGTCGTCGGGCTAGCGCAGCGCGTTCAGGTGATCGCGCAGGGTCGGGCCGTCACGGAATTCGGTGACGAGGTGTCGCACGACTGCTCTCAGGTCGCCAGCGTTCTCGTCCGCGACCCTCAGCTGCCGTTCGTAGCTCGCGCCGCTGGCGAGGATTGTCTCGACCCCGGCGAACTCCTTCGCGCACTTGAGCTCGACAGAGATCTCGGCGAGATCGTCGAGGACCTCGCGCAGATGCTCGCGCACGGGCACAGGTGTTCCCTCACGGTCGACGATGATCTCGGCATCCAGGCCGTACCTGGCTGCACGCCACTTGTTCTCCCGGATGAACCAGGGCTGGATCCCGGTCAGGTCTTCCCCGTCATCGAGTCGCCGCGAGAAGTGCTCCACCAACACCTGGACGAGGGCGGCTACTGCTGCAAGCTCGGGCAGGGTCGACATCCCGTCGCATGCGCGTACCTCGATCGTGCCCCAGCGCGGTGCGGGTCTGATGTCCCAGCGCACCTCGGTCGCGTCAGCCATGACGCCGGTGTTCACCATGTCGTCGAGGTAAGCCTCGAATGACTCCCAGTCATCGAGCAGCCAGGGGAGACCGGCAGTGGGGAGCTGTTGGAACACGAGAGCCCGGTTCGATGCGTAGCCGGTGCGGTCGCCTGCCCAGAAGGGACTCGACGCCGACAGCGCCTGGAGGTGGGGGAGGTAGGTCGACAGAGCCCGGATGAGCGGCATGACTTTGTTCACGTCCTCAACACCCACATGGATGTGGATGCCCCAGATCATCATGTTCCGACCCCACCACTGGGTTCGCTCGATGAGTGCCTGGTACCGCGTCTTGTTGGTGACCTCCTGGTCATACCACTGCGCGAACGGATGCGACCCGGCGCACAGCAGGTCGAGGTCTCGCGGCTCGGTCGCTGTCCGAAGGGCACGGATGCCGTCGACCATGTCTTCGGCGGCTTCGGCCACGGTCGACCCGATCCCGCTCGTGACCTCGACCGTATTCGTGAGCAGTTCGCTTGTGAGCGAAAAACGCTCGAGATCAATCGTGGGCGCGAGTTCATCGAGGACCTCGGGAGCCCGGCCGGCTAGGTCACCCGTGCTGCGGTCGGCGAGCATGAGCTCCCACTCCAGGCCGACGGAGGAGCGAGCGGATGTCGCAAAGCCGAGCGTCATGGCGTCAGTTTGGCATGCACCGGCACTCTCTGACCCGATTGCGACACGGTGCGACGAGTACCCCTCGACGGCACCTGCGCGTCGTCGGTTCTCGGCATCCGGTCGGATCTGGCAGAATAGAGGGTCGGACCGCGCTCGACCCTCTATCCAGCGCATCCGCCCCCTTTGAGCTTCCGCCGGGTGTGCACCCCACGCTCCAGGCGATCAGTTCGTTCGAATCCACCACACAGGAGAATCGTGGCTGTCAAGATCCGCCTCAAGCGGCTCGGTAAGATCCGTGCCCCGTACTACCGCATCGTCGTCGCCGACTCGCGCACCAAGCGCGACGGACGCGTCATCGAAGAGATCGGCAAGTACCACCCGACCGAGGAGCCCTCGTTCATCGAGGTCGACTCTGCTCGTGCCCAGTACTGGCTGAGCGTCGGCGCCCAGCCGACCGAGCAGGTGCGCGCCATCCTCAAGATCACCGGCGACTGGGGAACCTTCAAGGGCGACAAGAACGCTGTCTCCACGCTGAAGACCGCCGAGGCAAAGCCTGTCTTCGAGGTCGAGACCTCGAAGAAGTCGGTCGTCAAGCCCAAGGCCGAGAAGAAGGCTGAGGAGGCCCCCGCGGCTGACGCTGAGGCCGACGCTGCACCCGAGGCCGCTGAGTCGGCCGAGACCGCAGAAGCCTGATCCGTGCTCGCCGCCGCGCTCGAACACGTCGTCAAGGGGATCGTCGACAACCCGGATGACGTGCGTATCCTTTCGTCGGAGTCCTCACGCGGTGAGGTACTCGAGGTGCATGTGCACCCCGACGACCGAGGACGCGTCATCGGGCGCGGCGGTCGCACGGCCAAAGCAATCCGCACCCTGATCTCGGCGCTGGCCGACGGGCGCCGCGTGCGGGTTGACGTCGCGGACGACTGACGTGGTCGATTCGGACGGGCGCTCCGCGCCGCCCCCTTCGGCAGGAACCCAGCTGCGGGTCGGACGTCTCGTGAAGGCGCACGGACTCAAGGGTGCGCTGAAGCTTGAGCTTTACACCGACAATCCGGACGGACGTTTCGTTCCCGGTGCGACGTTCACCCTCCAGGTCCCCGACACCTCTCCCTGGCACGGCAAGCCGTTGACCGTTCGTGAGTTCCGCTGGATGAACTCTCACCCGGTCGCCTTCTTTGAGGGCGTCGATGATCGGACCGCTGCCGAAAGCCTCGTGCGTGCCATCCTCTGGGTCGATGAGGCAGCTGACGCGGCATCCGACGAAGAGGATGCTTGGTTCGACCACCAGCTCGTGGGTCTCGACGTTCGCCGCGATGGCGCCTCGGTCGGCCGCGTGATCCGCGTCGAGCACCTGCCGGCACAGGACCTGTTGATCGTTCGCGCTGACGCTGATCGCGAAGTGCTCGTGCCCTTCGTCAAAGCGATCGTGCCGGTCGTCGATCCTTCAGCGGGTTACGTCATCGTGACGCCACCGGCAGGCCTGTTCGAAGACATCGTCGATGAGGATCCCGAACCCGCCGCATCCTCCGATGAGTCTCCCGAGGACGCGGCAGCCGACACCGACGGGAACTGACGTGCGCATCGACGTCGTCACGATTTTCCCGGCGTTCTTCGACGTCCTCGAGGTCTCGCTCATCGGCAAGGCCCGCGAGCGCGGCCTGCTCGATGTCCGCGTGTACGATCTGCGTCAGTGGACTCACGACCGCCACCGCACTGTCGATGACACCCCCTACGGGGGCGGTGCCGGGATGGTCATGAAACCCGAACCGTGGGGCGAGGCACTCGACGAACTTGCGCCAGCTGATGCGTCAGCCCGGCCGACGATCGTGTTCCCGTCGCCGGCGGGGGAACTCTTTCGCCAGTCGACGGCGCGCGAGCTCGCGCGCGAAGAGCACCTCGTCTTCGGGTGCGGACGATACGAAGGCATCGACGAGCGGGTCTTCGAGGATGCCGCCGCGCGTGGCTCGGTTCGCCTCATCAGCCTCGGCGACTACGTGCTCAACGGCGGCGAGGTCGCCGCTATGGCGATGATCGAAGCCGTCGGACGCCTCGTTCCCGGGATGGTGGGAAACCCGGCGAGCATCGTCGAGGAGTCACACGAAGACGGGCTCCTGGAGTATCCGTCTTACACGAAACCCGCCGTGTGGCGAGATCGCGCTGTGCCCGACATCCTGCTCAGCGGCAATCATGGTGCCATCGCGCAGTGGCGTGCGCAGCAGCAGCTCGAGCGAACTCGTGCGCGTCGGCCTGATCTGCTGACGGAATGAGGATGCGCAGCTGAGGCGAGCCCTGAGCAGCGTCGTCAGTCACCGACTTGTCACACGCGAGAAACCCGCCGGTGTCGTCAGGGCGCCAGACTGAGAGCGACTCACCCGCCGAAGGGATCGTTGCATGCGCCGCGCCAAGATCGTCGCCACTCTGGGACCTGCGACATCGTCATACGACCAGATCGAGGCCCTCGTTCGCGCGGGAATGGATGTCGCCCGGCTGAACATGAGCCACGGCGAGTGGGACATTCACGAGCAGTCGTATGCCAACGTGCGACGAGCCGCCGACTCCACCGGGCGGCCGGTCGGTATCCTCGCGGATCTGCAAGGTCCCAAGATCCGGCTCGGACGCTTCGCCGACGGCCCGCACCACCTCGAGCCGGGCGACATCTTCACGATCACCACCGAGGATGTCGAGGGCACCCGCGAGATCTGTGGAACGACGTTCCCGCAGCTTGCCTCCGACGTCGTTGCTGGAGACACGCTGCTCATCGATGACGGCAAGGTTCGGCTGCGAGTGCTCGACACCGACGGCATCCGGGTGCGCACCGAGGTCGTGGTCGGGGGAGCGGTCTCGAACAACAAGGGCATCAATCTCCCGGGGGTCGCAGTCAGCGCGCCAGCTCTGAGCGCGAAGGACGAAGCCGACCTGCGCTGGGCGTTGGCGCTCGGCGTCGACATGATCGCGCTCTCGTTCGTGCGCTCGCCCAAGGACGCACAGCGGGCGCGGATCATCATGGCCGAAGAGGGTCGCCGGATTCCGATCATCGCCAAGATCGAGAAGCCCGAGGCTGTCGAACACCTGCAGGAGATCATCGACGCGTTCGACGGCGTCATGATCGCTCGTGGCGATCTTGGCGTCGAGCTGCCGCTGGAGACCGTGCCGATCGTGCAGAAGAGAGCGATCGAGCTCGCCCGCCGCTGGGCCAAGCCGGTCATCGTCGCGACCCAGATGCTTGAGTCGATGATCGAGAATCCGGTGCCGACGCGCGCAGAGACCTCGGATGTCGCCAATGCGGTTCTCGACGGCGCTGACGCGGTCATGCTCTCGGGGGAGACGAGCGTCGGAGCCCATCCGGTTACCGTCGTCGAGACCATGGCCCGAATCGTCGCATCCACCGAAGAAACCGGGCTTGAACGCATCCCTCAGCTCGGCACGAAACCGCGCACACAGGGCGGCGCCCTGACTCTTGCCGCCGCGACCATCGCCGACTTCGTCGACGCGAAGTTCGTGTGCGTTTTCAGTCAGTCCGGTGACTCGGCTCGTCGAATGGCGCGGCTTCGCCACCGCGTGCCGATCCTCGCGTTCACCGACCTGCCGGGAACCCGCTCACGATTGGCGCTCACCTGGGGTGTGGAGCCGTTCCTGGTCGCTCGCGCCACGTCGACCGACGGCCTGATCCAGTTGCTCGACCAGGTGCTCATCGAGACGGGCCGGGCCGCGCCGGGTGATGTCGTGATCATGACCGCGGGCGCTCCTCCCGGAACCCCGGGGTCGACGAACAACGTGCGGGTCCACCGCGTCGGCGCCTCCGACGGGTCGTGAACCCGGGACGAGGTACCGGCTCAGCTGACCCCGAGGAAGCTCCGGTCGGTGAGGATGACGGGGCCGTCCTCGGTGATGGCGATCGTGTGCTCGGAGTGAGCCCCGCGCGAGCCGTCAGCGCTGCGTAGCGTCCAGCCATCGGCATCCGTTCGCAGCTGGTCCGTCGACTGCAGGAACCAGGGTTCGAGCGCGAGCACCAGTCCAGCCCGCAGGGGGTACCCGCGGCCGGGCTTGCCGTCGTTGGGAACGTGCGGGTCACCGTGCATCTCGCGACCGACCCCATGGCCGCCGAAATCCGTGTTGATCGAGAGGCCCTCGCCGTGAGCGACGGCGGCCACGGCGGCCGAGATATCACCGATGCGGTTACCGATGACCGCTGCGCTGATCGCGGCATCTAACGCGCGCTCAGTCGTGTCGATGAGGGCGAGGTCTTCGTCGCGGGGCGTGCCCACCACGAAAGACACCGCTGAGTCGGCGACCCAGCCGTCGACGGAGACGGCGAAGTCGAGGGTCACGAGGTCGCCGTCGCGGATGGCGTAGTCGAAGGGAAGCCCGTGGAGCACGGCGTCATTGATCGACGTGCAGATGACCTTGCCGAACGGGCTTGCTCCGAAGGAGGGGTGGTAGTCGATGTAGCACGACTCGGCGCCGACTTTGCGGATCATCTCGTGCGCGCGGCGGTCGATGTCGAGCAGGTTCGTTCCGACGCGGGTCTCAGCGCGCAGGGTCGCGAGTACTTCGGCGACGAAGCGACCAGCCGGTTTCATCGCCTCAATCTCGGCAGGGGTGCGCAACTCGATCATCAGTTTCCTCTCGACCGGTCCATTCTGTCCGATCCGCTATCGATCGGCTGTGAGGATGCCTCGCATCGCGTGCCTCGGCCACGGGTGGCATGAGCCGGGCGTAGCATCGAATCATGTGGCTGCGACGCGCCTACTACGGCTGGATGATCCCCGCCGCGTTCGTGCTGCCGTTGTGGCTCTTCGTCGGCTGGATCGCCTTCGACGCCGGCGCGTGGGCCTTGCTGTGGGTCTTGCTCATGGCCATTCCCTCGGTACTGATCGGCCAGCTCGTCCTGACACTCTTGGTGCGGGCGCGTCCGACTGCTCGGGCTGCACGAGCAGTGTCGTGGTGGGATGTCGCGGGATTCACGGTCTGGCACGCTCTCACGATCGCGCTCGGCTTCTTCGTGGCGGCCTGGTGGTTCCCGGTCTTCTTGCTCACGGTCGCCGTCGGGCTGTCGCTGTTCTGGCTGATGCTCTGGCAGCTGTGGCGCGAAGCGCGTCCGGGCATCGCGACGCTGCGTAGCGCGTCTGGAGTGTCCTACATCCCGCCCTCGCCGGCGACCGCTCCGCGCCGCGAGGACCCCGAGGTCATCGTCATCACCGAGCAGCAGCCCGGCTCCTGACGGTTTTGTTCGCGGCGGCTGTCGTGGCAGAATAGCTGTTTGTGCCTTGACGGATTCTGCCTCAGGGGAATCCGCCGCCGGTCCTGACCGCGGTTCGGCACACCTCATCCTTTTCTATCCACCCGCGACCGACCTGTGGCGGCCGCAGAGAGTAGCGATCATGCAGACCCTCGATATCGTCGACGCAGCTTCCCTGCGCAGCGACATCCCCGCTTTCGGCCCCGGCGACACCGTCAAGGTGCACGTGAACATCGTCGAAGGAAGCCGCTCGCGCGTCCAGGTCTTCCAGGGTGTCGTGCTCGGTCGCTCCGGCGACGGCGTGCGCGAGACCTTCACCGTCCGCAAGATCAGCTTCCAGGTGGGCGTCGAGCGTACGTTCCCCGTGCACAGCCCGATCATCGACAAGATCGAGCTCGTCACCCGCGGTGACGTCCGTCGTGCGAAGCTCTACTACCTGCGCGAGCTTCGCGGCAAGAAGGCCAAGATCAAGGAGAAGCGCGACAACTGAGTCTGCGCCTCTCCACGTGTGCCCCGGCGCTTTGGTGCCGGGGCACACGTGTCTGTCCGGGCGTTGCACGACCCCCGGAAGACCCATCGTGTGACACCCTTATCTGAGCGTCCGGTATCACCTCGGACGGATTGGATCGCTGCATGACTTCCGACGCTGACGCACCCGCTGAACCCGTAACACGGGCACAGCGGCGTCGACAGAGTGGCAGACGCGGCGGTTGGCTTTTCCTGCGGGACGTACTGGTCATCATCCTGATCGCCGTCGTCGTTTCGGCGCTGGTGAAGACGTTCCTGGTCCGCTCGTTCTACATCCCGTCTGGGTCCATGGAGGACACGCTTCAGATCGACGACCGCATCCTTGTCGACGAGCTCACACCGCGCTGGAACGGGTACCAGCGCGGTGACATCGTCGTGTTCCAGGATCCGGGTGGGTGGCTTCCTCCGAGTGTGCGCCCGGCCCAGTCTCCGTTCGTCGAGGGCATCGACTGGCTCCTCACTCTCGTCGGTCTCTCGGTCTCGGATTCCGAGGACCACCTCATCAAGCGGGTCATCGGGGTTCCGGGCGACCATGTCGTGTGCTGCAACGCTCTCGGACAGATCACGATCAACGGTATTCCGATCGACGAGTCGGCGTACGTCAAGCTCGACCCGGGTCAGACCGCGCCGAACCCCGTGCCGTTCGATGTCGTGGTTCCCGACGGGAGCCTCTGGGTTCTCGGTGACAACCGAGACCACTCCAAGGACTCGCGATTCAACCAGGACCAACCTGGCGCCGGGTTCGTGCCGATGGAGAACGTCGTCGGTCGCGCATTCGTGACCACGTGGCCGATCTCGCGGTGGAGAATTCTTGATCCGCACAGTGAGGTATTCGCTGGCGTTCCCGCAGGCGAAGGAACCGGCGCGCAGTGACCGGGGCGTCGCGAGCGGTCCCGCGCCTGACTCTGGAGCGGCAGCTGTTGCGCGAGTACGACCTCGTCATCTCGTGCGATGAGGTCGGTCGCGGTGCCCTCGCCGGCCCGGTCGCCGTGGGGGCCACCGTGACGGATGCCGCGCTCTCGCGCCGCCGGGTTCCCGAGGGCCTGCGCGACTCAAAGCTGATTCCCGAACCGCGCCGCGCGGAGCTGGCTCGACGCGCTGCGGGCTGGGTCGTCGACAGTTCTGTCGGGTGGGCAAGCTCAGCCGAGATCGACGAGGTCGGCATCCTGCCCGCCCTCGGGCTCGCTGCCAGGCGTGCGCTGGCGGAGCTCACGACCCACGGTGTGGACATGTCGCGCGCGATCGTCGTCCTCGACGGGAACCACGACTACATCTCGCGGGCTGCGGGCCCTCGGCTGACGGTCCGCCCCGTGATCAAGGCCGACCGCGACTGTGCCGGCGCGGCGGCAGCATCCGTGATCGCCAAAGTCGCGCGGGACGAGCTCATGGTGGGTCTCCACGACGACCTGCCCGCCTATCAGTGGGTCCGCAACAAGGGGTATGCGAGTCCCGAGCACCGCGCCGCGATTCTCGAGCACGGGGTGAGTGACCACCATCGGGTGTCGTGGGCCTTCGCCGGAGCTCCAACGCTCTTCTGATACGCCCGGGGGTGCTCGACCGTGGTCGCTTGCCGCATCCCGGGAACTAGGATGAAAGCACCATGGATGACGAGGTCTTCGAGGACTACGACCGCGAACTGGAACTGGCGCTGTATCGCGAGTACCGGGATGTCGTACACCAGTTCCAGTACGTGATCGAGACGGAGCGACGCTTCTACCTCGCCAATGACGTCAACGTCGTTCGCCGGGACACGGAGCACGACTTCTACTTCGAGATCACGATGAACGACGTCTGGGTCTGGGACATCTACCGGGCGGATCGATTCGTCAAGTCCGTGCGCGTACTCACCTTCAAGGACGTCAACGTCGAGGAACTCCAGCGCGGCGACTTCCAGTTGCCTGACGAGCTCACGCTCGACAGCTAAGCGTCCTTCCTCCCCAGGCGCATAGTTCCCGAGCTTCTTCGCGTCTCGCCCCGATCCTCGCTGTCGCCGATGGGCGCGCAGCAACGCTGGGGGAATGGCAACGAAAGACGAACTCGGCAGGGCGGGTGAAGACGCCGCCGAGGCCTACTTTCGGGCGCGGGGCTTCGAGATCCTCGATCGCAACTGGCGTTGCCGCACCGGTGAGATCGACCTGGTGGTCGCCGATGCCGACACTGTCGCGATCGTCGAGGTCAAGACGCGACGATCCGCCGCCTTCGGGCATCCGTTCGAGGCGATCGACGCACGAAAGCTCCACCGCCTGCACCAGCTGGCGCGAGAGTGGCGCACCGCCCACCGTGATCTAGCCGGCAGCCGCCACGTACGCGTGGACGGGCTTGCGATCACCGGTGACCCCGCGACGCCGCTGCAGATCGAGCACTTGCGAGACCTCGCATGAGTCTCGCTCGCACCTGGGCGATCTCGCTCGTGGGAATCGAGGGCGTCGCCGTCGAAGTCGAAGCCGATCTCTCCGATCAGCTTCCCGACTTTCGCATCATCGGACTTGCCGACCGTGCGCTCGGGGAGTCCTCTCAACGCGTACGCAACGCCTGCGCCAATAGCGACGTTCCGCTTCCGAGTCGTCGATTGACCGTCAATCTCTCACCAGCGAACCTGCCGAAACACGGCTCCGGGTTCGATCTCGCGATCGCTGTCGCTGCCCTGGCTACACAACTGCCGCTGTCTGCTGATGCGCTCATGCGTACTGCGCATATCGGTGAACTCGGCCTCGACGGCAGATTGCGCCCCGTGCCCGGCATCCTTCCCGCCGTGCTGGCCGCAGCTCGGGCGGGACTCGAGACCGTCGTCGTGCCACGCGCCAGCGAGGACGAGGCAGCGCTCGTACCCGGAATCACCGTGGTCGGTGCGACGAGTCTCAGTGACGTTCTCTCCCGACATGGGATCGAGGCGCGGCTGCCCGAGGCCGATCCGGTGGATCTCCCCAGTGACCTTGGTGTACCGGAGGAGACTCTGGACCTCGCTGACGTGGTTGGACAAAATGACGCTGTCGCCGCGCTCCTTGTCGCGGCCGCTGGTGGCCACCATCTGCTCATGACGGGTCCGCCGGGCGCCGGAAAGACGATGCTCGCGCGGCGACTTCCCGGGATTCTGCCGCCGTTGGATGACGAGGCCGCGTTGGCTGCGGCATCCATCCGTTCGCTCTCGGGGAGCGCTGTCACTCATCTTTCGCGGGTCCCACCGTTTGAGGCGCCGCACCACAGCGCGAGTGCTGCAGCTCTCGTCGGCGGTGGATCTCGTGCGCCGCGCCCCGGCGCAATCGCGCGCGCAAGCGAGGGTGTGTTGTTCCTGGACGAGGCTGCAGAGTTCGCCACGACGGTGCTCGATGCGCTGCGTCAACCCCTCGAGTCCGGGCGCATCACCGTCCATCGAGCCGGATACACGGCATCCTTCCCCGCGCGGTTTCAGCTTGTGCTGGCCACCAACCCGTGTCCGTGCGGAAACCGGGGGCTTCGAGATGCCGTCTGTGAATGCCCGTCGCAGGCGATCAGGCGCTACCAGAACCGACTGTCGGGCCCGCTTCTCGATCGCGTCGACATCGAGCTGACCCTGCTGCGGGTGGGCCGTGTTCCCGAGGCGCGGGGAGCCCTGGACTCTGCCCATGCCCGGGCGCTCGTGGTCGAAGCCCGTGATCGGGCCGCGCGACGCCTGTCGAATACCCCGTGGCGGCGAAACGCCGATGTACCGGGCACGTGGCTACGCTCCGGCGCTGGGGCGCTCCCGCCCGCGGTTCGTGCCCCGCTCGATGGCGCCCTGGCGCGGGGCACTCTGACGCTGCGCGGCTATGACAGGGTTCTGCGGGTGGCGTGGACGCTCGCCGATCTCGAGGGGGAACGGATGCCGACCCCCGACCACATCGGGCGCGCACTGTTCCTGAAGCGAGGAACAGTCTCGTGATTGATCCGCAGCGCGCTCGAGACGAGCTCGGCCCTCTCGTGACGGGCCCACTCTCCGACGACGGCATTCTCGATCGGTATGCCCGCGTGGTCTGGAACAGCCTGACCGAGCCGGGTGACGCGGCAGCGGGGATCCTGACGGAATCGCTCGGGGCTTTCGAGGCGCTCGCACGGGTGCGGCGCGGGGACATCGGCGACAGCATCCTGGACCAGAGCGAGGCCCGTGCGGCACTGCAGCGGTGGGAACCGAGGATGCGGCCGGGTACGGTGGCTGGCCTCCTGCGTACTGCCCGTGCCGCTCGACTGCGGCTCGTGACCCCTGCCGACGAGGAGTGGCCCGATGCTGTCGACGACCTGGGAGCGCACGCACCCCTGGCACTATGGGTGCGCGGCGACCCGCGGTCGATCTCCGCGGCCCGCACGGGGGTGGCCATCGTCGGAGCGCGTGCGGCCACATCGTACGGGGAACATGTCGCGGGGGAGTTCGCCGCTGAACTTACCGCTTCCGGAATCCCCATCGTGTCGGGTGCGGCCTTCGGTATCGACGCCGCCGCTCACCGGGCGACCCTCGCCGGTGGCGGCTGCACGATCGCGCTCATGGCGGGCGGGCTGGAAAGGGCGTATCCGCAGGCCCACACCGAGCTTGTCGAGCGCATCGCCGCGACAGGTGCGGTCGTGAGCGAGGTCGCGCCGGGCTTCGCTCCCACGAAGTGGAGATTCCTGCAGAGGAACCGGCTCATAGCAGCCCTGTCGGCGGCGACAGTCGTGGTCGAAGCCGGGTGGCGCAGCGGATCGCTTAACACCGCGCATCACGCGAGCGCCCTGGGCCGCGCGATCGGAGCAGTGCCGGGGCCGGTTACCAGCGCAGCGTCGGCGGGTTGCCACCGGCTCCTGCGCGAACTCGAAGCGACCTGCGTCACCACCGCTGCCGACGTTCGCGAGTTGATCGGCTGGGGGGAACTCATGGGCCTGAGCGGTCGTGACGCCGAACCTCGCACCACCGACGCCACCCGTGTCCGTGACGCCCTCAGCACACGAGTGGCGCGCACCACGCAGGAGATCGCGCGGCGCAGCGGCCTCAGCACTGGAGAGGTTCAATCCCACCTCGGAATCCTGCACCTGGACGGAGTGGTGACGGCAGACGCGGGCGGCTGGCGGCTGGCGTGAGAGGCTCGGGGTGAGGAGGTCAGGCAGCGATGACACAGCAGACAGGCAACCGGTGGCGTCCGGTGATCGCCGCGCTAGCGAACCCCGACGTTCGCGTCGCCTTCGGCTTGTTGCTCATGGGCGGAGACGCTGCTGGCTATCTTGATGCGAAGTCACCGTCGCGGCGCGAGCACATCGTCCGGGTGCTGACCGCGTCGGGCGCAGTTCGCGTGGAAGAGGGCGGGCTGGAGCTTGAACCGACGGTGTTCGGCGACATCCTTGCCGAGGCGTCGCCCCGAAAGGCAACGGATATCGGAAGGTTCCTCGTCGACGGGCGCATCACGCACTACCCGGCGTCGCTACGCGAGCGTGATGATCTGTTGCGATGGGTTGTCGGGCGCGTTCTCGAGCACGGTGAGACGGTCTCGGAACCTGTTCTCACCGGCCGGTTGCGCGTGCTCGTCGATGACACCGCACTCTTACGGCGCTACCTCGTTGATTCAGGCCTTGTTGACAGGAGCCGGGATGGGGCTGCGTACACGCTCCGGGGCGAGGCCGCGGATACCCCGCCTTCGTGAGCTGGAGACTGCGGCACCTCGCGCCACACCGGGTTGGGCGCCGTCGCCGCTTGGTCGGCTGAGGCATCCTGTCTGCATGGACATCTCCGAGGCTGCAGAGCGCTACCTGCGCTACGTCGCCGATGTGCGCCGGCTGTCTCCTGCAACGGTGCGCGCGTACCGGTCGGATCTGACCGACCTGGCCGATGCTGTGGGTCCCACCCGGGTACAGGATGTCGATCTCGAGATGCTGCGGAACTGGATGTGGCGCGCGAGCGAGCGCGGCGACGCTCGGTCCACCCTCGCGCGGCGTGCTGCTGCGGTGCGCACCTTCTTTGCGTGGGCACTGGATGCGAACCTCATCGACACGGACCCTGCGGTGCGCCTCGTCGCGCCCAAGCGCGGGCGAACGCTGCCGAAGGTTGCCTCTGCCGACGGCCTTGCCCAGTTGCTCGATGAGCTCGGGCAGTTAGCAGGAACGGGGGGCGACGCGGTTGATCTGCGTGATCACGCCATGCTCGAGCTGCTCTACGGGGCAGCGCTGCGCGTCTCGGAGCTGTGTGCCCTAGACCTGACAGATCTCGACAACGGGCGCCGGACCGCGCGCGTCTGGGGCAAGGGGGCGAAAGAGCGGGTCGTGCCCTACGGGGGTGCCGCTGCGCGCGCACTGGATGCCTACCTTGTGCGAGGTCGGCCGGCGCTTGCCGTGACCGATACCGCCCGCAGTGCACTCTTTCTCGGCGTTCGTGGCGCGCGCATCGGCTCGCGTACCGTCTACGACGTCGTCGCTCGACGCGTCGGCGCGCTCACCGGGGGGAGTGTGGGCCCGCACGCTCTGCGACACTCCGGCGCCACCCACCTCCTCGATGGTGGTGCCGACCTGCGGTCGGTGCAGGAGATGCTCGGCCACGCGAGCCTGGGTACGACGCAGATTTACACTCATGTCTCCAGCGAGCGGCTGACGGCGAGCTACCGTCTCGCGCACCCGCGGGCGTAGACGGACGCGGCACCACCCCTGCGTCTCTGACGATCTGCGCTTCCCGCGTAGGGTAATCGCATGCATGCTCCGCGCCGCACGCTCGGTGTCGCCCTGGCCGTCGCCTCGGCTTTCGCGCTCGCCGGATGCATCGCGCTCCCGGGACCTCGTGTCACCGTCGTTCCGACACGGGGAGCCGTGACTCCGGTTCCCTCGCCCTCCTGGGAAACGCAGGCACCGACTCCGGCACCTACAACCACGGTCTCTCCGACATCCGCACCAGATGCGCTCTGCGTGAACGGGAAAGCCGTCCTGGCAGGCAACGATGTCGTGTTCTCGCTGACGGGCGACTGCGCCGACGTGACGATCGCCGGCAACCGGATCGTCGTGCAGATGGACGGATCAGCGGACACCGTGTTGCTCCAGGGGAGCAATAATGATGTCGCGATCGGCGACATGGGTGATGTGCGTATCGAGGGAAACGACAACAGCTTCGTCAGTGGCGGGATCGGATCTATGCAGATCGCTGGTGACCGCATGCGCATCGACGCTGACGGTGCCATCGGCGACATCACGGTCAACGGAAACGACAACACCTTCAGCGCAAGCGGGTACGGCACGATTCAAGACAACGGCGGCAGAAACGTCTTTGGTTGATCCCGTCGCCCACGGCTGATCTGGTTTCTTTTGGCTAGCCACAGCACGGGAGCAGTACAGCGCGGGGCACGCCGCCCAACAGCACGATTGGGTTGATGTACTCGCCATTCCAGCGCACGCCGAAGTGCACTGCTCCGACGGGGGTGTGGCCGCCCTCGCTCACGACACCGACATCTTCGCCTCGCGCGACGCGGTCACCTGTCGACAGGGATGAGGTCACGGGCTCCAGCGTCGTCACGAGCCCGTTTCCGTGGTCGATCGTGATCACATCCCGATCGACCACGCGACCGGAGAACTGCACGACGCCTGGCGCCGGCGAACGGACGGTTCGGACGCCGAACAGCGCCAGATCGACACCACGGTGACCTGGCCCGTAGCGATGCGCCGGTGCGACGTATGCGGTGAGGATGCGAAACCCCGACACCGGCCAAACCCAGTCATCCGCCACCAGCGCTGGGTCCGGCGATCGCATCGTGTGTGTGTCCGCTGCGATCGCTGGCGCAGCCGACGCAGGGACGGATGCTCCCAGTGCGACCGTAAGAGTAAGCGCGAGGACGGTGGGCAGAACGAGTCGAGAGGGGGACATGTCAGTCAGCATTCACGCTGCGCTGATGGCCTCGGGCTGCCGGTGCCGCGCCGGGGGACAGGCACCGGCGGGAGTAGGGCTGGGGAGGAGACCGCGAGTCGAGGTAGTGCACTTCTCGCGTCAACGCATCGCGTATCTCGCGGATGCTCTCGCTGGTACACTGGGAGGGCATCCCGATCTCGGGGTGACTTCGCGTGCCTACAGCCTGGCTATCTGTCAGGTGGCACGACTTCCATCGGTCTGAGCTCACCAGAGCACAGCGGAAGCGTGTCGGGCACCAGGATCGTCGGTCGCCGACCGACGAGATCAACCGTAAGAGACGCGGATCCGCGTCAGCAAAGGAGTACGGCCATGGCCGTCGTTACGATTCGCCAGCTGCTCGACAGCGGCGTGCACTTCGGACACCAGACCCGCCGGTGGAACCCGAAAGTCAAGCGCTTCATCCTCACAGAGCGCAGCGGCATCCACATCATCGACCTGCAGCAGTCGCTGACCTACATCGACAAGGCGTACGAGTTCGTGAAGGAGACCGTCGCCCACGGTGGCACGATCCTCTTCGTCGGCACCAAGAAGCAGGCGCAAGAGGTCATCGCCGAGCAGGCGACCCGCGTGGGTCAGCCCTACGTGAACCAGCGGTGGCTCGGTGGCCTCCTCACCAACTTCGTCACCGTCTCCAAGCGGCTTCAGCGCATGAAGGAGCTCGAGGAGCTCAACTACGACGACCCGGCAGCGAGCGGATTCACCAAGAAGGAACTGCTCATCAAGAAGCGCGAGCTCGACAAGCTTCACAAGTCGCTCGGCGGTATTCGCAACCTGCAGAAGACCCCCTCGGCGATCTGGGTCGTCGACGCCAAGCGTGAGCACCTCGCGATCGACGAGGCCAAGAAGCTCGGCATCCCCGTGATCGGCATCCTCGACACCAACGCCGATCCCGACGAGTTCCAGTACCCGATTCCTGGCAACGACGACGCGATCCGCTCTGTGGGCCTGCTCACCCGCATCATCGCGGATGCCGCCGCTGACGGTCTCATCCAGCGCCACCAGCCGGCAGGCGAGGCTGAGGCTGCTGAGCCGCTCGCCGAGTGGGAGCGCGAGCTTCTCGAGCAGGGCGCGCCGGTTGTCACCGACGTCGCCGAGGTCGAGACCATCGCCACCGAGTCCGAGGCCGACGCTGCCGGCGCGGCCGCGCACGAGGCCGTCGCCGGTGACGCGGACGCCGCCGCTGACGCCGAGGCCAAGTAAGCCGATCGACATCGCTCCGGTGGCGCCACTGCGCCACCGGAGCATCCACGAGAACTCACCACGAACAAGGAGCCACCACCCATGGCAAACTTCACGATCGCCGACATCAAGGCGCTGCGCGAGCAGCTGGGCACGGGAATGGTCGACACCAAGAAGGCACTCGAAGAGGCTGACGGCGACGTCGAGAAGGCCGTCGAGATCCTGCGCCTGAAGGGCGCGAAGGGCAACGCCAAGCGTGCCGACCGCTCCACGAGCGAGGGCCTCATCGCGGCCCGCGAGTTGAGCGGCAAGGTTACGCTCATCGAGCTCGCGTGCGAGACCGATTTTGTCGCGAAGAACGACCGCTTCGTCGCTCTGGCAGACAAGGTCGTGGACGCTGCTGCCACGATCGGTGCGAACTCGGTCGAGGAGGCCCTGGCCGCTTCCGCCGGCGCGGGAACCGTCGAGCAGCTGATCTCGGACGAGGCAGCGATCATCGGCGAGAAGGTCGAACTTCGCCAGGTGCGAACGATCGAGGGCGAGAAGTTCGAGATCTACCTGCACAAAACCAACAAGGACCTCCCGCCGCAGGTGGGCGTCGTGCTGGCCTACACGGGTGACGACGCGGAGACCGCTCGCGCGCTGGCGCAGCACATCTCTTTCGCCAACCCGTCGTACCTCTCGCGCGATGACGTTCCGGAAGCCGACGTCGAGAAGGAGCGAGAGATCGTCACCGAGATCTCGCGCAACGAGGGCAAGCCCGAGGCGGCACTCCCGAAGATCGTCGAGGGCCGTGTGAACGCCTACTTCAAGCAGGTCGCTCTGCTCGACCAGGACTACGCCCGAGACAACAAGCTCTCGGTCGCCCAGGTGGCGAAGGACGCGGGCCTCACGCTCACAGACTTCGCCCGGTTCAAGGTCGGCGCGTAAGCATCATGTCGAAAGGGTCCGCACCATCCAGTGCGGGCCCTTTCTGATGTGCTTCGGTAGGTTGTAGTCGACAAGAGGAGATGTACGTGGCGGATGAATCGACGGGGCGCCGGCGTGTCCTGCTCAAGCTTTCCGGGGAAGCATTCGGGGGAGGGCAGCTCGGAGTCAATCCCGATGTCGTCAGCCAGATTGCACGCGAGATCGCTGCGGCGGTCGACGAGGTGGAGATTGCCGTCGTCGTCGGTGGCGGTAACTTCTTCCGCGGCGCCGAGCTCAGCCAGCGGGGAATGGACCGTGGTCGGGCGGACTACATGGGGATGCTCGGCACCGTCATGAACGCGCTGGCGCTTCAGGACTTCCTCGAGCAGGCGGGCGCGGCAACCCGCGTTCAGTCGGCGATCTCGATGACCCAGGTCGCCGAGCCATACATTCCGCGCCGCGCTGAACGCCACATGGAGAAGGGGCGCGTTGTGATCTTCGGGGCAGGCGCAGGCCTTCCCTACTTCTCGACCGACACCGTTGCGGCCCAGCGTGCGCTCGAGATCGGTGCGAGCGAGGTTCTCGTCGCAAAGAACGGCGTGGACGGCGTCTACACCGCAGATCCGCGGAAGGATCCGACCGCGACCCGCATCGATCGGATCACGTACCTGGACGCGCTGCAGCGCGGTTTGAAGGTTGTGGACTCGACAGCCTTCAGCCTGTGCATGGACAACGGCATGGACATGCGCGTTTTCGGCATGGAGCCCGAGGGGAACGTCACACGTGCTCTTCTCGGCGAATCCATCGGCACGGTCGTCACGGTCGGCTGAAAGCCTGCCGACTAGACTGTGCAGGTCACACGCAGTAAGGAGTCGCCGTGATCGCGGATGTCTTGACCGATGCCGGAACCCGGATGGATCGTGCAGTGGAGGCCGCGAAGGATGACTTCGCGACCGTTCGCACGGGACGCGCCAACCCGCAGCTGTTCCAGCGGATCATGGTCGACTACTACGGTTCGCCGACCCCCCTCGCCCAGCTTGCGTCGCTGAACAATCCGGAGGCGCGCACGCTGGTCATCAATCCCTACGACAAGTCGGCGCTCAAGGCGATCGAGCAGGCGATTCGGGATGCCCCCAACCTCGGCGCGAACCCCACGAACGATGGCACGATCGTGCGCGTCACGATGCCGGAGCTGACCGAAGAGCGGCGCAAGGAGTTCGTGAAGCTCGTGCGCGCGAAGGCTGAGGACGCCAAGGTGCACGTGCGCGGCATCCGTCGTAAGGCCAAGGACGACCTCGACGCGCTCAAGAGCGACATCGGGGAAGACGAGCTTGGTCGCGCCGAGAAAGAGCTCGATGCGCTCACGCGCGCCCACGTCGACCAGATCGACGAGGCGCTCAAGCGCAAAGAAGCTGAGCTTCTCGAGGTGTAACGGTCGACATGACCGATGACCGTTCCGATGCGCGCGTCCCTGGCGATTCTGCCGGAGATGCGGCCGATGATGCCGGCCCTGGCTTCCAGACGCCGATGCGCACCGCGCGAACCGAGTTCGAGCAGCATGTGGCACACGCACGTGCAGAGTTCGAAGAGGCCAACGAGCGCATCAAGAAGCGCACCGGCAGGGACCTGATTCTTGCGATCCTCATCGGTGTGGGGATCGGGGCCGTCGCGCTTCTGTCGCTGATCTTCATCAAGTGGGCCTTCGTCTTTTTGGCTCTGGGAGTCGTCGTTCTCGGCGTTGTCGAGTTCTCGCGTGCGCTGGCAAGTTCTGACCGTCGCATCGATCTGGCTCCCCAGATCGCGGCAGCAGTCGTCGTGCTCCTCTCTGGCGCGTTCCTCGAGCTGTGGCTGCATTGGGTAGCGCTGTTCGCTGCCCTGGCGTTCGTTGTCGTCTGGCGCCTGATCGCTCAGATGTCAGCTGCCGACGGCCGTCCATATACGGCGGTCACCAGTGATGTGCTCGCGAGCACGTTCGTGGTCTTCTACGTCCCGTTCCTTGCGAGTATGGCGATGGTGCTGCTACGCCAGGACGGCGGCGAGTGGTGGATCCTCGCCTTCATTGCGGTCGCCGTCGTGGCCGACACCGCTGCGTACGCCGCCGGGCTCACCTTCGGAAAACATCCGATGGCGCCGCGGATCAGTCCGAACAAGACCTGGGAAGGCTTCGCCGGAGCCGTCGTCGGTGCTGTTGCTGCAGGCATCCTGCTCGGGATCTTCTTGCTGGGTGTGCCCTGGTGGGCCGGTGCCATCCTGGGTGCGGTGATTCTCGCCACCGCCACGACCGGCGACCTTGGCGAGTCGATGGTCAAGCGCGATCTCGGTATCAAAGACATGAGTTCGTGGCTGCCCGGACACGGCGGCGTCCTCGACCGGCTCGATTCGATTCTCCCGTCGGCAACAGCGGCGCTGGCGCTGTACTACCTGTTCGCGCCGTTGGTGGCAGCATGATGTGGTCTAGCGGCGTGAGGCTGGTATCCGAATGACGATGACTTCTTCTCCTGAATCGGCAACACCCGCCGTTCCCGAGCCGGCCCGCGCGCTGTTCCCCGTCACACGCGGACGCGTGAAGGGCTACGAGCGCGCCGCGGTCGACAGCTTCCTCTCACACGCACGGGATGCCTTCGAGGCTCCGGGCCACCCGTCGATGACCTCGGGCCAGATCCGTGCTGCTGCTTTCCCGCTCGCGCGTCGCGGCTACGAGATCACGAGCGTCGATGCGGCGCTCACCCGAATCGAGGACGCCTTCGCTCGGCGGGAGCGGGACGCGGCCATTGCTCGAGTCGGGACTGATGTCTGGATCGCCCGGACGCGGCGCGACGCGCAGACGGTGCTCGACCGGCTGCAACGGCCGTCTCGTCGTCGCTTTCAGCGAACGGGGGCCCTGCGCTATGGGTATCGGATCGACGAGGTCGACTTTGTCATGAACAAGCTTGCGCGATATCTCGAGACAGGAAGCGGAGCGACGATCGACCAGGTTCGAGGAGTCGCATTCCGTATGCAGCGCGGTGGATACCGCGAGGTCCAGGTCGATGCCGTCCTGGATGCTGTCGTCGAGATCATGCTCGCTGTCGAGTGAACTCGCGCGTCGCTCCGGGAGCATGCGCGGCTGGGCCTCGATAGAATCGGGTCATTGTGACCGATGAGAGCCGTGGCGCCGAGGTAACCGCACGCGCGAGCGCTGAACTCGCCCAGCGGGCTTCCAGCGTGCCGCGCGCAGCTGCAGCCCCCGTTGGCCACTGGTCGAAGCGGCGTGGGGTGCTAGCCGTGTTCGCAGCCTTCGCGGCGCTCGGATTCGTCGCGGCGAACGCTGGCCCCAGTGGGATGGCTTTTGCGACTGCCGAGGATGACACGCCCGAGGCGGTCTCGCTCTATGCGAGTTCAATCGTCGACGCGCAGTCGATCGTCGTGGACACGGATGCCGAGGCTGCCGCTTTCGATCCGGATCGCGGCGGCTATGAGGTGTACGTCAAGCCCAAGCCGACTCCGACCCCGGTTGTCGCATCCAGCGGCGGCGCAGCAGCGCCGTTGTTCTACTCGGGTGGTGGCTCACCCGCGGAGTGGATGTCGGCGGCGGGGATCGCCGAGAGCGACTGGGGATACGTCGACTACGTCGTCTCGCGAGAGAGTGGTTGGAACCCCAACGCGACGAACCGTAGCTCGGGGGCCTGTGGTCTCGTTCAGGCGCTGCCGTGCAGCAAGGTTCCCGGTAGTGGCTACAACCCGGTCGATAACCTCCGGTGGGCAAACGGCTACGCCGTGGGGCGCTACGGCAGCTGGGCCGGCGCTTACAACTTCTGGGTCAACAATCACTGGTGGTGACCGGCGAAAATGCCACGATCTCATCGTCGCCGCCCCGAGCCTGCCGGCGATGACGGGCTCGACCGCCTGATCGCGGGCTGGAAGCGAACCGAAGTACGCCGCGGCGTGGAATGGATTGTGCAGCCGGTCGCGGCGGCGCAGGCCACGAAGTCGTATGCGTGCCCCGGGTGCGTCCGCCCTATCGAGCCGGGTGCCGCCCACATCGTTGCGTGGCGCGCAGATGGCGTTCTCGGCGACGCCGCAGATCTCGCGGCTCGCCGACATTGGCACTCACATTGCTGGAGGATCAGCTGACATGGAGATTCGCGGACCGATGCTGCTTCCCGCTCGCCGGGAAGAGATCGAGCTTCACACGCAGGACGGTTTGCGGCTGGTCGGTGAACTCGCCCTGCCCGCTGAGCGCGCACCGCACGCAACGCTCGTCACCCTGCATCCGCTGCCGACGGCGGGCGGGTTCATGGACTCGCACATCTTCCGCAAGGCTGCGGCACGACTGCCCGCCCTCGCCGACCTTGCGGTGCTTCGATTCAACACCCGGGGGACGACCTCGCCGCGCGGGACCAGCGATGGCTCTTTCGACGGCGGCGACTCGGAGCGGTGGGATGTCGCCGCGGCGATGTCGTTTGTCGCGGAGCGAGGGTTGCCTCGTCCGTGGATTGTCGGCTGGTCTTTCGGGACGGAGCTGGCGCTGAAATATGCCGCCGATCATGACGTCGAAGGAATCGTGCTGCTGTCGCCGCCGCTGCATCGAACCACCGACGACGAACTCGCGGGGTGGGCCGAAGACCCCCGGCCGATCATCGTGCTCGTTCCGGAATTCGATGACTTCCTCCAGCCAGAGGAGGCGGCGCAACGCTTTTCGGTCATCCCGCATGCCACGCTCATTCCGGTCGAGGGGGGTCGTCACCTGTGGGTGGGCGAGAACCAGACGAGAACGGTCCTGACCGAGATCGTCGCCGCGATCAACCCCGATGCCCTCCCATTGCTGACGGAGTGGGATGGCGAGCTCGGCGATCCTGCCTGAGACTCAGCGCTCGTTCTGCCGGGGGATGACGACCTGCCGGTAGATGATCAGGACGCTTGCCGCCGCCGGGATGGCGATCAGGGCGCCGAGGAGCCCGAGAAGGGATCCGCCGGCGAGGGCTGCGACAACAACGACTGCACCGGGAATCGCGACGGCGCGACTCATGATGCGGGGCGAGATGACGTAGGCCTCGAGCTGCATGTAGATGAGGTAGTAGATCGCGGCGATGAGCGCAATCGTTGGCGAGCCAAGGCCTGGGATCAGGCACGTCAGCACGATGATCGTCGAGCCGGTGAGCGTACCGACGAGCGGGATGAGCGAGAACAGCAGGGCCACAACGGCGAGCACCGCCGGGAAGGGTGCCTCGATGATGCTGAGAAAGATCCAGCTCAGGATGCCGTTGATGACACCAAGACTGACCTGGCCGATGACGTAGTAGCCGACCGAGTTGGTGATCTGTTCGGCGAGATCGACGAACCGTTGCCGTTTGGATGCCGCAACGAGCTGGTACACCGCCTTCTTGAGCGAGGGGATCGATGCCGTGAAGTAGATCGTCAGGATCAGCACGATGAAGGCACCGAACAGTCCGCTCGCGATCGTCGCGCCGATCGCAAGGATGTTGCCACCGATCGACCCGCCGATCGACGCGAAGTCCAGGCCCTCGAGCCACTGCAAGATGTAGGCGAAGATGTCGTCCCATGCGAGCATCGGGAAGACCGACTCGAGCCAGGCCTGTAGCTCGTCCGGCCACGACGGGTTCTGCAAGATGCGGGTGACCTCGACGACGAACTGCGTGATCTGTTCCACGATGATCGGGAGCACCATCAGGATGACGCCGGCGAAGATGCCGAGCACGACGACGATGGTGATGAGAACTGCAGCCCACCGGGGCACGCGGCGGCGGATGAGCCACGAAACCATCGGTTCGAGGCCGAGCGCGAGAAACAGCGCGGTGCCGACGTAGAGCAGGATCGTCGACAGCGTCTGCACACTGGCGATGAGCAGGAGTCCGAGGCCCACGCCGAGGGTCGCGACGAATGCGACGCGGAAGGGGTTCTGCAGCTTCACGGCACCTCGTTCTCTCTGGCGTAATCCGCCTGGCGATCAGGATACGCATAGCCGGGCCCGGGAGGGTGATGCGCCCCTTCCCTGGGGACTTTCAGCACATGTTCGCTAGTCTGAAATGTCGAGTTTTCCGGTGTGCGACGACGTCCGCGCGCCGAGGAAGGTATTTCGTGCGTTTCGTATGGGCTGTGGTCGCGCTGGTTCTGGCGACCGTGATGATCGGGGCGGGAATCGCCCAGCGGACGATCTTCCAGGGCCCACGCTCCACGACAGCCGATATTTCGATCACTCAAGACGAACCGTATCTGGTCATCGACGGTGCGGTACTGACCGCAAATCCCGGTTCCCAGACGCTACGAGTCCTCGGCGATGGTTCGGTGTTCGCCGCCTACGGTCGAACGGCTGACGTGCAGGCGTGGCTTGCAGACGCCACCTACAACCAGGTCGTGCAGACCGAGGATGGTGCGCTCGTCACCGAGGAGGTCGAGCCGACGCCTGAGCCCGAGCCGACTGTCGCCCCCACCGCCACGCCGGCAACCGACGCGCCGGCCGGCGATGGGGCGGCGACGGGGGATGCCGCGGCCGAGCAGGGAACAGCCGAGGAAGCGATTCCCGGGCGGAACCCGGCGGGCTCTGACCTCTGGCTGGATGAGTACCAGCAGGACGACCTCGTCATCGCGCCACTGCAGCTTCCCGCTGACATGAGCGTCATCATTGCCTCGGACGGAACGGAACCTGCCCCGACGACAGTGAGCGTCACCTGGCCGATCGAGAACTCCACGCCGTGGGCCGGACCCCTTATCGTCGGTGGCGGCATCCTGATGGCCGTCGGTGTCGTGCTGTATGTGCTCGGCATCCGTCATGTGCGCCGTTCACGTGGCCCGCGCCGCAAAGGTCTGCCGCTTCCGGTCACCGAGCCGATCGATCTGTCTGTCGCCGAGGCCGACAAGGGCGTGATCAGTTCCGGTAAGCCGCGGCGCGCGCTGGGCCGTGGCCGCACATCCTTCCTGGCGCTCCCGGTTGTGGCGGTAACAGTTGGTCTGCTCTCTGGCTGCACGTCGGATGCGTGGCCGCAGCTGGTGCCGTCCGAGACGCCGAGTCCGACCGCGTCGGTCATCGTGCCGGAGGGTCAGCAGGCCCCAGCGGTTACCAAGCAGCAGGCAGAGCGGATCGTCGAGCAGGCGGCTCAGACTATCGCTCAGGCTGATGAGGCGAAGGATGCCGACCTCGCCGCGACCCGGCTCGACGGCGCGCTCTTGGCTGAGCGCAAGACGAACTACACCCTGCGGTCAGCCATCGCCGACTATGCGATGCCGACCGCGGTTCCTGGCAAGCCTGTCGAGGTCGTCCTGCCGCAGGCCTTCAACGGCTGGCCCCGGTCGTTCCTGGCTGTCGTCACGGATGACGAGGCCAACACCTCGAGCATCATGGTTCTGACGCAGGCTGATCCGTGGACGCCCTACAAGCTGAGCTATATCGGCAACCTCGGGGGCAACACACTGATGCCCGAGCTTGCGCCGTCGTACATCGGCGCGAGTCAGCTTGCCCCGGATTCACCGTTCCTGCTGCTTCCACCCGATGAGCTTGCAGCCGCATACGCTGACGTGCTCGATAAGGGCGACGAGTCGGCGTTCGCGGGCATGTTCGACGAGCAGAGCGACCTGTTCCGTGCCGGCGTCGTCGCCGATCGGAAGGAACGTCTCGACGCCTTCAACCAGACCGGAGCTGAGACTGGCAGCCTGACTTTCAGCGCTGCCGCCGGTGAGTTCGCTCCGTTCGCGATCGCCACGCTGGAGAGCGGCGCGATCGTCGCGGTCAGCATCGCCGAGACCGATACCGTCAAGCCGACCAACGCGGACGCGGTCATCAAGTTGGACAACAACGCGACGGTGAAGACACTCGCGGGCGCCGACCAGTCGGCATCCGGATTCTCGACGACCTTCAGCGACCAGCTCTTCTTCTACGTGCCGGAGAAGGGGTCGAGCGAACCGATCCGTCTTCTGGGCTACTCGAGTTCGATTCTGAAAGGCTCTGTGCTGTGACACTTCCCGGCTCCAACGTTCCTCTCCGGGGCGCCGTCGACCTGTCAGCTCTGCGCAATCGTCCGGCAGCCCCGTCGCCGAGCGAGCCGGCTGCTGGCGGTCCGGCGGGCGGAAACACAGCACGGCTGGTGATCAACGTCACCGACGCGATGTTCCCGGAGGTTCTGGAGCTCTCCAAGACCGTGCCCGTCGTTGTCGACCTCTGGGCCGAGTGGTGTGGGCCCTGCAAGCAGCTGAGTCCTGTTCTCGAGCGCGTTGTCATCGAGTACGCCGGTCGGGTGGTTCTGGCGAAGGTCGACGTCGATGCCAACCCCCAGCTTGCTCAGGCGTTCCGTGCCCAGTCGATTCCGATGGTCGTCGCCCTGGTCGGCGGTCAGGCAGTGCCCCTGTTTACGGGCGCAGTTCCCGAGCAGCAGGTGCGTGACGTGTTCGCTCAGCTGCTGCAGCTTGCCGCGCAGAACGGCGTCAGCGGCTCTGTCGGGTTAGGCGAGCAAGATTCTGCCGACGATGATGGTGCTGCTGTCGAACCGGCGCTCCCGCCACTTCACGCCGAGGCGTTCGCCGCGATCGAGTCTGGCGACTATGCGGCGGCGATCTCTGCGTACGAGCGTGCTCTCGCCGAGAACCCACGCGACACGGATGCGCGTGCGGGCCTTGCGCAGGTGCAACTGCTCTCACGGGTCCAGGATGCCGACCTCCAGGCTGCGCGTGCTGCGGCAGCCTCTGCACCCACCGACGTCGACGCCCAGCTGCTGGTCGCCGACCTCGATGTTGCGGGTGGCCACGTTGAGGACGCCTTCGATCGACTGCTGGACCTTTTCGCGGCACTGCCTGACGATGTGCGCGCACCCGTGCGGGAACGTCTGCTCGAGTTGTTCGGCATTGTGGGCGACGACGACCCGCGCGTCATCCGGGCGCGCAGTCGCCTCGCCTCGCTGCTCTTCTAGGAGCGGTTCTTCGAGCAGCGCAGTGCGGCGGCTCTCGCCTCATCAGTCGCGGATCGTCGAGGGGACGCGCGCCTGCGGGTCGTAGCGCAACCAGATGACGCTCGTTGCGGGCAGCACCATTGACGCTCTGCCGTCCTCCGCGGCAACAACCATCCCGAGATTGCCGACGCCGGCACCCCCGTATTCGTGGGCATCGGTGTTGAGGATCTCGCGCCAGACTCCACTGTGGGGAAGATCGAGCGCGTAGTTCGAGAGCGTCGATCCCGAGAAGTTGCACACGGCGGCGACGATGTTGCCGTCCCAATCCCGTCGGGTGAAGGCGAGCACGTTCGGGTTCCACGTCGGAGCGCCGATGCGCGAGAACGCTGACCCGTCGTTGTCGCGACTCCACAGGGGCGGGTTCGCGCGGTAGGTGCCGTTGACGGCGCCGACGAAGTCTTGGAGCTGGCGGTGGGTCGGCTGGTCGAGGGTCCACCAGTCGAGGCCGCGCGACTCGGACCACTCCGCCATCTGCCCGAACTCCTGCCCCATGAAAAGCAGCTGCTTTCCGGGGTGCGCCCACATATAGGCGAGAAACGCGCGCATGTTCGCGAGCTTGGCGGCATGATCACCGGGCATCCGAGAGAACAGACTCCCCTTGCCGTGGACGACCTCGTCGTGGCTGATGGGAAGAACGTAGTTCTCGCTGAACGCGTAGACGAACGAGAAGCTCAGCTCACCCTGGTGGTATGAGCGGTAGAGCGGGTCCCGCTTGATGTAGTCGAGGCTGTCGTTCATCCACCCCATGTTCCACTTGAAACCGAAGCCGAGTCCGGCGTGGTCTGTGGGGGCGGTAACGCCCGGGAAGCTCGTCGACTCCTCGGCCATCATGCTGATGCCGGGGAACGTCTTGTAGCACGTCGCGTTGACCTCTTGGAGGAAGCGGATCGCCTCGAGGTTCTCTCGCCCGCCGTGGATGTTCGGTTCCCACTCGCCCGGGTTACGGGAGTAGTCGAGGTAGAGCATCGAGGCGACGGCATCCACGCGAAGCCCATCGACGTGGAACTCGTCGTACCAGTAGAGCGCGTTGGCGACCAGGAAGTTCCGGACTTCGTTGCGTCCGTAGTCGAAGATGAGCGTTCCCCAGTCCTTGTGCTCACCGCGACGCGGGTCGGGGTGCTCGTAGAGCGCGCGGCCGTCGAACTTCGCGAGCGCGAACTCGTCTTTGGGGAAGTGTCCGGGGACCCAGTCCATGATGACGCCGATACCTGCCTGGTGCAGGCGGTCGATGAGGTATTTGAGGTCGTCGGGGCTGCCGAACCTGCTCGTGGGTGCGAAGTAGCCTGTCACCTGATAGCCCCAGGAGCCGCCGAACGGATGCTCGGCGAGGGGCAGGAACTCCACGTGGGTGAATCCCAGTGCGTTGACGTGCTCGATGAGCGGATCGGCTGCATCGCGATAGGACAGACCGGGACGCCACGAACCGAGATGCACCTCGTAGATCGACATGGGTTCGGTGACCGGGCGGCTCTTGGAGCGCCGCGCGGTCCAATCCGAATCATCCCAGCGGTAGGCGGATACGGTGACGACCGATCCGGTGGCCGGCGGAACCTCGGCTCGCCGGGCCAGCGGATCAGCCTTCAGTCGCCACTGGCCGTCCGGCCCCTGGATCTCGTACTTGTAGACGGTTCCCTCGCCCACAGCCGGGATGAAGAGCTCCCAGACCCCCGAGTCGCCCATCGAGCGCATCGCGTGGGCTGCACCGTCCCAGCCGTTGAAATCGCCGACAACGCGGACCGCGCGCGCGTTCGGCGCCCAGACGGCGAAAGCTGTGCCGTGGCTGTCTTCGTGGGTGCGCACGTGAGAACCCAAGACGTCCCAGAGTCGTTCGTGGCGTCCCTCCCGAATCAGGTGAAGATCGAGTTCGCCGATCGTCGGGGAGTGCCGGTAGGGGTCGTCAGCGCGATAGTCGGGGCCATCGTCGTAGGACGCGTCGATTCGGTACGAACCGATCGGTCCGGTGACCGTGCCTTCCCAAATGCCCGCAGTGAGATGTTCGAGCCTGACGCGCTTACCGCCATTGAACACCGCGGTGACCGTCGCCGCGAGCGGCCGGCGGGTGCGAACGACCCAGGTGTTCTTGCCGACGGGATGGATGCCGAGAACGCTGTGCGGGTCGTGATAGCCGCCGTGCGCGACGGCGTCGAGCGTGGCAGGGTCGATTGTGGTCATTGCTGTGCCTCAATCCGCAGGATGTGCACGGGCTCGCGGAAGGCGTCGAGCCGTACGTAGTTGTGGTCGGTCCAGGTCCACTGCGCGCCGGTGATGAGGTCGGTCACGCCGAACGGCTGTCCAGGCTCCACCCCCCACACGCGTGAGTCGAGGTGGACGGTGGTTTCCCGCATCGAGTGGGGGTCGACGTTCACCACCACCAGGATCGTGTCGGATTCGCCGGTGGGGGAGAGCGCAGCATCCAGGTGCTTCGAGTAGACGAGGATCGCGTCGTCGTCGCTCCAGTGGACCTTCAGGTTGCGGAGCTGGCGCAGTGCCGGGTGCTCCCGGCGGATCTCGTTGAGCCGTGTAAGGAACGGTGCGAGGGACGAGCCTGCCGCGTCGATCGCCTCCCAGTCCCGGAACTTGTACTCGTATTTCTCGTTGTCGATGTTCTCTTCGGAACCGGGTCGCGCGACGTTCTCGAACAGCTCGTAGCCCGCGTACACGCCGTAGACCGGCGCAGCGGTGGCGGCGATCGCGGCACGGATGACGTACGCCGCGTGCCCGCCATACTGCAGGTACTCGGTGAGGATGTCGGGGGTGTTCACGAACAGGTTCGGCCGCAGGAAGTCGGCGGTCTCATGAGCGAGAGAGGAGAGGAACTCCTCGAGCTCCTCTTTCGTGTTGCGCCAGGTGAAATACGTGTAGCTCTGCTGGAAGCCCGCCATCGCGAGCCCCTGGAGCGGAGCTGGCCGCGTGAAGGCCTCGGCGAGGAAGACGACGTCCGGATGCTCGGCGTTCACCTCGTGGATCAGCCATTCCCAGAACTGGAGCGGCTTGGTGTGCGGGTTGTCGACGCGGAAGATGCGGACACCCTGCGCGATCCAGTGGCGAACGATGCGCAGCACCTCGGTGCGGATCCCCTCGGGATCGTTGTCGAAGTTGATCGGATAGATGTCCTGGTACTTCTTCGGGGGGTTTTCGGCGTACGCGATCGACCCGTCGGGAAGGGTCGTGAACCACTCCGGGTGGCTCGTCACCCACGGGTGATCCGGGGATGCCTGTAGCGCGAGGTCGAGGGCGACCTCGAGTCCTTCGGCGGCAGCTGCTCGCACGAACGCGCGGAAGTCGGCGAGAGTTCCGAGATCGGGGTGGACGGCGTCATGCCCGCCCTCTGCTGCGCCGATCGCCCACGGAGAGCCGGGGTCGCCCGGTCCGGGCGTCAGCGAGTTGTTCGGACCCTTGCGATTCGTTCGTCCGATCGGGTGGATCGGAGGCAGATACACAACGTCGAAACCCATGCCCGCGACCGCGGGGAGGCGCTTGCTTGCAGTGCGAAAGGTGCCGCTCTTGACAGTGCCGTCTTTGCGGAGCTTCGCGCCCTCGGAGCGGGGGAAGAACTCGTACCACGCGCCGACGCCGGCGCGCTCGCGCTCGACGAGCAGTTCGCGGTCACGCCCCACGGTCACGAGGGACTGCAGCGGGCGAGCCGTGAACGCCGCCTCCAGACGCGGATCGTCGATGAGGATGAGCGGGTCGCTCACGGCATCCGAACGGAACTGCTCTGCTATCTCGGTGAGCATGCGGCGCTCGGCTGCAGGTCGGTCGCGTTCAGCAGCGCCGCGTTCGCACAGCAGAGCACCCATCTCCAGCATGAGGGGGACATCGACGCCGGCGAGCACCTTGACGTGGGCCGCGTGGTGCCACGTCGCGAAGTCGTCGGCGAAGGACTCGAAGTGGAAGGTCCAGATCCCTTCCTCGAGGAGCACGACATCGGTCCACCAGCGGTCGAAGCCGTCACCTGCGGGCTCCAGACGGTGGAGCGATTCGTCGCCCGACGGTGAGGTCAGGCGCAGGTGAACACCGATGCGATCATGACCCTCGCGGAATGCTGTGACGCCGAACGCGACGGCTTCGCCATGAAAGGCGCTGGGGCTGTAGCGTTCGTCAGGGGTATCGGGACGGGGTCGCACCATCGGGATGCGTCCCATCGCGGCATCGGTGGCCGGCGCGAGTGGTGAGGCTGGGCGCACCGGGATTGCGGTGGCGCTTCGCCACGGCCGAGGAACGGGAGAGCGTCTGCTGGTTGCCACGCTTCGAACCTACCCCGCTCACCGCCGGCGGGAACAGGTGTGGACACGCGCCGCGCCGTCGGCAACAATGCCCCCCGGATAAGGTTCAGGCCGGGTCAGCGACAAACAGGCGCATCGAGGTCGGACCGAGCTCGACAGAGGATCCAGGCTCGTGCGAGCTGATCTCGGTCGACGGATGCTCGTCTTCGCTCGACCAGACCGCACGATAGCGAGAGACGCCGTCGACGCGCGGCAGCAGCACAGTTGCCGGACGTTCGGTGCCGTGCACCACCAAGAGAGTTCGGTTGGGTTCCTCGACCTCGGGAGTGGAGGTCGCGAGGTATTGCAACGTACGATGCGTCGGATCAGCCCACCGCGCGCCCGACATCATCTCGCCGTGCTCGTCGTACCAGTCCATCACGGATGCCGACGGCGTCTCCTGGTCGTCGCGCGCGAACCGACTCGGGCGTAGGGCGGGATTCTGTGCGCGCAGGGTCAGGAGCCGCTGCACGTGGGCGAAGAGGTCTGCCTGCCACGGCGCGTGCTCCCACGGCAACCATGTCAGCGAGCCGTCGTGACAGTAGGCGTTGTTGTTTCCGTGCTGCGTGCGTCCGAACTCATCACCTGCGGTGATCATTGGGACTCCCGCGGAGAGCAGGAGCGTACCCATGAGGTTGCGCATGGCCCGGCGCCGTGTGGCGAGGATGACGGGGTCATCCGTCTCGCCTTCGGCGCCGTGATTGAACGATCTGTTCGTGTCCGCGCCGTCGCGATTGTGCTCGCCGTTCGCCGTGTTGTGCTTGACGTCGTAGGAAACGAGATCGTGGAGCGTGAAACCGTCGTGGGCTGTGACGAAGTTGACGCTGGCGAGGGGGCCCCGCTCGGCACTGAACGTGTTGGAAGAGCCCGCGAGGCGTGTCGCGAACCCGCCGACTCCCACGGGCGCGGTCGCGGCGCGACGGCCGTAGTCGACATCGCTGAGCCAGAAGTTGCGCACGCGGTCCCGGTAGCGGTCGTTCCACTCCATCCAGCCCGGACCGAAGCTGCCCGTCTGCCATCCGCCCATCCCGACGTCCCACGGTTCGGCGATCTTCTTGACGTCGGCAAGCGCGGGGTCGTCGACGATCGCGCGCAGCAACGGATGCTCGGGCGTGAACGCGTGTTGGCTGTCACGCCCGAGGGTCGTGGCGAGGTCGAAGCGGAACCCGTCGACCTGCACGTCGTTCGCCCAATACAGCAGAGAGTCGAGGACGAGGCGGGAAGCGGCATCCGTGGCAGTATCCACGCTGTTCCCGCAGCCGGTGACGTCGATGTACGCGCCGTCGGCGTGCTGGCGGTAGTACCCGCGGTTGTCGATACCGCGGAAGCTCGACCGCGGTCCGCCGATTTCGGCTTCGGAGGTGTGGTTGTAGACGACGTCGAGGATCACCTCGAGGCCTGCTTCGTGCAGGAGCTTCACCATCCCCTTGAACTCCCGCAGCACCGCCTCAGGACCCCGGCGCCGGTTCTCTTCTGTTGCGTACGCGGCGTGCGGGGCGAAGAAGCCCACAGTGTTGTATCCCCAGTAGTTCGTGAGTCCCAGCTCGAGCAGGCGAGGCTCGGTCGCGAACTGATGGACCGGGAGCAGCTCAATGCTGGTGACACCGAGTGTCGTGAAATGCTCGATCATCGCTGGGTGTGCGAGTCCCGCGTAAGTGCCGTGCAGGGCGGGGGGCACCTCGGGATGACGCTTGGTCATCCCCTTGACGTGACCCTCGTAGATGACCGTGCGGTCCAGAGGGATAAGGGGTTTGCGCGCGCCGCACCAGTCGAAGTCGCCAGCGACGACGACGGACCGCCAACCGCTTGAGCCGCTGTGCACGAGACCGCGCGCGTAGGGATCGATCAACAGCGATGACCGATTGAAGGTGTTGCCGGGGCCGGCGGGTCCGTCGACCTGGATCGCATAGTGCGTTCCCTGCCGAAGACCGCGTGAGAACCCCGACCAGATATCCCCCTCGGTCCGCGAGAGCGCAACGGTTTCTACGACCCAGTCCAGGTCGTCGCCGTCGAAGATCAGCAGGTCGATCGAGGATGCGTGCGCCGACCAGATCCGAACCGTGCCGCCCCCGTCATGCAGCCGGACGCCGAGGTCATCGAACCGCGACGACAACAGACCGGCGTCGGTCGTGTCGGCGCGCGAAAGTACAGCTGACTCGGGGATCGGCATGCGTAGAGCATAACGACGGCGCGGGGACCACCGGCCCACCCTCGGGGGCTGTCGCTCCCTCGGCGGCTGTCGCGCCCCGGTACCGGGGTCAGTGGCACAGTGGAGTCGTGAGCATCTATTTGGATCACGCCGCGTCGACTCCGCTGCGCCCTGAGGCGCGCGAGGCCTGGCTGGAGGCGACTGCGGTCGTCGGCAATGCGTCGTCGATCCACGCGAATGGCCAGAGCGCTCGGCGAGTCCTGGAGGATGCGCGGGAGCGGCTCGCTGCCGCGGTCGGGTGCGATCCGATCGAGATCGTGATCACCTCCGGCGGAACCGAAGCCGTGAACCTCGCCCTCAAGGGGCTCTGGCAGACGCGCCGCTCGGGAACATCCGACATCGTGCTTCCCGACGGCGAGCACCACGCATCGATCGACCCGGTGGAATGGATCGCTCGGCGCGATGGTGCAGGCATCCGGAGCGTGTCGCTGACACTCGCTGGACGCATCGACGCTGCCGAGTTCGCGGCGGCTCTCCCGGGCGCTGCGCTGGCAACGGCTCTTGTCGCCAACAACGAGGTGGGTACGGTCAACCCGGTTGCCGGTCTCGCCCAGGCCGCCGCCTCAGAGCGTGTGCCGTTGCATCTGGACGCCATTGCGGCGTTCGGGCATGTGCCGGTGTCTTTCACGCAGCTGCGGGGCGATGCTCGCCCCGGCGCCGGACTGCTCGCCATGAGCGTGTCGGCGCACAAGGTCGGTGGCCCCATCGGAGTCGGCGCACTCGTGGTCGCGCGTTCTGCCCGATTGGATCCGCTGCTGCACGGCGGGGGACAGCAGCGAGGGTTGCGCTCGGGGACGCAGGATGTCGCGGGAGCTGCGGCTTTCGCGGTGGCTGCTGAGCTCGCGGTCGCGGAGCTTGCCGAGGAGTCAGAGCGCTTGTCGGTGATGCGCGACAGGCTGATCGCGGGAGTTCTCACGACGGTGCCCGGCGCCGAGCTGCTCGGTGATCCGGTCGATCGCCTCCCGGGAAACGCGCACATTCTCTTTCCTGGTGCGTCGGGGGAGTCGCTTCTGTTCCTCCTCGACATGGCGGGCGTCTCGGTATCGACGGGGTCGGCGTGTCAGGCGGGTGTTCCCGAGCCGTCCCACGTCGTGACGGCCATGGGCAGAAGCGAGCGGGAGGCGCGCGAGGTGCTGCGGTTCACGCTGGGGCGCTCCACAACGGATGCCGACATCGATGCAGTCCTTCGCGTGCTCCCCGATGCGGTCGAGCGCGCGCGGGCGGCATCCGGTCCCCGTCCAGACGGCCGCTCGTAGACTGGGACCATGCGTGTTCTGGCGGCGATGAGCGGCGGAGTCGACTCCGCCGTCGCCGCTGCGCGCGCCGTGGATGCCGGGCACGAGGTCGTCGGGGTGCATCTCGCGCTTTCACGTGCGGGCGGCACGCTGCGCACGGGAAGCCGCGGCTGCTGCACGATCGAGGACGCCATGGATGCCCGTCGGGCCGCCGATCGCCTGGGCATCCCGTTCTACGTGTGGGACTTCTCGGAGCGGTTCCGCGACGAGGTGATCGATGATTTCATCGCCGAATACCGCGCGGGACGCACGCCAAACCCCTGCATGCGCTGCAACGAGAAGATCAAGTTCGCGGCGCTGCTGGAGCGCGCAATCGAGCTCGGCTTCGATGCCGTCTGCACCGGTCACTATGCGACGCTCGTCGAGACGCCGGAAGGCCGCGAGTTGCACCGGGCCTCGGATGCTGCGAAAGACCAGTCGTACGTGCTCGGTGTTCTCGACGCCGATCAGCTCGCGCACTGCCTCTTCCCGCTCGGCTCGACGCCCTCGAAGGCGGTCGTTCGCGCCGAGGCCGAGGAGCGAGGCCTGACGGTCGCGCACAAGCCCGATAGTCACGACATCTGCTTCATCCCGGATGGCGACACGAAGGGGTGGCTCGCCGAGCGCGTGGGTGTCGCGGAGGGACCCATCGTCGATCGCTCCGGTGCGCAGGTGGGAACCCACGACGGTGCCCACGCCTATACGGTCGGACAGCGGCGCGGACTCGCGCTCGGCACACCCGCGCCAGATGGCAAGCCGCGGTTCGTCCTCGAGATCCGGCCCGTGACCAACACTGTGGTCGTGGGACCCAAGGAGGCTCTCGCAACCGCCGAGATCGCGGGATCGAGGGTGAGTTGGGCAGGACGTGCGCCGGGTGCGGCATCCTTCCCGTGCGACGTGCAGATCCGGGCTCACGCCGATCCCGTGCCGGCGCGCGCGGAGCTCGTTGACGGCGAGGTCGTCGTGACCCCCGATGAGCCCTTGGACGGGGTCGCGACTGGGCAGACGGCGGTGCTCTACGACGGCACCCGCGTGATCGGCCAGTTCACGATCGATCGCACCCGCTCGGCCGTCCCCGTCGAGGTCTGAGCCTCCGCGCGGTGTCGTGGGCGCTGCCTAGACTTCAGTCGTGGCCACGAACGACCCTTCCTCTGCATCTGCGACGAGCACCGACGCGGAGCTCGCGCAGCTCAGTCTCGATGATGCTCGCGCCGAGGCTGCACGGCTGACCGACCTGATCGTCGACGCACGCGACGCGTACTACGGCCGGGACGAGGTTCTCGTCGACGACGCCACCTATGACGGGTGGATGCAGCGACTGGAGGCGCTCGAACGTCTGCACCCGGAGGTTCAGGGGCAGGACTCTCCGACGCTGTCGGTGGGCGCGGCATCCGGCACGCTCTTCGCGCCCGTCGAGCACGCCGAACGGATGCTGAGCCTTGACAACGTCTTCAGCGAAGAGGAGTTCCGTGCGTGGGCAGCTCGTGTGCAGCGCGACGTCGGTGGTTCGGTTCACTACCTGTGCGAGTTGAAGATCGACGGTCTCGCGCTGTCGCTGCGCTACGAGCGTGGGCGCCTCGTGTCGGCGGCCACCCGCGGTGATGGGCGCGTGGGGGAGGACGTCACCGAGAACGTTCGGGATGTCGCGGGGATCCCGACCGTGCTTGCCGGCTCAGGGCATCCGGAGCTCGTCGAGGTGCGAGGAGAAGTGTTCTTCACGGTCGCGGACTTCGCGTCGCTCAACGCCTATCAGGAGTCGGTGGGCGACCGGCTGTTCGCGAATCCGCGGAACGCCGCGTCCGGGTCTCTGCGCCAGAAGCGCGACGGTAAGAACGAGCGCCAACTCGAGGCGATGCACGAGCGGCTCTCGCGACTGCGCCTGACCGTCCACGGCATCGGTGCGTGGCCGAATCCTCCCGTGGCGACCCAGAGCGAGGTCTATGGCCTGCTGGAGTCGTGGGGGCTACCCGTGAGTCGTTACTTCACGGTCGCTGAATCCGTCGATGCCGCTGCCGACTACATCCGTCACTACGGCGAGCACCGGCACGATGTCGAGCATGAGATCGACGGTGTCGTCGTCAAGGTCGATGAGCTGGCTCTGCACGACGAGCTGGGCGCGACCAGCCGCGCCCCGCGGTGGGCGATCGCGTACAAATACCCGCCCGAGCAGGTGAACACGAAACTGCTCGACATCGTGGTGTCGGTCGGTCGCACCGGTCGAGCAACGCCCTTCGCGGTCATGGAACCCGCGCGGGTCGCCGGCAGCGTCGTGCGCCAGGCGACGCTGCACAATCAGGATGTCGTGAAGGCCAAGGGCGTGTTGATCGGCGACACGATCGTCATCCGCAAGGCCGGCGACGTCATCCCAGAAGTTCTGGGCCCGGTCGTGGAGCTGCGTGACGGCAGCGAACGCGCATTCGTCATGCCGACGCACTGCCCCGAATGCGGCTCTCCGCTCGCCCCAGCGAAGGACGGCGACATCGACCTGCGGTGCCCGAACACGAGATCGTGTCCCGCTCAGGTGCGGGGGCGTGTGGAGCACATCGGGTCGCGGGGCGCTCTCGATATCGAGGGTCTCGGCGAGGTGTCAGCCGCGGCGCTGACGCATCCGTTGCGGCCCGAGGTGCCGCCGCTGGTCACCGAAGCCGGCCTCTTCGATCTGCGTGCCGAGGACCTGTTTCCGATCGACGTCGAGGTCCGGGATGCTGAGACGGGACTCGTTCGTCTCGATGCTGACGGCGAGCCGGATGCGCGCAGCCCGTTCCGTCGTCAGCGTAAGGCTCCCCTGGAAGGCCGTGCGCCGACCCCGTCGCGCCCCGATCCTGTTTTCGATCCCGACGGGCCGTTCGATGGCGATGCCGACTTCATTCTGTCGGCGGCGGCGCATGAGCTGCTCGAGAATCTCGAACGTGCCAAGACGAAGGAGTTGTGGCGTTTCTTCGTCGCGTTGAGCATTCGTCACGTCGGCCCGGTCGCTGCCCGCGCGCTGGCGCAATGGTTCGGGTCGATCGACGCGATCCGTGCAGCGTCCCGTGAGGAGCTCGCCGCAGTCGAGGGCGTTGGCCCGATCATTGCCGATGCGATCATCGATTGGTTCGAGGTCGACTGGCACGTGGAGATCGTCGATCGCTGGGCGGCTGCCGGAGCGCAGCTTGCCACTCCCGGGCATCCGGGTCCTGGCGCTGCTGTCGCCTCGGGCGGCGTGCTCGAGGGCGTCACGATTGTGGCTACCGGGACCCTCGAGGGATACACGCGCGAGGGCGCACAAGAGGCGATCTTGGCAGCTGGCGGCAAGGCTGCCTCGAGCGTGTCGAAGAAGACGGATTTCGTCGCGGCGGGACCAGGCGCGGGTTCGAAGCTCGCGAAGGCCGAGGAGCTCGGCATCCGCATCATCGACGCCGCGCAATTCCGTGTCCTTGTCGAGCAGGGTCCTGCGGCGCTGGGGGAGTGGTCGGGCGCATAAGTCAGTGTCGTACCTTTGTTCTAGTCTCGGTATCAAGGTCACTGAGGGAGGACAAGATATGAGCGCAATGGACGCCGCGACGCAGGCATGGCTCGACCAAGAAGATCGCTACACCGTCGAGACCATTCGCAAGCACGGTACGTACATCCAATACGTCGGCGGGGATGGGGACCTTGAGTGCGCGCCGTTCGCCTACACGGTTGGCCTGTATGGGATCGGTCATCCTGAGCTCGTGATTCTTGGTGTGCGGGCCGAGACTGCGGCAGCGGTTCTCAACGATCTGTCCGGGCGTATCCGAGAGGGATCCGATCTCGTCCCGGGCGAGATTCTGAGTTTCGAGGCATGGCAGCATCGGGTCCGCGTTGAGGTGGTTCCCAACCCGGGCGAGATCGCCTTCGCCGCCAATCGGTTCTACGAGCGACCGGACGCGTTCTCGGTTCCGCTTCTCCAACTCACCTATGACGATGTCAACGGCCACTTTCCGGACGAGGCGGGCTACTCGATTCCCGTCTGGATTCAACCGCGGCCTGGGCAGTGGCGAGCCTGATACCGCAGGGCTTACTCCTCGCCCGAGAGCTCCAGGAGCTTGGTGCGGACCTGTCGGCGCAGCACCTTGCCGATCAACGACTTCGGCAGCTCGTCGACGACGAAGATCCGCCGCGGAACTTTGTAGGGGGTGAGGATGCTGCGCGCGAAGTCGCGGATCGCCGTCTCGTCGATCTCGTCGACGCCCGGATCGAGCACGATCGCTGCGACGACCTCTTCGCCGGAGCGATCCGACGGCAGCCCGACGACAGCGACATCGGCGACCGCCGGATGCTGTCGTAGCACTGCCTCGACTTCGGTTGGGGCGACGTTGAAGCCCCCGGTGATGATGAGTTCCTTGATGCGATCGACAATCCGCACAAATCCCGCTTCGTCGATCGTGACGATGTCGCCGGTGCGGAACCAGCCGTCCACGAAAACTTCTTCGGTCTCTTCGGGTCGGCCGTAGTAGCCCGAGAACACCTGGGGACCGCGCACGATGAGTTCGCCGCGCTCGCCCGGCGCGACATCCACGGTCGGATTGTCAGGGTCGACGACCCGGCACTCGGTGCCCGGGAGGGGCAGCCCCACGGTTCCGGGGACGCGATTGTCGGCAACCGGATTGGCCATCAGCACGGGGGAGCACTCGCTCAGTCCGTACCCCTCGACGAGGTATCCGCCGGTCTCGGCCTCGAACGGCACGACGAGCTCGTGGGGGAGTGCCATCGCTCCCGAGATCGCGATGCCTGTGCCCGCGAGCGAGATACCGGTGCGCTGGGACTCCTTCAAGAGCCGATCCGCGATCGGGGGAACGAGCGGCAAGAAAGTCGCCGGATGCTTCTTCGTGACATCGAGCACCATGTCGGGATCGAATCGGGGGAACAGCACCAGGCGTGCACCCATCGACATCGCGAATGTGAGGCACAGGGTCAGCCCGTAGGCGTGGAACATCGGCAGGACCGCGTAGACCACGCATCCTTCACCGCGATGGATCGTGGGGACCCACCCTCGCGCCTGTGCCGCGTTCGACAGCAGGTTGCGGTGTGTCAGCGACGCGCCCTTGGGGCTGCCCGTGGTGCCGCTCGTGTACTGGATGAGGGCGAGATCGTCGGTCGAGGGTGACGGGTGAGTGGCAGGCAGGGGCTCGTGACCGGTGACCTCGTCCCAGCTGACGGCCCCACTGACTCGTTCGGTGAGCGCCGTGCGCGCTTCGCGTGCTTTCGCAACCGGGAGCCTCAGTGCCAGCTGCATCGTCCACGGCATCGCCTTCGTGATGTCCACGGAGATGAGCGTGTTGACGCGCAGGTCGCGCGGGAAGTCCTGGACCGTGCGCACGACCTTGCTCCACACGATCGCGTGCTTGGCGCCGTGATCTTCGAACTGCTTGCGCAGTTCCCTCGGCGTGTAGAGCGGGTTGTGCTCGACCACCACGGCACCCAGTCGCAGGATGGCGTAGAAGGCGACGATGTGCTGCGGACAGTTCGGCAGCACGATGGCGACAGGGTCGCCTGCCCGAACGCCGTGTGCGTGCAATGCGGCAGCCGCGCGCTGGATCTGCTCGTCGAGCGACCGGTAGCTCGTCGTGCGTCCGAAGAATTGCAGCGCCGGTGCGTCGGGATAGTCCCGGACGGAGGCGGCGACGATGTCGATCAGCGACCCGCTGACCGGCTCGAGGTCCTCGGGGACCCCCTCCGCATAGCTGGCGATCCACGGGCGGGGCGGGTTGTAAGAGGTCACGGTACCCAGCCTAGGGGCGTGGCCCGTCGTCCGGGAGAGGGCTCGGTGGGGCCGCGTCATCGGCCCGACCTAGAATGGTCCGGTGTCTGAAATCACCTCCGATCTCGTGCGCCATCTCGGTGTGCTCGCCCGGATCCGCCTGAGTGACGACGAGGTCGAGCGCCTCACCGGTCAGCTCGACGCGATCGTCGACAACATCGCCAAGGTGTCTCAGGTCGCCACTCCCGATGTGCCCGCGACGAGTCATCCGATCGCCCTGCGCAACGTGTTCCGCGCCGACGTTCCCGGCGACATGCTCACGCCCGAGCAGGTGCTGCAGAACGCTCCGGATGCGGCAGACGGCCGCTTCCGCGTGACCGCGATCCTGGGAGAAGAGCAGTGACAGACCTCACGCGCCTGACCGCAGCCGAGCTGGCTGCCTCGCTGGTGTCCGGCGAGATCTCGAGTGTCGAAGCCACGCGAGCGCACCTCGATCGGATCGCAGCGGTGGATGCCGACATCCACGCCTTCTTGCACGTCAGCGACCACGCGCTTGAGGTTGCTGCCGGCATCGACGCGCGGCGTGCGGCAGGCGACGACCTGCACGAGCTGGCGGGAGTCCCTCTCGCCATCAAGGACGTGTTGGTCACGACCGACATGCCCTCGACGAGCGGATCCCGCATCCTCGAGGGGTTCATGTCGCCCTACGACGCGACGGTCGTCGCCCGCTCGCGCGCCGCCGGCCTCGTGCCGCTGGGCAAGACCAACATGGACGAGTTCGCGATGGGGTCGTCAACCGAGCACTCGGCTTACGGTCCCACGCACAACCCGTGGGACCTCGATCGGATCCCCGGCGGGTCCGGCGGCGGTTCTGCGGCGGCGGTCGCAGCGTTCGAGGCGCCGCTCGCGCTCGGCTCCGACACGGGCGGCTCGATCCGCCAGCCCGCTCACGTCACCGGCACGGTGGGGCTCAAGCCCACGTACGGTGCCGTCAGCCGGTACGGGGCGATCGCTCTGGCCTCGAGCCTCGATCAGGTCGGACCGGTCACGCGTACGGTGCTCGACGCGGCCCTGCTGCACGACGTGATCGGCGGTCACGACCCTCATGATTCGACCTCGCTTGCCGAGGACTGGCCGTCGTTTGCGGATGCCGCGCGCGAGGGTGCCCGTGGCGATGTTCTGAAGGGTCTGCGTGTCGGCGTCATCCGGGAGCTTCCCGACAGTGGCTTCCAGAGCGGAGTGTCAGAGTCGTTCCGCGCTGCTCTGGCGCGTATGGAGGCGCAGGGCGCCGAGATCGTGGAGATCAGCGCCCCGCACTTCGAGTACGGCGTCGCGGCCTACTACCTGATCTTGCCTGCTGAGGCATCGAGCAACCTCGCGAAGTTCGACTCGGTTCGTTTCGGACTGCGCGTCGACGTTCCCGGGGGAACGGTCGAGGATGTCATGGCTGCGACCAGAGATGCCGGTTTCGGTGACGAGGTCAAGCGTCGCATCATCCTGGGAACCTACGCGCTGAGCGCCGGGTACTACGACGCGTACTACGGGTCCGCGCAGAAAGTTCGTACGCTCATTCAGCAGGACTTCGACCAGGCATTCGCGCAGGTCGACGTCATTGCCACTCCCACCGCCCCGACAACAGCGTTCCGTTTGGGTGAGAAGATCGACGACCCGCTGCAGATGTACCTCAACGACGTCGCGACGATTCCCGCGAACCTCGCAGGCGTCCCCGGCATCTCGCTTCCCTCGGGCCTGTCGGTTGACGATGGACTGCCGGTCGGCATCCAGTTCCTTGCCCCGGCGAGGCAAGATGCCCGGCTCTACCGTGTCGGCGCGGCGCTGGAAGCTCTGCTTGTCGACGAATGGGGTGGTCCGCTGCTTGATCGCGCCCCGGTGCTGGGCGCCGCGACGGGAGGTCGTGCCTGATGGCTACCGCAAAGCTCATGGACTTCGACAAGGCGCTCGAGATGTTCGAGCCCGTGCTCGGATTCGAGGTTCACGTCGAGCTCAACACCGAGACCAAGATGTTCTCGGCTGCCGGCAACCCCGCCCACGCGGCAAACCACGACGCTGCACCCAACACCCTCGTCGCTCCGGTCGACATGGGGCTTCCGGGGGCGTTGCCGGTGGTGAACCAGACAGCCGTGCGCTCCTCGATCAGCTTGGGCCTCGCGCTCGGCTGCTCGATCGCGCCATCGAGCCGGTTCGCGCGCAAGAACTACTTCTATCCCGACCTCGGCAAGAACTATCAGATCTCGCAGTACGACGAGCCGATCGCGTTCGAGGGCGCGGTCGAGGTCGAACTCGAAGACGGCACGATCGTCGAGGTTCCGATCGAGCGGGCCCACATGGAAGAGGATGCCGGAAAGCTCACCCACATGGGCGGCTCGACCGGTCGCATCCAGGGTGCCGAGTACTCGCTCGTCGACTACAACCGCGCGGGCGTTCCGCTGGTCGAGATCGTGACCAAGCCGATCTTCGGCGCCGAGCACCGCGCGCCCGAGATCGCCAAGGCGTACGTGCGAACGATCCGCGACATCGTGCTCTCGCTCGGCATCTCGGAAGCGCGTCTGGAGCGCGGAAACCTCCGCTGTGACGCGAACGTGTCGCTGCGCCCGCGCGTTGCGGCCGGTGAGCCGCCGGCGCCGCTGGGCACGCGCACCGAGACGAAGAACGTCAACTCGATGCGCTCGGTCGAACGGGCGGTGCGCCACGAGATCCAGCGCCAGGCCGCGATCCTGGCAGCCGGCGGGACGATAACGCAAGAGACCCGGCACTGGCACGAAGACACCGGCACGACGTCGCCCGGTCGCCCGAAATCGGACGCCGACGATTACCGATACTTCCCCGAGCCCGACCTGCTCCCTGTCGAGCCGTCGATCGAGCTGATCGAGGAGCTTCGTGCGGCGCTCCCCGAGGCGCCGGCTGCGCGTCGTCGTCGACTCAAGACGGAGTGGGGCTTTACCGACCTCGAGTTCCAGGATGTCGCCAATGGTGGCATCCTCGCCGAGGTCGAGGCCACGATCGCCGCGGGTGCGTCGCCGGCAGCAGCCCGCAAGTGGTGGACCGGCGAGATCGCCCGGGTAGCGAACGCTCAGGACCGCGAAGCGAGCGACCTGGTCTCGCCCGCTGACGTCGCCGCACTGCAGGGCCTCGTCGATGCGGGAACACTCACCGACAAGCTGGCCCGGCAGGTTCTCGAGGGCGTCATCGCCGGGGAGGGGACTCCCCAGGAGGTCGTCGACGCGCGCGGCCTGGCGGTCGTGTCAGATGACGGGGCGCTCATCGCAGCGATCGACGAGGCACTCGCGTCTCAGCCCGATGTGCTCGAGAAGATCCGCGATGGCAAGGTTCAGGCTGCCGGTGCCATCATCGGCGCGGTGATGAAGGCGATGAAGGGCCAGGCTGATGCTGCGCGCGTGCGGGAGCTGATCCTGGAGCGCGCTTCGCAGTCCTGACCGGCGAAGATCTGCTCGATCAGGCTTGCCGCTCGAACGCAGCCAGGTGGTTCTCCGAGCCCCTCAGCAGGCGCTCGACGACGACCGCAACATCATCGGGAGCGCCATCGAGAGTGTTCTGCAGATCGGCGATATCGGCCTGCTCGATGAGTATGCCGACGTCGATTGCGGCCGCCCTGGACTGGCTGCCTTCGGCCACGAGCTGGTCGTAGAGCGCCTGGAGGTCGGGGTCGGTGAACACGCCGATCTCGTCCGAGCGCGGATCGGCAATGTCGTACTCCACGAGGAGTGTTGCTACGGCATCCTGATGCGAGATCTCGGACGCTGCGATGTTCGCGAAGACGTTGCCGCCCCAGAGGTCGCCGAGCACGGTGTAGACGTCGTGCGCGAGCTTCTCCTCTTCGATGAGATAGAGCAGCTGAGCGTCGACGTCACCTGAGGCGGCGTCGGCGAGTGGGGGCTCGGTCGACGTCGGTAAGTTCTCGGTCGTCGGCGCCGCGGAAGCGTCAACAGGGGCGCTGGGCGGCGTCGTCGTGCATGCCGTCAGCCCCACCATCGTGAGTGCGGCCGCCGCGACGGTAAGAGAACGGGTAGTGGTGATCACGGTGTGCTCCTTCGATCCGCTTGCTAGATACCCCCTAGGGTATTTATTATCGCTGAGCGCCGTCCATCTGGTGGTGATGGGAATGCCGAGAGAGCACTGTCGGTGGTGCGGGCGAGAATGGATGCATGGGACGAGGGGACGGCAGGAATCGCCTCGTGTCGCCCGACGATGCGGATGACACCGGCGCCGACATCCTTCACGTCGACATGGATGCGTTCTACGCTGCGGTCGAGGTGCTCGATGACCCGACCCTCGCGGGAAAGCCCATCATCATCGGTGCGCCCGAGAGTCGGTCGGTGGTGTCCAGCGCTTCGTACGAGGCTCGCGCGTTCGGCGTTCGTGCCGCGATGCCGGTGGGGCAGGCACTGCGCCTGTGCCCACAGGCCATCGTGGTTCCGCCTCACTTCGACCGTTACGTGGCGCTGTCACGCGAGGTCATGCGCGTCTTCCACGACATCACGCCGATGGTTGAGCCGCTCTCGATCGATGAGGCCTTCCTGGATGTGCGAGGAGTGCGGCGCCTGTGGGGTTCTCCCGGAACGATCGCGCGGATGCTTCGCGCCCGCGTGCGTGACGAGACTGGCCTGACCTGTAGCGTCGGCGCCGCAGCAACCAAGCACGTCGCGAAGATGGCTTCGACGCTGAGTAAACCGGATGGCCTTCTGATCGTTGCCGAAGCCGACACCGCAGCGTTCCTCGCGCCACGTTCGGTGCGCGCGCTATGGGGAGTGGGACCGAAGGCTGCCGAGGCACTCGAATCGCGAGGCATCCGTACGGTGTCCGACGTGTTGGACACACCGCAGGCCGTTCTCGAGCGCGCCCTGGGTGCAGCGATGGGGGAGCGCGTGTGGAACCTCGCGCGTGGACGCGACGCGCGGGAGGTCACGGCGACCCGTGTTGAGAAGAGCGTGGGGCACGAGGAAACCTTCCACACCGATATCAGCGACGCTGCAGTCCTGCGATCGGAACTGCGTCGCCTGGCAGACCGGGTGGCGGCGCGACTTCGTGCGGCATCCTGGGAGGCCGGTGCGGTGGCGATCAAGGTGCGATTCGCTGACTTCAGCACCGTTTCCCGCTCGCGCAGCCTCCCTGAGCCGAGCTCGGTCGGGCAACGTATCGGGGAGGTCGCGCTCGAGCTGTTCGACGCCATCGACCGTCGACTACCCGTCCGGCTCGTCGGTGTTCGCGCTGAGAAATTGCGCACCCTCGCCGAGTCTGCGCCGGCGCTCTGGGACGATGACGGAGAGTGGCGCCGCGTCGAGTCCGCGCTCGACACTGCCGCGGCGCGGTTCGGTCGAGGTGCGATCACCCGCGCGACGCTTATCAGCGAGCGCGGCGGCGGGACGCTTCCCTCTAACCCTCGACTCCCTCGCGATGATCCGCGCTGACCAGGATCGGATCGACGCCGCCCTGTCTTCGAGGGTCTCGGGCCGGTAGCGTGGGGCTATGCCCAACATCGCGCTCGAACTCGGCAAGCAGGCAGCATCCTTCGGCGTCTCCGGGATCTACGGAGAACAGCAGGACGTCGACGGCATCAAGATCATCCCGGTGGCACTCGCATCCTCTGGGTTCGGTGGAGGCTCGGATGAGGGCGGCAACGGGGGCGGCGGCGCTGGCGGCACCGCGATCCCGATCGGCGCCTACATTCGACGCGGCGACGACCTGCGCTTCGAGCCCAACCTGATCTCTCTGCTCGCCGTCGGCATCCCATTCGTGTGGGTCGCCGGCCACGTGCTCATTCGTGTCATCCGCGCGCTCAAGAAGTGACGACCCGGTCGGTCAGGTTCTGACCGACGCCACCGGCGTCCTGCGTGACGACATCCTGGCGTGTGCCGCGCCGTCGCCCGTCATCCTGATCGATGGGCGCAGCGGGGCCGGCAAGACGAGCCTGACCCGCCTCCTTCTCGATCGCTGGCCGTTGGATGCCTTGCCGCAGCTGCTTGCTCTGGATTCGACCTACCCGGGATGGGATGGCCTGGATGCCGCCGTCGAGGATGTCACGCACAACGTCCTGATCCCGCACGCCGCCGGGCAGCACGGGCGCTGGCGGCGGTGGGACTGGGGTGCAGGTGAGTACGCGGAGTCCCATGGTGTTGACCCCGGTCTGCCGCTCGTGGTCGAAGGATCCGGCATCCTCACCCCGGCGACTGCGGTGCTCGCGGGTGTGCGGGTCTGGGTCGAATCGCCAGCCGACTCTCGACGAGAGAGGGCCCTCGAGCGCGATGGAGACACCTACCGCCCACACTGGGAGCGTTGGGCGCGGCAGGAAGACGATCACATCACTCGTGATGAGCCCGCGGCGCACGCTACGCGAGTCTTCGTCGTTCCCTGAGCCGACCCGCGTCGCGCCCGGTCAGAATTCGCCGGAGTCCGCGTCGATCGCGGTGACGAGGCTGTCGAGGCGGTAGCCGAGCCAGTCGTAGATCCCGAAACGCGGATCAGCGGCGTCGTGGTCGTCGTCGGCCTGAATCCCGAGCCGCGTCGCCAGCACGAGCCGAATCGCCGACAGCGTGCGCAGCAACGCGCTCACGTCATCGGCGCTCGCGTGCACGACAACCTCTTCCGTGAGTTCCGGGTCGTCGGATGCAACCGGCAAGGTCGGGAGCGTCGGGCGCAGGATGCCGAGAACGGTCTCCGCATCCGCGTGGCGGCGATCGAGGAGCTCGCGCTCGGTCAAGCGACGGAACTCGCGAGCCGCAGCGTCATCGTCGAGATACCCCTCGGGGACGAGGCGTGCCACGGCATCATCGCTTGACGCATCGGTCGTGGCATCGAGGAGGTCCCGGAACTGCTCCGTCATCTGCGAGAGGTGCAGAGCCTCGATGCGCGTGATCGCCATCACGAGTTCGCGGGTCATGCCGGCGCCCTCCGCACAGTCGCCGAAAGCCCGTAGTCATGCATGGCATGAACGTGAAGCTCCATCTGTTCGCGCGCGCCCTCAGCGACCACGGCGTGACCCTCATGATGCACGGCGAGCATCAGAGCCTCGGCCCGCTCCGCGCTGAAACCGAAGTAGCTGCGAAAGACGTGGGTGACGTAGTTCATGAGGTTGACGGGGTCATTCCAGACGACCGTCTGCCACGGCATGTCAGCGGCGTGGCGTGTGTCGACATCCTCATCGGCCCGAGGGAGTGTCGCGCTATTCATCAAGCCCATCCCAACTCGTGGAGTCGGTCATCGTCAATCCCGTAGAAGTGCGCGATCTCGTGCACGAGAGTCGTGTGGACCTCAGCGCGAAGTTCGTCCAGATCATCGCACGCCGCCAGGTGGGCTTCACGATAGACGATGATCCGATCGGGGAGCTCACCCACGCCATATCGGTCGCGTTCGGTCAGCGCCCACCCGTCGTAGAGGCCCAGGAGGTCGAGGGAACCATCCTCGCCGCGGTCTTCGACCACGAAGATGACGTTGTCGAGTCCGTCGACCATGTCGTCGGGCAGCCGGTCCAGTTCCTCGACGACCAGGTGCTCGAACGCGTCGGCATCCATCTCGATCATCGTGCCCCCGCGCCTTCCCGCCACTCATCTGGTGCCCCCGACTGGACTCGAACCAGTAACCGTCGGATTAGAAGGCCGATGCTCTATCCATTGAGCTACGGAGGCGCATCCACCAGATTACCGGGAGCCGCCGCGGGTGCCGTGAGTGCCAGCTCTAGGATGGGCGGCATGGCTTCGAGCGAGAACGACCGGCTGGTATGGATCGACTGTGAGATGACCGGACTGGATCTCGCCGTCGATGAACTCGTCGAGATCGCTGTCATCGTCACCGACTTCGAGCTGCGTCCGCTGGATCCCGGCTTCCAGATCGTGATCAAACCCGACGCCTCCGCACTGGCGAACATGAACGATTTCGTCACCGCTATGCACGAGAAGTCTGGCCTGCTCGAGGAGATTCCGAACGGCGTCAGTGTCGCCGAGGCCGAGTTCGAGGTTCTTGAGTACATCCAGCGCTTTGTGCCGCTCGAAGGCAAGGCGCCGCTGGCGGGCAACACGATCGGCACCGACCGGATGTTCCTTGCCAAGTACATGCCTCGCGTCGATCGGTGGCTTCACTACCGCAACGTCGACGTCTCGAGTGTCAAGGAGCTCGCCAGACGCTGGTACCCGCGTGCCTACATCCACGCGCCGGCGAAGGATGGCGGTCACCGCGCCCTCGCCGACATCAGCGAGTCGCTGCGCGAGCTTGCCTACTACCGCAGCGTCGTGTTCGTTCCGGAGCCGGGTCCGACCAGCGATGAGGCCAAGCAGGCAGCGGCTGCCGCCGTGTCGGCGTTCGCCTCTGGCGTGTGAGAGAATCTTTTGGTTGCGCACTCCGGTGCGCACATGGTGGGTATAGCTCAGTTGGTAGAGCACCTGGTTGTGGTCCAGGGGGTCGCGGGTTCAAGTCCCGTTACTCACCCCAAGTAGTCCTACCTCGGTGAAGCGAGGGGAGCGGCCGGCACGGCGCCACGCGGTGTTGTCGCCCGCATGCGAGCGGTGTCGAACAGCGGCAACGTGATGTGGACGAGGGGGCCGATGGTCGCCGCGAACAGCACGGTGCCAAGACCGACCGTGCCGCCCAGAAGCCACCCGATGACGAGCGCTGTCAGCTCGACGCTGGCGCGAGCTGCCCAGATCGGCATCCCGAACCGGCTGCGCAGACCCGTCATGAGTCCGTCGCGAGGGCCCGGCCCGAAGCGGGCACCGATGTAGAGCCCCGAGGCGATGGCAACCAGCAGGATGCCTCCCACAAGCACAGCGTGCTGAGCGACGAATCCACTGATCGGTGGCAGTACCCAGAGGGTCACCTGCATGGCGGTGCCAACGGTCAGGATGTTGGCGAGGGTGCCGATTCCGGGGCGCTGGCGAAGCGGAATCCACACCAGCAGAATCGCGAGGCCGAGGATGTTCGTCATCCATCCGACGCCGATGCCCGTCCTGATCGACAGGCCCTCGGCCAGCACGGTCCAGGGGTCGACGCCCAGACCAGCATCCACGGTCAGCGCAGCTCCGACACCGTAGAGGGGGAGCCCGATGAGAAGTTGCAGGATGCGGCGAGGCATGGCACCATCCAAGACCAGAAGTGGACTGATGTGACCAGTCCAATTAGGAAGGAGTGGCCATGGAGTCGCGAATGTCTGCGCGTTCGCTGACGCTTGCTCTAGGCGGATGGCGCACCCGTGAACCGGCGTATGAGGCCCTCGCTGACGGCATCCGTCTGCTGTGCTTGGACAACCGCATCGCGCCGCGGACTGCGCTTCCGGCGGAGCGCGAACTGGCATCCGCTCTTCGGGTCAGCCGTAGCACCGTGTCGATGGCTTATCAGAGCCTTCGTGACTCCGGTCACATCAGCAGCCTGCGCGGTTCGGGAAGCGTTACTCTCCCGCTCGGCCGCCGGGAGGTCGGGCGCGTGCTCGGAACGGCGGGCACCATCGACTTGCAGCAGGCGAGCCCACCAGCGTGGCCTGGCCTTGCCGGGCACATGGCGGAAGTTGCCGCCGATGCGGCGACGCTCGCCTCGCGGTCAGGGTACGACGTTCTCGGACGCGCTGAGCTGCGGGAAGCCATCGCTGAGCAGTTCCGCGCTCGTGGCCTGCCGACCGAGGCGCGCCAGGTCATGATCACCCCCGGCGCCCAAAGCGCAATCCATCTGCTGGCGAGCGTGCTCATCGGCCGCGGCGATCGCGTAGCGATCGAGACTCCCACGTATCCGCATGCGGCAGACGCGTTGCGGCGTGCGGGCGGGCGGCTCGTCGGCATCCCGGTGACGGCTGAAAGTGGATGGGATCTCGAGCGCGTCGAAGAGTCCTTCGCTCGTACCCGGCCCTCCCTCGCTTACCTCATGCCCGACTTTCAGAACCCGACGGGCCGCAGCATGTCGGCGCACGAGCGCGAGACCATCATGGTCGCGGCGAGTCGCTCGGGAACCCGGCTCGTGATCGATGAGACCACAGCCGACCTCGACATCGATCGTGGGGTTCATGACCGTGGCTTCCGTGGGACCGACGAGTCCCTGGTCGTGCGCGTCGGGTCACTCGGCAAGACCGTATGGGGCGGCTTGCGGGTCGGATGGATCCGGACCGATCATGACCTCATCGACCGGCTTGTGCAGGAACGCCCGGCGTACGACCTCGGTACTCCCGAGTTCGAGCAGGCAGTGGCGACGGGGCTGATCCCTCGGCTGCCCGAGATCGCGCGCCATCGCGGTGAGTTCCTGCGCGAGGGACGGGATGCCCTCGTGTCAGCGCTCTCGGAGCTGCTGCCGGAGTGGCGCGTGCCCTCGGTTGATGGAGGAGTTGCCCTCTGGGTCGAACTGAACGCACCGTTGAGTTCGGCGCTGGTGCTCCAGGCTCGAGCGGCGGGCCTGCTCCTGTCGGCCGGTCCGAGGTTCGCGCCAGATGGCGGAAACGAACGGCACCTCCGCATCCCGTTCACCGCGCCGCCCAGCGACCTGCGCCGAGCTGTCGAGATTCTCGCGGACGTCTGGCCGGGGGTGCTTCGAGATGCTCCGCACGGTGTTCGGGATCTCTGGAGCTCACCGGTCTGAGCCGCCGGCCTCGGGTCAGATGTCAGGTCGACAACAGGAGCGCGTCGATGGCGTCATCCCGGTTCCCGAACTGTCCGAGCGCATGGAATCGCCGGTCGCTCGGATGGAAGCGCTTGACGGAGAAATGCTCGCCCTGGGCGTCTCGACCGACGCGCACGTGACCGATGGGGCCGCGGCCGGGATCGACAACGCGCCAAGCATCGATTCCGATCGGTATGAGCTGTATGCGTGATGCCTGCATCTGTGTCTCCCTCCGCGATCGAACATAGATCCGACCACCGACACGTCGCGGGGAACAGCAGTTCGCGGGAGACTGTTGTGTTCAGTGGCGCCGAGAACCCGGCGCCACAACAAGGAGAAATCATGCACACGTTCGTTCTCGCAGGCGGCTGCTTCTGGTGTCTCGACGCGGCTTACCGTGCTCTTCGCGGAGTGTCGTCGGTCGTTTCGGGCTATGTCGGCGGCACCGTCGAGAACCCCTCTTATGAGCTTGTCTGCACGGGCCGCACGGGGCACGCCGAGGCCGTCGCGGTCACCTTCGATCCCGACGTCATCTCGGACGACGTGATCCTGGATGCCTTTTTCACGATGCACGACCCGCGGCAGCTGAACCGACAGGGTAATGACGTCGGCACCCAGTACCGCAGCGCGATGTTTCCCGCCGACGACCACCAGCGGGAGCTCTTCGAGGCTGCGCGCGATCGCGCGGCCGAGTGGTGGGATGGCGGCATCGTCACCACGATCGAGCCCCTCGGTGAGTTCTACGCCGCGGAGGAGTATCACCAGGACTTCTTCGCGAAGAACCCCACGCAGGGGTACTGCCTGGCTGTCGCGGTCCCCAAGGTGAACAAGGTGCGGGCGCGCTTCTCGGAGTACGTCACGGCCTGAGGCATCCTCCCCAGCCGTCCTCGCGCGGCACCTGTCCACTCCTGAGCAGGGTCGTGCTCCACCGGGCGCGCTGGTCGGCGAGCCTGATCTCAGCGCTGGTACCCGACGGGCACTCGGGTACCAGCGCAGCCCGGAACGGCTCTGGGCGGGAAAGGGAGAAATGTACGACACCATCACCGTTACGGGAAACGTCGCGGGAAACCCCGAGTTCAAGGTCACGGCGGGAGGGCTCGCCGTCGTGAACTTTCGGCTCGGGAGCGCGCAGCGGCGCCTCGACCGCTCGACGGGCACCTGGGTCGACGACGGCACGAACTGGTACAACGTCTCCGCTTTCCGGGGACTTGCCGAACACATCGCGGCTTCGGTCACGAAGGGCGAGCCGCTGGTGGTTACGGGCCGGCTACGTCTTCGCCCCTGGGAATCCGGAGGCAAGAAGGGAGTCAGCATCGACATCGATGCCGAAGCGGTCGGCCACGACCTGCGGTGGGGAACCACGTCCTACACGAAGCAGGCCACGGGGGCTAACGCGTCTGCTTCGCCGTCGAGCTCGGGCGAAGCTGAGGATGCCTGGGCGGCACCGGGCCTCGACAGCGCCGCCCCGGCTGTCCCGGTCGGTGGCGAGACACCGTTCTAGCCTCCCAGCGTGCAGTCGGCGGAGGGGCTCTAGACTCCTCTGCGTGTGCGCCGATCGACTGACAACCCGGTTCGTGCCGGCGAGAGCTCTCCGATCCGGCGTTGTCGTCGGACTACTCGGGGCGGCTCTGGCAGCCGGTGTTCTCGCTGGATGTACTGCAGCGCCCACCCCGTCGCCGACACCGACGGTGAGCGTCACGCCGACTCCCACCGAAACAGCCCCTGCTGCGCCGCAACAGGTGAGTGAGGCAACGACAGCCGATGAGGCCCTGCCCTTCTTCACCGACGTCGTTGCAGCCGTGTGGGCGACGGATCAGCGCTTCCAGGGACGCGCCTACATCGATGGCCTCACTCAGGTCGGGTTCGACAAATCGGCAATGGAGGTCACGTACGACGAGTCGACTGTCGGGAACCCGGCTGAGAGCATCCAGTTCTCGGTCCGGTGGGGGGAGGAATGCCTAGTCGGTCAGGTCGGCCCTTCCACGGGAGACCCCGTAGTGGCCGTCATGCCGGGCCTCCAGACCGGCCTGTGCCTGATCGGAGACACCCGACCCATCGACTGGTGACGCGCGGGCGACACTCGGGCGGCCCGTAGACTGGTCGGGCTATGGCTGAGTACATCTATCAGATGGTCCGCGCCCGCAAAGCTGTGGGCGAGAAGCTGATCCTCGACGACGTGACGATGGCGTTCCTCCCGGGCGCGAAGATCGGAATGGTCGGCCCGAACGGTGCCGGCAAGTCGACGATCCTGAAGATCATGGCGGGTCTTGACGCCCCGTCAAACGGAGAGGCGATCCTTACCCCGGGGTTCAGTGTCGGCATCCTGATGCAGGAGCCGGAGCTCGACGAATCCAAGACCGTTCTCGAGAACATCCAAGACGGGATCGCGGTCAAGGCCAAGCTGGATCGGTTCAACGAGATCTCGGGCCTGATGAGCGACCCTGACGCTGACTTCGACAGCCTGCTGGCCGAGATGGGCACGCTGCAAGAAGAGATCGACGCGGCAGACGCGTGGGACCTCGATTCGCAACTCGACCAGGCCATGAATGCGCTGCGCACGCCCCCGGGAGATGCGCAGATTTCGCTCCTTTCGGGTGGCGAGAAGCGCCGCGTCGCCCTCACGAAGCTCCTGCTGCAAAAGCCCGACCTGCTCCTGCTGGACGAGCCGACGAACCACCTCGACGCCGAGAGCGTGCTTTGGCTCGAGCAGCACCTGCAGAAGTACGCAGGTGCGGTGATCGCCATCACCCACGACCGGTACTTCCTCGACAATGTCGCTGAGTGGATCGCGGAGGTCGATCGCGGCCGACTGATCGGCTACGAAGGCAACTACTCGACCTACCTCGAGAAGAAGGCGGAGCGGCTGGATGTCCAGGGCAAGAAAGACGCGAAGCTTGCCAAGCGGCTGAAGGAGGAACTCGACTGGGTTCGCTCGAACGCGAAGGGTCGTCAGGCCAAGTCGAAGGCTCGTCTGGCTCGATATGAAGAGATGGCCGCCGAGGCCGAGCGCACTCGCAAGCTCGACTTCGAGGAGATCCAGATTCCGCCGGGGCCGCGCCTGGGAAGCGTCGTGATCGAAGCCAAAAGGCTCCAGAAGGGGTTCGACGGTCGTTCCCTCATCGATGGACTGAGCTTCAGCCTTCCGCCCAACGGCATCGTCGGTGTCATCGGCCCCAACGGTGTGGGTAAGACGACGCTGTTCAAGACCATTGTCGGCCTTGAGCCGCTCGATGGCGGCGACTTGAAGATCGGCGAGACGGTCAAGATCAGCTACGTCGACCAGTCCCGCTCGAACATTGATCCCACGAAGACGCTGTGGGAGGTCGTGTCCGACGGGCTGGACATCATCACGGTCGGTAAGACGGAGATTCCCTCGCGTGCCTACGTGTCGAAGTTCGGCTTTAAGGGACCTGACCAGCAGAAGAAGGCAGGCGTCCTCTCTGGTGGTGAGCGGAACCGCCTCAACCTGGCACTCACCCTCAAGGAGGGCGGAAACCTCCTGCTGCTCGACGAGCCAACGAATGACCTCGATGTCGAGACTCTTCAGTCTCTGGAGAACGCCCTGCTCGAGTTCCCGGGTTGCGCCGTGGTCATCACCCACGACCGGTGGTTCCTCGACCGCATAGCGACGCACATCCTTGCGTACGAAGGTACCGACGAGAAGCCGGATGCCTGGTACTGGTTCGAGGGCAACTTCGAGGCCTACGAGAAGAACAAGCTCGAGCGACTCGGGCCGGATGCGCTCAACCGCGCGAGCTCCACGTACCGCAAACTCACGCGCGACTGACCCGGCATGAGCGAGACCGAAGCAGGTGTGTCCGGCGGGGCTCGGCTGCACCTACCGATCCACCTGCGGTGGGGCGACCTCGACGCATTCAATCACGTCAACAACACCTCAATGCTCAAGCTCCTCGAAGAGGCGCGGGTTCGCGCGTTCTGGCGACCCGGCACCGGCGAGAGTGCACCGCCAACGGCCGTGATGGACTCGAGTCTGCACGCCGGCGTCCTGACGCTCATTGCTCGCCAGGAGATCGAGTACCTGCTCCCTGTTCCCTACCAGCGGCATCCGTTGGACGTCCAGCTCTGGTTCGGCAGGCTCGGTGGTTCCAGCATCGACGTATGCTACGAGGTCTGCAGCCCGCTGGAGACCGCTGGCGCGGACGGCCAGCAGATCTACGCGCGTGCAACGACGGTTGTTGTGAAGGTGGATGCCGAAACCGGCAGGCCCGTGCGTCTGAGCGAGGTCGAACGGGAAGCCTGGGCGCCCTACGTCGGTGAACCGTTGCGATACGGACACAGCCGCTGAGCGGGCGCAGACCGGACGCTAAGCAGGTCAGTCGCGGTCGTGCGGCAGGCGGATCGTGATCTCCTGCGCGACGCTCGCCACCAGTATTCCTTCCGAGGAATAGATTCTGCCGGTAGCGAGACCCCGGCCTCCACGGGCACTGGGTGATTCCTGAACGTAGAGCAACCACTCGTCGACACGCGCGAACCGGTGCCACCACATGGCGTGGTCGAGGCTCGCAACCTTGAGTCCCGGTGTTGACCAGGCGACGCCGTGAGCGCGCAGCACGGACTCCTGGATCGTCATGTCGCTCAGGTAAGCGAGCGCGGCGCGATGCAGGTCGGGGTCGTCGGGCAGCGATCGGCGCGTACGAAGCCACACCGCCTGGTGAGGGACGTGCTCGCCTTCCACGTGAAGATAGATGGGGCCGGGAACATGGCGCACATCGAGCGGCCGGTCGGTGAACATGCGCTTGCTCATGGGATGCAGACCGACCAAGTGATCCTCGAGGTCGGGGAGCTCGTCCGCGTGAGGGATGCCGCTCGGCATCGGCTCCGCGTGTTCCACGCCAGGGCCCTCATCCTGGAATGAGGCGATCATCGAGAAGATCGGCACGCCATCCTGGTACGCCTGTGTTCGGCGGGTCGAGAATGATCGCCCGTCGTGGATCCGATCCACCGCGAAAGTGATTCCCGCAGAGGAGTCTCCCGGTCGCAGGAAGTACCCGTGCATCGAGTGGACGGTTCGTCCGGGCGGCAGCGTGTGCGATGCCGCCACGATGGACTGGGACAGCACCTGGCCGCCGTACACACGTCCGAGCGGCATCGACTGGGAGACGCCGGTGAAGATGTCTTCCGTCGTCCGGGCACCGCTGAAGGAAAGCGTGAGAACGGCGAGGAGCGAAGCTACCGGATCGGCTTCGACGACCTCCCGGGGGGTGTTCGTGGCGCCGTCGGTCATCGGTTCTCCCGGAGCTTGCTGGTATCGCCGCGGCCGCGGCAGCTGTTCCGCTTGGTAGTTTAGGTCGGATGCCGACGCCCCTGAATCTCGCCGACGCCGAGACCGCTGTGGACGCCCAGACCTTCGCCTCGCGAGCTGCACGTGTCGGAGACGGCGCCGTCCGCCTCCGAGCCGCCGATGGCATGCTCGTCATGACCTGCGCCCCCATCGCGCCGCGCGGGATCCTGGACACGGCGCCGACGATCCTCGGCGTCCGAGTCCTCGCCGTTGACCCGGAGCTCGCGTGCGACCTGGTGGTCGATGGCGCCTCTCTGCGGGCTCAGGGCGTGACACTTGAGTTACCCGACGCCGGCATGCGCGCGGCCTGGGCCGGCATTTCCCCTCCCGTTTCGGGCTGGACGCTCGGCGGCGAGATCTCATCGACAGACCTCGCAGCGGCTGCCCACCGCGGCATGGAGGAGGTCGCGACATCGGTCCCCACGAACGCGGGTGAGGATGTGGTGCGTCAGATCCGTGCAGCGGTGTGGGGAGCGCCGGATGCAGCCCTCGGCGGACTACCGCGCGGCGTCGGATTTGTCGCCCAGGTGCTTGGCTTTCTCGGGTCAGATGCCGAGAGTGTGCCGATGCGCGAAACCGGTGCCTGGGTGCGGTTGTCTCTTCGCCGCGGGCACGTTCTGGTGCGCAGATCCGGGATGAACCCGCGCGGGCCGCGGGCCGGGGGCGTCCTCGGCTGAGGGCCGGCCGAAACATATGCTTGACCGCGAATTCGCCGTGCCCCTACGGTGACGGAATGGCGACTGCGCCGATTAACTTCACGGCACCCGAGGGCAAGGGGTTGGCAGCCGGCACCCTGGGCTTGTGGGGATCGACCGTCATCGGGTTGGCATCGACGGCGCCGGTGTACTCGCTGGTTGCAACGCTCGGGTTCATCGTCATCGCGGTGGGCGCGCAGGCGCCGATCATCTTCGTGCTGGCGTTCGTGCCGATGCTCTTCATCGCCTACGCGTACCGGGAACTCAACCGTGAGATCCCGGATTGATGCTCTCTTGGCCGATAACGCCGTGTTGGTGACGGCAACGGGTGTGGTCTTTATCGTGGCGATGACGCGGATCAGCTGGCGAGGCGTCGAGATCGGCGAAAGGGTTCAGAACATCCTGCTCGGCCTGCAATATCTCGCACTCGCGATCTTCATCGTCGCAGCCCTCTGGCACTTCTTCGCAGGCAGCGCACCCGATCCGACGCCGTTCGAGTGGTCCTGGCTGAACCCGTTCGCGATCGGTGACTGGAGCGGCTTCGTTCAGGCCATCCTGCTTGCTCTGTTCATCTACTGGGGCTGGGACACAACGCTGGCGCTCAACGAAGAAACGAAGGATCCGCGGCGAATCCCGGGCCGCGCAGCGCTGCTCACGACAGTCATCCTGCTGTTCACCTACGTCGCGGTGACGATCGCGGCGATGATGTACGCCGGACTCGGTGACGGCCCGACGGGTCTCGGAAACGAGACCAACGCCGACGACTTCTTCATCGCGATCAAGGATGGGCTTCTCGGCCCGCTCGGGTGGGTGCTGGTCGTCGCGGTCATGGTCTCGGCGATCTCATCGACCCAGACGACGATCCTTCCGACAGCTCGTGGCACCCTCGCGATGGCTGCCTACCGCGCTCTCCCCAAGCGGTTCGCGACAGTGCATCCGCGCTTCAAGACTCCATCGTTCTCGACCCTGTTCATGGGGATCGTCGCGGTCGTGTACTACGTCGGGATGACGCTCATCAGCGACAACATCCTGCAGGACTCGATCCTCTCGCTCGGGCTCGCTATCGCGTTCTACTACGGCATCACGGGCTATGCGTGCGTCTGGTACTTCCGTCGCGAACTGTTCACCTCACGGCGGAACTTCTTCTACAAGTTCCTGTTCCCGCTGCTCGGTGCGCTGATGCTGACCTACGCGTTCGTACAGTCGGCCATCGACATGTACAGCGTCGACTACGGGTACACGGTGCCCTTCGGCGTCGGCGGCACGTTCGTCCTGGGAGTCGGCGCGCTCGCCTTCGGGGTGCTGCTGATGTTCCTCTGGTTCCTGTTCCCGCGTGCGAAGTCGTTCTTCCGCGGCGAGAGCCTCAACCGCGACACACCGGTCATGGTCCGCGACGAGCCGTCAGCGTACGGTCGCTCGGTGGACGGCGGACTGACCTGACGCCAGGCCGCGTGACTCGGTCACACGGTCGCTGCTGCGCCCCGTCCAGCCGCGCGGCCCGAGAACAGGCATCCTCCGACGAAGGTGCCTTCGAGCGCGCGATAGCCGTGCACGCCGCCGCCACCGAACCCACTGGCCTCGCCCGCGGCGAACAGTCCCTCGATCGGCTCGCCGCCGGCTCCGAGCACCCGCCCGGTCAGATCAGTCTCGATGCCGCCGAGCGACTTGCGCGTCAACACGTGAAGCTTGACCGCGATGAGCGGCCCCGCAGCGGGGTCGGTGATGCGATGCGGGGCAGCCGTGCGGACGAGCCTGTCACCGCGGTAGGCGCGAGCCGAGCGCAGCATCGCGACCTGGGCGTCTTTCGTGAAGTCGTTGCCCATCTCACGGTCACGAGCTTCGACCTCGAAGCGGACGCGGTCGGCATCCAGAGCCTCGCCGCCGGGGAGCGCCCGCATGCCGTCGATGAGGCTGTCGAGGTCGTCTCGGATCACGAAGTCGGCGCCATGGTCGAGAAAGGCTTGGACGGGACCGGCAGCGCCCTTCCCGAGCCGCGAGCGCAGCAGCAGTCGCACGTCCTTGGCGGTGAGGTCGGGGTTTTGTTCGCTGCCTGAGAGCGTGAACTCTTTCTCGACGATCCGCTGCGACAGCACGAACCAGGAATGGTCGTGGCCGGTCGCGCGGAGGTGTGCGAGGGTGCCGAGCGTATCGAAGCCGGGGAACAACGGCACGGGAAGGCGCGCGCCGGTGGCATCGAGCCAGATCGAGGACGGACCGGGCAGGATCCGGATGCCGTGCAGCGGCCAGATCGGGTCCCAGTTCTGGATGCCCTCGACGTAGTGCCACATGCGGTCGCGGTTGATGAGGTTTGCGCCGGCGGCCTCGGTGACACCGAGCATGGAGCCGTCGACATATGCAGGAACTCCCGTGACCATGTCTGTGGGGGCCGTTCCCAGTCGCTCGGGCCACCACCTGCGCACCAGGTCGTGGTTGCCGCCGATCCCTCCGGATGCGACGACTGTCGCGCCAGCCTCGATCTCGAACCGCCCGACGATATCGCGTGACGTTACCACGCCACGGGCGGCGCTGGAGGGCGCGAGAACATCGCCGGCAGCGCCCGTCACGGCACCGTCTCGCACCGTGAGCGAGGTCACGCGGTGCCGTGGGAGCGCTGTCAGCATCCCGGCCCGCTCGGCATCCTCGAGTGCCGCTTGGAAGGGTGTGACAAGCCCGGGGCCGGTACCCCCCGTGATGTGGAAGCGGGGCACGGAGTTCCCGGGGCCCCCGGCGGTGTAGCCGCCGCGCTCCGCCCACCCGACGACCGGGAAGAAGCCAACGCCGCGTTGGCGGAGCCAACTGCGCTTCTCACCCGCGGCGAACTCGAGGTAGGCCTCGGCCCAGCGGCGGGGCCAGGCATCCTCGGGGCGGTCGAACCCCGCCGTGCCGAACCAGTCCTGTCGTGCCAGTTCGAGGCTGTCGCGGATTCCCATTCGCCGCTGCTCGGGCGAATCGACGAAGAACAGTCCACCAAACGACCACCACGCCTGTCCGCCGAGGTTCGTGCGCGGCTCCTGGTCGAGGACTGTGACGCGCTTGCCGGCCGCGGCTGCCTCCGCGGCGGCGACAAGGCCAGCCAAGCCCCATCCGATCACGAGGACGTCGGTGCGGTGAACGGATGCTTCGGTCATGCGACTCCCTTGTCGTGAAATGCCGGCGTCGTGCGCGTCAGTTCTCTGACGTCAGCGGAATGTCTGTGCGACCGCCCGCCCCCGGCCCGATCTCGGTTCGTTCGAACGTGTTCACCATGGCATGCGCGGCGCGACTGAGGTAGTCCCAGAGGAGTTCTTCGTGAAGGGGCGACAATCCCGCCTCGTTGACGGCGGCGCGCATGTGTGCGAGCCATCTGTCACGCGCGTCGGGATTGACGTGGAACGGTGCGTGCCGCATCCGCAGGCGGGGGTGGCCGCGCTGCTGGCTGTAGGTCGTCGGCCCGCCCCAGTACTGCTCGAGGAACATCAGCAGACGCTCTTTAGCCGGCCCGAGGTCCTCTTCGGGGTACATGGGACGCAAGACGGGGTCATCTGCGACCCCTCGGTAGAAGCCGTCGACGATACGCACGAACGTCTCGTGTCCGCCCACCGCCTCGTAGAAGGACTGCTGCTCGGGCGTGCTCACGTCTCTGCTTCCTCGGATGCTTCAGAGTCGGCATCCGTCTTCTTGCTCGTTCGCTTGGCGCGCCAAACGGGCCGATCCGGAACCCCAGGATGCGCGATCGGGGTCGGTTTGGTTCGGGGCGGGTTGGCGCCGCGCACCCGGCCGGCAGTCTCGAGACCCGACAGCATGATCGAGTTCATCTGCGGCAGGGTCAGACCCAGGCCGTCGATCGCGCGCTTGAGGCGCATCCGGAGCTCACGGGCGACGTCATCCTTGGCCCCGGCCCGCGTCTTGATCACGATCCGGATGACCAGCGCGTCTCCTGACACCGACTCAAGTCCCCAGACCTCGGGGTCCTCGATGATGCGGCTGCGCCACTTCGGCTCCTGCGCGAGCGCACGGGCGGCATCCAGCATCGCCTGTTCGACCTCGTCCACGTCGGCGTCGACGGGCACGGCAAGGTCGATGATCGCGCGCGACCACCCCTGCGACATGTTGCCGATGCGGGTGATCTCGCCATTGCGAACGAACCAGAGCGTGCCGTTGACGTCGCGCACCTGCGTGATGCGCACGCTGACATACTCCACGACTCCGGTGGCAAGGCCGAGGTCCGCGACGTCGCCGATGCCGACCTGGTCTTCGGCGACGATGAAAATCCCGTTGAGCACATCCTTAACGATGTTCTGGGCGCCGAATCCGAGGCCTGCCCCGATGGCTGCGCTCAGCAGCGTGAACGAGCCCATCACCTGTGGGCCGGCGAGGATCAGGATGATCAGCAGGATCGCGACGATCACCACGGTCACGTTGACGATGTTCTGCATGATGGACCCGAGCGTGCGGGTGCGCTGCACCAGGCGAACGGATGCCAGCGGCGAGCGCTCAAGTGCCTGCGTATCGTCGACGCGAGCACGAGACTTGGCGCCTTCGACGATCCGGCGAACGACCCGTCGGATGATCAGGCGCAGCACCCAGACGACCACCACGGCGCTCGCGAGGACGATGACGATCTGCAGAAGCGTGCCGCCGATCTCACCGAGCAGCTTGAGAAAGCCATCCCACAGGCTTCCCGAGGTGGTAGCCGTATCGAATCTGTGCATCAGACGAATCCTAGAACCTGCGCCCCGAGCGATGCTGGATCACTCGGGGCGCAGGTGGTGGCAATGTGGCTCAGTTCGCGTCGCGCTCCTGGACCGCCAAGGCACGCTCGACCCCGGCGAGGTTTTCGGCCACCAACCGGCGCAGCGCTGCAGGCGCTTCCGCGTTGGCGGTGAGCCACGCGCGCGTCGCGTCGCGAAGCTTCGCGTTCGCCAGCGGTGCGGGGTACAGGCCGAGCACAAGGTACTCGGCGATCTTGTAGGTGCGCGATTCCCAGACCGGAAGCAGCATCGCGAAGTATTGGTCCACGAACTCATCGAGAAGCAGCACGCCGGCAGGGTGCGTGAAGCCGAGACCTGCGGCACGTACGAGCGTGTTGGGCAGGCGATCGGAGTCGACCAACGACGACCACGCAGCACTCTTTGCTTCGGGGGTCGGCAGCGCAGCTTTGGCCTGGGCGGCGAACTCGGCGCCCTTGGCCGTGTTGTCTGCAGCCAGCGCTTCGTCGATGACGCCCTCGGTGATGACCCCGCCTGCGGCCAGCGATACCAGCAGCTGCCACGACAGGTCAGTGTCGATCGTGAGACCGTCGAGGCAAATCTCGCCGGCGCGCAGACCACGCACGGTCTCCCAGTGTTCCGGGGTTGCAGCGGAACTCGCGAACGCGGTGACGAACTGCAGTTGGCTGTCGCTTCCGGCATCCGCAGCTTGGGCAAGGGCCCATAGCCCGTCGGCCACCTTCTGACGAGACGTGTCGCGCTTGTCGGGGCTCACATAGGAGTTGGCCGCCAGCTGAAGCTGCGCGAGAGTCGTTCGCACGGTGGTCGACTCGGTCTCAGAGGCGATGTTGCCGAGGACCAGGTCGAGATAGTCGGATGCCGACGCCTCGGCATCCCGCGTCTGATCCCACGCCGCACCCCAGACGAGCGAGCGGGCAAGCGGGTCGGAGATCTTCGAGAGATGGTCGATCGCCGTCTGCAGAGAGCGCTCGTCGAGACGGATCTTCGCGTACGCGAGATCGTGGTCGTTCAGGAGCACTAGGTCGGGCCGGGCGAGGCCGACGAGCTCGGGTACGTCGGTGAGGTCTCCGTCGACGTCCAATTCCGTGAAGTGGGTGCGAACGAGTTCCCCGTTCTGCAGGTCGTAGAACCCGACCCCGAGCCGGTGCGGACGGATGGTCGGATAGTCGGCCGGTGCCGTCTGCACGATCTTGAACGCCGAGATCGTGCCATCTGCGGCCTCGACAATCGCGGGGGAGAGGGTGTTGACGCCCGCGGTCTCGAGCCACTTCTTCGACCACTCGGTCAGTTCGCGTCCGCTGGTGGTCTCCAGCTCGGTCAGCAGGTCGCGAAGTTCCGTGTTGCCGTATTCGTGCTTACGGAAGTAGGCGCCCACCCCGGCGAAGAACTCGTCGATCCCGACCCACGCGGCCAGCTGCTTGAGCACCGAGCCGCCCTTGGCGTAGGTGATGCCGTCGAAGTTCACCTGAACGTCTTCGAGGTCGCGAATCTCCGCGACGACGGGGTGCGTCGAGGGGAGCTGGTCCTGGCGGTAGGCCCAGGTCTTCTCCATCGCGTTGAAGGTCGTCCACGCCTCGGTCCACTCGGTGGCCTCGGCCGTGGCGATCGTGGAGGCCCACTCCGCGAACGACTCATTGAGCCACAGATCGTTCCACCACTTCATGGTGACGAGGTCCCCGAACCACATGTGGGCGAGCTCGTGCAGGATCGTGACGACGCGGCGCTCCTTGACGGCATCCGTCACCTTGCTGCGGAATACGTACACCTCGGTGAAGGTCACGGCTCCCGCGTTCTCCATCGCACCCGCGTTGAACTCGGGGACGAAGAGCTGATCGTACTTCGCGAACGGGTACGGGTAGTCGAACTTGTCTTCGTAGTAGGCGAAGCCCTGACGCGTCTTCTCGAAGATGTAGTCGGCGTCGAGGTACTGCCACAGGCTCTTGCGGGCGAAGATCCCGAGCGGGATGACGCGGCCCGACGCGCTCGTCAACTCCGAGAACGTCGACTCGTAGGGCCCCGCGATGAGAGCGGTGATGTACGACGAGATGCGTGGGGTCGGCTCGAACTCCCACGTCGCGACGCCCTCGCCGCTGGGTGTGGGTTCAGGGGTGGGGGAGTTGGAGATCACCTTCCACGACGCGGGAGCGGTCACCGTGAACTGGAACGTCGCCTTCAGATCGGGCTGCTCGAACACGGCGAAGACCCGCCGGGAGTCGGGCACTTCGAACTGTGTGTAGAGGTAGACCTCGCCGTCGACCGGGTCGACGAATCGGTGCAGACCCTCGCCGGTGTTCGTGTATTCGCAGTCGGCGACGACGATGAGTTCGTTCTCAAGGGCCAGCTCATCGAGCGCGATCCGGGACTCCGCGAACGCGGATGCCGGAATGCTGCGCCCGTTGAGCGTGATCGAGTGGACGTTCCGCGCGATCAGGTCGATGAACGTCGACGCGCCCTCGGTTGCGGTGAACCGCACCGTTGAGGTGGAGCGGAACACCTCCGGGCCGGTGGTCAGATCGAGCTCGACCTCATAGGACTGCGTGTCAAGGACGCCGCGACGTTCCTGCGCTTCGATGCGGGTGAGGTTTTCTCCAGGCACTTTCGGATGCTCCCAAGTGTGTGAGGGTTCAGGGATGCCGCGACACGGCCTCGCGCATTGTGGGCGCGACAACCCCCAAGCCTACGCCGCGAGTTCTCGCGCGATGTGACTGCGGGCGTGGGTTATCGCTGCGGGCAGGTCAGCGAAGAGGTGATTCTGGTGGCGCAGGGAATCCAAGACCCCGACTCGCCGGAACAGACCGTCGTGAAGCGGCTGCACACCCTTGATCAACACCGTGATGCCGCGTCGCTCGAGCGACTGGATGATGTCGGCCAGCATCCGTGCGCCCGTGGCGTCCACCAGCTCGAGTTGAGACATCCGGAGCACGACGACCGAGACATCGGTGAGAGACGCGACCTGCTCGAAAACGCGGTCGGCGGAGGCGAAGAAGAGGGGCCCGTCGATGGCGATGATCGCGATCCGTTCATCCCCGTGGACCGCTTCTCCGTTGATGGGTTCGCGGCGCACGCCGGTTTGGCGGGAGAGGCTGCGCACCGCAATGACTCCTGCGAACAGAACGCCGATGATGACCGCAACGATGAGATCGAATGACACCGTCACGAGCGCGGTGATGACGAAGGCGATCGCATCGGCGCGTGTCGAGGTCATGATCGCTCGCACCGTCGAGGCATGCACCATCCGGACAGCCGTCATCATCAGCACCCCTGCGAGAGCAGCGAGCGGGATCGCGCCGACGGGCTGGGAGATCACCATGACAACGAGCAGCAGGACGAGCGCGTGCGTGATCGCGGCAACGCGTGTGCGCCCACCTGAACGCACGTTCACGGCCGTTCTCGCGATGGCGCCGGTGGCAGGCATCCCCCCGAAAAGTGCGGAACCGAGTGAGGCGATGCCCTGGCCGACGAGTTCGCGATCGGGGTCATAGGGTCCCGTGTCGGCAAGCGACGCCGCAACACGAGCCGAAAGCAGCGACTCGATGGCCGCAAGCGCCGCCACTGTCAGCGCGGGTAGCAGCAGCTGACCGATGACAGCCGGGTCGAGCGAGGGAACGGATGGCGCCGGCAGGCTCGAGGGAAGGGCGCCGATCGTCGATAGCGGCGTAGCGACGATCAGGGCAAGCACCGTCACGACGGCGATACCGATCAGGGAACCGGGAAGGGCGCGGTGAATCCGAGGCGCAATCAGCATGATGACGGCCACGATCGCGGCGGCTCCCAGAGACCACGGCACATACGACCAGTCGGCCTCGGCGATCGATTGGACGGCGGCGATGATCGCGTTCGACGAGTGTTCGCCGGCGTGCACGGCATGCGGTGAGGTGAGAAGCGGGACCTGCTGAAGGAAGATGATGACTGCGATCCCCAGGGTGAACCCTTCGATGACAGGCCAGGGGATGAACGAAACCGCGCGACCGAGCCGTAGAGCGCCGGCAGCGATAACGATGACGCCCGCGATCGCCGTGACAGCGACCACGGCACCGGCACCATGGGTCGCGACGATGGGAACCAGAACGACGACCATCGCTCCGGTCGGCCCGGAAACCTGCACATTGGACCCGCCGAACACCGCCGCCAGGATGCCCGCGACGATCGCCGTGACCAGGCCCGCTTCAGCTGAGAGACCGGAGCTCACGCCGAACCCGAGCGCAAGTGGCAGCGCGACGATTCCGACGGTGACCCCGGCAACGAGGTCTCCCCGCCACGTGCGTGGCAGTCGGCGATAGTCCTGGATGCTCGGCAAGAGCGCTCGCGCCGATCGTGCGAGCGACCGGGCCGAGCGTCGTGCCCGGCTCATGGCGCTACCGTGCCGAACGAGGGCAGTGTGTCGACGTGGGCCAACTGAGCACTGTCGGCTTCCAGCATGCTCAGGAGCAGCGCTCGTGCGACAGCCAGCAGGTCGGCAACGCGGGGATCGGCAAGTCGGTAGAACACGTGGCTGCCTCGGCGCTCCGACTGCACGAGGCGATGGCGGCGGAGCACCGCCAGGTGTTGCGACAGGTGCGAGGCCTCGAGCGCCGTCTCAGCTTGCAGATCGGCCACGCTCACTTCTGGGCTCGAAGACAAGAGTTCAAGGATGCGGATGCGGAACGGATGCGCGAGCCCCTTGAACAGGTTGGCCTTGACTTCGTAAAGCGGGCGTTGGGCATCATTCAATGGCATGATGAAAACATCATATCGGCGAATATCGGTCCCCGTCGCTCACCGGCGCTTCCCTAGGATGGGAGCCATGCGCATCCATATCGCCACCGACCACGCCGGCATGGAGTTCTCCACGCAACTCCAGCACCATTTGGCCGAGCAGGGTCACGAGGTCATCGACCACGGTCCGATCGAGTACGACGCCGTCGACGACTACCCATCGTTTTGTATCCGTGCCGCTCTTGGCGTCGTCGCCGATCAGAGCGCGGGAGTCGAAGCTCTCGGGATCGTGTTCGGGGGATCGGGCAACGGTGAGCAGATCGCCGCGAACAAGGTGCGTGGCATCCGTGCCGCCCTCGTGTGGAGCATCGCAACCGCGGAACTCGCCCGGCAGCACAACGATGCGAACGTCATCGCCATCGGAGCCCGGCAGCACTCTTTCGACGAGGTCGTGACCTTTATCGACCGGTTCATCGAGACGCCGTTCTCGAACGAGGAGCGTCACGTGCGCCGGATCGGCCAGATCGCGGCGTACGAGGCCGACGGGTCTCTGCTGCCTGACCCGCGTGATGTGGCGAGCACCGCGGCGACGGACTCGTTCGACCCAGAAGCTGGTTGATGCCCGAGGGTCATTCCGTTCACCGGATCGCCCGGCAGTTCGCGCGGAACTTCGTCGGTCGTCTGGTTGACGCATCCAGTCCGCAGGGCCGCTTCGCCGAGGGTGCAGCTGCGCTCGCGGGACGAGAGATGCTCGAGGCCCGTGCCGTCGGCAAGCAGATGTTCCTGCGCTTCGATGGGGATCTGTGGCTGCGTGTGCACCTCGGTATGTACGGTGCGTGGGACTTCGCGGGCGTGATCGACGCCGACCCGACCATCGCGGCGGCCAACGGCCGGATGGGGCAGACCAACCAGCGCGGCACGGTGATCGACGAGCCGATTCTGGATGCCGCGGGCGAGAATTCGCTCACCTCGATCGGGGCCCCCCGGCGAGCACGGGTTCACGTGCGGATGTCGGAGCAGACGACAGGCCTGCCCGACGAGGAAGGTCAGTGGCCGCCGCCAGTGGTTGGTCAGGTTCGGCTGCGGTTGCTCACCGATGAGACGTGCGCTGATCTGCGGGGACCGACAGCATGCGAGCTGCAGACGCCGGATGAGGTAGCCGCCTCGATCGCAAAGCTCGGGCCGGATCCGCTCGTCGACGATCTCGCCGAGGGTGAAGAGCGGTTCACCGCCCGGGTGCGGCGGGCGCCGACACCGATCGGACTGCTGCTGATGGACCAGTCGGTCGTCAGCGGAATCGGCAATGTCTATCGAGCTGAGCTTCTGTTCCGTGCGCGATTGAACCCGCACACTCCTGGGCGTGACGTGCCGGAAGAGACGGTGAGGTCACTCTGGCGTGACTGGACGCGACTGCTGCAGATCGGCGTCGAGACCGGCCAGATGATGACGATGGACGACCTGGATGCCGACGCCTACCGCCGCGCCATGGCACACCGCGACGACCGTCACTGGGTCTACCACCGCGCCGGGCTGCCGTGCCGAGTCTGCGGCACCGCAATCATCGTCGAAGAGGCTGCGTCGCGGAAGCTGTACTGGTGCCCCCGGTGCCAAGCGTGACCATGGATCCTGCCGCCTTAGGCTGAACGCATGCGCCAGAACCCGAGCTTCGCCATGACCGATGTTGGCGAGTTGCGGCGGGTTGTCGAACACAATCCGTGGGCGACACTCGTCAGTTCGACGGATGACGGTCTCGTCGCCTCGCACTATGCAGTGCTTCTGGATGACACGAGAGACGACCTCACCGTCGTCGGTCACGTCGGCAAGCCCGATGACCTGATCCTGGGGCTCGGAGAACGTGAGCTTCTCATCGTCTTCCAGGGGCCGCACGGCTACATCTCACCCGGATGGTACGGTGACCGGCCGAGCGTCCCGACCTGGAACTTTGTGACAGTCCACCTGCGGGGCGTACCCGAGCTGCTGTCCACGGAGGAGAACCTGCGCGTGCTCGATCGCTTGGTTGCGCGTTTTGAGTCCCCGATGTCCGAGCCCCGGCTGCTGTGGGAGCGCCCGAACGATGCCGACTTCGTCGAGCGACTCGAGCGCGGCACCGTGGGCTTTCGCCTCACGCCGACGTCGGTGACGGCCAAGCGCAAGCTCAGTCAGAATCGTCCGGTCGAGCTCGTCGATCACGTCATCCGTGAGCTTGAGAACGACGGCCCGCATCACAATCCGACGCTTGCCGCGGAGATGCGCCGCGCGAACGACGCCCGCGCATGAGTGCCCTCGGCGCGACGGTGTCGACAATTGTCGGCGTGCAGATCACAGGACCGGGAAGCGAGCTCTTGCCCGTCGACGGCGCGTATGACGTCTTCATCGAGGGTGGCCGTATCAGTGATCTTGCCCCCGCCGGCGCTGTTCGTCCGGTCGGCGAGGTGCTGCAGGCAGATGGTGCCTGGCTCATCCCGGGGCTGTGGGATCACCACGTGCACACGGTGTCCGCCGCTCTCACCCGACAGCGTGAGCCGCTCGGTGCTGCCGAATCAGCGTTTCATGCCGCTCACATCATGGCGGGCGCCCCGCTCCTCGGTCGCGGCATCCGTGTGGGTGCCGGCTTTCGGGATGCCTTCTGGCCCGACGAACCGACGCTCGAGATGCTGGATGCGGCTACCGGCGCCGTCCCCGCGTATCTGATCAACGCGGACCTGCACAGCGTGTGGCTGAACTCCGCTGCCTTCGCGCGCGAGGAGATCACGCCTCCTGACGCATCGGGGATGCTCCGGGAGGAGCCGGCGTTTGAGATCACTCGTCGGCTGGCGGCTGCGAGCCCCGATGATGCCGACGAGGCAGTTGCCGACCTCGCACGACACGCCGCATCCCGTGGGGTCGTCGGGATCGTCGACCTCGACATGGCCTGGAATGCGGATGCCTGGTCACGCCGCGTCGCTGCGGGCTTCGACACGCTGCGCGTCGATTTCGGCACCTACCCGTCGGAGCTCAGCCGGCTCATAGAGACGGGATGGCAGAGCGGAGACCGGCTGAGCGAGCTGGTGACGGTGGGACCGTTGAAGGTCATCACCGATGGGTCGCTGGGAACCCGAACGGCCGCGTGCTCGCATCCGTATCCCGGCGATGCACACAATCACGGGGTTCTGACCATCCCGCCCGCGGAGCTGGTCGCACTCATGACGGATGCCGCGGCTCACGGCATCTCATGTGCGATCCACGCGATCGGCGATCTCGCGAACACTCATGCGCTTGACGCGTTCGCGGTGACGGGAGCGACCGGAACGATCGAGCATGCCCAGCTGGTTTCGGCCGTCGACATCCCGCGTTTTGCTCGCCTCGGTGTCGGGGCGAGCGTCCAGCCGGAGCATGCGCTCGATGACCGGGACCTCTCCGACACGATCTGGTCGGCCCAGATCGCCAGGCCATACCCCTTCCGGGCTCTCGTGGATGCTGGAGCGAATCTGCTGTTCGGCTCCGATGCGCCGGTGGCGCAGCTCGATCCGTGGGCGGCGATGGCATCGGCGATCTATCGCACCCGCGACGGTCGCTCACCGTGGCAGGTCGACCAGGCCGTTGACGCACGTGTCGCGCTGGGTGCGTCGACACACGGGGGCTCCACTGCTCCCGGTCGCATCGAACCGGGGGCGGTCGCAGACCTCGTGCTGTGCGGGGAAGATCCGATGACGGCATCCGAATCCGCGCTGCGGTCGATGGAGGTTCGTGCGACCCTGCTCGGAGGACGGGTGACGCACCTCGCGCACTGACCCGACCGGACATCGGCCTGGCCGGGCCGAGCGGCGCTGCCCTACTGTCGGAGCATGACCTCAGATTCCGCATCCGTTCTCTCTGTCGCCGGGCTGACTCCCGACATCGACGAGTCCGCGTTCCTCGCGGCAGGCGCGCGCGTGATCGGCGACGTGCGGCTCGGGCCCGAGTCCAGCGTCTGGTACAACGCTGTGCTCCGCGGCGACAGCGCGTCGATCACGGTCGGCGCCGGTTCGAATCTGCAAGACAACGTTTCGGTGCATGTGGATGCCGACAGCCCGGTGGTCATCGGCGAGAACGTGTCGGTCGGTCACAACGCCGTCGTCCACGGCTGCACCGTCGAAGACGGATGCCTCATCGGTATGGGATCCGTGATTCTCTCCGGCGCCGTCATCGGTGCGGGATCACTCGTGGCCGGGGGAGCACTCGTTCTCGGCGGCACGATCATCCCGCCCGGATCGATGGTCGCCGGCGTCCCCGCGAAGGTGCGTCGTGAGCTCACGGAAGACGAGAAGCTCGGCATCCTGCGTAACGCCGAGGTCTACCGCGAGCACGTCGCAGCGCACCGCGAGGCCCGCGACGCGGGCGAGTAGGCCTCGGTGGGTTGGAGGGGGCGACGGGAATCGTCCCCACCGCCACTCCACGCGCCGCTCCGCGCCGCGCGGAGCCTCCGGCGGCGTGGGCCCACCCTGCGGGTTCGCTTCCCGCAACACGCACAATCGCCCTCCCGCACGGCCTTCGGCCGCACGTGAGAGCGATGGAGGGGGCGACGGGAATCGAACCCGCACAACCAGTTTGGAAGAAAACCCAGACCCTCTACCTAGTACCGCGTCTTCTCGCGAAAAACCGTGATCAGGCGCGAGAACAACTTAACACGTGGTGACCTCTGTTTACCTCCATTGACACGGGTGGAGTCCACGCGAGTCCACGTGATGGCACCGTGTCGCGACCAGCGGGTAACGTGCAGCGCCATGAGCGCTGAGACGGGATATGGAACTGGCACGTTTGACTGCCCCATCGCGTGGTGCGACGGACGGACTGAGGAGCACGGTGGCGACGGAGGATCGCCCGATGACTGGCTGCACAGCTGTGACGTCGCACGGCCCGCGTTGCGGGGCTCGCGGACTTCGCTGGTGCAACGGATTGCAGAAGGTGGCGGCCCTTCGAGGGTCTCGCTGGTCGTGAGCGTGGATGCTGACTACGCGCTCGACGAGGCTCGCGAGGTCGCAGCGGAGTTGCGCGCGATCGCTGAGATCCTTGAGGGGGTGGCCGCGTGGTGACTCGTGCGCGCATCACGCCGGCGTGGGCGTCTGCGCTCGACGAGTTCTCTCGGCGTCTGCGGCCTGATGCGGTGAATCCGACAGCGGCAGATATTGCGCGAGTGACGCGGCTCCGTCGCTTTGCACTTGACGTCGGCGACGATCCCTGGCGAGTCAGTGAGGCAATGGTGACTCGCTGGCTCTCCCAGCTAGAGGGCTCATCGATCACGGTGAAGAAATACAGGCAAGCTCTCGCTACCTTCTATCGCTGGTCTGTTGCGAGCGGGTACCTGATCGAGTCGCCGGTGGCGCCGCGCGGCAGGAGCCGCTATGAACTGGATGCTCGGTGGACGGATGCGCTCGAGCGGTTCCGCAAGCAGCAGCGAGGCGCCAGAGTGAGTGCCGAGACGATTGACATTCGTGTGGGCCACGTTCGGCGGTTTGCGCGGGAGGTCGGGGCGCGCCCTTGGGACGTCGTTGCCGAAGACGTTGCTGCATGGATCGCAGCCCTCGATGTCGCTCCGTCCACGCGGGCGAAGATGCGCGACAGCCTGCGGGCGTTCTACCGCTGGGCAGCTGCGCTCGGACTCATCGACAGCGATCCGACAGCAGAGCCGGATCGCAGGCTGGCGGCTCGTCGCGATCTTCCAGAGGTTTGGGTCGAGCCGGTTCGCGCCTATCGATCGTGGCTGAGAATGTCCGGCCACCCTGAGACAACGGTCGATCTGCGGCTTCACCAGCTGGGGAGGCTCGCGCGAGATCATCCTTCGTTGAGCCCTTGGGACGTGACGCTGGATGATCTCATCGATTGGATGTCGGGCAAGCGTTGGTCAAACGAGACCCGCAGGGCCCAGCGCTCGGCGTTGCGTTCGTTCTATCGCTGGGCCGTGGACACCGGCCGGGTGGATGACGACCCGTCCGAGCGGCTGCCGGCGATCAGGGTGGGTGTCGCTCGTCCGCGTCCTGTGCTCGACGATGAGTACGCGGCGGCTCTCGCGAAGGCGGACGCTGGCGACCGGCTCGCGTTGCGGATGGCGGCGGAACTCGGGATGAGGAGGGCCGAGGTTGCTGTCGCGCACTCGCGGGACCTCATGGACGCGACCGATGGCGCTTGGCTGTTGGTGCACGGCAAGGGCGCTCGCGAGCGGGTCATCCCCGTGCCTGAGGGTCTCGCGAACCTCATCCGCGGGACTACCGGTTACCTCTTCCCGGGGCAGTCGAACGGCCACGTTTCTCCGGCATGGCTGAGTCGGCGGATATCACGGCTGCTGCCGGAGGGCATATCCATGCACAAGCTGCGCCACAGATTCGCGACAGTCGGCTTCAACGTCGACCAGGATCTCTTCACGCTTCAGCAGCTTCTAGGCCACGCCTCGCCGGCAACGACTCAGCGGTATGTGCTCGTCAACGACGAGGCGAAACGGAGACTGGTCTCGGCGGTAGGGGCGCTCTAGCTTCCAGAGTCGCTGCGTTTCTTTCGCTCGATGGCCGCTCGAACTCCCTCGGGCAGTTTCTGCCACAGCTCGCGCGTCTGAGCAGGGCGCGCAATCAGCTCGTCCACGAGGTCATTGATTGCATCGAACAGCAGCTCGGATATCCCAGCGTCATGCGCCTCGTCGAGGTACATGAAGACCAGCTCGTTGCTGCCGTCCTCATCGGCGTGCAAGGACTCGTTCCCGAGGAAACGCACGACGTCGAGCAGTTCACCGAGTGAACTGCTCACGCGAGGCTTGAGCTCAGCGATGCGCGTATCGAGTTTCGCTCTCGAGGAGGTCGGGGCAACAATGCGGAGGAGCCGCTCAAGCGCGGCTCGTACAAGCGCAGCCCCAGCACGACGCGATATCGACAGCACTTCGCCCGCTTCGACGAACAGAGCGCGGACAGGTTCGGGCATTTCCGGATGAGGGGCCGGCGCCGCCGACGCGCGGGGGTAGATCACCTGGTCGTCACGCCAGACGCTGCTGCGTCCGCACGCCTGACAATGCGCGGCTCTCCACGTTGGACTGAAGTCCGTTCGGGGCACGAGGGATTTAACGTCGGGCCAATGCTCAGTGTCGCGAAGGTCGGACCAGGCACCTCCCTGTGGATTCACCATGATCCTGCCCACGCCTGTTGCGCCCAGGCGTCGCACCACGGGCAGTTGAGCGTCGGCGCTGGGAAGGGTCTGGGCAGGGCAGCCGAGCCGGTGCCACCTTCTGTTGATGTCATCGAGTCGCTCCTCCGTTGGTGCTGGCTTGTCAGTGGTGCATGAGATTCTCGCAGACAGGCTGACTCGCGCAGCAGCTTTGTCCTGCCCTACGGGGTTTGGGGTAGATCGATCTGCTTCGCTCTCGTTTGCTCGGAAACCTCGGTTTTTGTGGGAGAGCTGGGAGAAAACGGAAGCGGCATTCGTCATCGTCGTTCTCGTTTCGTGTCGGGCTCGGTTTTTCTGGACGGATCGGGGAGAAATGGAAGCGGCTGCGCGTGGGTGTCCCGATGTCTTCCCTCTAAAAAAGCCACCGCCGCTTCGCGCTTCGGGAACTCGTGCACATCGGTAACACGGTGCACTTTCTCGACGTTCGTGATGACTAGAGCCGTGCACACCGGTGACACGGTGCACTTTCTCGACCTTCGTGATGAGTAGAGCCGTGCACAGCGGTAACAGAGTGCACGGCTCTACGAGCTTTGTGCACGGGTCTTACCCGTGCACATCGGTCACACGTCGATCAGTTGTCGCAGGTCGAACACCAGCTCTGCCCGATCGATCCCGAGCCGGCGCGCGCACTCAGTGATGAGGGCGTCGATAATCCCGAGTGCTGGGCCGAGCTTGAGCGCGACATCGGCCGGTTCGTTTTCGAGCGCCCACCGCAACAGGCGGTCAGCTCGCGCGGCCGCTGGTGCGCGCGGGGCAGGGTCGCCGAGAGCGGCGATGATGTCGAGGATGAGCGGAGCCGAGTAGAACGGCAGGGATCGCTTCTCCATCAGTGCATCTCCAGCGTGCGCCCGCTCGCGACCGGCACGACTCGGACGGCGATGCCGTTGCGCTGAATCGTCCGAACGGCTTGATCGTAAGCGGACTGGTCAACGTCGACAGTGACCTTGATGTTCTTCTGGTCGGGCAGGCTGTAGATCTTCTTCTCGATGGCCTCCGTGTTCTCTGTCGCTTTGCCGGTCTCAGCGTCGATGTAGATCTGCTTCCCATCCGGGAGCGTGACGATCGTGTCGCCGAACTCGTCGACCTCTCTGGTTGCGTCCGCTGTGTGGTCGGCGACGTTCGCGAGCGCCTGCGACATGATGTCCGCGCGCGCGGCGCCGGCCTCCATCTCGGCGGTGAGGGAGCTGTAGGCGCCGGTAGCTCTCCCGAGCTGGTCGAGCTGCTGCGCTTGCTGGTCGTAGGACAGTTCTCCTGCATCGCGTGTCCGCTCGAATGCGGCTCGCTGAGCATCAAGCGCGTCAGACACGGCCCGGATACTCTCCTCTTGCCCTGCTTGCGCGAGGATCGCAGTCGCAACGGACACGCCCCACAGCTCGGCGTTCTCCGACGCGGTCTTGAACTTCTCCGGGTCGGTGATGATCTCGTTCGCAGCTGCGATGATCTGCCCGGCGGAGAGGACCCTGCCGCCGGCCTCGATGTACTTATCGGCCCATTCGCCGATGCGCTCTTGCGAGAGCTGGTTTGCCTCATCGATCTCCTCGAAAGCCCCGATGATCAGACCGAGGCCGGCGGCGCCGGCGGCGGTGGCGGCAAGTCCTGCGATCCCGCCCAGGGCGCCCGATCCTGCGAGCCCGCCGAGGGTATCCTGGGCGATCTGTGGCAGGTCTTCGAGGTCGCCGCGGAAGCTGGAGAACGTCTCGCCGAGGTTCTGTCGCAGCTCGCCAGAGACCTCGGCGCCTTTGTCGCCGAGCTTCGAGAATCCGCGGGTGCCTTTGTCAGCGACGTCCTCGGTTGCCCGTTCGGTGTCTTTCGCAGCCCGAGCGATATCGTCGAAGCTCCGCTCGAGGCGGCCAAGCGATCGCTCTGCGTCGCGCGCAACATCATCGAGGCTGTCAGACACGCCCGCGAGCGCCCGTCCGACGTCGTCGGTGCCGCGTTCAAGCTTGCGGGTGTTGGACAGGAACTCCACTTCGATAGGCATCAGTGTGTCTCCCCGTTCCAGTGAGCGACGCGGTCGTGTACGTTCGCGGCGGCGAGCGCATCAGTTTTTGCTCCGTATAGTTCGGCGGTCCCACCGCCACAGGACGTGCAGTGCACTGCGAACTCGCCCTCGATCTCGATCACCTCAGCGTGCATTTTCGTTTCCTTTCCTCTGTACGTCTCGACTGCGCTGCGGCCGCACGATCCCGCGCGGCCGCAGCGCGCATGTCATCGGTGCGCTGCGCGCTTTCGGCCGCGCCGAGTGGACATCTCATCGGACGGCGGCGAAGCGATACCGAGACGGGTACGCACCGCCGAAAGTCGATTGGTCGAGCCTTCCGCGACGAGTGCGGATTCGAGCTGTGATCGCAATGCGGCGAGCGCTACGGCAAAGCACGCTCCGCACGATTCAAGGCGAGGGTGTTCTCCTGCGCGCTTCTCGGGCCACAGGTCAAGCTTTCGCTTGTCGATGGCGCCGTCACTCGCACGGTCCCGTGATCCGCAAACTGGACACGCGGGAGGGAGGGTGATTGCTGCTTGATGAACTCGGCCCGTCACGATTGCTTTGCACCGGGCGATCGTTTCGTCGTGAAGCTCGAGAGCGAGCGGGCTTGCGCCTCGGGCGCGTTCGCCCGCTTGCTCGATTCGTCTAATCGAAGCTAGCTGCGCGCCTCTGAGTGGAGAGTTGTCCAGTTTGCGCGCCTGACGGCGGTGGATTGCCGGATACTCGGCGCGGTAGTCCTCCGGGACGTGGAACAGTGAGGAGGGATCGTCGTACCCGGGAGGCAGGCCGTTAGCCGTCTTCAGCTCGTGGTCCGATCGGAGGTGCGCGCCCCTGGGGTTGCGGGGGTCCATTATGTCCTTGCGGGTGGTGGCCATCGGTCATTTCCTTTCGTGGGGCTGTCTCAGAACGGTTCGTCGTCGATCAGCGTTGGGTGTGGGTCTTGCGGGTCCGGCGTCGGGTTCGGATCGGGTGGTAGATAGCGCTCCCAGGCGTCGGCAAAGTGATGGCGGTAGAACCCCTTGTGGGTCTGTGCGCCGAGCCGGATCGTGTTGCCGGTGGGGATGTCGTACTGTTTCAGCTTTCGCGAGAGGTAGTTCGGATTGATTGGCTGCCCGCTCAACATCACGCCCCACGGCGCCGCATCAAGCGCGCAGAGCTTCTCGATGAGGTCGGTGGTGGGAAGCGCGTGGTGCTCGCGCATCACTGTCCGTATGTCTGCGAGCAGGCGGATGCCGATCGTTGCTGGCCGGTCGTCCTGTTCTCCGATCATGTGGAGTGCTGCTGAGCGGGCCAGGGTGGGCCAGTTGCCTCCGGCAGCGTCCGCGACGAGCACGAGCGGCTCCCAGACATCTGCGTTTCGGTCTTGGATCTGCTCAGGGAGGACTGCTCGTCCATCCCTTAGGTCGTCGCGGACGGAATCTGCCCACGCCGATAGCGCTGCGCGGATGCGGTTTGACTCATCAACGACATCGCGGGGGCGATACGGCTCTACCCTTTCGCCTGGGGATCGCCGGCGCATGCGCACGACGACGGAACGGGTCATGAGGGTGTCCGGCAGGTCGTTGAGGCCGGCGAGCGCGACAGGGCAGAACGATGACCACTCTTCGGCGAATATCTCTTTGCCGCGGGGCACTGCGCGGCCCACCGTCGCGCCGCGGCGGTAGCCGCTGTTGAGCATTGCGCGCTTTTCCTCGGTTGCCTCACTTGGACGCTTGGTGAAGACCGCATCAACCTCGTCGAAGAGCACCGTGGGGAGCGGATCGCCGTCGTCGACGGCGATCCGGCGAAACAAGTACGCTGCTGACACGTTTACGGTGTGCACCGGGTCTGTAACGAGTCCTGATGTGACCTCGAGCGCGCGGGACTTCCCACTTCCCGGCTCGACCGACAGGAACGCGATGCGAGGGGTGTTGTAGAAGCAGTCGATGACGTGGGTGTGCGCAATCCATAGCGCGTGCGCGACAAGGGCGTGAGCGTGGGGGTATGCCACGAACCGCGAAAGGTAGGCAGCGACGTCGTCGAGGACAGCGGCCGGGTCTGAGGGGCGAGGGGCAGTGGGAATCAACGCGGCGCGGCCTTTCGTTGTGCGCTGGAGATGGTGCGACGTGCTTCGAGTTCATCGAGACCCGCGATCGTGGCAGCAGCCTCGAGGAGATCGAAGATCTCGGCTGGCGCGGCCTCCTCGACCGCGCGGCACGCCGCCCAGAACAGCCCTGCGTTCCGGTTACCTTCCTGCAGTCGTTCGACGTACGCCACGAGCTGCAGTTGCCGTGAAGGTGAGGGAGCGCCCGCAAGGGCACGTCGCGGCTTGTGACGAGGGGCGATGAGCTCTCTCAGCGTCGTGGGGAGCGCAGAAATCGGGTGAGGCCGCCAGGTGTATGCGCCACCGCTTGTGGGGTGGATGCTCGGCGGCAGCACGGTATAGCCGGTGGAGGTCTTGACGTCGATTCCGGGAGGAAGGGCCGTGGAAGTGACTTTGCCGCCCGGGTGGAGATAGAACCTGTGATGACCTCCGGTGCCGCGCCCTGACAGCACAAGAAGGGTCGGGGGCAGAGGTCCTCCGGCGACTGCCTCGAGCGCGTGCAAAGACCCGTGGTTCTGAGGGTCGATATCGAGCACAACAGCGGTGCTGGGTACGCGAGCGCCAATGTTGTGGTCTCGGCCGGCCCACCACTCGCGGATGCGGTCGGGGTCACCCGTCGCATCCTTGACTCCGTGTCGCGTGATCGGCACCTTCCCGCGCAATGGAATGATCTCCCACCCCGCCTCCGCGAGGGCGAGTGCGTCGTCGAGGGTGGGCATCAGAGTTCCCCGTGTCGAGGTGCCATTCGGCTCAGAGCGGCGGCGATGTTGAGCAGCTCTTCACGCTGAGGTCGCAGTGACGGCCGCGCGGCGAGTCTGCGCAGAGAGACGAGCGCCGTCTCCCAGCGTTCTGAGCGTTGCCGTGGCGGAGGCGTCCGTTCGAGGGCGGCCAGGTGTTCGGCGGCCGCGGTGAGCAGCTCTCGATCGGGCGGTGCTGCGGAAGACGATACGGCGGAGAGCGTGGTCAGTAGTCGCAGGCGGACTTCCTGCCGGCGCGCGGCGATCTGGGCGGGTGATCGGCGGAATGGGTAGGCGGCGTTGATCACGGTCTCGAGTCCTCTCCGCGGAGGGCACGCGCTGCTACGGCGATCTCTCTGCGAGTGAGAGTGACCGGCACTGGTGTCCGCGCCGCAAGTTCCGCGAGCGCACGGCGGAACTCGCGGCTGCCGGGGTGGAGCTTTCGGGTCTCCGCAGGGAGCAAACTCAGCGCCGCACGGAGGTATCGCGCCGGGAGTGACTCGACGTTCGATGTCTGGGCAGTCATCGGGCCGGCCGGGTGTTCGCCTCGAGGTAAGCCTCGAGATCGGAGATGCGGATTCGCACGAGCGATCCGATCTTTGCGACCGGTACGCGGCGCTGGTCGACGAGCCGGCGGATCATTCGCACGGACGTGCCGGTGTAGGCAGCGGCTTGCTCGACAGTGAGGAACTGGGGTTCGAGTGGGAAGGTTGACATTGCCGAGAACTCCCTCCGGGAGTCACGGGACGACCTTGATGCGCGATTGGTCACGCGGGAGTAGCGTCAGCGCAGCGGCACGGCTTGCGATTCAGACAACGGCGAACGCGCGGCGGTCGCCCCTGGGGGAGAAGGTCCGGCTGGTGTCTGTCACGCCCTGCGCTGACGCGCGCGTGACGGGGCGCGGGGAGCAGCTGGCCGGCTGCGTCGGCGGGCGCGCAATGCGGGAGCAGGCGGGCCAGAAATCGGAGGCGAGCCCAGCGCAACTGCGGTGGAGATCAGCGAGGCGAGTGTGACTAGGAGGCGCAGAAGCGAGTCCGCGTTGAAGCTACTCCGGTCGCTGACCGTGTTCTCGGTGATTACTGCCTGCACCTCATTGACGAACTCCCGCATGTCCGCGGCGGAACCGTCGGCGAGGATTGCTCGCATCCTGAGTACCAATCGAGCAACGGCATGCGGTGGGAGCGACCTCAGCTCGAATAGGGCGGCTGCGTAGTCGGAATCGGGCGAGTCCGAGTCAGTCGAATCGGCGCCGGCCGCGACCGCGGATATCGCTCCGACCAGGGCGAGACGGTCGACACGAGCACGATCGGCGGGCAGCGTGGCGCCTCTGCGCCAGGCTTTCCGTGTCGTGTCGTTCACGTTGTGTCTCCCGTTGTCCGCGGTTCCCTGTGGGTGATCCCGAATATCACACGTGTTCCCCTCGAAACGCGGGCATTTGTCGGGTTGGTCGGCGTGTCGGGGGCGCGCTGTGCACCGTGTGACCGATGTGCACGGGTTTCCCCGGAAGCCAGGCTGTCCCGTCATCGCTGCTGAGAGTCCGTGCCGGAGGCAGCCGAGAACATCGCGTCGAGGCGCGCAGCGAGCAGCTGGTCGGAGTCGTCGACAGCGTGCGCGTAGATCTGTGCGGCGCGATTTGTTGTGTGCCCGAGCCGGCGCTGCACGTCGGGGAGGGAAGCTCCCGCGCGATAGGCGAGGGTCGCTCCGGTATGGCGCAGATCGTGCCAGGTGAGGTCGGGACGGCCGATCGCCTTGCGGGCACGGCCGAAGAGGACTGATCGGCGGGACGCTGACACAGGCGCGCCGCCTTCAAGCGCGAACACGAGCGCGTCGGGCGCGTCGGGTACGAACTCTCGCAGATGTCGCTCGAGGGCTTCGAGTACGAAGCGGGGGAGGTGGATCTCCCGCCGGCTCTTGACGGTCTTTGGTCTCCCGAACGCAATGCCGCCACTCGGCAGCTGTATAAGCGCTCGCTCGACGTGGAGCGTCCCCCGGTCAATGTCGACGTGCCGGCGGGCGAGGGCGAAAAGCTCGCCGGCGCGTAGGCCGGACCATGCGGCCACGGTCACCGCTGCGGCGAGTCGAGCGGGCATGTGCGCGGCGAGGGCTGCGACTTCAGCTGGGCTTGCCGTGCCCCGCTCCCGGTGGCGAGCTTGGCCTGCGCCCTTCAACTGACAGGGCGAGGACGGGATGAGCCCGTCAGTGAGAGCCGTGTTCATGAGAGTGCGAAGCAGTCGGTACGCATTCGCTGCGGCGGACTCACCAGCGTTCTCGGGCACGGGTCGATGAACCGTGGGTAGGGGGGCTCCTGCGCAGCGCCAGGCTGCGAAGACGCGCTCAGGGATGCGCCCCGAAACGGGGACGGAGAGGCCTCGAGCGATCGCCCAGGCTCTCGCGGGATGACTGGCCCGCGCGCGCTCTCGCGCCGCGCGCGCCGTGGCGCGCTCCTGAGCGCGGGTGAAGACGGCTGCGTACCACGCACGTACGACAGCGGGGGAGATATCCGTTATCGGCATCGCTCCCAGTTCCACGCCGCGTGCGCCATCGCTCGCGGACACGTGCGGGAGGACCCATGTTTCGAGGGTGCGTGCGTACAGGTCTCGTGTTCGCGGGGATAGATCGGGGCGCGCCGCGAGCCAGGCATGGCCAAACTCCGCGAGGGTTACTGCGCTGTCGTCGGGGTCTCGCCAGAGTCCCCGGGCTCGGTCTGCCCGTTCTGTCGCGAGCCACGCGTGGGCCTCGGCCTTCGTCTCGAAGGTGCGCGGCGCGCTGTACTTGCGGCCATCCTGTCGGTAGAACGCTCGCCAGCGGCCTGAGGGGAGCTGCTCGGCGCTTCCCCACATGCCTGGTGCACGCCGTCGTGAGCGAGGGGAGGGAGCCATGTTCGGCCTCTCGATTCGGCCCGTGAGTCCACGGGAGTCCACGAGAGGGTCTGAACTCGCTCTCTACTTCCCCCACTCGCCTTTGAGAATCCGCGGATTCTCAAAGGCTGTGAGTGGAGGGGGCGACGGGAATCGAACCCGCACAACCAGTTTGGAAGACTGGGACTCTACCATTGAGCTACGCCCCCGCAGCGGCCGGAGCCGCAGCATCCGACAGTCTATAGGGCACCGCGACCCGTCCTCGCATCCGCCGCCCGCCGGTGCCTCCCGAAGGTAGGAGAAATCGCCGGCGTAGGACGAATGCCGGGCGAATCGTCCTACCCCGAGGAGAGCCCCAACGCCCGGGAGATCGACGGCACCCCGCAACGCTGGCCCGCGCGTCAGCTAGACTTCTGTGGGCCGTCTGTCGCACAGCGCGTGAGATCCCGCCCGGGGCGTAGCTCAGCTTGGTAGAGCGCCCGCTTTGGGAGCGGGAAGTCGCAGGTTCAAATCCTGTCGCCCCGACGTCACGGCCCTACACCCAGACCTTTCACCGCGCTTCGGTGCGGTGCAGCACGAGGAGAACAACACAGGCATGGTCACCAGCACTGTCGAGAAGCTCAGCCCGACCCGCGTCAAGCTGCTGCTCTCGATCACCCCCGACGAACTCAAGCCGAGCATCGCGCACGCGTACGAGCACATCGCGAAGGATGTCCAGATCCCTGGCTTCCGCAAGGGCAAGGTTCCGGCTCCGATCATCGACCAGCGCATCGGTCGCGGGGCAGTCCTCGAGCACGCCGTCAACGACGGACTCGACCGCTTCTACCGCGAGGCAGTGGAGGCGCAAGAGCTGCGCGTCATCGGACGCCCGAGCGCCGACATCACCGAGTGGCCCAATGAGAAGGACTTCTCTGGCGACCTGAAGGTCGAGATCGAGGTCGATGTTCGCCCCGAAGTCACCCTCCCCGCCCTGGACAATCTCACCGTGGAGATCGAGGCGGTCGAGGTCGACGACGCTGCCGTGGATGCCGAACTCGACAAGCTTCGTGCTCGCTTCGGCACGCTCATCACCGTGGACCGCCCCGCCACCTCTGGCGACTTCGTCGAGCTCAACCTCGTCGCCACCATCGAAGGTGCCGAGATCGACCGCGCCGAAGGCGTGTCGTACGAGGTTGGTTCGGGCGAGCTGCTCGAGGGCATCGACGAGGCCATCGAGTCGCTCACCGCAGGTGAAGACACGACGTTCCGCTCGAAGCTCGTCGGTGGCGACCACGCCGGTGAAGAGGCCGAGGTTGCGGTCACCGTGACCAGCGTCAAGGAGCGCGAGCTGCCCGAGGCAGACGACGACTTCGCGCAGATCGCGAGCGAGTTCGACACCATCGCGGAGCTGCGCGAGAGCCTGCGTTCCACCGCTTCCCAGCAGTCGGGCCTGCAGCAGACCGCCGCTGCGCGCGACAAGCTCGTTGACATGCTGATCGAGCAGGTTGAGATTCCGGTGCCTGCCGGCCTCATCGAAGACGAGGTTCACCAGCACCTCGAGGGCGAAGGTCGTCTCGAAGACGACGAGCACCGCGCCGAGGTCACCGAGGCATCCGAGAAGCAGTTCCGCACGCAGATGATCCTCGACAAGCTCACCGAGACGTATGACGTCAAGGTCTCGCAGGATGAGCTCACGCAGTACCTGATCCAGTCGGCTGCGCAGTACGGTATGTCGCCGCAGGACTTCGTGAACGCGATTCAGCAGGGCAACCAGCTTCCGGCGATGGTGGGCGAGGTTGCGCGCAGCAAGGCGCTTGTCCGCGCACTGCGCGACGTGAAGATCGTCGACACGGCCGGCGCTGCCGTCGACCTGTCCGCGCACCTCGTGCTCGCCGAGGACGAGGCTGAGGAAGAGGTCGTCGAGGAGGCTCAGGACATCGCCGATGCCGCAGCCGACGCCGACGAGATCATCGAGGCCGAAGAGAAGCCGGCGCCGAAGAAGCGCGCACCGCGCACCTCGAAGAAGGCCGACGCCTAGTAGACCAAACGGTTACGAAGGGCGGATGCTGCAGCACGCAGCATCCGCCCTTTGCCCTAGCAAGGGGTAGATGGTGCAGACCTGGGATAAGCGGGTGGCTGCCGTGTGGGCGGATGATTCCCTCACCGACGAGGAGCGAATTGTGCTCATCGATGCGATCGCAGCCGAGCGCGCCGGAGACGATCCGCGTGCGTTGTTCGAACGCGCAGGCGCACGGGATGCCGCCGGGTTGGAGCGCGAGGCAGAGTCCCTGTACCGCGCAGCGATTGCCGCGGGCCTTTCGGGCCCCGAACTCCCGCAGGCTGTCATCCAGCTCGCGAGCACGCTGCGCAACCTTGGCCGTGTCGAGGAGGCTCTGGACCTGCTCCGGCCCGAGTACGAGCGCGGTGCCGCGGTGGAGCTCCGAGACGAGGTAGCCGCGTTCTATGCCCTCACGCTCGTTTCGGCAGGTCAGCCGGATGCCGCGGCATCCGTCGCCTTGGCGGCCCTCGCACCGCACCTCACCCGTTATCGCCGCTCGGTCGAGGCGTACGCCCGGGAGCTCACCGCGCCGCACGATCTGCCTACGGCGAACACGAGCGGGTCGCCCGAACCCCGCCGGTAGATTCGATGTCACGCAACGAACACGGGAGCACACATGGCTGAACCACTGGTCGCGACGAGCGTCTTCGACAGGCTGCTGAGAGACCGCATCATCTGGCTGGGGTCGGAGGTGCGCGACGAGAACGCGAACGAGATCTGCGCGAAGATTCTGCTTCTTGCTGCGGAGGACTCGCAGAAGGACATCTACCTCTACATCAACTCGCCCGGTGGCTCGATCACGGCGGGTATGGCGATCTACGACACGATGCAGTTCGTGCCCAACGACATCGTCACCGTCGGTATCGGCATGGCCGCCTCGATGGGCCAGCTGCTGTTGACCAGCGGGACCAAGGGCAAGCGCTACATCACGCCGAACGCGCGTGTGCTGCTGCACCAGCCGCACGGTGGTTTCGGTGGCACCGCGAGCGACATCCAGACGCAGGCGCAGCTGATCACCTCGATGAAGAACCGCCTCGCCGAGATCACTGCCGCGCAAACCGGAAAGTCCGTCGAGCAGATCAACGAGGACGGCGACCGCGACCGCTGGTTCACCGCCGACGAGGCGCTCGAGTACGGGTTCGTCGACCACATTCGTGAGCACGCCGCCGATGTTGCAGGCGGCGGCGGAACCGACACGAAGTAACCAGCGGCGCGAGCGAAGAAGAGAGTAAACGCATGAACACCCCGAACCTCCGCCTCCCGCAGGCCTCGCCCTCAGCGCTGCAGATGCCCAGTAGCCGCTACGTCCTCCCGCAGTTCGAGGAACGCACCGCCTACGGCTACAAGCGTCAGGACCCCTACAACAAGCTCTTCGAGGACCGCGTCATCTTCCTGGGTGTCCAGGTGGACGACGCCTCGGCAGACGACGTCATGGCGCAGCTGCTGGTGCTCGAGTCGCAGGATCCTGACCGCGACATCATCATGTACATCAACTCGCCCGGTGGATCCTTCACCGCGATGACGGCGATCTACGACACGATGCAGTACGTCTCGCCCCAGATCCAGACCGTGGTCCTCGGCCAGGCCGCCTCGGCTGCTGCGGTGCTGCTCGCGGCGGGGGCTCCTGGCAAGCGCCTCGCACTGCCCAACGCTCGCATCCTCATCCACCAGCCCGCCATGGGTGAGGCCGGTCACGGGCAGGCGTCAGACATCGAGATCCAGGCGGCGGAGATCCTCCGTATGCGTACGTGGCTCGAAGCGACGCTCGCGAAGCACTCCCACCGCAGCGCTCAAGAGGTCAACCGCGACATCGACCGCGACAAGATCCTCTCCGCGGAAGAGGCCGTCACCTACGGGCTGGTCGACCAGGTGCTCACGACGCGCAAGCGTCAGCCTGCGTTGCCCGCAAAGTAAGACCAGAAACCGGGCCCCGGCATCCGTCATACGACGCGGATGCCGGGGTCCGGCCCTGTCGGCACGAGCTGCGCGCAATCCCACCGGATGTCGCCGGCCTCGGTTAGGCTCGGACCACAGCCGCCCGGAACGAGGAGGACCCCCTGATGGCACGCATCGGTGAGAGCGCTGATCTGTTCAAGTGCTCTTTCTGCGGTAAGAGCCAAAAGCAGGTGCAGCAACTCATCGCCGGACCCGGCGTGTACATCTGCGACGAGTGCGTCGAACTCTGCAACGAGATCATCGAAGAGCGCATGGCAGAGTCCGGTGATGGCGTTGTCGCCGACTTCGATCTGCCCAAGCCGCGCGAGATCTTCGCGTTCCTCGAGGAGTACGTCGTCGGCCAGGAGCCTGCCAAGCGCGCGCTGTCGGTTGCTGTCTACAACCACTACAAGCGTGTCCGTGCCCACTCGACGTTGCAGCCTGCCGAGCAGCGCGCTGAAGACATTGAGATCGCCAAGAGCAACATCCTTCTTCTGGGCCCGACGGGCTGCGGAAAGACCTACCTCGCCCAGACGCTTGCGAAGCGCTTGAACGTGCCGTTCGCGGTTGCTGATGCGACCGCACTGACCGAGGCTGGCTACGTCGGTGAGGACGTCGAGAACATCCTCCTGAAGCTCCTGCAAGCGGCCGACTTCGACACCAAGCGCGCTGAGACCGGCATCATCTACATCGACGAGGTCGACAAGATCGCCCGCAAGGCCGAGAACCCCTCCATCACGCGGGATGTCTCGGGCGAGGGCGTGCAACAGGCTCTCTTGAAGATCCTCGAGGGAACCGTCGCATCGGTGCCGCCGCAGGGTGGTCGCAAGCATCCGCACCAGGAGTTCATCCAGATCGACACCACGAATGTGTTGTTCATCGTTGCTGGCGCGTTCGCCGGGCTGGAAGACATCATCTCGTCGCGCGTTGGCAAGCACGGGGTGGGCTTCGGGGCACCCCTTCACAACAAGGGCGACGACCTCAGTTTGTTCAGCGAGGTTCAGCCCGAGGATCTGCACAAGTTCGGCCTGATCCCCGAGTTCATCGGGCGGCTTCCCGTTGTCGCATCCGTGTCGCCGCTTGACCGTGAGGCCCTTATTGAAATCCTTACGGCTCCCAAGAACGCTCTCGTCAAGCAGTACCAGCGTATGTTCGAGATCGACGGAGTCGGCCTCGAGTTCGACGACGAGGCGCTGGTCGCGATCGCAGACCTCGCTGTCGCTCGAAAGACCGGCGCCCGTGGATTGCGCGCGATCCTCGAAGACGTGTTGGGTCCGATCATGTTCGAGATTCCGTCGGCCGAGAACGTGGACAAGGTCATCGTCACGCGCGCCGCCGTCGAGGACGGCGCAGCCCCAACCCTCGTGCTGCGGCAGGCTCGTAAGTCCGCCTGAGCTGGCGGCCACGTCCCGCCCGCTGAGGGATGTCGGGACTCCCGAGTAGCGTCGCAGCGTGACGAGATTCATCTACGACACCGCGACCAGCCTTACCGGCTGGATCGCTGACTCCGACCACTCCTTGCAGTGGCTCTTCGACGTGCCCGGCGGCACGGAGCCCGATCCGGAGCTCCTGCCGCCCACTGATGCGCTCATCGTCGAGGGCTCATCCACGTACGAGTGGCTCCTGCGCGAGTCTGACCTCGTCGATCACCCTGAGAAGTGGCAGGAGCTGTTCGGCACTCGGCGCACGTTCGTCTTCACGACGAGGAACCTCCCCGTGCCAGAGGGCGCAAACGTGACGTTTGTGTCAGGACCCGTGTCGGCCGTGTTGAGCGAGATCCGCGAGGCGGCGGGCGAGTCAGACGTCTGGATCGTCGGCGGCGGGGAACTTGCCGCGCAGTTCTACGACGCCGGCGCGCTCGACGAGATCGCCATATCGATCGCGCCCGTTGCGCTGACCAGCGGTGCGCCCCTGTTTCCGCGTCGGGTTGAGTCGGATCGACTCCGCCTCGTCGAAGCGCGTCAGGTCGGCCAGTTCGCGCGGCTGCGGTTTCTCGTTACGCCTTCATAAGCGTGTGCGGGATGCTCGCTACGGGCGTCAGGTGTTGAGGCCTCGGCGACTCAGGAGGGGGGCGATCTCCGCATCCCTGCCGCGGAAGTCCCGGTACGCCTCGAGCGGATCCTTCGACCCTCCGACGCCGAGGAGCCGGTCACGGAATCGGTCCCCGTTCGCCCGAGTGAGACCGCCGTTCTCATGGAACCACGCAACGGTGTCGGCATCCAGTACTTCGCTCCAGATGTACGAGTAGTAACCCGCGCTGTAGCCACCGGAGAAGATGTGGGCGAAATACGTGGATGAGTACCGCGTCGGGACTGCGGGGTTATTGAGCCCGATCTCGGCGAGGGCGGATGCTTCGAACGCTGCGACATCACGGTCGCTCGCTGCGTCGGCCGCCGAGAGCGAGTGCCACGCCTGATCGAGCCAGGATGCCGCGAGGGACTCGCTCGTTGCGAACCCCTGGTTGAAGCTCTCAGAGGCGTTCAGTCGCTCCACGACCTGGGCCGGGAGCGGCTCGTCGGTGTCAATGTGGCGCGCATAGGCTGCCAGGATCTCGGGCCAGAAGATCCACATCTCGTTGACTTGGCTCGGGAACTCGACGAAGTCGCGGAACACGTTGGTGCCGGCGAAGTGCGGGTACGTGACTGTCGCAAACAGTCCGTGCAGCGCGTGTCCGAATTCGTGGAAGAAGGTCGTCACTTCATCGAGGGTCAGCAGGGTCGGAGTTCCGGTCTCAGGCTTCACGACGTTGAGATTGTTCACCACGACCGGCGCCGTGCCGCGCAGGCGTGATTGGGACACGATGGAGTTCATCCACGCCCCGCCGCGCTTCGAATCCCGGGTGTAGAGGTCGAGCAGGTAGAGCCCGAGCGCCGACCCATCGGCGTTGAACACCTCGAACACCCGCACATCGGGGTGGTACCCGGGAAGATCGGGGCGTTCGGTGAAGGTGATGCCGTAGAGCTCCGTAGCCGCGCGAAAGACGCCGTCATGGAGCACGCGCTCAGCCTCGAACCAGGGGCGGAGCGCCGCGGCGTCGATATCGTACTCGGCTGCGCGGACCTTCTCGGTGAAGTATGCCCAGTCGTGCGCTTCGATCGTGAACGGCTCGGGTTCGGCATCCGCCATCGCTTGAAGGGCAGCCTGCTCGGTGCGCGCGTTCCGGGCAGCGGGTGCGGCAAGACGGAAGAGTAGGTCACGCACAGCTTCCGGGTTTGCCGCTGTCTCATCCGACGTGACGTAGTCCGCGTGCGAGCGGTAGCCCAGAAGCTCGGCGCGCTCGGCTCGCAGCTGCACGGTCTCGCGAAGAACAGGGCGGTTGTCGTTTCCGTTGTCACGTGTGCCCCGAGCCCGGGATGCCGCCATGATGCGCGCCCGCGAGTCGCGGTTGCGGAGCGATCCCAGATACGGGTGTCCGGTGAAGAGGGTGAGAGAGACGAGCCAGGCGCCCGCGATGCCGCGGTCGGCAGCGGCGCGGGCAGCGGCAGAGATCTCGCCGTCGGCGAGTCCATCGAGCTCGGTGACGTCGTCGAACACGACGGCGAGATCATTTGTGTCGTTGAGCAGATTCTTCTCGAACGTTGTGGTGAGTGTTGAGAGGCGACCGTTGATTTCCGTGAGGCGCGCCTTCTGGGCTTCGTCGAGGCCTGCGCCTGCGTGGGTCATCTCGCGGTAGTGGCGCTCGACAAGGTAGCGATCCTCGGGCGCGAGCCCGAGATCATCCAGCTGGGAATGCACGCTCGCGATGCGTCGATAGAGCTCAGCGTTCAACTGCACGGCATCCGTGTGCGCTGCCATCAAGGGGGCCAGCGCTTCTTCGATCTCTTGGATCTCTGGCGTCGCGTCAGCGGACGACACCGTGTAGAAGGCAGATGCCACATCGTGGAGCAGCTCGCCGCTGCGCTCGAGGGGCACCAGCGTGTTCTCGAAAGTCGGGGCGGCGGCGACATTGACGATCGCGTCGATCTCACGTCGATGCGCGGCGAACGCCTCGGTGAACGCCGGCAGGTAGTGCTCTGGTCGGATTGCCCGGTAGTCCGGGAGTCGGTAGGGGAGCGAGCTTGCGGCAAGAAGAGGGTTCGACATGTCGACGTCGGTCATGGACCCAACCTATCTCCTCGGATCCGTACCGCAAACCAACCTTTGCAAACGAATACTTGCAAAGAAAGCTTTGCGGTCTTATCGTGGAGGTGTGAACAGATCGCCAGACGACGCGGGTGATGTGCCCCCGCGCATCGGTGAGGCGCGTGAGCTGGATGTCGGCGCGCTGCGCGCGCTTGCGCATCCGCTTCGTGTCGAGATCTACGACATCCTCAGTCAGTTCGGGCCGCAGACGGCGAGCTCGCTGGCGGAGCAGCTGGGGGAGTCGTCCGGGGCGACGAGCTATCACCTGCGTGCGCTCGCCAAACACGACCTCATTCGCGAGGTTCCCGATCGAGGCACGGGACGCGAGCGCTGGTGGGAACGACCCAAGGGCGCGGTGTCGATGACCAGCCCTACGTCCGTCAGAAGTCCTGCGGGCCGCGCCGCGAGCCAGGTTGTGATCAGCGAGTTCTATCGACGCCGTAACAGGCAGCTCGAGGAGTTCATAGCGCGCCAGATTCGCAAGGATCCCGACGAGTGGACGGCGATGCTCAGCACCGCCACCGTTCGACTGACGGATGCGCAATTCGAGGAGCTCGGGCATGAACTCGAGGCCGTCATCGACTCGTATGTCGCGCGCTACCGCGAACAGCAAGGCGAGGGAGTGCGGCCGTTCACCATCCGAACCGACGTGTTCCCCCTGACAGACCCGGAGCAATCATGACCACCATCAGCACTGTGGCGGCGGCCCACTGCGACCAGGTGCAACCGAGCGCGATCGAGCGGGCGGCGCTGGTCGTTCTGCGAGCACTGGAACGAAACATCGAAGTGCGGGTTCGACGGCGGGCATCGACCCGTCCGATCCGGCACGCTGCACAAAGCGCGTACGCCGAGGGGCGTGCGGATGCCTGCGCCGGCGCCCATGTCGGCATCCTGCCGCGATGACTGTCGCCTCGAGCCCCGTCCGGCGTCAGCTTCCGCTCGGCCGGGACTTCGGGAAGCTCTGGACCGCTGCGGCATTCAGTAACCTCGCTGACGGGGTGGGGCGCACGGCTGTCCCGCTCATCGCAACGACCCTGACGCGGGACCCGGTCGCCATTGCCGCGGTGGGAGCGCTGGCCTTCGTTCCCTGGCTGTTCTTCGGGCTTCCCGCTGGCATGATCGTCGACCGGTTCGATCGACGCCGGGTCATGGCCTCGGCCAACGTGCTGCGCGGCGCCGTTGCGGTGGCCCTTGCCGCTCTGACCGCGGCCGGTCATCTTGAGCTGTGGCATCTGCTCGTCGCGACTGTGGTTTTCGGCATCGGTGAAACCCTGTTCGACAACGCGACCAATGCCGTGATCCCCTCGCTGGTCGGTAGGCCGGGGCTGGACCGTGCGAACAGCCGCATTCAGGCTGCACAGATCACGATCGACAGTTTCGTTGCCCAGCCCATTGCGGGTGTGCTGTTCGCGATCTCGCTCGTGCTCCCGCTCTGGGTTGGCTCGATCGGGTATCTGGTCCCGATCGCCCTAGCGCTCATGCTGCCGGTTTCCGCTGCCTACGCCTTACGCGGTTCCAGGTCCGCGGAAGCAGAATTTGCGACGGACGAGGTGGCGGCGCCTGGGGAGCGACTTCCCGCATCTGACCCGCAGCGCGTCTCGACCAAGGATGCGGCGCTGTACCTCTGGCGCCACCGCTATCTGCGCGCGCTCGTGGTGTTCACCTCGATCCTTGGCGGCGCATTCGCCTTCGCACAGGCGCCGACGATTCTCTACTTCCTCGAGACACAGGGTGTGGCGCCAGCCGCAATCGGCTTCGTCACCGCAGGAATCGGCGCCGGCGCGCTGCTGGGCTCCCTGGTCGCCCCCGCACTTGTGCGCCGCTTCGGCCGGGGCGCTGTCATGCTGGTCGCGAATCTCGGCGCAGGGGTGTGCCTGGCGCTCGTGGGAATCGCCCCCGAGGTGGTCAGCGCGATCGTGGCCTACGCAGGAATGGCCTTCGCGGTCTCGCTGTGGAACGTCCCCTGGGGGGCGCTGCGGCAGATGATCATTCCGGGCGACATCTTCGGTCGGGTGCTCGGTATCATCCGGAGTCTGACCTGGGGACTGTTCCCGATCGCCACGATGCTCGGCGGTCTGGTCGCGCGCGTGGACCTTCGCCTCCCCTATGTGATCGCTGCAGTCGTGACGATCATCGCTGCCCTCGCCGCCGCGCGACTTCTTCTGGCAGCGAGCCGGGTGTCAGCGAACGAGGAGTGACCTCCGCTCAGGCGAACTCGTCGTCGGGATCATGGTGCACGACCGCCTCGCCGTCGGCGCCAAGCGTCACGATCACGCCGGTGTCGAGTTCAGCGATCGGTCGCCCCTCGAGCCACGTGAGTGTCCAACGCGGTGTCGGTTCCTGAGCGAGCTGCCCGGCAGAGATCAGCTCCTCGACAGCGGTGATCTGTGCGCGCAGGACCTCGGGTACGGCCTGCGGAGGTTCCGTGCCCAGGGCCCACCGGGTTCCGAGTTGCATCTCACGCCTCCCCGAGTTCGATGGATGCGACGGTCGTGCTCTCGGCATCCGTGTAGGTGATCGAGGCGATGCGCCCCACGGCCTTCAGGTCGCCCTCTGCCAGCTTGAGTCGCTCCACCGTCGCAGCCGGTGCGCCGAGCGTGATCGACGTGACCGGCGTCTTCTGGGAGGCCTTCGCCTCGGTCTTCGCGCGACGGATGCCGATGAGTGCCGCACCGACAGCGGTCAGCACGGCGGGGTCGCCGTCGATGCCGAGCGGCTCGGGCCATGCTGCCGTGTGAATCGAACCCTCCTCGAACCACGACCAGGCTTCTTCCGTTGCGAAGGAAACGATGGGCGCGAGCAGGCGCAGCTGCGTCGAGAGTGCGATACGCAGGGCAAGGGCGGCGGATGCCTGACCGACATCGGTCTGGTCGTAGGCTCGCTCCTTGACGAGCTCGAGGTAGTCGTCGCAGAAGGTCCAGAAGAAGGACTCGGTCAGCTCAAGCGCGCGGGCGTGATCGTAGGCATCCAGCGCTGCCGTTGCATCGCGCACGACGCCATCGAGCGTCGCGAGCATCGAGGCATCCAGCGCATGAGTGATCTGCGCGCCGTCCGGGACGGGGAACGAGAGGACGAACTTCGCGGCGTTCAGGATCTTGATCGCGAGGCGCCGACCGATCTTGATTTGCGTCGGGTTCTGCGGATCGAACGCGGCATCCGTGCCCAGGCGGCTGGATGCAGCCCAGTAGCGCACGGCGTCCGATCCGTGCTGCTCCAGGATGTCGGCGGGCGTCACCACGTTGCCCTTCGACTTGGACATCTTCTTGCGGTCGGGGTCCACGATGAACCCCGAGATCGCGGCGTCACTCCACGGCGCGCGGCCGTCTTCGAGCGCGCTACGCAGCATCGTCGAGAACAGCCAGGTGCGGATGATGTCTTGACCCTGCGGGCGCAGGTCGAACGGGGCGACGAGATCCCACAGCTCGGGGTCGCGCTCCCAACCGCCAGCCAGCTGCGGCGTGAGCGACGAGGTGGCCCAGGTGTCGAAGATGTCGCGCTCGCCCTCGAAACCGCCGGGCACGCCGCGCTGATCCTCTGTGTAGCCCGGCGGAACATCGCTCGTGGGGTCGACGGGAAGCTGATCGTGCTCCGGGAGCAGAACGCGCTCGTAGTCGCGCTCACCGTTCTCGTCGAGGCCATACCAGACCGGGATTGGCACCCCGAAGAAGCGCTGGCGCGAGACGAGCCAGTCTCCGGTGAGGCCGCCGACCCAGTTCTCGTAGCGCACGCGCATGAAGTCCGGATGCCACGCCAGCTCCTTGCCGAGGGCGATGAGCTTCTCGCGCAGCGCCTCGTCGCGGGCGCCGTTGCGGATGTACCACTGGCGCGTCGAGACGATCTCGAGGGGGCGGTCGCCCTTCTCGAAGAACTTGACGGGGTGGGTGAAGGGCTTCGGGTCGCCGATGAGCTCTCCCGACTCCTGCAGGAGCTCGACGACGCGTTTCTTGGCGCTGAAGACTGTCTTGCCTGCAAGCTCCGCGTAGGCGGCACGCGCGGCATCCGTTGTGATGACCTCGGGAGCATCGGCGATGATGCGGCCATCCATGCCGATGATCGTGCGGTTGGGGAGATCGAGTTCGCGCCACCAGATGATGTCGGTGACATCGCCGAAGGTACAGATCATCGCGATGCCCGAGCCCTTGTCTGGCTGCGCGAGCGGATGCGGGAGCACCGGCACTTCTACGTCGAACAGCGGCGTCCGCACGGTCGTGCCGAATGCGGGCTGGTAACGCTCGTCGTCGGGGTGTGCCACCAGCGCGACACACGCGGCGAGGAGTTCGGGACGCGTGGTCTCGATGTGGATGTCTCCGCTGCCGTCGCTCTTGTGGAAGGCGAGTCGGTGGTAGGCGGCAGGCTGCTCGCGGTCTTCGAGTTCTGCCTGCGCGATCGCCGAGCGGAAGTCGATGTCCCACAGCGTCGGCGCGAGCGACTGGTACGCCTCGCCACGCTCGAGGTTGCGCAGGAACGCGAGCTGGCTCGTGCGCATCGTCTCGTCCGAGATCGTGCGGTAGGTCTGGGTCCAGTCGACCGAGAGTCCCAGCATCCGCCACAGGTCTTCGAAGTGCTTTTCGTCTTCGACAGTGAGCTTCTCGCACAGCTCGATGAAGTTGCGGCGGCTGATCGGCACCTGGTCGGCGGCCTTGCTGCTCTTGTTGTCGCCGCCCTCGTAGGGGGGAGTGAAGTCGGCGTCATAGGGGAGTGAAGGATCGCAGCGCACACCGTAGTAGTTCTGCACGCGGCGCTCGGTGGGCAGGCCGTTGTCGTCCCAGCCCATCGGGTAGAAGACGGTCTTGCCCCGCATCCGTTCGAAGCGCACCTTCACGTCGGTGTGGGTGTAGCTGAACACGTGGCCGATGTGGAGCGACCCGGATGCCGTCGGCGGGGGAGTATCGACGGAGTAGACCCCGGCCCGGCCAACTTCTGCAGCGCGAGCCCGGTCGAAGCCGTACGTGCCGGCATCCGTCCAGGCGGCATCCCACTTCTGTTCGAGACCCTCGAGGGCGGGCTTGTCGGGAACTGCGGCCATGGGGTCTCCTTGGGCGATATGTGCGGCACTGTGTGAGCGTGCCTGAGTGTGGGATACGCCTCGATTCTACCGGGGCGAACACTGTCGAGCCGGTGAGCGCCCCCCGACCGCGCGACAATTCGTTCCGGCGCCGAGAATCTGCTGGGGCGCCGCGCTCGGGGCGCCGGATCGGATTCTCGTGACTGTTGGGGTCCCGGATAAGCAGCGGGATCAGGGCAACGGATGCCGAGAGTGCCAGTCCTCGCGGGTGATGGCGAATGCCAGATGCGGCATGTCGATGTCGCGGTAGCGGATGGTGAAGCGCTCGCGCACCGTCATCCCGAGTCGAATGGCGACGTTCATCGACGCGATATTTATATCGCGCACCCTCGCGTAGATCTCGGGGACGTCGAGATGGGCGAAGCCCCAGTCGAGGCACGCGGATGCCGCCTCGGTCGCGTATCCGTGGCCCCAACGCTCCCGAAGCAGGTGGTAGCCGACCTCAATGACCTGAGCTTCACCCACGGCCTGGATCGTGAGGCCGCAGTCTCCGATCAGCTCGCCGGTGCGAGCATCCACCATGGCCCAGAGTCCGATGCCGTCGCGTTCGTAGCGCGCGAGCTGCCGCGCGATCCAGTCCACGGTCTCGTCTGGCGAGAAGCCGTGCTCGTAGGCGGCCATCGCGATCTCGTCACCGAGGACGCGGTGCAGAGCGGGCTTGTCCTCGAGAGTGAGTGGCCGCAGCCGCAGCCGTGGGGTGTGCAGCCCGGCGAAGGCATCCGTCGCCTTCTTCATTCGAGCACCCGGATGCCGAGAGCTGCAGCGAAGGATGCTGCGTGGTGTTCGATCTGGCGGGGCGAGAGCGTCGCACCGCTGAGCCCAGCAGGGTCTGTGAACGAGAGCGCCTCGAGACCACGGAGATCGAGGTTCTTGCTGCGCAGGCTTCGAGAGTCGACCTCGTCGGCGTGACATCCGGAGACCTGCACGCGATCGAGGGATGCCTCGGGGAGGTCGAGCGAGCCGAAGCGGCAGTCCACGAACCGAACGTCGCTCAGCGTCGCGAGAGCGAGGTTCGCGTAGTCGATGCGTAAGCCGCGGAACTCGACGCTGTCGAGCTCGGCCCCGCTGAGTTCGAGAGTTGCGAGCCGGCCACCGTCTATCGTCACGGTTCGCCAGGCGCTGCCCGGCGCGATCAGCCGCGTCGCACGGATGCCGCTGATCAGCACATCGCGCAGGGATGCGCCCGTCAGGGTGAAGGCATCGAGGTCGGCATCCGGGATGGCGCACTCGGCGATTCGGCCGAAGGATGCGTCGACGTCGCCGTGAAGCGGGGCCAGCCTCGCGCCGATGACCTCGTCGTGACCTGTCAGCGTCTCTGCGGGCTCGAGGACCCGCGGTAGGTCGGGGCTGCTCACTCGAGGTGGCAGCGGTCCGGTGGATCGAGAACGAGGCACGCATCCACCCTAGGCGCCGCTAGAATTGAGCAATCAGCACCGATCCGGCCATCACCGGGGAGCTCTCGGAAGAACCGTCCCGCGAGGGGCCCAGTAGAACCGAGCGGGTCAGGCCCGTCATAGCCGCAGTGAGAGGGGCTCGACCGGACGCAGACCGGAAGAGCACGCAGGGTGGTACCGCGGTCCGCGAGGATCGTCCCGGCGCAACAGTCCGTGACCCTTGCGAGATGACATGAGCTACCCCCGCCCCTCCGCCTTCGGACCCGCTGCCGACGTTTCGCCGAGCCCGCGCTTTCCCGCGATTGAACGTGACGTGCTCGCGTTCTGGAAGCAGGATGACACCTTCCGCGCCTCGATCGCGCAGCGCGACGGTGCCGAGGAGTGGGTCTTCTACGACGGCCCGCCCTTCGCGAACGGTCTTCCGCACTACGGGCACCTCCTGACGGGATACGCCAAGGACCTCTTCCCTCGCTTCCAGACCATGCGCGGCAAGAAGGTCGACCGTGTCTTTGGGTGGGACACGCACGGCCTTCCCGCCGAACTCGAGGCGATGAAGCAACTTGGCATCACCGAGAAGGCCGAGATCGAGCAGATGGGCATCGCCGCGTTCAACGCGAAGGCTCGTGAGTCGGTGCTGACGTACACCCACGAGTGGGAGGACTACGTCACCCGCCAAGCGCGCTGGGTCGATTTCGAGCGCGGCTACAAGACTCTCGACACCGGATACATGGAGTCGGTGCTCTGGGCGTTCAAGAGCCTCTACGACAAGGGGCTCGCGTACGAGGGCTATCGGGTGCTGCCTTACTGCTGGCGCGACGAGACCCCGCTGTCGAGCCACGAGCTGCGCATGGACGACGACGTCTACAAGATGCGCCAGGACCCCTCCGTCACGGTCACCTTCCCGCTGGTCGGCGCCAAGGCCGAGGCGCTCGGGCTCACCGCCGTCCGGGCGCTCGCCTGGACGACGACCCCGTGGACCCTGCCGACGAACCTCGCCCTCGCGGTGGGGCCCGACATCCGGTACGTCGTGGTCCCCGGTGGTCCGAACGGAGCTGCCGATGTTCATCGCGCGCCCGGTGGGGAGGTGGATGACGCTGTCGAGGCGACCGCGCACGAGTACCTGCTCGCCGAAGACCTGCTCGCCGGTTACGCGAAGGACCTCGGGTACGAGAGCGTCGAGGATGCGCGCGCGGCGGTCTCGCGCAGCATCCTGGGGTCGGAACTCGCCGGCGTCTCGTACGACAGGCTCTTCGACTACTACGCGGATGCCGAGATCTGGGGCACCCAGAACGCGTGGCAGATCCTCGTCGACGACTACGTCACGACCAGCGACGGCACCGGCATCGTCCACCAGGCCCCGGCCTACGGTGAAGACGACCAGCGAGTTTCAGAAGCCGCCGGCATCCCGACGATCCTCTCGCTCGACGAGGGGGGCAAGTTCCTGCCACAGGTGACGGATGTCGCCGGACAGCTGTGGATGGACGCCAACCGTCCCTTGATCCGCCTACTGCGCGACGGCGGCCGGTTGCTGCGCGAGGCCAGCTACGAGCACTCGTACCCGCACTGCTGGCGCTGCCGGAACCCCCTGATCTACAAGGCAGTCTCGAGCTGGTTCGTGCGGGTGACCGAGATCAAGGATCGCCTGATCGAACTCAACGAGCAGATCACGTGGGCTCCCGAGAACGTCAAGCACGGGCAGTTCGGCAAGTGGCTCGAGGGTGCTCGCGACTGGTCGATCAGCCGCAACCGCTACTGGGGCTCACCGATCCCGATCTGGAAGAGCGACAACCCCGAGTACCCGCGCGTCGACGCCTACGGATCGCTCGAAGAGCTCGAGCGCGATTTCGGCACGCTACCGCGCAACGAGGCAGGTGAGGTCGACCTGCACCGGCCCTACATCGATGACCTCACGAGGCCGAACCCCGATGACCCCACCGGCGCATCGACGATGCGGCGGATCGAGGACGTCTTCGATGTCTGGTTCGACTCGGGCTCGATGCCCTACGCGCAGGTGCACTACCCGTTTGAGAATCACGAGTGGTTCGACGAGCACGCGCCCGCCGACTTCATCGTCGAGTACATCGGGCAGACCCGTGGCTGGTTTTACGTGATGCACGTGCTCTCGGGTGCCCTCTTCGACCGTCCGGCCTTTACGGGAGTCTCGTGCCACGGCATCGTGCTGGGATCCGATGGCCAGAAGATGTCGAAGTCGCTGCGCAACTATCCCGACGTGTCGGAAGTGTTCGACCGCGACGGATCCGACGCGATGCGGTGGTTCCTCATGTCGAGCTCTGTGCTGCGCGGCGGCAACCTCGTGGTCACCGAAGAAGGGATCCGTGCCGGGGTTCGTGAGTTCCTCTTGCCGCTGTGGAACGCGTGGTACTTCTTCGCCACCTACGCCAACGCGGCCTCCGGGCCCGACGGCGCCGGGTACGAGGCATCCTGGCGCACCGACTCGACCGATGTGCTCGACCGATACATCCTGGCTCTGCTGGGCGACCTGGTCACCGGCGTCGCGGCTGACCTTGAGGTGCTCGACTCCACGAGCGCGGCTGAGAAGCTCCGCGACTTCGCCGAGGCCCTCACGAACTGGTACATCCGCCGCTCTCGCGACCGGTTCTGGGAGGGCGTCACCGACGACCCGCGAACCCGCGAGGCGTTCGACACGCTCTACACCGTGCTCGAGACGCTCACTCGCGTCGCAGCGCCGCTGATCCCGCTTGTCGCCGAGCGTGTCTGGCAGGGGCTCACGGGCGGTCGCAGCGTGCATCTGCAGGACTGGCCGGATGCGGCATCCTTCGCGCCCGCGACCGACATCCGCACGGCTATGGATGCCGTCCGCGAAGTCTCCAGCGTCGCCAATGCGCTGCGCAAGAAGGAGGGCAAGCGCGTGCGCCTGCCACTCTCGCGCTTGACGGTGGCGGTCACTGATGCCGCATCCCTCGGCCAGTTCGAGGGAATCCTGCGCGATGAACTCAACGTCAAGAGCGTTGACCTCGTCGAACTCACCGATGGTCTTGCCGAGTCCTACGGCATCAGCCAGAGACTCGCCGTCAACGCGCGCGCGGCCGGTCCGCGCCTGGGCAAGCAGGTGCAGCACGTCATCGCCGGGGCAAAAGCAGGCCTCTGGAACGAAGAGGATGGCGTGATCGTCGTCGATGGCATCGCCCTCGAGCCCGGCGAATACGACCTCACGCTCGAAGCTGGGGGAGTTGCCGAAGGCACGGCGATCGCGCTGCTGGGCGCAGGCGGGTTCGTCCTACTCGACACGACCACGACGCCTGAACTGGAGGCCGAAGGGCTGGCGCGCGACGTCATCCGTGCCGTGCAGGACACACGCAAGGCCGCCGGGTTCGACGTGAGCGACCGCATCCGTCTCGAGGTGGAGTTCGAATCTGAAAGCGATGCCACCGCGGTGGTCGCTGGTTTCGATGCTGCTGACGTCGCGGGGGAGACGCTTGCTGTGGCCTACGCCATCTATGGACCCGGCGAGCAGACCTTGCTCAAGAGCTGGTCGCCCGTGGGTGAGATCGAGCACACGGAGCGCGTCTCAGCGGGTACCTATGCGAACGCCGGTGGATTCCGCGTGATCGTTGGCAGGGCTGGAGGAGCCGCATGAACGAGCGAGAGCGCGCAGACGCCGTCTACGAGATCCTGCTGAGTCGACAGGGCGAGCAGTGGGTGCAGCCGCGGATCGAGCGGACGCAGAAGCTGCTGGACTATCTCGACAACCCGCAGCGCACGTACCGGGTCGTGCACGTAACCGGCACGAACGGCAAGACTTCGACGAGCCGCATCATCGAGAGCCTTATCCGCGCTCACGGCCTTCGCACGGGCCTGTTCACCAGCCCGCATCTGGAGCGCTTCACTGAGCGCATCCTCATCGACGGCGAGCCGGTGAGCGATGAGGCCCTCGTTGCAGCCTGGGACGAGATCGCCCCGTTCATCGACCTCGTGGATGCCGAACTCACGGCATCCGGTGATGCGGAACTGACCTTCTTCGAGCTGCTGACGGTGCTGGCCTTCGTCGTGTGCGCCGACGCGCCCGTCGATGTGCTGGTTCTCGAGGTCGGCATGGGCGGGCTGTGGGACTCGACCAATACCGCCGATGGCGATGTCGCCGTGTTCGCCCCGATTGATCTCGACCACGCCGCGCGGCTCGGCGACACGATCGAGCAGATCGCCACCGTGAAGGCAGGCATCATCAAGGACGGCGCGGCTGTCGTGTCAGCGCGGCAAGCGCCATCGGCTGAGGCGGTGCTGCGCGGACAGGCCGGAAGACGAGACGCGACGTTCGCAATCGAGGGCGACCAGTTCGCGCTGCAGCAGTCTGCTCTGGCCGTCGGCGGCCAGCTGATTTCGGTCCGCGGGCTGGCCGCCGAGTACGCCGATCTTTACCTGCCGCTGTATGGCTCGCACCAGGGCTTCAATGCTGCGCTGGCGATCGCTGCCGTTGAGGCGCTCATCGGGGGCGGTCGGCAGCCGATCGCCGCCGACGTGCTGGTGGAAGGTCTGTCCAGCGTCACGTCACCGGGAAGACTCCAGCTCATCGGCACGGAGCCGACGGTGCTCGTCGATGCTGCACACAATCCGCACGGAGCGCGAGCTCTCGCCCAGGCCCTCGGCGAATCGTTCGACTTCGACGAGTGGGCACTGGTGATCGGCGTCCTCTCCGATAAGGATGCCGACGGCATCGTGTTGGCGTTGAGTGAGGTCGCGACGGCGTTCTTCGTCACGGCACCCGATTCTGATCGAGCAACGGATGCCGACGTACTGGCCGACCTGCTCGAGGCGCGGGAACTTCCCGTCGCCGTCTTTCCTGAGCTCGAGTCAGCTGCCGAAGCCGCGAGGACGTGGGCGAGCTCGGCGCCGCGCCGCGCTGTCATCGTCACCGGGTCGGTAGTGCTCGCAGGTGAAGCGATCACGCTCTCGGCGGACAACGAGTGGAAAGCGGGGTCCGGCGCGTGAGCGCGGACGGGCCCGCGGCGTCTCCGCGTCCACGCCGTGCTCGCGGTGCCCGAGAATCCCTCGGATCGGTCGTTCTCGGCTTCGAGTCGATCATCGTGTTTCTCGGCGGCCTCGTCGTGTACGGCCTTCGCGTGCTGCCTGACGGGATCGAGCCGTGGTGGGGCATCATCGGGGGTTCGGTCCTGGCGCTGTTGATGGTCATCACCGCCGGACTGCTGCGTCACTCGTGGGCGATCGCTGTGGGCTGGGCTTTACAGGTCGTCGTACTTCTGGGCGGCTTCCTCGTGCCCGCACTCGTCATCGTCGCGATCATTTTCGGTGGCATGTGGGCGTATGCGACGATCAAGGGGGCATCCCTCGATGCTCGCAACGCCCGACGCGCGGCACCCCCCGAACCCTCGAACGGAGAATAACGATGTCGACCGAAGAGACCCTCGTTCTGGTGAAGCCCGACGGTGTCGCGAGGGGCCTGACCGGCTCGATCCTCGCGCGCATCGAGGCGAAGGGATACGCCCTCGTCGACATCCGCCTGGTAGAACCCGACCGCGACCGACTCGAGAAGCACTACGCCGAGCACGCCGGCAAGGCCTTCTACGAGCCGCTTCTCGAGTTCATGATGTCCGGTCCATCGGTCGCCATCCGTCTTGCCGGCAATCGGGTCATCGAAGGTTTCCGTTCCCTGGCCGGCACGACCGACCCCACGACGGCAGCGCCGGGAACGATTCGCGGCGACTTCGGCCGCGACTGGGGGCTCGCCGTCCAGCAGAACCTCGTCCACGGCTCAGACAGCCCCGAGTCGGCCGCCCGTGAGCTCGGGATCTGGTTCGGCTGAGAACTCTGCAGTGCCTCGGTGTGGCCAGCGTGGTGGTGCTCGCTACCGTACGACGGTGAACTCCACCTCGGCCGCTGCGCACGACGCGCCCTCGGGGCAGGTCGCGATGTCCCAGTAGTTCGAGATCGACGCTACGGCTTGTCCCGGGCGGATCGTCGGCGGCACAGTGATCGACACCGAAAACGACCCGTCGGGGTTTGGCGTGACCCGCGCTTGCGCGAGGGGAATCGTCTCGCCGGCGGGATGGATTCGAACGGTCAACTCCGCGCCGCCCGGCAGCGGGCAGGCATTCGTCGTCGATACGGCCACGATTCTGCCTGGACGCGGGTTGTCGGGATCAACGGCCAGCGTCGGCACGCAGACTCGTGACGGTTCTGCCAGACATGCTGTGAGTGGAGCGCCCGCGATCACCAGAAGGGCCGCCATCGCGGCGATGCGGATGCACCGATTCATGGCGCAACGCTAGACGTGTGAGCCTCAACCCGTCCAGGGAGTGCAGCGAGGCTTACAGGCCGAAGATGTTGGTGAGCGCGCGCGTCGGCGCCAGCTGCGCGATGATGACGATGATGCCGTAACTGACGATGGTTGCCAGCGGCACCCACCGCATGAGACCTTGCGAGAACCGGAGCAGGCCGGGCGATGCCCCGAAGGCACCCGAGCGCATGGCATGAACGGTGACCGCGTAGAACGTGGGAATGGTCACGCTCCAGGTCACCATGCACCACGGGCACAGGGTTCCGAGTACGAACAGGCTCTGGCTGATGAGCCAGATCACGAACCCGAACGCGAAGAGCATCCCCGCCCAGAACAGCAGCCAGAACCACCGAGCAAAGCGTGCGCCGGCGAGCAACGCCACACCGACGACGATCGGTGCGACCCAGCCTGTAAGACCCAGGATGGGGTTCGGGAAGCCGAAGACGCTGCCCTGCCAGGACTGCAGGTTCGCCGTGCACTGCACCAGGATGCTGAAATCACATGAGGCTGTCGCGTTCGGGTCTGCGAGCAGGTGGAACCGTTCGACGGTGAGACTGAAGGCGGCGTACCACCCGATGATGCCGGCGAGGATGAGCCAGATGGCGAGGCCGACAGGGCGACGAGTGGATGCTTCGGGCATGCGTCGATTCTGGCATCCGTCTTCATAGGAGTCGCCTGAAAGCGTGGGTCTTCGAACCAATGGAGTGTTTGTGCTCCGATAGTGCGATAATTGCCGGGACGAGTCCGCGGCCGCGCCGCGGGACATGTCGTCACAGACTTCCGGGCAATGGCTGCCCGTCGCAGCGTGAGCTTCGAGCCTGCTGCACACCGAGTTGATGAGCGACCTGCCGGTCGCAGAGATGTCGTCGGGCGACGCGCGGGGTCGCTCGACAAGGAGTACGCCGACATGGGCGATGAGAACGATGTACAGAACACAACTGAAGCCGACACGGAAGGCGTGCGGGACGACCTGAGCGAAGCCCTCGTCACCGCCGAGACCGTAGAGCAGACCGCCGCGGAAGACGCGTTGACCGACTCAGCACCTGCAGAGGACGCTCCGGTCGTCGCTCCTGAGGCGGACACGCCGGAGAGTGTGATCGATGAGGGTGTTGCGGAGCAACCCGCGTCCGTCGAGCCGGAGAGCAACGACGAGGCTGAGGCGACCGAGGAGCCGACGGGTCCGCCCACCGCTGTGAGCCTCGGGCTGCTGCCCGAGAACTTCGTGTCTGCGGTTTCGACTGCGCTGATGTTCTATGCGCCCGAGGTCGCGCCTCTTCCCCCACTTCCGGAGGACGAACCTGACGACTCCGAGCCCTCCGGGTCATCGCGGCGCCGCAACCGTCGTCGTGGTGGGGGAGAGCTTCGCGAGGACAACCGGTCGAACGGGTCGCGCCAGCGTCCTGCCGAGGTGATCACCGAACCCCAGCGGATCAAGGGTTCGACCCGGCTTGAAGCGAAGAAGCAGCGTCGTCGCGATGGCCGCGAAGCGGGCCGTCGCCGCACCGTCGTGACCGAGGCCGAATTCCTCGCTCGGCGTGAAGCCGTGGACCGCGTGATGGTGGTGCGCTCGAAGAACGGGCGGGTCCAGATCGGGGTGCTCGAAGACAACGTGCTCGTGGAGCACTATGTCGCGCGCAGCCAGGATGCCTCCCTGATCGGCAACGTCTACCTCGGCCGCGTGCAGAACGTGCTTCCGAGCATGGAAGCCGCCTTCGTCGACATCGGTCGGGGCCGCAACGCCGTTCTCTACTCCGGCGAGGTGGACTGGGATTCTGTCGAGACCGGCAACCAGCCGCGTCGCATCGAGCTTGCGCTGAAGTCCGGTGACAAGGTTCTCGTTCAGGTGACCAAGGATCCGGTCGGACACAAGGGAGCCCGTCTCACGAGTCAGATCTCCCTGCCCGGCCGCTACCTCGTCTACGTGCCCGGCGGCGCGATGAACGGTATCTCACGCAAACTCCCCGACACCGAGCGTGCGCGACTCAAGAAGATCCTCAAGGAAGTCCTGCCCGAGTCATCCGGCGTCATCGTGCGCACCGCGGCCGAGGGTGCAACCGAAGACCAGCTGACGCGCGATGTTCAGCGTCTGACCGCGCAGTGGGAACACATCAACCGTCAGGTCGAGACCACCGGTGCTCCGGCGCTGCTGCACTCCGAGCCAGACCTGCTGGTGAAGATCGTCCGCGACGTCTTCAACGAAGACTTCTCGCGGATGCTCATCCAGGGTGAGGATGCGCTGCACACCATCTCGCGTTACCTCGAGGGTGTCGCGCCCGACCTGCTCGAGCGCGTCTCGGAGTACGAGGGTGACGCTGATCCGTTCGACGAGTTCCGGATCACAGAGCAGATCGAGAAAGCGCTGGACCGAAAGGTGTGGCTCCCCTCGGGCGGTTCGCTCGTAATCGACCGCACCGAGGCGATGACCGTTATCGACGTCAATACCGGCAAGTTCGTCGGCTCCGGCGGCAACCTCGAAGAGACGGTGACCAAGAACAACCTCGAGGCCGCTGAGGAGATCGTTCGTCAGCTCAGACTGCGCGACATCGGTGGAATCATCGTTGTCGACTTCATTGACATGGTGCTCGAATCGAACCGTGACCTCGTGCTGCGTCGTCTCGTGGAGTGCCTAAGCCGAGATCGGACGAAGCACCAGGTCGCCGAGGTCACGTCCCTCGGCCTCGTCCAGATGACCCGAAAGAAGCTCGGCCTCGGCCTGCTCGAGACCTTCAGCGAGCCCTGTGAGGTTTGCGCCGGCCGCGGGGTCATCGTGCACCACGATCCCGTCGTGAAGCACCGCGCCCCGGCTTCCAGCAACGGTTCGCCGCGTCGGAGCCGAGGTGCCGCCTCCGGTAACGGCGCCTCCTCGTCGTCGCCTTCTCAGGCGGGCAACGGCACGCATGTGATCACCGAGGGTGTGAAGTCAGCCCTCGCGCAGATCGCGGCATCCACGATTCACGCCCCAGTCGACGCGGCGACCGTTGAAGAGGTCGTTGTGGCGGCGGTGCAGGAAGCGAGTGAGCCGGCACCCGAGAAGCCCAAGCGCCGCAAGAAGAAGGCAGAAACCGAGAAGCCCAAGTCCGAGAAGGAACTGCTCCTCGATTCGGTGCTCAACGCCCTTCCCGAGCCGAAGGCACCGGGCCAGGGACGGGGTCGGCGTCGCGTGACGACTGCCGCGCTGACGGGCACCCCCGTGTCTGCGACGCCGACGGCGTCAGACGACGAGTCCTGACGGTCGTCGCTAGGCGCCGTGGCGGCGCTCGCGTGCCGTCACACGCAGCCCTGACGCGATGAGGGCGCGAACGAGGGTATGGCCGTCGACGGGCTTCGCCCCGGCCGCCACGAGCCTCTCGTGGGCCTCGGCGGGCACGTCGTAGTGGTCACGGTCGAACCCCCGGCGGGGGATGTCGTTCCGGTCGGCGAACTCGTGAAGCTCGGCGAGGTTGCTGTCGCTGATCAGGTGCGACCACAATCGGCCGTGCGCCGGCCAGCGCGGGTCGTCGATCATAATCGTCACGGGCCGATCATAGGTGGTGGTCAGCGCGGGTCGGCAGTGGTGCGCGTCGCTTTGCGAGTACGGTGTCGCATCAGGTAAAGTATTCCTTTGGTGCGTCGTGTGCCGCGTTCCGGACGGCGGCACGTCAGGGCCTCGGTTCCGCACCGCAGCTGTCATCCTCACGGATGGCCCCTCAGACAGACCGGAGCACTGTGCTCCCAGAAGAAACAGGTGTGAAGTGGTTTACGCAGTAGTGCGCGCCGGCGGCCGCCAGGAGAAGGTCTCGGTCGGCACGATCGTCGTTCTCGACCGTCTCGCCGCCAAGGTCGGCGACAAGGTCGAGCTTCCGGCAGTGCTGCTCGTGGACGGCGACACCGTCACGACCGACGCTGCGAAGCTTTCGAAGGTGAGCGTGACCGCCGAGGTTCTCGGCGAAGAGCGCGGCCCGAAGATCGTCATCCAGAAGTTCAAGAACAAGACCGGCTACAAGAAGCGCCAGGGGCACCGCCAGGACCTCACGCGCGTCAAGGTCACCGGCATCAAGTAAGACCCAGGAAGAGGCGCAGTAATGGCACACAAAAAGGGCGCAAGCTCTACCCGTAACGGTCGTGACTCCAATGCCCAACGACTGGGCGTGAAGCGTTTCGGCGGCCAGGTCGTGAGCGCGGGCGAGATCCTCGTTCGTCAGCGCGGCACACACTTCCACCCCGGCGCGAACGTTGGTCGCGGCGGAGACGACACGCTCTTCGCCCTCTCGGCCGGCGCTGTCGAGTTCGGCACCAAGGGCGGCCGCAAGGTCGTCAACGTGGTGGCCGCCGCAGAGTGATCTGCAGCTGACACATCAGTTTTCGGAAGGGGCGGGCTTCGGCTCGCCCCTTCCCGTCATCCGGCCCTGATAACCATCCGAAGACAGGAGAAAGCGCATGGTCACTTTCGTCGACCGCGTCACCCTGCACCTTCGTGCGGGCAAGGGCGGAAACGGATGCGTGTCGGTACGCCGCGAGAAGTTCAAGCCACTCGCCGGCCCCGACGGAGGTAACGGTGGTCACGGCGGCGACATCGTGCTCGTTGCCGACCCGCAGGTGACGACCCTGCTGTCATACCATCATTCGCCGCACCGGTCCGGCGGCAACGGCGGATTTGGAATGGGCGACAACCGGTCGGGTGCTGCCGGGGAGTCGATCGAACTTCCGGTTCCTCTGGGTACCGTCGTGAAAGACCCGTCCGGCGAGGTACTTGTCGATCTCATCGAACCCGGTATGCGTTATGTGGTGGCACCGGGTGGTCTCGGCGGTCTCGGCAATGCCTCGCTCGCCTCGCCGAAGCGCAAGGCGCCCGGTTTCGCGCTTCTCGGTACACCCGGCTGGGAAGGCGACGTCGTCCTCGAGCTCAAGACAGTGGCCGATGTTGCACTGGTCGGTTTTCCCTCCGCGGGAAAGTCCAGTCTGATCGCCGCCATCTCAGCCGCACGCCCGAAGATCGCGGATTATCCCTTCACAACTCTTCATCCGAACCTCGGTGTCGTCGAAGCCGGCGATGTGCGCTTCACGGTCGCGGATGTCCCTGGACTGATCGAGGGGGCAAGCAGTGGTCGCGGGTTAGGTCTGGAGTTCCTCAGACACGTCGAGCGCTGCACGGCGCTCGTTCATGTCTTGGACTGCGCGACGCTCGATCCGGGCCGCGATCCGCTCACAGATCTCGATGTGATCCTCGCGGAGCTTGCCGCCTACCCGGTTCCTGAGGGTCAACTGCCGTTGCTCGAGCGCCCCCAGGTCATCGCTCTGAACAAGGTCGATGTGCCCGAGGCGCGGGATCTCGCTGATCTGGTCCGTCCGGAGCTTGAGGCACGCGGATACCGCGTCTTCGAGATCTCAACGGTGAGCCGGTCGGGCCTGCGCGAACTGAGCTTCGCGCTGGCATCCATCGTCGCCGATCACCGGGCTGCGCAGGCCGACACACCGAAGCCCGAACGTGTCGTCATCCGCCCGCGTGGTGCTGAGCAGGACTTCTCGGTTCGCGTTGAGGGCGGAACCTACGGCCCGATATATCGCATTCTGGGGGCGAAGCCCGTTCGGTGGGTCCAACAGACCGACTTCCAGAACGACGAAGCCGTCGGATACCTCGCCGACCGGCTCGAGAAGCTCGGCGTCGAAGACGAGTTGTATCGCCTCGGGGCAACACCGGGCGCAACTGTCGTCATCGGCGGGGACGACGGAGTGATCTTCGACTGGCAGCCCTCGCTGAGTTCGGTGGCGGAGCTGATGACGGCACCGCGCGGCACGGATCCTCGCCTCGACCAGAACTCGCGCCGCACGACCGCGCAACGTCGTGAGCGCTACCACGAGCGGATGGATGCGAAGGCCGAGGCGCGAGAGGAACTCGAGGCCGAACGGCTGGCAGCACGGAGCGAGGCGGAGGACGACGAGCAGTGACTGTGACCGAGCGCGAAGGTCTCTTCGGCTGCCGACGAGTTGTCGTCAAGGTCGGATCATCGTCGATCAGCGGTGAACACGCCTGGCGCATCGACGCAATCGTCGCGGCGATCGCCGCAGCTCATGAGCGCGATACAGAAGTCGTTCTGGTCTCCTCGGGAGCCATCGCCACAGCGCTTCCGCTTCTGAAGCTCGACGGCCGCCCGGATGACCTGGCGACCCAGCAGGCATCGGCTGCGGTGGGGCAGAACGTGCTCATGTGGCGATATCAGACCAGCCTCGACAGATTCGGCATCCTTGCCGGGCAGGTCTTGCTCACTGCCGGCGATCTCGAGAATGCGACCCACCGCTCGAACGCACGGCGAGCCATGGAGCGACTGCTGGGGCTTCGGATCCTTCCGATCGTCAACGAGAACGACACTGTCGCGACGCACGAGATCCGTTTCGGTGACAACGACCGACTTGCTGCCCTGGTGGCCCAGCTCGTCGGAGCCGATGCGCTGGTGCTGCTCAGCGATATCGAAGCGCTCTACACGCGGCCGCCGGACGAGCCCGGCGCAACCCCCATTGACCGTGTGGAACCCGGCGATGATCTGCACGGCTTCCAGTTCGGTTCCGTGGTCGTCAACAGCGTCGGAACCGGGGGCGCTGCCACGAAGGTCTCCGCGGCGCGGCTCGCAGCCGGCGCCGGTGTGGGCGTTCTTGTCACCAGCGCCGATCGCGTTGACGAGGCGCTGCGCGGCGAGAACATCGGCACGTGGTTTGCCCCGAACCCGCATCCGGTCGCGTCTGCTCTCACCGGCCCCATTGCTGTCGATCGGTAGGCTGGCTCTCATGTCAACCACGCTGATGTCACCGACGGATGCCGTCACCGGCGCTCGGGAACGGATGCAGCACGCCAAGCGAGCGGCGCGCACGGTGGGTCTTCTCACTGCGGCGCAGAAGGCCGAGATGCTGAACGCCGTGGCCGACCGACTCGAAGCCGATACCGGCGTGATCGTCGAGGCAAACACGGCAGACGTGGACCGGGGTCGTGAGACCGGGCTTTCGGAGGCGCTCCAGGACCGGCTAAGGCTCGATCCCGCCCGCGTCGCGGCACTGGCGGCAGCGGTGCGCGAGGTCGCTGAGCTTCCGGATCCGGTTGGTCGGGTGCTTGACGAGCGTCGGCTCGAGAATGGCCTGTCGCTGACGAAGGTAGCGGTGCCGTTCGGTGTGGTCGGGTCCATCTATGAAGCGCGCCCCAACGTGACTGTCGACATCGCTGCGCTTGCGCTGCGCTCTGGCAACGCCGTCGTCTTGCGCGGCGGCTCTGCCGCCGAGAACAGCAACCGGGCACTCATCGCGAGCATGCGGGCTGCACTCGAAAGCGTCGGTGTTGATGCCGAGGCAATCCAGACAGTGGATGACTTCGGTCGTGATGGCGCACGGGCGATGATGCAGGCTCGTGGCCTGATCGATGTGCTCGTGCCGCGGGGGAGTGCCCAACTTATCGAGACTGTCGTCACCGAATCGACAGTTCCCGTCATCGAGACCGGGGCCGGTCTTGTTCACATCGTTCTCGACGAGAGCGCGCGAGCTGACTGGGCACTGGATATCGTCGTCAACGCCAAGGCGCAACGGCCGAGTGTGTGCAACGCCGTCGAGACGGTGCTGGTTCACCGTGGCGCCGCTGACCGCCTCGTGCCGGATCTTGTCGGCGCGCTCCAGGCCGCTGGCGTGACCGTGCATGGTGACGCCGACGTGTCGGCTCGCGCCGAGGGCGTCATCCCCGCCACACCCGACGACTGGGCAACCGAGTACCTGAGCCTCGATGTCGCCATCCGTGTCGTCGACGATCTGGATGCCGCGCTCGAGCACATCCGCACGTATTCGTCGCAGCACACCGAATCGATCATCACCGAGGATCCTGCCGCGGCTGAGCGGTTCCTCGCGGAGGTGGATTCTGCGGTGGTTATGGTCAACTCCTCGACGCGCTTCACGGACGGGGGCGAGTTCGGCTTCGGGGCCGAGGTCGGGATCTCGACGCAGAAGCTCCACGCACGGGGGCCCATGGGGCTTCCCGAACTCACCAGCACGAAGTGGCTGGTGCGCGGTGCCGGTCAGGTGCGCGGCTGAGAGCTAAGCTGGGTAGGCGCACTTGTCGCCGCAGCCACGAACGGAGTTTCAATGACCCTCGTCTCGCTTCTTGCCTTCGCCGCAGAAGAGTCGGAGCACCACGGCAACGTGGCATTGGAGACCGTCATCTTCGGGATCATCGCTCTGGCCGTCTTCGGACTTCTGGCGCTCGTGACTGCGTCGTACCGCAACGTCGCTAACCGCCACGCGCACAAGGCGGAAGCGTACGCGAAGACCCACGCGGCTGAGCTGCAGCGATCGGGGCACGGCCACTAGGCATCCGATGTCGGCAGCACGAGCACGCCGAATCGGGGTGATGGGCGGGACGTTCGATCCCATCCATCATGGTCACCTCGTCGCGGCAAGCGAAGTCGCCGACTCTTTCGGACTCGACGAGGTCGTCTTCGTGCCTACCGGACGGCCGTGGCAGAAGAAGAACGAGGTCACGGAGTCCGAACACCGGTATTTGATGACGGTGATTGCGACGGCATCCAATCCCGGCTTCTCGGTGAGTCGTGTCGATATCGATCGCGACGGCCCGACCTACACGATCGACACGCTGCGCGACGTGCAGCGACTCAATCCAGACGCGGATTTGTACTTCATTACCGGCGCGGACGCCATAGCGCAGATCCTCAGCTGGAGAAATCATGATGAACTGTGGGAGTTGGCGCATTTTGTCGCCGTCTCTCGACCCGGGCACGTTCTCAACACCGACGGGCTTCCCGTCGAGGACGTCAGCCAATTGGAGATCCCCGCGCTGGCGATCTCGTCGACGGACTGTCGGGAACGGGTTCGTGGGGGACACCCCGTGTGGTACCTCGTTCCTGACGGAGTCGTCCAATACATTGCGAAGCACCATCTGTATCGGAGCAACGAATGACGAATGAGCAGCAACCGAACCAGCCGTTGACGCGTCGGCAGCTTCGGGAGCTGCGCAGCACGGGTGCAACCCCGATCCTGACGCCCGAGGGCACACCGATCATGCCCCCGGCACAGAACGCGTCGCCCACTCCAACGCCGGTTCAGACGTCGGTCGACACTGATGATCACCAGGATGCCGAGCACGAGCCGGTCTCGGCTGATTCTGCGAGCGACCAGGCATCCGCCAGCGGCGGGACAGCAGACGCTTCCGAGCCTGCAGCGCCAGCTGACTCCTCGAGCGAGTTCACGTCCGCGGCAGCTGAGGGATCTTCATCGGCTGACGAGCTTCCGACTTCGAGCCCGACCGGACCGACGGTCGCAGCCGACGGGGCGCCGCTGACCCGCCGACGTGTGCGGGAGCGCACCGGGAACACGGATGCCCTGACTGTGAGCGGTACTGACGGTGACCACAGGGCGCCCTTCGTTTCGGTTCCGCCGGCGTCGCCGGAGGAGCATCCGATCTCGCAAGCCGCCGCGGGGCTCGCCTCTGACGAACCCGTAGAGCGCGGCACGGTGAGTCCGCAGCTTGGCTCTGCACTGCTTGCGGGCATGGCCACCGAACCCGACCCGCGCCCGAGTTTCGACCAGCTCATCTCCCGTCCGAGCGCGGGATCGACCGGTACTGGCAGCGCGCTGATCGTGACAGATTCACCGCCGCAGGGCATCACCGCGCCGGTCAACGCGACAGGAGAGGTGCTGGTCACCGGCAGCTTGGCCCTTCCCGACCTTTTCGCGACGACCGGTCAGATGCCTGGCACTTCCGAGGCGCTCGACATCGATGCGACGTTTGCCGACGGGGAACTCCCGCAGCACTCGTCGCCGACGCCGATTGCTGCCAGCGCCGCGATCAGCACCGTCAAAACGACAGCCGAGATCATCAAACCCCCTGTGCCCGAGAAGGGATCGCGACTCATGCTGACCCTGGCGATCACCGCCGGGGTACTTGCACTGGCACTCGTAGGCGTCCTGATCCTCGCCTTCGCAACCGGAGTCTTCTCATGACGCGCTGCCCGGGCTGGTCGCTTCGCGCGGGCGCGGAGGCGCGCGCGTGACGGCTACCGACGTATCGAAGCAGATGCTCGCGATTGCCGCTGCCGCGGCGGAGGCCACGGGCGCCGAAGATCTCGTGGCGCTGGATGTCTCGGAGCCGCTCCCTCTTGTCGACATCTTTTTGCTCGCGACCGGTCGCAGCGAGCGAAATGTCGCCGCGATCGCCGACGAGATCGAGGAGAAGCTGCTCGAGGTCGGTCACAAGCGTCTGCGTCGGGAGGGGCGCCAGGAATCCCGGTGGATTCTCCTGGACTTCGGCGATCTGGTCGTTCACGTGTTCCACGAGCAGGAGCGGGCTTTCTACGGCCTGGAGCGGCTCTGGAAGGACTGCCCGGTCGTGCCCATCGATCGGCCGGCGCGGGCGGTAACCGACTGAGGACGGATGCTGCGTCGGTTCGGCTGCCGCCCGCCGATGTAGTAATCTGTTGTAGTTGCCTCTCGGGGCAGCATCCGGGCCTGTGGCGCAGCTGGTAGCGCACCTGCATGGCATGCAGGGGGTCAGGGGTTCGAGTCCCCTCAGGTCCACCAAACGAGGAAGGGCGCCCCATGCGGGCGCCCTTCCTCGTTCCCTCCGGAGAGGTCTACGCGCCCACTCTAGAACCAGGTGAAGGGGACGATCACCGTCAGTCCGAGGGCAAGCAGGAAGATGGCGCTGCTCACGCCGATGAGAATCCACTGCGCTCGACGGTTTCGGATCACTGCGGCGATACCGAGAAGGAAGAGCGCGATTGCCATCAACACTGTGTTGAGCGTCAGTCGATCGCTGTACTGATTTGCCTCGTCACCCTGAGCGAGCAGGGCCTTTGCAGCAGTATCCGCGTCCGACCACGCGCCGAACAGTGCGTACTGGTAGTCCTCCGAAGCCTGCGGGTCGGTGTAGGTGGTCGGGTCGGCCTCGTTCTCAGCCTGGGCCCATGCGATGGCGGCGTCGAGGTCCTCCGAGACGCTCGTGAAATACAGCTGGTCATACTTCTCGGATGCCGCGGCGGCGACATCCGGGTCGGTGCCCTCCATCTCGATCTGATACTCCGAGAGGCGCGTGAGTGTCTCGGCATCCTGCACGTACTGCTGGTTTGCCTCCAAGTAGATCGACTCCGCTTCGGTCTGGGCAGCCCCACCGCGTGAGTACGCGGCTGCCTGCTGACCGCCGTAGAGAGCGGCCTCGAAGGAGACGTATGCGGTGGCAACAGAGACCACGCCAAGGAGGATGACGATGAGGAGCTGGAGGTCCTCAAGGAATGAGTGTCGGCGCGACGATACTGCGTCGGAAGATTCGGGCATGAGCGAGATCGTACTGCCTCGGCGAGGTTGCCGATGTCACCCTCGCGGCCGTGGAAATCCTGCTCAGCTGTAGACCGAGGTAATGCCCAAATACTCCTCGAGCGACAGCCCGCTGTTGTACACCGCCGTCGCGGTGTCGACGCCGAGGTAGCGCAGGTGCCAGGGCTCCCAGATGTATCCGGTCACGCCCTCTTTACCCTGCGGGTAGCGCACGATGAAACCGAACCGGTGCGCGTTTGCGGCGACCCATTGACCCTCGGGCGTGTATCCGAACGCTTCCGTGATGGTGTTCAGATCAAACGCGAGGCCCGACTGGTGCTCACTGTGCCCGGGCCGCGCCGAGTACCGGTCGGCAGCAGCCGTACCGTCGCGGGAGGCGTAGCTGTTGTAGACCTTGACCTGTGTCGCATAGGAGCGGAACCCGCTCGCAATCCAGAGGTTGTACCCGAGCGATGCAGCTTCGGCACGCATCCGCTCGAACGCGGCGAGTGTGTCGCCAGTCAGTCCGTTCCCGTACCAGCTGGGCAGGCGATAAGTCTTGTTGGCGATGAGGATGCCGTTGATATACGTCGGTTGGACGTCGTCGTCTCCACCGCCGCTGTTGCCCCGCGCCTGCGCAGCCTCAGCTGCGGCTTGCGAGTCCTGGACCGCGGTCCATGATTGCTGGTACGCGCGGATCCGCTGCGACGCGCTACCAGCCGCGGAGTCGCCGAGCGCGGCGACCGCGGCAGCGTACGCATCCTTGGTCTCCTGCGAGGCAAGACTCGGCACCTCGACCGCTGCGCCGTGAGCTGCTGCAGATGCAACGACGGCGTCGATGTCGGCCAACGCCGCAGTGGTGGCGGCTTCAAGCTCCGAGGTCGACTGTTCGGATGCCTGGGCGGTCTCGGTCAGGTGGGCCGCATCCTCGGTGAGCGATTGTGCCTGCGCGAGCTGAGCCTCTCGGCCTTCGGGTACGTCTGGTGTCGAGCGCGGGTCGGGTGCGGTTGTCGTAGCCGTCACCTCTCCCGGCGCGGCGATCGTCAGCAGCCCCGCCGCCACTAATGCATCCAGCGACGCTCGCAGTGTGTCGAGCGTCGCAGAATCCTGCAGCATCTCGGCGTTCGTGACCTCGATGACCGTCGACGCCTCGGCTGCCGCGGCGATGGCATCCGCCTGGGCAGCGCTGAACGCGGCGGCAGAGTGGTCGACCGCCTCTCCGGAGGCCACCCACTCAGCGAGTGCGTCATCGAACGCGGTGCGGGCCTTGGCGTTGTCAGTCGTGATCGTCCCGACGACGCCTGCCGTGGTGAACACTGCCGCGAAGCCGAGGAACGTCCGGCGCGCGATCGCTCGGTCTTTGCGGCTTGCCCCCATGCAGACAAGGGTAGTGCGCGTGAGAACGGGTAGCGTGAACACGTGAGTTCGGCAGGTCGCCATCGATTCCGTGCGGTACGCCGCGGAGAAGACGCGGGCATGCTCACGCCCGTGACGCGCGCGGGGATCGCGGCAGCAGCCGTGGCCTGCTCCGTGCTGGGAGCTCTCCTCCTCGCACCGGCGGCGGACGCCATGAGCTCACCCTCCGGGGCCACGCAAGCGCCGGCAGGTGAGGTTGTCGTCGTCGCCGGCACACACGAGAGCGTCGCCGCTCGAGCCACCGCGGCCGTTGCGGCGATGAGTCTCAGCGAGCGCGCCGCGAGCGTGATCATGGGGCACATCTCGACAACCGACCCCGGCGTGCTTCGCGACTACATGTCGAGCACCGGCGTCGGCGGGTTCATCCTCATGGGCGCGAACATCCCGGACTCCGAAGACCGGTTGCGCGAGATCACTGCGGCGCTCACGGTAGACCCGGCGGTTCCGCCGCTGCTGGGCATCGACCAGGAAGGCGGCGACGTGTCGCGCCTGCCGTGGGACGATTTCCCGTCGTCGGTCACGCTCAAGAATGAGCCGCCGGAGGCTACCGAACTCGCTTTCGCCGGGCGAGGTGCACTCGTCCAGCGCGCGGGCATCTCGGTGAACTTCGGCATCGTCGCCGACATCACCGACGACACCAGCATGTTCATCTACCGCCGGGCGCTCGGGACAACGCCCGAAAGTGGTGCCTCACACGTTGCTGCTGCGGTGGTCGGCGAGGAACCCGAGGCGCTGTCGACCCTCAAGCACTTTCCGGGCCATGGCGCTGCCCCGGGCGACTCGCACCGCGGCATCCCGTCAACGACAGAGACCTACGACCAGTGGCGTCAAACGGATGCCGTCCCCTTCGCGGCTGGCATCGAGGCCGGTGCTCCGCTACTCATGTTCGGGCACCTCGCGTACACATCGATCGACGAGAAGCCCGCGACCCTGTCGAGCGAATGGCACCGCATCGCGCGAGAAGATCTCGGCTTCGACGGCGTCGCGATCACCGATGACCTCGGGATGTTCGAAGCGTCGGGCCTCCGCGAATACCAGGATCCCGTTTCCAACGCCGTCGCTGCCCTCGCCGCGGGCAACGACATGCTGCTGTCGGTGTTGGGAACGAACTCTCAGACCGCGGCAGAGCTGACGGCGGGCATCGTCGCCGCCGTTGAGTCCGGCGCCCTTCCAGCGGAGCGCCTCGACGAAGCCGCGGTGCGAGTGATGACGCTGCGGCTGCAGACTGCAGGTGCCGGTCGCGGTCTCGTGCCCTGCTCATCCTGCGCGCCTGCGGCCTGATCCCGCTCGTCAGGGGAGCGGCGGTCCTGGCACGGGCTCGATCAGCGCGGGTGAGTTGTTCCGGACGTTCCCGACGTCTGAGCTGACCGGATATACCTCCAGGGTGTCGGCAACCATCTCGGCAGCGTCGACGGCGGCATCCAGGATGTCTCGCGGGTAGTCGACAGTGGGGTCGAGCCAGGCGTCAGCGTGATCGGGATCCATGAAGACCGGCATCCTGTCGTGGAGCGATCCGAGTCCACCGGAGGACGCACGCGTGAGGATCGTGAACGAGAGCACCCACCGGTCGTCAGCATCCTCGGGCTTCGACGGGTCTTTCCACCATTCATAGAGCCCGGCGAAGAGCAGAGGTTCGTCGTCGGCAGGATGGATGAAATACGGCGTCTTGCCGGCATCCGTGCGATGCCACTCGTAGTAGCCGGTCACGGGGACGATCGCGCGCCGCTTCTCGAGTGCGGCGCGGAACATCGGCTTGTCTTCGAGCTCCTCGGAGCGAGCGTTGAAGGCTCGTGCCCCGATCGAGAGGTCTTTCGCCCAGCCGGGGACCAGGCCCCAGCGTGCGCCTTCCAGCCGCCGTACCGGGGGTTCGGTCTTCGCGGAATCGAGCACGATCGCAGCCCTGTCGGTCGGCGCGACATTGAACGACGGTCCGGGCAGGTCATCGCCGACGAGGTCGACGCGAAGCGTCCCCACGAGCTCGGTTCCAACACTTGCCACGACGAACCGTCCGCACATGCGGCAAGACTACGCGGGGGATACCCCAGCGGCCTGGAGTCGGTCGAGCAGGCCCGCGCCATCGGATGCCGTCACCCACGGCACTTCGGCTGCCGAGTGGTCGTTCACTGCGGTTCGGCCGCCAGCGAGCACGGCCTCAGCAGGGGAGAGGCGGCGGATCGCGACAGCCGCCACGTGTCCGGGGTTCTCGCTGGCGAAGGCCGTGTAGATCGCGTCGTCGTGCTGACCGTCATCACCCACGAGCAACCAGCGGATGTCGGGGAACTCCTCGGCGAGGCGTTGCAGACTGTGCTCTTTGTGGGCTCGTCCGCTGCGGAACCAGCGGTCATGGGTGGGACCCCAGTCGGTGAGCAGGAGCGCTCCCGGCGGGAAAAGGTGGCGTCGCATGAACCGCACGAGCGTCGGTGCGACGTTCCATGCCCCTGTCGACAAGTAGACGACGGGACAGCCCGGATTCTCGCGCGCAAGCCGCTCGAGAAGCACAGCCATCCCGGGTACCGGCTGCCTGGCGTGTTCGTCGACGACAAAGGAGTTCCACGCCGCCAGCAGCGGACGCGGGAGCGCTGTCACCATGACGGTGTCATCGACATCCGAGACGATGCCGAAGCGCGCATCCGGTGCGACGACGAAAACGCGTGATTCAACGGGGGCGCTGCCTTCAACGGTCATCGTGAACGTCTGCCATCCGGGCGACAGGGCGGCATCCAGCACGACATCCACGACACCGCCGCGGTCCGCGTTCACGGTATGCGTCTGGCCGGCTACGGTGACGTCCACACGAGCGAAGCCGACCGGAACGGCGAGGAAGCTCCGCCATCCGCGCACTGATGCGTACTCCCCGCCGCCGCGCGGCTTACGTGGCGGGACGATCAACACGCGTCCAAGAACCCGGATCCAGCCATCGCCGCCATACCCCGCAAACGGGGTCACCGTGGGCTTGAGGCCGCGCGCGCGGGTGCGTCGCTCCCGCCAGGTGTGAAAGCGTCGCTCAAGTCGTGCGAGCCACAGGATCTTGGGGGGCGCGGGGGTTTCCTCCGGTCCGGGCACCCGTTCAGTCTGTCATGCCATCGAGGCTCGGGTTTCGTGGGGCATCTTCCGACGGAGTGCGCTCGTCATCGGCATCCATGTGCCGCCGCTCGATGCGGTGCAGCACCTTCTTGCCTAGGTAGATCGCCAGGATGAACAGCGCGATAGCGGCGACGAAGATGTATCCGGCGTAGTGGGCGCTGTCGGCGAGGTCGCGGTAGGTTCCCGCTGCGGCCGACGCAACCGAGACGTAGATCGTCGCCCACAGGATGCAGGCAGGCGCTGTCCACGCGAGGAACCGCCGGTACGCGAAGCCGGTCATCCCGACGGTCAACGGCACCAGGGAATGCAAGACCGGCAGGAATCGGCTCAGGAAGATCGCGATCCCGCCACGCCGGTTGACGTACAGCTCGGCCCGGATCCACGAACGCTCACCGATGCGGGCACCGAGGCGTGAGTATCGGATGCGCGGGCCGAGGAATCGTCCCAGCCAGAAACCGATGCTTTCGCCGATAAGCGCGCCGATCACGACCGCGACCCCCAGTGCCACCCCCTCCCAGGGGCTGCCGACAGCGGTGCCGGCGATGATCACAATCGTGTCGCCGGGAACCACGAGTCCGACCAGGACACTGGTCTCGAGCATGATGGCAAGACCTGCGACGAGGGTGCGCACGACCGGATCGACTGCTTGCACCGTATCCAGCAGCCACGTGAGCCACTCGTTCATCCTTGAAGCGTAGAGCCGCCGACAGCGTTTAGCCTGTGAGGCGTGACCACGCCGCCGTCGAACGTTCAGCTAGCGGTGTGGCGTGAACCCGAGCAGGTCTTCTGCGGATGGGCGCATCGGTACGAAAACGCGTTCTGGCTGGATGCCGGCCCCGGCGCGACCTCCGGGCGGAGCTGGGTCGGCATCGGTGAGCCCGTCGCTTCGGATGCTGTCGAGCGGGTGGTCTTGCGGGGGAGTGCTGCCGAGGACGACTCGCGCTCGGATGAGCGTGGCCCGCGGCCCGGGGCATGGGTTGGCTGGTTCGACTACGACGCCGGTGCGCGGCGGGCGGGGGCGCCGTCGTTCCCGGACTCGGGCGGCGACGCCCGATGGATGCAGGTGCGCGTTGTCGTCGAGTTCGACCATGCGGCATCCATCGCGACAGTGTTTGCGGCGGGTGGCGCTGGAGAGCTCGCTGCCGAACTCCTGGACCTCCAGCATCCGGGTGAGATTCCGCAGCCGACGCCGGTCGTCTCGTCGGCACGACACGACGCGACAACCTACGCGGCCCTGATCGAGCAGTGCCGCGAGCAGATCCGCCTGGGCAACGCGTACCAGCTGTGTCTCACGACGCGATTCGAGGTGGAAGGCGTCGACGATGCTCTCGCTGCCTACCGGCGCCTGCGACGTGGCGTCAGCGCTCACCACGGCGGCTTCGTGCGGATCGCGGACCGAGCGCTCCTGAGCGCGAGTCCCGAGCAGTTTCTCGAGGTCGACCGCGGCCGCATCCGGACTCTCCCGATCAAGGGAACCCGTCCCCGCTCGGCTGACGCGGAAGTCGATGCCGAACTCGCCGAAGATCTGCGCACGGATGTCAAAGAGCGGGCCGAGAACGTCATGATCGTCGATTTGATGCGCAACGACCTCTCGCGCATCTGCCAGACCGGCACCGTCACTGTCGAGCGACTCTTCGACGTCGAGTCCTATCCAGCCGTGCATCAACTCGTGAGCACGGTTGCGGGCGACCTCCTCCCCGGACTCGAGGTGGGCGAGCTTCTCGGCGCGACATTTCCTGCCGGCAGCATGACGGGCGCGCCGAAGCTCTCGGCGATGTCGATCCTGCACCGACTCGAGGGTGCGCCGCGGGGTCTCTTCGCCGGATGCTTCGGTTGGATCTCGCCCCAGGGAGACCTGGATCTGGCGATGGTCATACGCTCGATCGTCATCGAGCAGGATCACGCCTATGTCGGCGCTGGCGGCGGTATCACCTGGCTCTCGCAGGCATCGTCGGAAGTCGCGGAGGTCGTCGTGAAAGCGCGCGGACCACTCGCCGCTCTCGGCGCATCAGTCCCGCCGAGCTGGGCGACAGCCGCCCCGGGCGCGTGATTCCAGGCATCCGGTAGCCTGGATGGTGCGCTTTCGCGCCTCTTCCCTGCATCCCGATTGGTACCCGTTACGTGAGTCAGATGGCCCCTACCGACACCGTTGCCGCCCACGGTCCCGAAGGCGGGTATGACCCGCAAGCGGTCCAGGCCAAGTGGCAGGAGCGCTGGGCGGCCGCCGATCCGTTCCGCGCGGGCGGGACCGATGACACGCGTCCACGCAAGTACGTGCTCGCGATGTTCCCGTACCCGTCGGGTGACCTGCACATGGGGCACGCCGAGAACTACCTCTACTCCGACATCGTCGCCCGCAGCTGGCGCCACCGGGGCTACAACGTGCTCAACCCGATCGGGTGGGACTCATTCGGTCTGCCGGCAGAGAACGCGGCGATCAAGCGCGGCGCCGACCCTCGCGAGTGGACCTACGCGAACATCGACCAGCAGAAGGCCGGTTTCCGTTTGTACGGGGTCTCGTTCGACTGGAACCGGGTACTGCACACGAGCGACCCGGAGTACTACCACTGGAACCAGTGGCTGTTCCAGCGGCTGTTCGAGCGCGGCCTCGCCTACCGCAAGGAGAGCCCGGTCAACTGGTGCCCGGTCGACCAGACGGTGCTCGCGAACGAGCAGGTCGTGGATGGTCACTGCGAGCGCTGCGGCGCTGAGGTCATCAAGAAGAAGCTCACCCAGTGGTACTTCCGTATCACCGACTACGCCGATCGCCTGCTCGATGACCTGAACCAGCTCGAGGGCTTCTGGCCCCACAAGGTCATTCAGATGCAGCGCAACTGGATCGGCCGTTCGGTGGGCGCAGACATCGACTTCGAGATCGAGGGTCGTGCCGAGAAGGTCACGGTCTTCTCGACCCGCCCCGACACGCTGTACGGCGCAACCTTCATGGTTGTCGCTCCCGACAGCGATCTGGCTGCGGAACTGGCATCCGGCTCAACGCCCGAGGTACGGATGCGGTTCCAGGACTACCTCGAGACCGTGCAGAAGCAGACCGAGATCGAGCGTCAGAACACGGATCGCCCCAAGACCGGCGTGTTCTTGGACCGCTACGCGATCAACCCGATCAACGGTGAGCGTCTGCCGATCTGGGCCGCCGACTACGTGTTGGCCGACTACGGCCACGGCGCGGTCATGGCGGTTCCGGCACACGATCAGCGTGACCTCGACTTCGCGCGCGAGTTCGGTCTCCCCATCCGTGTTGTGGTCGACACGACGGCACCTGCCACCGGCGCGATTCCGGTCATCGCTGACGACCGGCCGCTGTCGGAGGATGCCGATGACATCGAATCGATCGATCCCGCGAAGACGGGTGTGGCGCTCACCGGTGAGGGGCGTCTGATCAACTCCGGGTCGCTGGATGGGCTGAGTAAGCGCAATGCCATCACGCGGATCACCGAGGAGCTGGAAGCTGCCGGAACCGGTCGCGCGTCAAAGTCCTATCGGCTGCGCGACTGGCTCATTTCTCGCCAGCGCTTCTGGGGAACGCCGATCCCGATGGTGCACACCGAGGACGGTCGGATCGTGCCGGTGCCCGAGGATGAGCTGCCCGTGCGGCTTCCCGACGCTCACGGCCTCGACCTGGCACCCAAGGGCACGTCGCCGCTGGGCGCGGCATCCGAGTGGATGGCGACCACCGATCCCGAGACCGGTGCCGCGGCTCTCCGCGACCCCGACACGATGGACACCTTCGTCGACAGCTCGTGGTACTTCCTGCGATTCCTGTCTCCGGGCAACGGCTCGGTTGCCTTCGACCCGGCTGAGGCTCTGCGCTGGGCGCCGGTGGACTTTTACATCGGGGGCGTCGAGCACGCCATCTTGCACCTGCTCTACGCGCGGTTCATCACCAAGGTCCTCTTCGACATGGGACTTGTCGACTTCACCGAACCCTTCTCGAGCCTCATCAACCAGGGCATGGTCATTCTCGGCGGCACGAAGATGTCGAAGAGCAAGGGCAATCTCGTTCTCTTCCACGAGGAGCTCGCAACCCACGGTGCCGACGCGCTGCGCGTGGCTCTCGCCTTTGCGGGCCCCGTCGAGGACGACAAGGACTGGGCTGACGTTTCCACGACGGGTGCGCAGAAGTTCCTCTCGCGAGCGTGGCGCGTCGCGCAAGACGTCACGAGCGAACCGGATGTCGTGTGGGCTGAGGGTGATGTTGCGCTGCGCCGCATCACCCACCGCCTCTGGGCCGAAGCCCCGGGCCTGATCGAGCAGACGAAGTTCAACGTCGTCGTCGCTCGCCTGATGGAACTGGTCAACGCGATCCGGAAGACCATCGACACCGGTGCGGGACCCGCGGACCCCGCCGTCCGGGAAGCGGCCGAAGCCGTGGCGATGATTCTGGACCTGTTCGCCCCGCACACGGCAGAGGAGATGTGGGAAGCGCTCGGCTATGAGCCGTTCGTCGGACTGGTCGGGTGGCGTCAGGCTGATCCGACCCTGCTCGTCGAGGACACGGTCACGGCAGTTGTGCAGATCGACGGCAAGGTGCGTGCAACGCTCGAGGTCTCGGCCAAGATCGACGGTGCCGACCTGGAGGCTCTGGCTCGCGCAGACGAGCGGGTCGTTCGTTCGCTGGCCGGGCGCGACATCACCCGGGCCATCGTTCGCGCTCCCAAGGTCGTCAGCTTCAGCACGAACTGACGCCTTCCTCCCCACGGCAGGTTCGCGAGCGCTTCTGCACCGCCGAGGTCGACGCGTCGATCCCCGGTTGCGCCCTGCCTCTAGCGTCGCGGTGTGGGTGGGCTTGCGCGCGAGGATCGACGTCGCTGGGGCGTCGGTGCGGTCGTCATTCTCGCCCTCGGCGGCCTTGCGATCGCGGTGATCGTCGGGGTTGTTCGCGGTGCGGCATCCTCGCAGTCGATGACCCCGGCACCTGTCACGGTGGCGACGGCGTCCGCCTCGCTCTACGTTCACGTCTCGGGAGCGGTGAACGCGCCGGGGCTGTACGTGTTGCATCCCGAGGCGAGGGTCGTCGATGCCGTGGCTGCAGCAGGAGGATTCGCCGACGACGCTGAGGCTGCTGGAGTCAATCTCGCCCGACCCGTGTCCGACGGGGAACAGCTGATCGTGCCGAGGGTGGGGGAGGCACAGCCGGCGGGACCCGCGGGCGTCGCGGCCGACGGTCGGGTGAATCTGAACACTGCGGATGAGGGCGCGCTCGACACGCTGCCCGGCGTTGGACCCGCTATTGCCGGACGGATCATCGAGTGGCGGGAGGCAAACGGACGGTTCGCGAGCGTCGATGACCTGCTGTCGGTGTCGGGGATCGGACCCAAGATGCTCGAGTCCATTCGTGATCTCGTCACGGTGTGAGCGGGGCGTCGTGTGCTGAGCGGAGGGCGGCGCTGGCGTGCCGCGCGGCTCGTGCCGGCCGCGGTTGTGGCATGGGCGACGGCTTTCGTGCTGGTCAACGCACCTGCGCTCGCGCCGATGGCGGTCGTGGGCCTGGCGGTGGCTGGTGTCGGTGGGGGAGTTGTGCTTGCTGCGATCTCGCGACGGCCTGCGTCGACCGCGGCGTCGGAGGCTGGCGGCGTGTATCGGCGCTCCCTTGCGACGGCAGGCGTCTTGTCTGTTGTCGTTGTGGCGCTGGCGGCGGCAGCTGGGGTCGGCATCCATGTTGCGTTGGCCCAGCCTGGGCGGGATGCCGCGCTCGAAGCCTTCGGGAGCGGCTCGCGTGTGGTCGAGGTCGAGGCGATCGTTACCGGGAAAGTCGAGCCACGCGCTGGCGGCCAACGCGCGTTCGATGCCTCGATTCGACTCCTCGGAACCGATGGAGGTGCTCTCAACGGGTGGACTGACGCGGCAGTTCGTGTGTCGGGCGAGCAGGTCAGCAGCGGGCTGGATGTGGGCGCACGTGTACGGGTGAGTGGCACGAGCAGGCCAGCCTATCCGGGCGACCGGGCAGTCGTTCAGATCCTGGCGCACCAGACAGAGATCGTCGAACCGCCCACCGGCATCCTGCGCATCGCCGCCGACCTCCGGCAGTCGCTCGTACATGCCGCGGCGGGGCTTCCCGGCGGCGGGGGAGAACTTGTACCGGGGCTCGCGGTGGGCGACACGTCCGCGGTCAGTTCTCAGACGGATGCCGACATGAAGGCATCCTCGCTGTCCCACCTCACCGCGGTGTCGGGAGCCAACTGTGCGCTCGTCGTGGGGATCGCGTTTGTCGTTGCGGCTGGGCTGGGAGCGGGCCGCCGCGTGCGTGTGATTTCCGGTCTCGGTGCGCTCGTCGGGTTCGTCATTCTGGTCACGCCGGAGCCGAGTGTCGTTCGTGCCGCGATGATGGCCGGAATTGCCATGATCGCCGTTCTTCTGGGTCGCGCTGGCGCCGGTGTCGCCCTGCTGAGCGCAGCAGTCGTCCTGCTCCTGCTCTTCGACCCCTGGTTGGCGGGCTCCCTCGGGTTCGCGCTCTCCGTGGCCGCCACGGCGGCGCTTCTCACGCTCGCCCGTCCGCTCGCCTCGGGCCTGACACGTGTGATGCCCGCACCGCTGGCGCTTGCCCTCTCCGTCCCGCTCGCCGCGCAGCTGGCGTGCGGACCGCTATTGGTGCTCATCGATCCGTCGGTACCGCTGTGGGGAGTGCCGGCGAACCTGCTCGCAGCGCCCGCGGCCCCCGCAGCGACGGTGCTGGGTCTTGCCGCGTGCCTTGCCGCGCCGTTTCCCGTGCTCCAGAGCGGTCTGGCAGCACTCGCGTGGCTTCCGGCGGCGTGGATCGCCGGCATCGCGGATGTCGCGAGCGGGTTGCCCTTCGCGAGGATTCCCTGGGCGGATGGGCTTGTCGGTGCGCTCTCACTCGCTCTGGTGGGCGTACTCGTCACACTCGCGCTCGGCATACCCGGGCAGAATCGACGGTCCGCCCGCATCCGCCGCGGTTCGGCGCTCCTGCTCGCAGCTGTCGTCACGATCTTCACCTGCACCACGGTGGTCACCACGATCACGCAGAGATGGGGCATCCCCGGCGACTGGTCGATTCTCATGTGCGATGTGGGCCAGGGAGACGCGCTGCTCGTGCGTAGCGAGGGTGCGACGGCGCTCATCGATACGGGCCACGATCCCACGCTGATCAGCGCATGCCTCGACCGGGTCGGCATCACGCGCCTCGACCTGCTCGTGCTGACGCACTTCGACAAAGACCACGTGGGCGGCACCGAGGCGGTGATAGGTCGCGTCGGCACCGTACTGCACGGTTCGGCGGACGGAAGTGCCGACGAACGGCTCTTGGCAGATCTCGCGCAAGCTGGAGCGGAAGTGGTCTCGGCGCAGGAAGGCATGACGGGCACGCTCGGAGGCGCGCGATGGAGTGTGCTCTGGCCTCGCGCCACAGCGCTGTTTGCCCCGGGCAACGACTCGTCGGTGACGGTGAGCGTCGAAGGCGGTGGCGTGCCGCGGTCACTGTTCCTCGGCGATCTCTCCGCGGATCCGCAACGGATGCTGCGCGCGAGCATGCGTGGGGCCGTCGAGGTCGTCAAGGTGTCGCACCATGGCAGTGCTGACCAGGACCCGGGTCTGTACGAGCAGATCGCGCCGCGCATCGCGCTCATCGGTGTGGGAGCCGACAACACCTACGGGCACCCCACCGCAACGACATTGGCCATGCTGCAGGGCAGTGCCGTTGGGCGCACCGACCAGGATGGGATCGTCGCGGTCGTCGGGGAGGGCGAGACCCTCGCGCTGTGGCGCGAGCGCGCGGCGTCTGTCGTGGGCGGCGGATAGGCTTTCGGCATGGCCGCACCCCGTCGCTCGAGTTCTTCGAAGTCGGCGATCCGGCAGGTGCCGTGGCGGGATCCGCGTCCCGCGCCCATCGTGCTGGTGTCAGGTCCCGAAGACGTCTGTGCTGAACGCGCGATCGCGGGCCTGCGTGACTACGTGCGCGCCGAGGATCCGGCAGTGGAGGTGACCGACCTGCGCGCCGACGACTATGTCGCGGGAACGCTGCTGACCGTCACCTCGCCCTCCCTCTTCGGTGAGCCGCGCCTCGTGCGCGTGTTCGGGGTCGAGAAGGCATCCGACTCGTTCCTCACCGAAGCCCTTGCCTACCTCGAGGCGCCCCAGGAAGGCGCAACCGTCGTGCTTCGGCACACCGGCGCGAGTGTGCGAGGAAAGAAGCTGCTCGATGCGATTCGCAGCGGCGCGGCGGACGCCGTCGAGATCGCGTGCCCGGCGGTCAAACGGGATAGCGACCGGTACGACTTCGCCGCCGCCGAGTTCTCTTCCGCGAACAAGCGCATCGCGCCTGCCGCCCTCCGTGCCCTCGTCTCGGCGTTCTCCGACGATCTCACCGAGCTCGCCGCGGCGTGTCAGCAGCTCATCGCGGATGTCGATGGCGATGTCACGGAAGACATCGTTCGGCGGTATTACGGAGGGCGGGTCGAGACCACGGCCTTCGCGGTGGCCGACACTGCGATCGCGGGACGGTATGGCGAGGCGCTGATCACCCTGCGACACGCGTTGGCGAGCGGCGCCGACCCCGTGCCCCTCGTTGCGGCGATCGCATCCAAACTGCGCACCATGGCGCGCGTTGCCGGCCTGCGCGAGTCCTCCGCCGCGATTGCTGCTCGGATCGGCGTGAAGGACTGGCAGGTGGACCGGGCTCGTCGGGATCTCGCCGGCTGGAACGAGGAGTCCTTGGGTCGCGCCATTCAGGCGGCGGCACGAGCGGATGCCGAGGTCAAGGGTGCTTCACGAGACCCGATCTTCGCTCTTGAGCGACTCGTGACGGTTGTGGCAACGCGCAGCGAGTTCGGAAGCTGACGGTCGAAGAACGACAAAGCCCGCCCCGAAGGGCGGGCTTTGCATGAAGCGTGAGGCTCAGAGAGCCGCGACCTGCTTGGCGATCGCCGACTTGCGGTTCGCAGCCTGGTTGGCGTGGATGACGCCCTTGCTGACTGCCTTGTCGAGCTTCTTGGTCGCGGTGGCCAGAGCCTTCTCGGCGGCGGCCTTGTCGCCAGCGGCGACGGCCTCGCGGGTGCGACGCACCTCGGTCTTCAGCGCGCTCTTGACGGCCTTGTTGCGCTCGTGAGCCTTCTCGTTGGTCTTGTTGCGCTTGATCTGCGACTTGATGTTCGCCACGTGGAGACGTTCTTTCGTTCGAGTGATGGATGGACTGCCGGCGACGAGAGAGGGGCGTCCACCAGCGATCGTGAGGGTAAAACCCACACACAAGCCAATCAGCGAGTCTACCAGGTCTGTTCGATGGTCGTGAGCGCGAGGTTCAGGACCGCGTTGAACACTCGCGGTCGCATGGCCGTGACCAAGTGGCTCGTCCGCGGAACAACGATCAGTTCGGCATCCGGTGCGACCCGCGTGAACAGCCGCTCGTTGACCCGCAGCTGGTCGAACTGGCCGTTCACGAACCACAGTGGGACCTCGATCCGGCCGAGGGCCGACAGCAGGTCCAGCACCGACAAACTGCGAAGTGCCGTGTCTTGCGCGTCGAGCGCATAGCCCCCAGCGCCGAAGTCCGCCCGTGTCTCTGGTGGCAGCGTGGCATCCAGCACCCGTTCACTGAGCCACGCTCCGCGGTTCGGGAGCGAGTCGAACCCGCGGGCGAGAAGTCGATAGGTCTGCAGTGCGGCACCGCGCGGAATGGCCGTGCATGATGCGGCAATCAGGCCGGCGATCGGAGGGGCATCCTCTTGCCCGGCGTACTCGATCGAGAGCAGTCCGCCCATCGAGTGGGCGACCAGCAGGACGGTGCCGTGTTCCTCCGCGGCACGGCGCACGGCCTCATCGATCGTTGCGAACGCACCGTCGAGCAAGAACGTCTCGTTCATCCGCGACCCGTGCCCGGGGAGGTCGACGGCTGTCACGGGGTTACCGCGTTCGGTCAGGTACTGCTCTTGCGCCCGCCACATCGTGCGGGAGGTGCGGATGCCGTGAACGAGAACCACCGCGACCGCCATGTCGGTAGAGTAGCCCGCCGTCGCCGTGAGGCAAGGGGGATGCGACAGTGCGCACGCCGGTAGAATCGTGCGGATATGTCCCCCCGTGCCTCTACGCCGCTGCAGCCGGCAGCTACGCCGCCCGCGCAGATCCGCAACTTCTGCATCATCGCGCACATCGACCACGGCAAGTCCACCCTGGCCGACCGCATGCTGCAGATCACGGGCGTCGTCTCTGATCGCGACATGCGTGCGCAGTACCTCGACCGCATGGACATCGAGCGCGAGCGCGGAATCACCATCAAGAGCCAGGCGGTGCGGATGCCCTGGCAGACGGATGCCGGCACCTTCGCCCTCAACATGATCGACACTCCTGGTCACGTGGACTTCACCTACGAGGTGTCGCGCTCGCTCGCGGCGTGCGAAGGCGCGGTCCTGCTCGTGGATGCCGCGCAGGGGATCGAAGCGCAGACGCTTGCGAATCTCTACCTGGCGCTCGAGAACGACCTGCACATCATCCCGGTGCTCAACAAGATCGATCTACCCGCCGCGGACCCCGAGAAGTACGCGGCTGAACTCGCGAGCCTCATCGGCGGCGATCCGGCCGATGTGCTGCGAGTCAGTGGCAAGACCGGGCAGGGCGTGGAGGAGCTTCTCGACAGAATCGTCGCTGAGATCCCAGCCCCCACCGGTGACGCTGACGCGCCGGCCCGCGCAATGATTTTCGACTCCGTCTACGACGCCTACCGCGGCGTCGTGACCTACGTGCGGATGGTGGACGGCAAGCTCGAACCGCGCGAGCGCATCCAGATGATGTCGACCCGGGCAACGCACGATCTTCTGGAGATCGGAGTCTCCAGTCCCGAACCGACCCCGACCAAGGGCCTCGGCGTCGGCGAAGTGGGGTATCTGATCACCGGCGTGAAGGACGTGCGCCAGTCGAAGGTCGGCGACACGATCACGAACCAGCGCAAGCCGGCATCCGATGCCCTTCCGGGCTACACCGACCCCAAGCCCATGGTCTTCTCGGGCATCTACCCGATCGACGGCAGCGATTACGCCGATCTGCGCGAAGCGCTCGACAAGCTCAAGCTCTCGGATGCCTCACTGCAGTACGAACCCGAGACCTCGGTTGCGCTGGGCTTCGGCTTCCGCTGCGGGTTCCTCGGGCTCCTGCACCTGGAAATCATCACTGAGCGACTCTCGCGCGAGTTCGACCTCGACCTGATCACCACCGCGCCGTCGGTGACCTACACGGTCACAACCGACACCGGAGAGACTGTCACCGTCACCAACCCCAGTGAATACCCCGACGGTCGGGTTGCCGAGGTGTCGGAACCAGTGGTGAAGGTCGGCATCCTGTTGCCCAAGGATTATGTGGGTACGGTCATGGAGCTGTGCCAGTCCCGACGCGGGTCGCTGCTCGGTATGGACTACCTGAGCGAGGACCGCGTAGAGCTGCGCTACAACATGCCGCTCGGTGAGATCGTCTTCGACTTCTTCGATCAGCTCAAGTCCAAGACGCAGGGTTACGCGAGCCTGGACTACGAGCCGGCTGGGTCGCAGACCGCCGATCTCGTGAAGGTCGACATCCTCTTGCAGGGTGAGAAGGTGGATGCCTTCAGCTCCATCGTCCACCGCGACAAGGCGTATGGGTACGGCACGATGATGACTGAGCGCCTCCGCAAGCTCATCCCGCGCCAGCAGTTCGAAGTGCCCATCCAGGCCGCCATCGGGGCGCGGATCATCGCCCGCGAGAACATCCGCGCGATCCGTAAGGACGTGCTGGCCAAGTGCTATGGCGGTGACATCACCCGCAAGCGCAAGCTGCTCGAAAAGCAGAAAGAGGGCAAGAAGCGCATGAAGATGGTCGGTCGCGTCGAGGTCCCCCAGGAGGCGTTCATCGCAGCGCTCTCGGGGGACGTCGAGGGTAAAGACAAGTAGTCTGATCGCCATGCGCCGCGGAACCTTCCGGGACGAGACCGTCGACTATGCAGCAGTCGGGGCCACACAGGCTACCGACCTCATGCAGTACCCGCCGGAGAAGAGCGTCCCCGCCGAGGAGTCCTGGCGGATCGGTAGCGGTCAGGCACGATTCGAGTCGGCGACCGAGTCGCTCTTGTCATGGGCGCCGCTGCGCGGGGCCGGGTTGTCGTTGGCCGACATCCGTCCGGCATCCGGGTCCGGCTACGCCGGCGTCGCGTACGACTCGGATGGCGCGCCGATAGCGCCGTCGCGACGCGACGCCGAGCAGCGTTTCGACGCCGAGGGCACTCCGTATGTCAGCGCCGGCGCTACAGTGCATGTCACCGGCCGGCTCAGCGGCTACCGCGCGGATGCCGAACTGCGCGTCATTCTGGCCGTCGAAGAACCCCGGCGCACGGCTTATGCGCTCGGCACCGTGGGCGGCTCTGTCGTCAGCGGCGAGGAGCTGTTCCTGGTCGAGTGGCGCGATAACGACGAGGTCTGGTTCACCGTGCGCGCATTTGACCGTCCCGTATCGACGCTGTACCGGCTGGTACCGCGCTTCGTCCGCGGGCGGCGGCGACGGCTCTTCCGGGCCTACCTGACGGCGGTATCGCCGCTGTTCGCTCCCTGATGGGCGCAGCGCTTCCCCTCGGCGATCCCGTTCCGCGCGACGGATCGCTTCCCGGGGCGGTCATCGACCCCACCGCCCCGCTGTCTGCATACGTCCATATTCCGTTCTGCCGCGTCCGCTGCGGCTACTGCGACTTCAACACCTACACGGCCGAGGAGTTGCGTGGCGCGCGCCGCGAGGACTATGCGGGGACGCTGCTTCGAGAGATCGACCTCGCGTCGGGCGTCCTTTCTGCCCATCCGAGGCCACTGAGCACGGTGTTCTTCGGCGGGGGAACGCCGACGCTGCTTCCTGCCCGCGACCTCGCAGTCATTCTGGTAAGCCTGCGGGATCGCTTCGGGCTCGAGCCGGATGCCGAGGTCACCGTGGAGGCGAACCCCGACACTGTCACACCTGAGGTCACCGAGGAACTGGCCGGTGCGGGAGTCACGAGGTTGTCGATCGGGATGCAGTCAGCGGTGCCGGAGGTGCTTCGGACGCTCGACCGGACGCACCGACCCGAAAACGTTGCGACGGCGGTGCGCGCCGCACGAGACAGTGGTCTGGCAGTAAGTGTCGACCTCATCTACGGCGCGCCAGACGAGACCCTCGATCACTGGCGACGCAGCGTCGAGGCCGCCCTTGCGCTGGAGACTGACCACATCTCGGCATATGCGCTGATCGTCGAAGAGGGCACTGCGCTGGAGCGCCGCATCCGACGCGGAGAACTCGCCACACCCGACGACGATCTGCAGGCTGCCATGTACGAGCACGCTGACACAGCGTTCGAGGAGGCCGGCTACGACTGGTACGAGGTGTCCAACTGGGCGAGGACCCCCGCCGACCGTTCGCGGCACAACCTTGCGTACTGGCACGGCCACGACTGGTGGGGTTTCGGTCCTGGCGCCCACAGCCACGTCGGAGGCGTGCGGTTCTGGAATGTCAGGCATCCTGCTGCCTACGCGCAGCGGCTCGCTGCCGGCGATTCACCGGGGGCGGGCTTGGAGGTCCCCGATGAGGAGGCGCGACTGCTCGAGCGCGTGATGCTGCGGGTGCGTACGGTGGAGGGTCTGCCGGTTTCGCAGCTGGCATGGCAGAGCCGACAAGCCGTTGCCGGTCTCGTCGCGGATGGACTCGTCGACGGTCGCGAGGCGGTGCGGGGGACCCTTGTGCTCACTCGTGCCGGGCGACTGCTGGCTGACGCGGTAGTCCGCGCGCTGACCGCGTGATCCAGGGCGTGGGGGAGAGGCATCCGCTAGAATTGGCACTCTGAGGATGTGAGTGCCAGTGCCACGTCGAGCCGCTGTAACGGCCGACGCCGGATGCGGAAGGAGGCGACATGGTCAGCGAGCGTGGGCTTCAGGTCCTGCGGGCTATCGTGCAGGACTACGTCGATACCCGCGAGCCCGTCGGAAGCAAGGCCATCGTCGAGCGTCACGCGTTCGGCGTATCAGCGGCCACGATCCGCAACGACATGGCGCTTCTCGAAGACGAAGAACTCATCGCGGCACCCCATACCTCGTCGGGGCGCGTCCCGACCGACAAGGGCTACCGCGTCTTCGTCGACCACCTCGCCGAGATCCGGCCCCTTTCACCGGCCCAGCGCGCAGCCATCGCGAGCTTCCTGCAGGGGCCCGGAGACCTGGATGACGCTCTGGCGCGAACGGTGCGGGCACTCACACAGCTCACCGGCCAGGTGGCCATCGTGCAGTATCCCTCGTTTGCCAAGGCGACCATCACGCACGTTGAGCTCGTGGCACTTGAGCCCACCCGGGTGCTTGTCATCGTCGTCACCGATACGGGACGTGTGTCACAACGCCTCGCGCTTCTGACCGTGGCCCTCGACGAGTCAGATCTCGCGCGCGTTCGCGCCGAGGTGTCGACACTGCTTGTCGGCCGCAGCGTCCGTCAGGGGGCGAAGCGCGTCGAGGAGCAAGCAGACAGTGACGTGCGCACCGCCCACCAGTCGGCGGTCACCGAGATCCTTCGAGTCGTGCAGGAGGAGCTTGACGAGTTCCGTCAGGATCGGCTCGTGATGGCTGGCGCGGCAAATCTCGCGCGTCGCGAGAGCGACTTCCGCGGAAGCATCTACCCGCTTCTGGAGGCGATCGAAGAGCAGGTGACGATCCTTCGCCTGATGGGGGAGATGGTCGCCGATGACAACGGGCTCGCAGCCAGCATCGGACGTGAGAACGAGGCGTTCGGGCTGTCGGAGGCATCCGTCATCGCAAGTGACTACGATGCGACGGGCGCGCGGGCACGCGTCGGGCTGATGGGCCCGACTCGAATGGACTATCCCAGCAACCTCGCGGCGGTACGTGCAGTAGCGCGCTACCTCACGGGGCTGCTCGCCGAGGACGAAAAGGGCCGATGAGCCCGTACGAACTGCCCGCGACAACACGCGGGATGCAGAAAGGTGACCGTGGCTGACCACTACGAGGTCCTTGGCGTGTCGCGAGACGCGTCGCCCGAAGAGATCAAGAAGGCATATCGCCGCCTGGCCCGAGAGCTTCACCCGGATGTGAACCCGGGGGAGGACGCTGCCGAGCGGTTCAAACTCGTCACGCATGCCTACGACGTGCTCAGTGACCCGCAGCAGCGCCAGCGCTACGACATGGGCGGCGGCCAGAACGGTGGTTTCGGCGGAGCCGGCGACTTCGGTGGCTTCAGCGACATCTTCGAGAGCTTCTTCGGGGGAGGGGGCGCTGCTCGCGGCGGGCGCCCGCGGTCTCGCAAAGAGCGGGGCCAGGATGCGCTGGTTCGCGTCGACCTCGACCTGAAGGATGTCGTTTTCGGTGTCCATCGCGACATCGACGTCGACACCGCCGTCATGTGCGAGACCTGCAATGGTTCCTGTACGCAACCCGGAACGACGCCGGTTCGCTGCGATATCTGCCATGGCACGGGCCACATCCAGCGCACCGTACGAAGCCTCCTTGGCAACGTCGTCACCTCCCAGCCGTGCGGCACATGTCAGGGGTACGGCACGACGATCCCCTATCCGTGCGCGACGTGTCAGGGGCAGGGTCGCGTTCGGGCTCGTCGCACTGTGTCGATCGACATTCCGGCCGGTGTTGACACGGGCCTGCGCCTACAACTTCCCGGATCGGGTGAAGTCGGACCGGGCGGCGGCACGCGGGGCGACCTGTACATCGAGGTCTCTGTCGCGACGCATCCGGTGTTCAGCCGCGAAGGTGACGACCTGCTCGCAACCCTCGAAGTCTCGATGCCGGATGCCGTTCTCGGCGCGGCCACGACGATCGAGGGCCTGGACGGACCGGTGGACCTCGAGGTGCGTCCCGGTGTTCAATCAGGCGACGTGCTGACCATCAAGGGTCGAGGCATCACACCGCTGCGTGGCAATTCACGCGGTGATCTGCGCGTGGGTGTTCATGTGGTCACACCGACGAAGCTCGACGCCAAGGAACGGGCTCTCATCGAGGAGTTCGCCAAGCGGACGAAGGCACCTGCGCCCCACCTGGCTGAATTCCATCAGGGTCTGTTCTCGAAGTTGCGCGATCGGTTCCGGAACGGCTGATCGTGCCGCTTCACTTCGTCGTCGACGAACGACTGGACGCCGAGACCGGCCAGACCGTGACCCTCACTGGTGCTGAGGCGCATCACGCAGCCACGGTACGTCGGGTCCGTGTGGGGGAGACCGTGACGCTCGGTGACGGCGCCGGCGTGTGGATCGAAGGCACGTGCGAGGCAGTCGCGGCGCGCGAGGTCGTCGTGCGTGTCACGAACCGGGAGGACCTACCCCGCCCATCCGTGCGGATCGAACTCGTCCAGGCGCTCGCGAAAGGCGACCGCGACGAACTGGCGGTCCAAGCGTCGACGGAACTGGGCGCGGATGTCATCACGCCCTGGCAGGCTGCCCGCAGCGTGTCGCGCTGGGACGCGGCCAAGCGTGAGAAGGGCGTCGCCCGCTGGCGCCAGATCGCACGAGAAGCGGGCAAGCAGGCGCACCGCGCGTGGCTTCCCGAGGTCGGCGCGCCGGTGACGACGGTGCAGTTGTGCGCGCGGGCAGCGACGACCCGGATGCTCGTGCTCGAGCCGACAGCGACGGTACGCCTGACCGAGTGGAAGCCCGAGCAGACCGACGGTCGCGACATCGCCCTGGTCGTCGGACCTGAAGGTGGGATCGACGCCGGCGAGTTGAACTCACTCGAAGCTGCCGGCGCGACGCTCGTGCGCTTGGGTGACCACGTCCTGCGTACCTCGACGGCAGGTCCCGCAGCGATCGCGGTGCTCAGCGCCAGCCTCGGCCGGTGGTGACTGTACCGGCGGTAGCTGGGCCCGTGGGAGAGGCCGTCGGTAGACTGAGAGCATGACCGAGCCCTCCGTCTTCACTCGTATCCTGCGTGGCGAGATTCCCGCAGAGATCCTCAGCGAGACCGAGAACGTGTTCGTCATCCGCGATATCGCTCCGCAGGCGCCGCTGCACCTGCTTGTGATTCCCAAGACCGCCGAATACCGCGATGTCACCGAGCTTGCCGCGGGTGATCCTGCGTTGCTCGCCGAGATGGTGGCCGTGGCCAAGGATGCCGCTGCAGAGCACGGCAGCGGTGATTTCCGACTGGTGTTCAACACCGGGTCTGGCGCGGGGCAGACAGTCTTCCACGTGCATGCCCACGTGCTCGGCGGCGACCTCGCAGAAGGCAGTCTCGGTGGCTGATCCGGACAGCCGCGCGGAATCCGAAGATCGCGTCACGGAGCGGTTGTTCGCCGACGGTGTCGCCATGGTCCAGCTTCTGGGGCCGCAAGACCGGCTGCTGCGCGTCGTCGAGCGCGAGCATCCGGATGTCGACGTACACGTCCGCGGGAACGAGATCACCCTCGCCGGCAGTGCGGTGGCTGTCGCTGCGGCACGGGAACTCGTCGAAGAACTGCTCACCATGACCCGCACCGGCCACGATCTGGCACCAGCGGATGTCTCCAGCTCGAACCGTATCCTGCGAAGCGATGGCAACCCGCGTCCGTCCGAGGTGCTCGGCGAAGCGATTCTCTCGAGCCGTGGTCGAGTCATCCGTCCCAAGACGCTGGGGCAAAAGTCCTATGTGGATGCGATTGAGCAAACGACGATCACGTTCGGGATCGGGCCGGCCGGTACGGGCAAGACCTATCTGGCCATGGCCAAGGCCGTGCAGGCGCTGCAGCGCAAAGAGGTCAGCCGCATCATCCTGACCCGGCCCGCCGTCGAAGCCGGCGAGCGCCTCGGTTTTCTTCCTGGAACGCTGACCGACAAGATCGACCCGTACCTGCGTCCGCTCTACGACGCGCTCAACGAAATGATGGATCCAGAGATCGTGCCCAAGCTCATGGCGACGGGCACGATCGAGGTTGCCCCCCTCGCATACATGCGCGGCCGCACGTTGAACGACTCCTTCGTTGTTCTGGACGAAGCTCAAAACACCACCCCCGAACAGATGAAGATGTTCCTGACTCGCCTGGGCTTCAACACGAAAATGGTGGTCACGGGCGACATCACGCAAATCGACCTGCCCCAGGGGGCGTCGGGTCTGCGCCTGGTGACGAAGGTGCTGAGCAGGATCGACGACATCCACTTCGCATACCTCACGAGCGATGACGTCGTGCGCCACTCGCTTGTCGGCAGGATCGTCGACGCCTACTCCGAGTACGACGAGCAGCGACTGTCAGCAAAGCGGGAACGCGACGAGGCGAGCGAACTCAGCAATCGTGCTGAGCGCCGAGGGGCGAGCCGCCCTTCCGGTCCGCGCGATCACATGCCCAAGCGAGGACGCCGATGACGATCGAAATCACCAACGAGTCCGGAATCGACGTCGACGAGACAGTCCTGCTCCGGCTCACAGAGAACAACCTCGCTGAGTTGTTCGTCAGCCCGGATGCCGACCTCGCGATCCTCCTGGTCGACGAGGGCGCGATGGAGTCGCTGCACGTCCAGTGGATGGACGAACCGGGTCCCACGGATGTTCTCAGCTTCCCCATGGATGAGCTGCGTCCCGGTACCGAAGATGCGCCGACTCCCGAAGGTCTGCTGGGCGACATCGTGCTGTGCCCGCAGGTCGCTGAGAGTCAGGCTCAGGCTGCCGGTCACTCCACGATGGACGAGCTGATCCTGCTCACGACCCACGGACTCCTGCACCTGCTCGGCTTCGATCACGCCGAGCCGGCGGAGGAACGCGAGATGTTCGCCCTCCAGCGAGACCTCATCGTCCGATTCCACGCGGCCGAACGCCGTCGTCTCAAGCCGTGACCGCGGCCCTGCTGCTTGCCGCAGCCGCCCTCCTGGTCGCCTTCGGTGGTCTGATGGCGGCTGTGGATGCAGCGCTCGGTGTGACCTCCCGATCCGACCTCGAGGAGATGAGCCAGAGCGGTAGCAACGCTGCGTTCATCCGCGGAATCGCCAATGATCCCGCGGCGCACGCCAACGCCGCGGGCTTCATGCGTGTGCTTTCTGAGACCACCGCAGCGGTGCTGGTCACTGTCGCGCTGTCGATCCTCTTCGACAGCATCTGGTGGGCGATGCTCGCTGCCGCGATCATCATGACGGGAATCTCGTTCGTCGTGGTCGGGGCGAGCCCGCGAAGCGTCGGCCGGCTGCACGCCAAGGGGCTGCTCCGGGGGGCTGCCCCCGTCATCCGCGCGATGCGCATCGTGCTGGGCCCGCTCGCTCACGGTCTGGTCGCGCTCGGCGACCGCGTGACGCCCGGTGTTGCCCGCGGCTCGTCGTTCGCCTCCGAAGAGCAGCTGCTCAGCATGGTGGATGAGGCAGCATCGCAGGACCTCATCGAGGAGGACGATCGCGAGCTCATCCACTCCGTGTTCGACTTCACCGACACCTATGTGCGGGCGGTCATGATTCCGCGCACAGAGATGGTGACTGTCGACGCTGACACGACGACCAAGGACGCGATGGAGCTGTTCCTCGACAAGGGAGTCTCGCGCGTTCCGGTCGTCGACGACGAAGCCGATGACGTCATCGGGATGCTCTACCTCAAAGACCTGGTGCAGTTCGCGTACCGCGATGAGGCAGGATGGCGCGCTGCTGCGATCTCACAGCTCGCGCGACCTGCCGTGTTCGTGCCCGAATCGATGCGAGCCGAGACTCTGCTGCAACAGATGAAACGGGAAGCCGTGCACGTGTGCATGGTGGTGGACGAGTACGGCGGGGTCTCGGGCCTCGTGACCCTCGAAGACCTGATCGAAGAGCTGGTCGGCGAGATCGCCGACGAGTTCGACCCGCGGGCCACCGAGATCGCCGAAGTCGCAGAGGGACGCTATCGCGTGAGTGCCCGACTGGGACTTGCGGAGGTCGGTGAACTCTTCGACCTCGATCTCGAGGACGACGAGGTCGATTCGATCGGGGGACTGTTGGGCAAGCAGCTCGGCAAGGTGCCGCAGCCCGGAGCGGTGACGGATTTCGAGGGTCTGCGAATCACCGGCGGGGCCTCCCGCGGCAAGGGCCGTGGCATCACCACCGTGTTTGTGGAGCGCATTCCGCCCGCGACCGACGCGGAAGACCACTCAGCTACTGACGATGAGGACTCGGCTGCGACAGTCGAGAAACCATCTGAACGGAAGGTGCGCTCGTGAGCGACAGCGATTTCCGGTCCGGGTTCGTGACGTTTGTGGGACGCCCGAATGTCGGCAAGTCCACGCTCATGAACGCCCTCGTCGGCGAAAAGATCGCAATCACGAGCGACAAGCCGCAGACCACCCGACGGGCCATTCGCGGCATCCTGAACCGCCCCGGCGGGCAGATCGTGATCGTCGACACTCCAGGTCTCCACCGCCCGCGCACGCTCCTCGGCCAGCGCCTCAACGATCTCGTCGAAGAGGTTCTCGGAGATGTTGACGTGATCGCCTTCTGTGCTCCCGCGACCGAGAAGGTCGGCCCGGGAGACCGCCGCATCGCCGAGTCTCTCGACGGGTACGCGTCGGCGAAAAAGATCGCCCTGGTGACCAAGACTGACGTCGCCTCTCGCGACCAGATCACGGAGCGGCTGATGGAGGTCGACGCTCTGCGTGAGGACTGGGCAGCGGTGATCCCACTCTCGGCGGTCACAGCCGATCAGCTCGGGGTTCTGGCTGACGAGATCCTGAAGCTGCTACCCGAAGGCCCAGCCCTCTATCCCGCCGACGTCGTCACCGACGAGTCCGATGACGACCGGATCGCCGAGATCATCCGGGAGGCGGCGCTCGATGGCGTGCGGGATGAGTTGCCGCACTCCATCGCCGTCGTCGTGCAGGATGTCGAACCCCGCGAGGACTCGGACCTGATCGACGTGTACGCCGACATCGTTGTCGAGCGCGACAGTCAGAAGGCGATCATCATTGGCAAGAAGGGGTCGCGACTCGCACGAGTCGGTGCCACTGCCCGTGAACAGATCGAGCCGCTCCTCGGGTCCCGTGTCTTCCTGTCACTGCACGTCAAGGTAGCGAAGGACTGGCAGCGAGACTCGAAGCAGCTCGGTCGCCTCGGCTTCTGAGATCACGTGCAGAGCACGCTTCTCACCCGAGTGAGCGGAGGGCCGACTGGATGATCACGACGTCGTCGCCATACTGGGCATCCGCAGCGTCCTGCAGGGTGCCGTCATCCCAGATCACCTGTGCCCAGACGTATCCGTCCTGCGTCCATGTCGCGAGTAGAAGATCGCCGAGAGCAGTCGGTAGTTCGCTCGCGATCTCGTCCAGTTCGGCAGCCGGTGTTTCACCCGAGACGCCTCCCGTCGGGTCCACCGGCCGAATCGGATCGTAGAGAGCGAGCATGATCGGCGGCTGAGTTGCGGTGAACACATCGCCATCGAAGGTTCCGAAGACCGCGTAGGTACCCCATCTCGTACCGCCGGATTCCTCGAAGCCGTCGACACCGTCCCAGCTCCAGCCCTCGAGCGGCAGCCCGTCGCACTGCGGCGGATAGGACTCGGCGATCGGCCCGAGGCAGAGCGTCACGTCTCCGGCGACATCCACAACGGTGCCGGTGCCGACCACGTCGCCGTGCGGCGGACTGATCTGCGCAGTCGCCAGCGAGCCGCCGGATGCACCGGACCCGCTGGCGCATCCGGCGGTGATCAGCAAGAGCGTTGCCGCGGCGAGCGCGGCGGTACCGAGACGAGTCGTAGTCCTCATAGTGAGAGAGTGTCGACCGCGCGGCAAACGTCTCGAAGTCGGTAGAGCAGATTGCTGATAACATCGCCATATGCGTGCACTCTCGCTTCTTCTTAGCTGCCGCGGCGGGGCCATCTAGGGCCTACCTCGTCGCGGAGCTTCGTGTCGGCCCGTTCACCTCGAGCCAGAAGCAGGAAGAGCGACACCATGAAGAACACTCAGCAGCCGTCGGGGATGCCGACGCACAAGTACGTTCCCTATCACGAGCAGATCCGCGTGTCGGTTCCCAACCGCACGTGGCCCGACGCGAAGATCACGCAGGCGCCGCGGTGGTGCGCGGTCGACCTGCGCGATGGGAATCAGGCGCTCATCGATCCGATGAGTCCCGAGCGCAAGCGGATCATGTTCGATCTGCTCGTGAAGATGGGCTACAAAGAGATCGAGGTCGGCTTCCCTTCCGCGAGCCAGACCGACTTCGACTTCGTGCGTCACCTGATCGAAGACGATGTCATCCCGGATGACGTCACTATTCAGGTCCTGACGCAGGCGCGCGAGCACCTCATCGAGCGGACGTACGAATCCATCCGTGGCGCAAAGCGCGCGATCGTGCACCTCTACAACTCCACGAGCATCCTGCAGCGCGACGTCGTGTTCCGCACCGACAAGCAGGGGATCATCGACATCGCGCTCGCAGGTGCTCGTCTGTGCCGCAAGTTCGAGGCGATGGTTCCCGACACCGAGGTCTTCTACGAGTACTCGCCCGAGAGCTACACCGGCACCGAGCTCGAGTTCGCGGTCGACGTGTGCAACCAGGTTCTGGAGATCTTCGAGCCGACGCCCGAGCGGAAGGTGATCATCAATCTGCCGGCGACGGTTGAGATGGCAACGCCGAACGTCTACGCCGACTCCATCGAGTGGATGAGCCGCCACCTGAACCATCGCGAGAACGTCTTGATTTCGCTGCATCCGCACAACGACCGCGGCACCGCGATCGCCGCAGCCGAGCTCGGCTACATGGCAGGCGCGGACCGCATCGAGGGATGTCTGTTCGGAAACGGCGAGCGCACCGGAAATGTCGACCTGGTCGCACTGGGCATCAACCTGTTGACGCAGGGAGTCGACCCCCAGATCGACTTCAGCGACATCGACCAGGTCAAGCGCACCGTCGAGTACTGCAACCAGCTGCCCGTCCACGAACGCAGTCCGTGGGCTGGCGACCTCGTCTTCACCGCCTTCAGCGGGTCGCACCAGGATGCGATCAAGAAGGGCTTCGAGTCGATGGATGCCGCCGCCGTGGCGCAGGGGGTCTCTGTGGACGAGCTGCTGTGGGCTGTGCCGTATCTGCCGATCGATCCCAAGGATCTCGGCCGCTCCTACGAGGCCGTCATCCGCGTGAACTCGCAATCGGGTAAGGGTGGCGTCGCTTACCTCTTGAAGACCGACCACGCCTTGGACCTGCCGCGTCGACTGCAGATCGAGTTCTCGGGCGTCGTGCAGGCAAAGACGGATGCCGAGGGCGGCGAGGTCACGAGCGACCAGATCTGGTCGATCTTCACCGACGAATACCTGCCGAGCACGGTTGCCGACGAGCGCTGGGGCCGGTTCGAGTTGCTCTCGACGCGCACCGAGAGCGACATGACCGGTGACGTCGTCCTCGACGTACGGCTGCGTGATGGTGATTCGGAGATCTCGGCTCGCGGGAACGGGAACGGACCGGTTGCCGCGTTCTTGGCGGTGCTGCGCGAACAGGGGTTCGACGTCACCGTGTACGACTACGTCGAGCATGCTCTCAGCGCCGGCGGTGATGCCCAGGCCGCGGCCTACGTCGAATTGCAGGTCGAAGGCGAGCGCCTGTGGGGTGTCGGTATCGACGGCGACATATCGACGGCGTCACTCAAAGCCATCGTCTCGGGCGTGAACCGTGCGATCCGCGTCCGCGAGGAGTCCGGAACTCTCGCGGCCGTCTGACAGCCGAGTGCACGCGGGGGTGGCCGGTCAGCCGGTTGCCCCCGCGTCGCCGTTGTCAGCAGCTCTGGTGCCGCCGACGACGGTGATCGCGGAGGTCTCGACGGCGACCTTCCGGCGGTAGAGAGCGCGCTGCTCAGGAAGCGAAATATCGAAGACGACGGCGAGCAGTCGGATGACCGTCGTCACGGCGACAGCGATGATCGCCGCGGCGGTCAGCGGTGCCCCGAGTGAGAACGAGACGGTGAGCACGACGCATCCGGCGCCCGCGGCCACGGCATAGAGCGATCCGACGTGCATGATCGCGACCGGCAAGCCCATCAGCACATCACGCAGGATGCCGCCCCCGACCGCGGCGGCGACGCCCACGAAGATCGCGGGAACCTCGGGCAGCCCGAGATACAGCGCTTTGCTTGTGCCGAAGGCGCCGAACAGGCCGATGACGAGAGCGTCGAGTCCGACGATCAGCCAGCTGACCCGTTCGAGGATCGTCGCGAGCAGCATTCCCAGGAGCGCGGCTGCGACTGCTGTGATCAGGTACCAGTTCGACTGCAACGTCGTCAGGGTGACGTTCAGCAGCAAGTCGCGGATGAGACCGCCACCCATCCCCATGACGATCCCGATGATCGCGACGCCGAGAAGATCAAGCCGCCGTTGACCGCGGAATCCCGACGCGAACAGGGCTCCCTGCAGGCCACCGAGCGCCACGGCAGAGAGATCTGCCCAGAGCGGGATCACGAAGAGTGGCTCGTTCACCCGTCCATTGTCGCTCGATGCCGGGATAATCGAGGGGTGCCCACCTACCGTGACGAAGTCGTGGTTCTGCGCACCCACAAATTGGGTGAAGCGGACCGGATCGTCACGCTGCTGAGCCGACGCCACGGCAAGGTCCGCGCTGTGGCCAAGGGCGTGCGCCGCACATCGTCGCGGTTCGGCGCTCGTCTCGAGCCCTTCATGGTCGCCGATGTGCTGCTGTATCAGGGGCGCTCGCTCGACATCGTGCAGCAGGCTGACAGTCTTGGCGCGTATGGCGCCGACATCGCGCTGCACTACGACCGCTACACTGCCGCGCACGCGATGGTCGAGGCCGCGGACCGCCTGAGTGAGTCCGAGGCGACGACACCGCAGTATCTTCTGCTGCTCGGCGGCCTCCGGGCCCTCGCTCGCGGCGAGCATGCGTCGCGCAGCATCCTCGATTCGTACCTGCTTCGCGTCATGGCACTGTCGGGGTGGGCACCCGGGCTTGAAGCGTGCGCCCGCTGTGGGCGCGTCGGCGAGCACACCTCGTTCGTTGCTCAGCTTGGTGGGATGGTGTGTCCCGACTGCGCGCCGGTCGGATCCGCGCGGGTGGATGCCGAGACCCTGAGAGTGATGCGCGCGCTGATGACGGGGGAGTGGGACGTGGTGGATGGGGCATCGGCCGGGGCAGGCGGGGCGGCATCCGGCCTGATCGCGGCGTACACCCAGTGGCACCTCGAGCGCGGCATCCGGTCGCTCGAACACCTCGGTACCTTTGCGCCGCCCCCACAGCAGCCGGCAGCCGTTCAGACGATGGAACCCACTCCATGAGCCCCAAGCCCTACACCCACCGTGACGCCGTGCCCTACCGACCGATCGATTGGACAGGTCTCTACCCGCCCGAGTTCCCCAAGGGGTCAGTTCCGAACCATGTCGCCATCGTCATGGACGGAAATGGACGCTGGGCCAACCGACGCGGCCTCACGCGTGTCGAGGGCCACAAGGCCGGCGAGGCGGCGCTCCTGGACGTCGTGGCCGGTGCCATCCAAGCCGGTGTCAAACACCTGTCGGTGTATGCCTTCTCGACCGAGAACTGGTCTCGCTCACCCGACGAAGTCCGCTTCCTCATGGGGTTCAATCGCGATGTGCTGCACCGCCGTCGTGACCAGCTCAACGAATGGGGCGTCCGGGTGCGGTGGGCCGGTCGTAAGCCCCGACTGTGGTCGAGCGTCATCAAGGAACTGCAGTTTGCCGAGCAGCTGACCGCAGACAACGATGTCCTGACGCTCACGATGTGCGTCAACTACGGCGGTCGGGTAGAGCTCGTCGATGCGGTGCGCTCGATCGCCGACGATGTCGCCGCGGGCAGGCTGCGTGCCTCTGCGGTGAGCGAGAAGCTCATTGCGCGTCGGCTCTACCAGCCGGAGATGCCGGACGTGGATCTTTTCATTCGGTCCAGCGGCGAACAGCGCACATCGAACTTCCTCCTCTGGGAGTCGGCATACGCGGAGTACGTGTTCCTCGACACCCTCTGGCCGGACTTCTCCCGGGCAGACCTGTGGCGAGCGATCGACCTCTACCTTGGCCGGGACCGCCGCTTCGGCGGAGCGGTCGACACTCCCGAGCCTCCCGCTCTGTAGCAGCTCGAAGGGCGGGATCCACGCCGGATCCGTTCATCCCGTCGGTAGCGAGCCCCGCGTGAGTCCTGAAAGACTCGGTAGCAACCCGAGGAGATGCCATGCTGCACGAACGCGACACCATCCGTGACGAAATCTTCGACGAGGTTTTTGCCTCGACCGAGCTGTCGGCGAGCCTGCCGAAGTTCCAGATGCCCCAGAGCGAGCAGCTCGCGCGGCACGCATATCGGCTCGTTTCCGACGAGTTGATACTCGACGGCAACTCGCGCCAGAACCTTGCGACGTTCTGCCAGACCTGGCTGGAGCCCGAAGTTCGGGACCTCATGCGCGAGACACTCGACAAGAACATGGTCGACAAGGACGAGTATCCGCAGACCGCGGCGATTGAGGCACGATGTGTTCACATCCTCGCCGAACTTTGGAACTCTCCCGAGGCAGAGAACACCCTCGGCACATCGACGACCGGCTCGAGCGAGGCGGCCATGCTCGGCGGTATGGCACTGCTGTGGAAGTGGCGCGAGCGGCGACGGGCAGCTGGACTGTCGACAGACAAGCCGAACCTCATCTGCGGGCCCGTGCAGGTGTGCTGGCACAAGTTCGCCCGCTACTGGGATATTGAGCTGCGCGAAATCCCCATGGAACATGACCGGCTGATCATGACGCCGGATGAGGTTCTTTCTCGGGCCGACGAGAACACGATCGGCGTGGTACCCACGTTGGGTGTTACCTTCACCGGCCAGTACGAGCCAGTGCAAGCAGTCAGTGCGGCACTCGATGACCTCCAGGCACGTACCGGACTCGACATCCCCATCCACGTCGACGGTGCGAGCGGTGGCTTCCTCGCACCCTTTACCGCCCCCGACATCGTGTGGGACTTCCGCCTACCCCGTGTGAAGTCGATCAATGCGTCAGGTCACAAGTTCGGTCTGGCACCACTGGGGGTCGGGTGGATTGTGTGGCGCGACGCATCCGAACTTCCCGAGGATCTGATCTTCGAAGTGAACTATCTCGGCGGCAACATGCCGACCTTCGCGCTCAACTTCTCCCGTCCCGGCGGACAGGTGATCGCCCAGTACTACAACTTCGTGCGACTCGGTCGGGAGGGGTACCAGCGCGTTCATCAGGCCTGCTACGACACCGCGATGTACCTCGCGGCGGAGATCGCGAAGCTCGGTCACTTCGAGATCATCAACGATGGCAGTCCCGAGCACGGCATTCCGGCTGTCTCGTGGAAACTCGTCGAGGGAGTCGAGCACGGATTCACCCTGTTTGATCTTGCCGACCGGCTGCGTACACGGGGCTGGCAGGTCCCGGCCTACACCATGCCCGCCAACCGGCAAGACCTCGCCGTGCAGCGCATCCTTGTCCGCGCCGGATTCAGCCGCGACGAGGCATCGCTCCTGATGGATGACTACCGTGATGCGATCGCTCACTTCGACAAGCACCCGGTATCCGTCCCGATGAGCGAGGAAGAGGCGGGCAGCTTTCACCACTGAGCCAGCAGGTCCCCCGCGGTACGCTCGGACACGTGACCGATCCGGCAGACGCGCGCGCGAAGCGTCTGCGCCGGGAGTCTTCTGGCTTCCTCATCGGGTCAGCGCTGTTCGGCGTGGGCGCTGTTCCCGCCCACGCCACGGCTGCGGGCCCGCTGGGAAGCGCGTTGACGTTCTTCGTGGGCTCACTCTTCTTCACCCTCGGGGGCTTCATCCAGTTCGCCCTCAGCGGTCGTCGCCCGCCTCGTGGCCGGTGGCGTAGCGCGGACGCGGCGGACTGGTGGTCCGCGCTTATCCAGTTCATGGGCACGGTGCTGTTCAACGTCAGCACCGTCACGGTGCTCGTCGCCGCTGTGCCGGCGACGCCGGGTACGTTCAGCGGGTGGCGACCGGACGTTTGGGGCTCGGCTGCGTTCCTCGTGTCCTCGATATTGGCGATGGTCGCCGCGAATCGGCGACATGAACTATGGGACCCGTTGGCGCGAACGTGGCACGGCACGATCCTGAACATGCTCGGCTCGATCGCCTTCGCGTTCTCTGCTGTCGGCGCGTTCGTGGTACCCGCGACTGGCGCGGTGCTGAGTGAGTTCTGGGCGAACGGGGGAACGTTTGTCGGTGCGATCTGCTTCTTCGTTGCGGCACTACTGGCCCGTCGGTTCATCCCCCAGGATGCCCCCGCCCGGTGAGCTGAGCGTATCCCGCTCAGCTCACCGGGGGTTCCTGCCTGCGCTCCTAGCCGCGAAGCGACTCCTCGATCACCGCGACAATCGCCGGGTCGTCAGGCTTTGTCGTCGGACGGAACCGGCGCACAGTGCCGTCGGGCGTGAGCAGGAACTTCTCGAAGTTCCACAGCACGGGACCACGCTTACCCTCGGCATCCTTCGCCTTCTTGAGGGCCTTGTAGAGCGGCGCGGCGTGGGAGCCGTTGACCTTGACCTTCTCTACCACCGGAAACGAGACGCCCCAGGTGGTCGCGCAGTAGTCGAGAATCTCGTCCATGCTGCCCGGCTCCTGCCCCATGAACTGGTTGCAGGGGAACCCGATGACGGTGAATCCGCGAGCGCCGTAGGTCTTCTGTAGCTGCTCGAGTTGCTCGTACTGTGGCGTCAGACCGCACTTCGAGGCGACGTTGACCACCAGCACGACACCGTCACCGTAGTCGGCCAGCGTCGCCGTGTCGCCGTCGGCCGTCGTGAAGGGGATGTCGCGGAGGGAAACCTGCTGCACGTCGGTCATGGGTTCAGGCTACCGTCGCCCCCGAGGGACAGCGCGGCGCGGCAACGCGCAGGTCTGGGAGAATGGGTGGATGCCGTCATCACCGTCCGCCACGTCCGTCGCGCCGCTGCGAATCGGTCCGATCACGGTCGATGCGCCGGTCGTGCTCGCACCGATGGCCGGGATCACCAACACGGCGTTTCGGCGGTTGTGTCGCGAGTACGGCGCGGGCCTCTACGTCAGCGAAATGATCACGTCGCGTGCGCTCGTGGAGCGCAACGAGACGACGATGCGGTTGATCACTCATCACGAGTCCGAGACGCCGCGGTCGATTCAGCTGTACGGCGTGGATCCTGCCACGGTGGAGGCTGCGGTACGGGTTCTTGTCGAGGAGGACCGCGCAGATCACATCGACATGAACTTCGGATGCCCCGTCCCCAAAGTCACGCGCAAGGGAGGTGGTGCCGCCCTCCCGTGGAAGCTCGGCCTGTTCCGTGAGATCGTGACGCGCGCCGTTGCCGCAGCGGGACCCATCCCCGTGACGGTGAAGATGCGCAAGGGAATCGACGACGACCATCTCACCTACCTCGAGGCGGGCAGAATCGCCGAGGACGCCGGCGTCTCAGCGGTCGCACTTCACGCCCGCACAGCCGCCCAGTTCTATTCGGGGGAGGCTGACTGGGAAGCGATCGCTCGTCTCAAAGAGCACGTGAGCTCGATTCCGGTGCTCGGCAACGGTGACATCTGGGCAGCCGAGGACGCGACGCGGATGATGGCTGAGACCGGATGCGACGGCGTTGTCGTGGGTCGCGGGTGCCTCGGGCGGCCCTGGCTGTTCGGAGAGCTGGCGCGGGCGTTCGACGTGGATGCCGGACCGCTTGTCGACGCAAATCTGGGCTTCGTCGCGCGTGCCTTCCGTCGGCATGCGGAGCTTCTGGTGGAGTTCTTCGAGGACGAGGGCCGCGGATGCCGCGACATCCGAAAGCATGTCGCCTGGTACTTCAAGGGCTATCCGGTGGGCGGCGATCTCCGAGCCAGACTTGCGACGGCATCCTCTATCGCCGAGATCGACGAGCTGCTCGCGCAGCTGGACCTCGACGCTCCCTATCCGGGAAGCGCAGCCGAGGGTCAGCGCGGGCGCGCGGGAACCCCGAAGCGCCCTGCTCTGCCGGACCGCTGGCTCGAGTCTCAGGACATTGACGGCGTCGACTCGTGTGCGCTGGCCGACGCTGAACTGGACCACAGCGGTGGCTGAGCGAGGTGTCCCGGTGCATCGCGGGTATGCGGATGCCGATGCCGAACGATTCTATAGCGAGCACCACCGATCGCAGCGCGACGGTTTCGCACGGGACCGGGCGCGCGTGCTGCACTCGGCGGCGCTTCGCCGCCTTGCCGCCAAGACCCAGGTCCTGAGCCCCGCAAGCCCCGCCGATTTCGCTCGTAACCGGTTGACCCACTCGCTCGAAGTCGCACAGGTCGGACGTGAGCTTGCCACGGCGCTCGAACTGGCGCCCGACGTCGTCGACACCGCGTGCCTGAGCCACGACCTGGGGCATCCGCCCTTCGGTCATAACGGCGAGCGTGCCCTGAATGACTGGGCAGAAGACATCGGTGGATTCGAAGGAAACGCGCAGACCCTGCGGATCCTGTCGCGCCTGGAACCCAAGGTCATCGACGCCAACGGCCGGAGCCACGGCCTGAACCTCACGCGCGCAAGCCTGGATGCCACCTGCAAGTACCCCTGGACCTCCGAGCATCCGCTTCCCGACCCGGGCGGCCGGCTCAAGTACGGGGTGTACGAGGAGGACGAGGCGGTCTTCACCTGGATGCGCGAGGGCGCACCCGGGCGGGTTCGCTGTATCGAGGCCGAGGTCATGGACCTCTCCGACGACATCGCTTATTCCGTCCACGATTTCGAAGACGCGATCGTCAACGGCTACCTTGATCCGGCGCGCCTGGCCGATCCTGCCGAGCATGACGCTCTCATCACTGCGATTCAGACCTGGGTGGGCTACGACTTTGCGCGAGACGAGCTCGAAGACGCCCTCTACCGCCTGATGCGGATGCCCGAGTGGGTCGCGAGTTTTTCGGGCACGCGCTCCGACCTTGCACGCCTGAAGAACCTGACCAGCGACCTCATCGGGCGTTTCGCCCGTGCCGCCGTCACGGCGACCCGCGCGGCAGCCGGAGGCCCGGATCTGACCCGCTTCCATGCTCACGTCGTGGTGCCTCGCGTCATCGAGGCCGAGATGGGGGTGCTCAAGGGCATCATTGGTGCTGTGGTGGTGAGCATCGATGGTCGTAAGGCGCTCTACAAAGAGCAGCGGCGCCTGCTCAAGCGCCTGGCCACAGCGCTGTGGGAGAACCCGCACGAGCTGGATGCCGTTTACCGCGAAGACTTCGATCACGCCGTGACCGACCGAGAGCGACGCCGCACGATCGTCGATCAGGTCGCAAGCCTGACCGATCAGCACGCGATCTCGTGGCACGGCAGGCTTGTCGGTGACGTCGATGTCGCCTCCCTCGGGATCTGGGTACCCGGCACGCCGATGCGGGCACGGTAGGGCGCCCGGATGCCAGGACGTATCGCTCAGGCCGACATCGACGAGGTGAAGGCGCGTACGAACATCGCGGATGTGATCGGCGAACGTGTTGCGCTCAAATCCGCCGGTGTTGGTTCGCTGAAGGGACTGTGCCCCTTCCACGACGAGCGCAGTCCGAGCTTCCATGTGCGGCCGCAGGTCGGCTTCTATCACTGCTTCGGGTGTGGCGAGTCGGGCGACGTGTATTCGTTCCTGCGCAAAATGGACCATCTGAGTTTCACCGAGGCCGTCGAACGCTTGGCCGGACGCATCGGTTACACGCTTCACTTCGAAGAGGGCGGCGCTGCCCCGGAGAACTCGGGTCGCAGTCGCCTCTACGCAGCAAACGCTGCCGCTGCTGAGTACTTTCGTGCCCAACTTCTGACGCCCGAGGCCGAGATCGGACGCCGGTTTCTGGGCGAGCGAGGGTTCGACGCTGCTGCCGCTGCTCACTTCGGCGTGGGCTTCGCGCCCAAGGGCTGGTCGAACCTGTCGGATGCCCTCACTGCGCAGGGGTTCACGCGTGAGGAGCTCTTGGCTGCCGGACTGCTCTCACAAGGTCAGCGCGGTACGTACGACCGTTTTCGTGGCCGACTCATCTGGCCGATCCGTGATGTGACGAGCCAAGTCGTCGGCTTCGGGGCGCGACGGCTGCTCGAAGATGACCAGGGCCCGAAGTACTTGAACACGCCGGAGACGTCGATCTACCGGAAGTCCCAGGTGCTCTACGGACTTGATCTGGCCAAGCGTGACATCTCGCGGGAGCACCGGGTCGTGGTCGTCGAAGGCTACACCGATGTCATGGCGTGCCACCTGGCGGGAATCACAACGGCGATCGCGACCTGTGGCACGGCGTTCGGTAGCGATCACATCACGGTGCTCCGGCGCGTCATGGGCGACGATTCGAGTGGGGGAGAGGTGGTCTTCACCTTCGACCCCGATGCCGCGGGTCAGAAGGCAGCCCTCCGCGCCTTCGCCGACGAGAAACGCTTCTCTGCGCAGACCTATGTCGCTGTGGCCCCGGACGGTTTGGACCCGTGTGATCTACGTCTCGCCCGCGGCGATGATGCCGTGCGCGCCCTCATGACGAACAAGTCACCGATGTTCGAGTTCGTCATCGACCAGCGTCTCGCACAGTACGACCTCGGAACTGTCGAAGGGCGGGCGTCCGCTCTCCGTGCGGCAGCACCGGTGGTGGCCGACATCCGAGACCCGTCATTGCGCCCCGGATACGTTCGTGTGCTCGCGCGCCGGATCGGACTCGACCTCGACGAGGTGGGCGCTGCGGTGACTCGGGCTTCCCGCTCCCGCGACGCGGGCGGAGGGCCGCAGCGACGCGGGAGCGACGGTGCGACATCCGAGCGCCAGCATCCGGACGATGGGCCCCTCGCCGCGTCCCCGCCTGTGCTGGTCCCCACGATCGCGTCGCTTCCGCGCACGCGTGATGTCGTGATCGAGCGGGATGCGCTCATGGCTGCACTGCAGTTCGGGCACCGTCTCGACGATGCGACCGTCCGGCGCGCCCTGGGAGCCGCGTTCCGGCATCCCGCGCTCGACGCGGTTCGCGTGGCCGTGGTTGAGGCGCCCGACTACACCCGAGCGGGGTGGGCAGTACAGGCCGTAGACACCATCCGCGAGCCCTACCGCGCCCTCGGCTCGGAGCTGCTGATGTCCGCGTTCCCGGCTCTCGGTGAGGCGGATGCCGCAGCGTCTGCATCCGATCTGATGCGCCGACTGATCGTCCGACGCGTCGATTCGGAGAAGGCGGAACTGGTGCGCGCCGTCCAGCGCGTGCCCCCGGATTCCGAAGAGGGACGTCGGATTCGGTTGCAGTTGCGCGAGCTCGACCTTGAGCGGCAGCGGTGGACAGGAGACAGCGAACGCTGATCGTGTCGGAGTCCAGACTGGATCCCAGCGCGACGGCACGGCAGGATGAGGGTATGTCTCCTCGTCGCAGGGCCACCGAAGCGGCGATCGTGTGCTCGGACCTCTCGATCAGTCACACCGGTCGCGGCGAGACCGACAAGCTCATCGACGGCATCACCTTCACTGTTGCGCGCGGTTCGGTCCTGGCGCTCATGGGTCCTACCGGTGCCGGGAAGTCGAGTCTGCTTTCAGTACTTGCCGGTCGCGCACACGACGGGGTCTCGGTCACGGGCGGCGACGCGCTTGTCGATGGCATTTCGGTGCGGCGGCCCGGCAGGGCCATCCGCGAACTGACCTACTTCGCTGGATACCTGCCCCAATCTGCGGGAGCGCACCTGCCGTCTCGGCTGACGGTCTCGGAGGTGATCGCCGAGCCGATCACCTCGAGAGAACGCCGCATCAACCAGAAGGCCCTCGCGATCCGGGTCGCGGGGCTGCTCGATGAACTCATGCTTCCCCTCGGCGCTGCCAATAAGTTCCCGTACGAGCTGTCAGCCGGGATGCGCCAGCGCGTGGCCCTCGCCCGCGCCCTCGTCGTTGATCCGCGAATTCTCGTGGCCGACGAGCCGTTTGCGAATCTCGATGTCGAAGTGCGCAAAGCCGCGCGCGAGGCCATCACGAGGCGACGCGATGACACCGGCATGGCCGCGGTCATTTCCACGCATGACCCCGAAGCCGTCAAGGAACTCGACGCCAACGTGCTCGTGCTGCGAGGCGGACACGTCGTCGCCTTCGGCCACGGCACGAACGATCTCATCTGGACGCCGAGCACAGAAGCCGACCGCCGATTCGTCGTCTCCTGACGGCGCGACGCGGGGGTGCCCCGCGTCGTTGACACCCCGTCGGCTTTGCTAAGATAGTGGGGTTGCCTGCTGCGGCGGGCATATTCCTCGGTAGCTCAATTGGCAGAGCAATCGGCTGTTAACCGATAGGTTCTTGGTTCGAGTCCAAGCCGGGGAGCCATTACTTCTCTTCCTCGTCGATGGTTCAGGCGTCGAGGTCGTCGACGCCTGGCATCCATGAATTGCCCGGCGTACCCCAGCCCTGTTTGCGAGATATCTTCTGCGCGGTGCGCCAATCGCGGTCACCGAGCCTATCCACATAGAGCACGCCGTCGAGGTGATCGAATTCGTGCTGCAGGATGCGCGCGCGCCAGCCGTCGACCTCGATATCGACCCGCTCACCCTCGAGATCGATTCCGGTCACCCTGGCGCGCTCGGACCGGCGCAGTGGGAACCGCTCACCGGGGAAGGACAGGCAGCCTTCGGACTCCTCGTCGGGATCTGGCTCGCCCGGCTCGAGGGGAGCAATCCACAGTTCCGGGTTGATGACCACGCCACGCCACGGCGCACCGTCGTCATCGGTGTAGCTGTAGGTGAAGATCCGAAGCCCCACGCCCACCTGCGGGGCGGCGAGCCCGACGCCGGGCGCGGCATCCATCGTCTCGTACATGTCGGCGACAAGGCGACGGATGTCGTCGTCGATCTCTGCGACGGGAGTGGCGGGAGCGTGGAGGACGGGATCGCCCATGATGCGGATCGGGAGAACAGCCATGCGACAAGCCTATTGAGACACACGGCGTCCGGCCGACGCCGGGATAGGGTCGAAAGGTGCTCCTCCTGACCGTGTCGGCAAGTGTGACCGACCAGATCACCGAGGCGTTCCGTGACCCCGCAATTCTCGCGGGTATTCCTCTCGCACTGCTCGGCGCCATCTTCATGTCCTTCGGCGCCCAGTATCAGTACCGGGGAGTTCAGAAGGTCGAGAAGGTCACCGGTCGGTCCGGTGGGAACGGACTCGACCGCAACCACCTTCTGAACTTGCTACGACGGCCATCGTGGTTGGCGGGCACCATCATGCTCGGCCTGGCCATCGTTTGTCAGCTGGCTGCACTCTCCGTAGCGCCGCTGATCGTCGTCCAGCCACTCGGCGCCGTCTCGCTGGTCATCACGACCCTGTTGAACGCGCGCATCAGCGGCCATCGCCCGACCCGCCAATCGATCCGATCGATCGTCGCGGCAGTGGGCGGGATCTTCATTTTCGTGACGATCGCCGCGTTCTTTGCCACCGAGCGTCCCGTCACTCAAGCGCAGCTGCTCATCATCCTCGGTCTGTTGGCCGTGACCATCGTCATCTTCGCGGTTCTCTGGCTCGTGTTCCGCAAGCACGGCCTCGCGCTGTTCTATATCGTCGCTTCGGGGGTTCTCTACGGGTTCGTGGCGACGCTCGCGAAAGTCGTCTTGAGTCGGATCCGCGACCAGAACTTCGACTGGCTCACTCTGCTGTGCGTCGTTGCCCTGCTGGCTGCGGTGGCGGTCGGGGCGTACTTCGTCCAGACGGCGTACAGCCTGGGACCACCCGATCTCGTGATTGCGGGTCTGACCGTGATCGACCCGATCGTTGCGGTCGCGATCGGCCTGGTCGTGCTGCAAGAGGCCGAGACGGCGCCACTGTGGGCTTTCATCGGATTCGGCATCGCCGGCGCACTGGCGATTTACGGAGTGATCAGCTTGGCGCGCAACCACCCGCAGGTGATCAGCGACAGTCTGGAGCTACCGTTCACGCGCGCAAGCTCGTCCGACGATTCATCCGACGACGGGCAGAAGTCCTCGTCGTGAGCGGACGCCCGGTACGCTGATCTGGCAGGGGGCGGTGGCCAAGCTGGTCAAGGCAGCGGGCTCATAACCCGACGATCGTGGGTTCAAGTCCCACCCGCCCTACGAACAGAACCCCGCTTGCTGGCGGGGTTCTGTTCGTTGTGGGGGTGTTGCCGTCGAGCGCACTCGTGGGTGGGCCCCGTTCGCCGGAGGCTCCGCGGGTCGCGGAGCGGGCCGTGGAGGGGCGAAAGGGACAAGTCCCACCCGCCCTACGAACAGAACCCCGCCCTCTGGTGGGGTTCTCTTCGTTGTGGGGGTGTTGCCGAGAGTGCTACTCCGACCTCGGCTTTGCCGCGCCCTTCGATGCGCTCGGGACGGATGCGGGGTCGCTCGCAGCTGCATCCGCCATGCCAGTGCCGAAGGCGCGGCCGACAGTCTGACCCTGAATGATGGCGGCGAGGTCAATGCCGGTCGCTGCCTGCACGCTGTCGAAGACCGACTTCATGGCTGTCGCGCTGTCGGCGCCGATGACGCGGGATGCGCCCTCCTCGCCTGAGCCGCCGCCGACGATCGATACGTTGCCGATCGCCGAGTAACCCTTCGCGAACTCCGCCATGATCGAGGGGAGCACATCGAGCACACGTTGCGACAGAATCGCCTCTTGGTTGGAGGCGATGGCTTCTGCTTCGGCCTCGATCGATTCGGCGCGGGCCTGACCTTCGGCCCGGATCGCGTCGGCCTCCGCCTCGGCACGCAGGCGCCTCGCCGTGGCTTCTGCGTCCGCGAGCGCACGCAGAGCACTAGCCTCACCGGCGGCGCGCGCCTCGGCAGCGGCAGCCTCTCCCGCGGCGCGGGCGCGGTCTGCCTCTGCCTGCTGCTCGGCGATCCGCGTGCGAGCCTCTGCCTCTTTGATCTTCTCGATCGCGGCAGCCTCTGCGGCACGTTCGCGGGTGTAGAGCTCGGCCTGCGCCCGGGTCTCGGCCTCGTAGCGCTGAGCGTCGGCGACGCGCTTGACGTCGGCATCCAGTTGGGCCTGCCGGTTCTCGGCCTGCTGCTGCAAGACCGCCTGTTCAGCCTGAGCTCTCGCGAGCTGCTCAGCCTGTTCGGCCTCAGCACGAGCGCGACCGATACCGGCGTTCGCATTGGCGGTATTGGTGTCCAGTGCCGTCTGCTCGATCAGATTCGCTTCCTGGTTCGCGATGTTCTTTTGATTGATCGCGCGGTCGGCGTTGGTTTGCGCGATCTCGGCGGCCTGGCGCTTGGCCTGGATTTCCGGCGCTCCGAGGGACTGGATGTACCCCATCGCGTCAGTGATTCCCTTGATCTGGAACGAGTCGAGGATGAGACCTTGTTCGGCCAGTTCATGGGAGACATCGACGGCGATCTGATCCGAGAATTTCTTGCGTTCCCGCATGAGTTCGACGACCGACAGCGTCGCAACGATGCCACGGAGCGCTCCCTCGAGCTGCTCCGTGGTGAACTGCTCGATCGCCTTGTCCTGTGACGCGAAACGCTCGGCGGCGCGGCGAACGAACAGCGGGTCGGATCCGATCTTGACGATCGCGACACCATCGACGTTGAGCGTGACGTTGTCGAGCGACTGGGCCTCGGCATTCAGCGACACCTGGCGAGAGCGCAGCGAAATGATCTCGTGGCGCTGCGTGAGGGGATTCACGAGCGACTTGCCGTTGACGATCACGGTGACCGGGGACTCGGTCATCTCCGACCTGCTCGTGCCGTCGGCATCCATCACTGTGGTCTGGACGCGCTGCTTGCGGCCCGAGATGACGAGAGCTTCGTCGGCGCGGGCCACCTTGATCCAGGCCCTCGCCAGCAGGAGGCCGATGAGCGCGACGATGATCGCCGCGACGACTGCTACGCCGATGATGATCAGAATGCCGACAAAACCGGCTGCCTCCATGGGCGTCTCCTTCGGTTTGGGCAGCGCGCCAGAGGAGGCGCGCTGCGAGAGTCGCGTGTGGCCCCCCGACCCAGCCTTTCAGACGGGCGGTCTCGCGCAAAGCCCCAGTTCGCGCCGCGGTCACGTCGGAATGACAGGCTTGTGATTCGGCTCGCCCCAGGCGATAATGGGCCCGATAACAGAACAGCCACAGATCTCCTGAGGACGTTGGGGAAGACGCACCTCGGAACGGAGATCGATATGGCTACATCAATGACGCGCGGTGTGGTGATGATTCACTCCGCGCCACGGGCGTTGTGCCCCCACCTGGAGTGGGCGGTGGGTCGCGCGCTCGGTCGTGCGGTGAACTTCGACTGGGCGGACCAGCCTGTGCTCCCCGGTGCACGGCGTGCCGAGTACTTCTGGTCGGGACCGGTCGGAACCGGGGCAGCAATCGCCTCCGCGATGCACGGCTGGGAGCACCTGCGTTTCGAGGTCACCGAAGATCCGTCGGCCGCTTCGGATGGTGCCCGGTGGATGCACACTCCCGATCTCGGAATCCATCACGCGCAGACGGATGCCGCCGGCAATGTCGTCGTGGGGGAAGACCGGATTCGCTATGCGATGGAGCTCGCGGCGCGCGATGTCCATGACATGCAACGCGAACTGCAGGTCGCGCTCGGTTCGGCATGGGATGACGAACTCGAGCCGTTCCGCCACGCCAGTGACGACGCCGCCGTCGTGTGGCTTCACAAGGTGGGGTAGAGACTTCGCGTGCCGCGCGCGTGCGTACCGGATGTCGGATGTGACGATTCCCGGCGCTGGGAGAGCGTGGCAGCACGTGACGATGAGAACGGGTTCCTCTGAGCGATGGTGCAGAGGAACCCGTTCTGCCTCTGGCTTCAGCAGTTCGGCGGTGTCGGACTTCCGGCCGGCGGGCGGCCTTGGATCTCGCCCCAGGCGTACCCGCTGACCGCCTTTCCGTCGAGTGTGCCGGAGTAGGAGAAGAGACCCTCGTAGACCGCGCGTCCGAGAGCGTTCAGTTCCTGATCCTGCGCGGTCGCGCGGAACACGAGGTCGGCGCCGGGGCGCGATGCTGAGGCATCCAACGTCACGGCATACGAGAGCTCATAGACATAGCAGCTGTGCGGCGAGGTCCATGCGCTTGCTGGGTCGGGCGTGATGTGGATCGCGCCCTGCGGCCAGTTGGCGGTCGGGTTGAGGGTTCCATTGGCTGATTGGGAAGATCCGGCACCGCCGAGCATGGCGTAGTAGAGATTTCCGACGTCCTGCTGGCCTGTCACCGCGATCAGCATGCCCTGTTCGGTATCGGGCAGTTGGACCGAGAACTCGGTCCAGGCATACCCATTGCTCACGATGTACTTCGCGGAATCGTTGTACGTTTCGGTGAGATTGTCGAAGAACAGCACGCCGCCCGTGCCGCCGCCGGCGTATGTCGATCCGATCTGTATCGACCACGACTCGACCTCGACGAGCGGCATCGAGTAGTAGTGCGAGCCCTGCCCGGTCATCGGGTCGTTGGTTTCGGCGAGGTAGCTTCCGATGTCTCCGCCATAGGTGTTCATGATGGCCGTGCGCTGATCGGTTGTAGCGATGGGGCCACTGGATGCCGGTAGTGGCGTCCCGTCGAACATCCACAGCGGGAAGAACCCGTTGGGTCCGTATCCCCACTGAATGATGCCTGTTGTATCGCGTGCCCGGATGGTCAGTGTGGTCGGTTCGCTGACGCCGGACTGGTAGATCCCGGTGTCGACCGAGACGGTGAGCTCGTAGACCGCGCCGACGGCGCCGATGGCCCCGGTAACAACTCTCATGTCGACCGTCTGCGGTGATTGGCCGTTGTTCTGCTGTTCGACGTGGATCTGCCAGGGCTGGTAGCTGATGCTCGTGGGAACCGTGATGTCGGCAAGGCCATCGATTCCGCCGAACGCGGGACCGGTGTTCTGGTCGAGGCGGTTGAAGATGAGCCCTGACTCTTCGATGGTGAGGAGGGGTACCTGGAGGCCCGGGATGACCGAGTTTCCCTGTGACATCAAGGCGATCGCGTTGATGCTGCCGTCACTGCCGACAAGGTGTCCGAAAAACTCATAGGACTGCGAGTCGTACTGGGGGAGCCCTGTGGACAGGTAGGCCCGAAATCCGGTGCAGTCGCGCCCCTGTGCGAGCGGCACGGGGGAGTACTTGGCGATCGAGCCGAACGCGAGGACGGGATCCGTCGGGGGAGTGTCGCTGGTGGGGCACGCCGGCGGAATTGTCGGGGTCGGGGTGGGCGTCGGCGCGGGATTCGGTGTCGGCTGCGGCGTCGGGCGATGGGAACCACCACCACCGCCGCTTCCGGGACCTGTTGGTGTGGAAGGCGACGGCGTCGGACGTGTTGTTGCCGTGGTGGCGGGGGTTGGGGTCGCCACACGCCCCTGGATGGTTGCAGAGGGCGAGGCTGAGGGGGATGCAGAGGCCTCAGGCGCAGCCGTCGGAGGTCCGAAAGTGCAGGCGCTCAGCCCAAGGAGGGTCAGCGCCATGACCGGAGCCAGCACCATCGCGCGAACAGAACCCACGGGTCGAGTCTCCCACACGGGGTCAGCCCGGCAGGGTTCCTTAGATGTTGCGGAACGCGGCGACGGCGTTGTGTCCGCCGAATCCGAACGAGTTGCTGATTGCGACGTGATCGCCCTCACCGAGTTCGACGGCTGCACCCACCCGCAGCGGGATCTCGGGATCCTGCTCCGTGATGTTGATCGTCGGGGGAGCGATGCGGTTGTGCAGCGCCAAGACGGTGAAGACGGCCTCCAGAGCGCCGGTACCGCCTAGCAGGTGTCCCGTGGAGCCCTTGGTTGCCGACACGGGGATCTCGTGAACGCGGTCACCGAAGACCGACAGCAGCGCCTTGTATTCGGCGATGTCTCCGGTCGGTGTCGAGGTGGCGTGTGCGTTGATGTGCGTCACGTCATCGACAGAGGCGTCCGCCTGCGCGAGAGCCTGCAGAACTGCGCGGGAAGCGCCGAGGCCCTCGGGCTCGGGCGCCGTGATGTGGTACGAGTCAGCCGTGACGGAGCCGCCGGCCACGACGGCGTAAATCCGGGCACCGCGGGCACGCGCGTGTTCTTCGGTCTCGAGCACCAGCGCGGCGGCGCCCTCACCCATGACGAAACCGTCACGGTCGATGCTGTAGGGGCGTGACGCGTGAGCCGGGTCGTCGTTGCGGCGTGACAGGGCCTGCATTGAGGAGAAGGCAGCGAGGGTGATCGGGTGGATGACCGACTCGGTGCCGCCCGCGATCACGACATCTGCGAGGCCGAGGCGGATGTGCTCAACGGCATTGACGATCGACTCGGTGCTGGATGCGCAGGCCGAGGCCACGGTGCGTGCGTATGCACGTGCTTCCAGATGCATCGAGATAGCCGCGGCAGGAGCATTGGGCATGAGCATGGGAACCGACATCGGCATGACTCGACGCGGGCCCTTCTCGCGAAGGGTGTCCCACCCGTCGAGGAGAGTCCACAGTCCGCCGATTCCGGTGGCGAAGTCGACGCCGAGGCGCTCAGGGTCGACGTCCGGGGTGCCTGCGTCGGCCCACGCTTCGCGGGCAGCGACCAGTGCGTACTGAGACGACGGGTCGAGGCGCTTGGCTTCGGGCCGGGCGAGCACGGTGTCTGCCGGGACGCGTGCCGAAGCGGCGAACGTCACGGGAAGCTCGTACTTCGAAACCCAGTTATGCTCGAGCGAGCGCGCGCCAGATTCGCCGGCCAGCAGTGCCGACCAGGACTCTGGCGCCGTTCCCCCGATGGGGGTTGTGGCGCCGATACCGGTGACGACGATACGTGAACTGCTCATGTAGTCCTCAGGGATGGTCCGGTGGGGGCGGCGCCCCCACCGGAGATCGGGTCACGCCTGGTTCGACGTGATGTAGGTAACGGCGTCGCCGACGGTCTTGAGGTTCTTGACCTCGTCGTCGGGAATGGTCACGCCGAACTTCTCCTCGGCGTTGACGACGATTGTCATCATCGAGATCGAGTCGATGTCGAGGTCGTCGGTGAACGACTTCTCCATGGCGACCTCGTCGGCAGAGATGCCGGTCTCGTCGGTGATGAGCTCGGCGAGTCCTGCGAGGACGTCGTCGTTTGTGAGTGCCATGGGTATCTCCCTCTGGGTTGATATGGATGGGTTGTGGTCGGTGTGGGCCTCAGGTGAGACCGTCCTGCAAGTCTAGAGTTCGAGGTTCGTGACTCACGGAAGGACGACGACCTGCGCGCCGTAGACCAGGCCCGCTCCGAAACCGATCTGCAGGGCCAGGCCGCCGCTCAATTCGGGGTGTTCCTCGAGAAGCCGGTGCGTCGCGAGCGGGATGGAGGCGGCGGAGGTGTTTCCGGTCGTCTCGATGTCGCGTCCTATCACGACGGACTCGGGAAGCCCGAGCTGCTTGGCGAACTCGTCGATGATCCGCATGTTCGCCTGGTGCGGAACGAAGGCAGCGAGGTCGGATGCCTCGACTCCGGCAGCCGCGAGGGCCTCACGGGCGACCTTGACCATCTCCCATACCGCCCAGCGGAAGACCGTCGGGCCTTCCTGGCGCAGCGTAGGCCACGGTGCTTTACCGTCGCGGAACTCCGTCAGCGTGTGGTTCATCCCGACGGCGTCGGCCTTCGAGCCATCCGAGCCCCACACCGTCGGGCCGATCCCCGGTGTCTCCGAGGGGCCGACAACGGCAGCACCAGCACCGTCGCCGAGGAGGAAAGAGATCGAGCGGTCGGTCGGGTCGACGATGTCACTGAGCTTCTCAGCTCCGATCACGACGGCGTAGTGTGCGCCGCCCCCGCGGATGAGAGCATCGGCTTGCCCCACGCCGTACGCGAACCCCGCACACGCGGCGTTGAGGTCGTACGCTGCGGCATCCTTTGCTCCGATGCGCTCCGCAACGATCGCCGAAACTGACGGGGTCTGCCGGGGGTTGGAGATCGTCGCCACGATCACGGCGTCGATCTTGTCCGGAGAGACGCCTGACTTCGAGACGGCTTCGGCGGCGGCATCCGCGGCGAGGTCGATCGCGGTGGTCGTTTCCACCGCACGCACGCGGGTCACGATTCCCGTCCGCTGGCGGATCCACTCGTCGCTTGAGTCGATCGGACCGACGAGATCATCGTTCGGAACGACTCGTTCGCCCCGGGCGGCGCCATAGGCATAGATCCGTGTGTGCGCAGCGCCCTGGGGCTGACGAAGGGACGCGGTCATTCGGCTTCTCCTTGAGCGGATGCGGTGGCCAGAAGCTCGGCCGCTGATGTGAGGTCTTCGGGAGTCTTGACCGCGACTGAGGGTACTCCGCGCAGAGCACGCTTCGCGAGGCCGACAAGCGTGCCGCCGGGAGCGAACTCGATGAGTCCCGTGACGCCCGCGGCTGCGAAAGACTGCATACACGCGTCCCACCGAACCGGGGAGGCAACCTGATCGACGACGAGCGAGAGCGCCTCCGCGCCGCTGCTTACTAGCGAACCGTCTCGATTCGTCCACAGCTGCAGGCCCGGATCGGACGGGGTCACGGCTGCTACAGCTGACCGCAGTGTCTCGACCGCCGGCGCCATGTAGTGCGTGTGGAAGGCGCCCGCAACCGAGAGCGGAATCACACGGGTCCCCGCCGGCGGCTCGGCGCTCAGCGCGGCGAGCGCCGCTGCCGCACCTGCCGCCACGATCTGTCCGCCCCCGTTGAAGTTCGCCGGTGTGAGCTCGAGCTCGGCGAGGCTCCCCTCGACGATTGCCTGGTCGCCGCCGATGACGGCGCTCATTCCGGTGTCTGCGAGCGATGCGGCATCGGCCATCGCCCGGCCGCGGATCCCGACAAGTCGTAGGGCAGTCTCCGCATCAATGACGCCCGCCGCTGCAAGGGCGGCGAACTCGCCCACGGAATGCCCGGCGACCCCGTCGACAGGCGTAGAGACGCGCTGTGTGAAGAGCTCCCACGACAACACCGAGGCCGCAACAATGAGCGGCTGTGCGATGCGCGTGTCGCGGATGGTGTCGGCATCCGCCTCGGTTCCCGCTCCGATGAGGTCGACCTCTGCCCACTGAGAGAACTGCTCGAGCCGCGCACGGACTCCATCGAGTTCGAGCCAGGGTCGGAGGAATCCTGGTGTTTGGGAGCCTTGACCGGGGAAGACGGCGATCATCACCATCCCATCCTGCCAGCGTGTCGAGAGGTCATTCTGGAGATTCTGATCGAGAAACCGCGCATTCGTTTGTCGCGCGTCTACACGATCACGCTGATACGCGGCGGTGCAGCGCGGTAGGTCGGCGCCGCACGGACTCGGTGCCCATCGACCCCAGAATAAGCGCGGTCTGGAGGATGAGGGCCTCGCGGGGACCCGTGGCATCCCAGCCGATGACTTCCGAGACGCGCTTGAGGCGATACCGAACCGTGTTCGGGTGCACGAAGAGTTCGCGCGCGGTGGCCTCGAGCGACCGACCGTTGTCGAGGTAGCTCCACAGGGTCGTGACAAGATCCGTCGAATGCGCGTGCAGGGGACGGTAGATGCGTTCGATCAACGTCTGCTTGGCCAACGGATCACCGGCCAGCGCGCGCTCCGGAAGCAGGTCATCGGCCTCGACCGGCCGCGGCGCATGCCGCCATGCGCGGGCAACGGCAAATCCCGCCAGTGCTGCGCGGGCGCTCATGCTGGCATCGACCAGCGCCGGCACCGCGGGGCCGAGCACGAGGTATCCCGGCCCGAAGCCGGGCTCGAGGCGCCGAGCGATCTCGGGGAAGGGCAAGTCCTGCTCGGCGTCTTCTGAGCGCGGTGACGGCTCTGACCTCCCGATCACCAGAACCAATCGGGATCCCTGCACCCCGATGAGCACATCCACGCCGAGCTTGCGCGCGGTTCGGCGCAGCTGGTCGACGTCGAACTGTGGCGGTGTCGTGCCCACCAGAACAGCGACTTCTCCGTGGCCGTGCCATCCGAGCGCCGCAATCCGGCTCGGCAGCTCCTCGTCGGTTTCGCCCGTGAGGATCGAATCCACGACGAGAGCTTCCAGCCGTGCATCCCACAGCCCGCGCGCCTCGGCGGCTCGGGCATACACGTCGGCCGCCGCGAAGGCGACCTCCCTCGAGTAGAGGAGGATCGCCTCACGCAGGCTCTCGCTCTTGCTCGCGATCCGCTCTTCGGTCACCGTCACTGACACACGGATGAGCTGAAGCGTCTGCTGCAGGCTCACACTGCGCAAGAGTTCTCGGGGCGCAGCGGCGAAGATGTCTGCGGCGATCCACGGCGTCGACTGCGGATCGTCGTACCACTGGATAAATGACGTGATACCGGCCTGGGCCACCAGGCCCACCGCGGACCGACGCGCAGGCGGCATCTCGGAGTACCAGGGCAGGCTCTGCTCGAGCCGCTGGATCGTCGCGGTGGCGAGATCCCCCGAGATGCGGCGTAGCCACGCCAGAGTCTCGGCCTTGTCGGTGGGATGCGCTGTCATGGCCGGGTCGTCAGCTCTCCCCGCCTGCGTTTCCGCTGGTGCCAGCCTTGACGTTGTGCAGGTCGTACTTGCGGATCGCCTGGCCGGCAAGGGCCCGGTCGACGACGCCGTCTTCAGCCAGTGCCTGCAGCGTGCGAACCACGATCGAGGGGCCGTCGATCTTGAAGAAGCGTCGTGCTGCCGGACGCGTGTCCGAGAACCCGAAGCCATCGGCGCCGAGCGTTGCGAAGCGCCCCGGAACCCACGGACGGATCTGATCCTGTACGGCGTGCATGAAGTCACTGACGGCGACCACGGGGCCCTCGGCATCCTGCAGCTTCTCGCTGATGTAGGCGCGGCGAGGCTCATTCTCGGGGTGCAAGAAGTTGTGCTCGTCGGCGGCAAGGCCGTCGCGGCGCAGCTCCGTCCACGACGTCACCGACCACACGTCGGCCTGAACGCCCCAATCGTCGCGCAGCAACTGCTGGGCTTCGAGTGCCCACGGCACACCGACCCCCGAGGCGAGCAGCTGCGCACGCGGGCCGTCGCCCTCGGCGGTGGAGATGCGATGGATGCCGCGCACGATGCCCTCGACATCCACACCCTCGGGCTCTGCGGGCTGAACGAGCGGCTCGTTGTAGACCGTGAGGTAGTACATGACGTCGGGGTCGGGGTGGTGCCCGCCGTACATCCGCTCCAGGCCCGACTGCACGATGTGCGCGATCTCGTAGCCGTACGCCGGGTCGTACGACACCGTCGCAGGGTTCGTCGACGCCAGAAGGTGCGAGTGGCCGTCGGCGTGCTGAAGACCTTCACCCGTCAGGGTCGTGCGTCCGGCGGTCGCGCCGATCACGAAACCGCGAGTCATCTGGTCGCCGGCAGCCCACTGGGCATCGCCCGTGCGCTGGAATCCGAACATCGAGTAAAAGACGTAGACGGGAATGAGCGGCTCGCCGTGCGTTGCGTACGACGTACCCGTAGCGGTGAACGCAGCCAGCGCGCCGGCTTCGTTGATGCCGACGTGCATGATCTGGCCCTGCGGGCTCTCCTTGTAGGCAAGAAGCAGGTCGCGGTCGACCGACGTGTAGTTCTGGCCGTGCGGGTTGTAGATCTTCTGCGTCGGGAAGAACGCGTCGATGCCGAAGGTCCGTGCTTCATCCGGAATGATCGGCACGATGCGGTTGCCGAAGCCCTTGGCGCGCAGCAGGTCCTTCAGGAGCCTGACGAAAGCCATCGTCGTGGCGACTTCCTGCGTTCCCGAGCCCTTCTTCGGGAGCGCGTAGACGTCGTCGCCCGGCAGCGTGATCGGGGTGTGCGAGGTCCGGCGCTGGGGGAGGAACCCACCAAGCGCGCGGCGCCGCTCCATCATGTACTGGATCGTCTCGTCCTGCGGGCCGGGGTTGTAGTAAGGCGGCAGGTACGGGTTCTCCTCGAGCTGGGCATCCGAGATCGGGATACGCATCGAGTCGCGGAAGTGCTTGAGGTCTTCGAGCGTCATCTTCTTCATCTGGTGGGTCGCGTTGCGTCCCTCGAAGTGATGGCCGAGACCGTAGCCCTTGATCGTCTTGGCGATGATCACGGTGGGCTGGCCCTTGTGCTCGACTGCTGCCTTGTAGGCGGCGTAGACCTTGCGGTAGTCGAGACCACCGCGGCGCAGCTTGCCCCAGATCTCCTCGTCGCTCCAGTCCTTCACGAGGGCTGCGGTGCGCTCGTCGCGGCCGAAGAAGTGCTCACGGATGAACGCCCCATCTTCAGCACGGTAGGTCTGGAAGTCACCGTCCGGGGTGGTGTTCATGAGGTGCACGAGTGCGCCGTCGGTGTCTTTGGCGAGCAGCTCGTCCCAGCCGGTTCCCCACACGACCTTGATGACGTTCCAGCCCGCACCCCGGAAGAAGCTCTCCAGCTCCTGGATGATCTTCCCGTTGCCGCGCACCGGCCCGTCGAGACGCTGGAGGTTCGCGTTGACGACAAACGTGAGGTTGTCCAGGCCCTCGTTCGCGGCGACCTGAAGCTGGCCGCGGCTTTCGACCTCGTCCATCTCGCCGTCACCGAGGAATGCCCAGACGTGGCTGTCGCCGACATCCTTGATGCCACGGTTTGTCAGGTACTTGTTGGTCATCGCCTGGTAGATCGCGTTAATCGGGCCGAGCCCCATCGAGACGGTCGGGAACTGCCAGTAGTCAGGCATCAGACGTGGGTGTGGGTACGACGGGAGGCCGTTGGGCGCCGCCGACTTCTCCTGCCGGAAGCCGTCGAGCTGGGCCTCGGTCAGGCGTCCTTCCAGGAACGAACGAGCGTAGGTTCCGGGGGAGGCGTGCCCCTGGATGAAGATCTGGTCGCCGCCGGAGGGGTGGTCCGGGCCGCGGAAGAAGTGGTTGAAGCCCACCTCGTAGAGCGATGCAGAGGAAGCGTAGGTCGAGATGTGACCACCGACGCTGATGCCGGGGCGCTGGGCGCGGTGGACCGTGATCGCCGCATTCCAGCGAATCCAGCGTCGGTAGCGGCGCTCCAACTCCTCGTCGCCGGGGAAATCGGGTTCAGCATCCGGCGAGATGGTGTTGATGTAATCCGTGGTCGGCACCTGCGGCACGTTGAGCTGAAGCTCGTGCGAGGTCTGCAACAGGCTGAGCATGATCTCTCTGCCTCGCCCCTGGCCCTTGGCCGAGACGAGTTGCTGCAGGGACTCCTGCCACTCCGTGGTCTCGTCGGGGTCGCTGTCCAGCGGCCCCTGCGAGTACGGATCCTGATCGTTGACGGTCACGTGAAACCTTTCTTCGACGGGCAGGGTGTGCCACGAACGGGCGGCCGAGCGCTGCAGGGTAAGCACCGCAGGGTCTGGTCGTGCGCGTATCTGTATGGCAGACCACGACCCAGCCTAGCGATTCCCGCATCCGGTGGGAGCGGTCGATGAGCCACAGCTGTCTCAGCAGAAACGGTGGATGCCGCATCCGCCCCGTAGACTCGCCTCGAGGGCCTTTAGCTCAGCTGGTAGAGCGCCACGTTTACACCGTGGATGTCGTCGGTTCGATCCCGGCAGGGCCCACATGAATGCGAGTCCCGACGATCAGCGCCGTCTTCTCGAGGTTGCTGCCCTCGATGCCCGCACCCGCGCTGCTTCTGCTGCGGCACGCTCACCTGAACAGGCAGCTCGGATTTCAGAGCTGATGCAGACGCGGACAGAGCTGAACCAGGACCTCGTTCGCGCGCGGGGAGCTGTCGATGACGTCCGCGCAGAGCAACGTCGCCTCGACGACGACCTGAAGGTGGTCGAGGCGCGTATCGCCCGGGACGCCACACGGCTCGCCGACTCTGCCAACGCCAAAGAGGCGCAGAATCTCGAGCACGAGCTCGCCGCGCTGGCGCGGCGAAAGAGCGATCTCGAGGACGCGGACCTCGAGGCGATGGAGCGGGCGGAGGCAGCTGAAGAGATCGTCGCGGGCCTGGAAGCTCGACTGCGCGAGGTCAACGAGGAGGGCGCATCACTCAGTGCCGGCGCCAAGGCTGCGGTATCAGCGGCCCAGGCCGACGAGGCGGCGGCGACCCGGGATCGCGAGGCTGTCGCATCCACGGTTGACCCCGATCTTCTCGGCCTCTACGACAAGCTCGCCCAGCGCAGTGCCGGTGCCGCCCTGTTGACCCGACAGACCTGTGGTGGGTGTCACATGGTCCTTGCGGGCAGCGACCTCAGTGCTCTGCGCGCCGCCGCGCCGGAGGCCGTCGTGACCTGCCCAGAGTGCGGCTGCATCCTCGTCCGCACGGAAGAGTCCGGGCTCTAGACCCCGCTGCGCTGCGTCCGCCTCGGCGTTGAGTTGAATCGGAAAGCTGCCGCGTAGACTCGGCGGTGCGAATGGGTCGGCCGGACGGTCGCGTCGCGGCAGTGCCGCGCCGAGGAACGTCCGGGCTCCACAGGGCAGGGCGGTGGGTAACACCCACCCGGAGCAATCCGCGAGACAGTGCCACAGAAAGCAGACCGCCGGGCTCGTCCCGGTAAGGGTGAAAGGGTGGTGTAAGAGACCACCGGAGTCGTGGTGACACGGCTCGCACGGTAAACCTCGTCCGGAGCAAGGCCAGACAGGGGATGACGACGCGGCTCGCCGAGTCCCCGGGTAGGCCGCTAGAGCGGCGCGGCAACGCGTCGCCGAGAGAGATGACCGTCGACGGAGCACCAGCTCCCGAACAGAACCCGGCGTACAGGCCGGCCCATTCGCCCGGCTGACGCGTTGCAGCGCCTGACGGATTCAGTCCGCGGCGGTGGTCTGGGCCAACTGAGGCATCGCCCCGAGCGAGAGCGCGGCTGCGCCGATGATTCCGGAGTTGTTGCGGTGCACGGCCGGCACGATCGGGGTGTTGAGCTTCAGCAGCGGCAGGAACTCTTCCGGGTGCTTCGACACCCCGCCGCCGACGACGAACAGGTCGGGGGAGAAGAGGAATTCCAGGTGGCTGTAGTACCACTGGAGCCGCTTGGCCCACTTCTCCCATGACAGTTCCTCGCGCTCCATCGCGGAGTAGGCGGCGTAATACTCGGCGTCCTTGTCCTTGCCGGGACGGGCGAGGTGGCCGAGTTCGGAGTTGGGAATGAGGACACCGTTGTAGATCATGGCCGAGCCGATACCCGTGCCGAGGGTCGTGAGCAGAACGAGGCCCTGGACCCCCTTCGCGGCACCGTAACGGACCTCGGCAACCCCTGCGACATCCGCATCGTTAGCGAAATGGATGTCGCGGCCCAGGCCGTCCTCGAAGAACTTCTCGGCCTCGAACCCGATCCACTTGTCGGAGACGTTCGCTGCCGACAGGGTCTTGCCATTCTTGACGATCGCGGGGAATGCAACGCCCAGAGGGATGTCGGTGTCCGCGACCTCGAGCGTGTCGAGAACCTGCTTGACGGCCTCCAGCACCGCGGGCGGCTCCGCTCCCGGGGGAGTGGGCACCTTGATGCGATCGGTGACGAGCTCACCCGCTTCGAGGTCGACAACACCTCCCTTGATTCCCGTGCCGCCGATGTCGATGCCCACTGCGCGGGTCAGGTCAGATGCCATGCGATCAGCCTACCCATCCGCGCGCCTCTGATCAGTAGGATCGAGTCAACGGAACCCACCGAGGGAGCAGACGTGTCCGCTGACGCCGAGAAGTACTGGTACAACCTGACCACTGGTCAGGTGGAGAAGGGCTTCGAATCGCCCGCGGTCGACCGTGCCGGTCCGTTCGACACCGCAGAAGAGGCGGCTCGGGCGCCGGAGATCATGAAGGAGCGTTCGCGCGCCTGGGCCGATGACGAAGCCCGCGAAGACTCCTGGGGCTCCGGCGGCAGCGCCGCCCACTGACGTTCGTACCGAGAGGACCTCCATGGACAAGCAGCGGGACTTTGTTCTTCGCACGATCGAGGAGCGCGGCGTCAAGTTCGTGCGCCTGTGGTTTACCGACGTGATCGGCACGCTCAAGTCGGTGGCCATCGCGCCAGCCGAGGTTGAGGGCGCGTTCACGGAAGGCCTGGGCTTCGACGGCTCCGCGATCGAGGGGCTCACCCGCTCCTACGAGTCCGACCTTCTGGCGCACCCCGACCCGACGACGTTCCAGATCCTGCCGTGGCGCGGTGAGATCGACCCGACCGCGCGCATGTTCTGCGACATCACGACTCCCGATGGCCAGCCTGCTGTCGCCGACCCTCGCCATGTGCTCAAGCGGACCCTCGCAAAGGCCGCGGACGCGGGATTCACGTTCTACACGCATCCCGAAATCGAGTTCTACCTTCTCAAGTCGTCGGCGTACGGAGCCGATGGCCCCGATCCGGTCGATTCCGCTGGATACTTCGACAACGTTCCCGGCGGCACAGCGCACGACTTCCGTCGCCGGTCGGTGCGGATGCTGGAAGACCTGGGCATCTCGGTCGAGTACAGCCACCACGAGGGTGGTCCCGGGCAGAACGAGATCGACCTGCGCTACGCAGATGCGCTGGCGACAGCGGACAACATCATGACCTTCCGCACGGTCATCAAAGAGGTCGCGATCGAGCAGGGCGTCTACGCAACGTTCATGCCCAAGCCCCTCAGCGGTCAACCCGGCAGCGGCATGCACACTCACATGTCACTGTTCGAGGGTGATGTGAACGCCTTCTACGAAGAGGGCGCCCAGTACCAACTGTCGAAGGTTGGACGGCAGTTCATCGCGGGGCTCCTGCGCCACGCAAATGAGATCAGCGCCGTCACCAATCAGTTCGTCAACTCGTACAAGCGTCTCTGGGGCGGCGACGAGGCGCCGAGCTTCATTTGCTGGGGACACAACAACCGCTCAGCGCTCGTGCGCGTCCCGATGTACAAGCCCAACAAGGGTCAGTCCTCGCGCGTCGAGTATCGTGCTCTGGACTCGGCGGCCAACCCGTACCTCGCGTACGCCTTGCTCCTGGCTGCCGGTCTCAAGGGCATCGAGGAAGGCTACGAGTTGCCGGCCGAGGCGGAGGACAACGTCTGGTCGCTCACCGATTCCGAGCGCCGGGCCTTGGGGTACGCACCGCTCCCGGCTAGCCTCGACCAGGCGCTGGAGTACATGGAAGACTCCGAACTCGTGGCAGAGACCCTCGGTGAGCAGGTGTTCAACTACGTTCTGCTGAATAAGCGTCGTGACTGGCAGCATTATCGTGCGCAGGTCACCCCGTACGAGTTGAAGAGCAACCTCGAGATGCTCTGACGCGCGCGGGACCGCCGATGGCATCCACCGAACGGACCACGGGTCTGACGGAGCTCGCGCGCGTGGGCTTCAGCGAGCTCGCTCAGGCTGATGCTGGCCTCACGGAACTTGCTGGGTCGCTCGGGATCGACCGAGCCCAGATCGCGGCTCCTGCGACAAACGCTGCCGACCCCGACGCGGCGCTGCAGGCTCTTCTCCGGGTTGCGCGTCGTGATTGTGACGCCCTCCGGGTAGCGGCGCTCGATGAGCGACGCTGGGCCCACCTGTGGTTGCTGCTCGGGGCTTCACGAGGCTTCGGGGAGTTCTACGGCAGGCATCCGCGCGAAATCGTGCAGCTTGAGGGAGGGGCTGACAGCCTGCCCAATGAAGCCGAGCTTCGTGAGGCTCTCCTAAGTGCAGTCGGGGTGGAGGGAGGGTTTGCCGACGACGGGTCCGAGGCTGCCTGGGTTCGGCTGCGGATTGCGTATCGGACGGAACTGGCCCGAATTGCGCTGTTCGACCTGTCGCACGTTGCCCCGGAGGCAGTCCTGGACACTGTGTCTGCTGCACTCGCCGACGCTGCGGGCGCAGCTCTCGAGGCATCCCTGTGCATCGCCAGGACCCGCATCTCGACGGGGGGACCCGCTGGCCAGTTCTCGCGCGAGCAGGTCGATGCGACGCAGTTCGCGATCATCGGGATGGGCAAGTGCGGGGCCCGCGAACTGAACTATGTCTCTGACGTAGACGTGATTTTCGTTGCGGGAACGGATGACGAGTCCCTTGTCTCCGAGGCCCGCGCCGTCGACATCGGCACCCGACTGGCCGTCCAGACCATGCGAGGCATCTCTGGTGTCGAGATCGAGCCGCCGCTGTGGGAGGTCGATCCGAACCTGCGACCCGAGGGCAAACAGGGAGCTCTCGTGCGCACGCTCGAATCGCACGTTGCCTATTACGAGCGCTGGGCGAAGAGCTGGGAGTTCCAGGCACTTCTGAAGGCGCGGCCCATCGCGGGCAATAGAGCCCTCGGAGATGCGTACATCGACGCAGTCCGGCCGCGTGTGTGGGCGAGCGCCACACGCGAGAACTTCGTCGACAGCGTTCAGCGGATGCGCGAGCGCGTCACAGACCACATCCCGCCCGACGAGGTGGCCCAGCAGATCAAGCTTGGTCCGGGTGGCATCCGCGACGTGGAGTTCACTGTGCAGTTGCTGCAGCTGGTGCATGGCGTGAGCGACGAGGCGATCAGGCAACGGGGCACGCTCGCGGCGATCGATGCGCTGGTGACCGAGGGGCACATCGGGCGCACGGATGCTGCAGCATTCGCGCGCGACTACCGGCTGTTACGGCTCCTCGAGCACCGTCTGCAGTTGCGTCGGCTCTCACGCACGCACCTCATGCCGACTGATCTCGACGAGTTGCGGGTCTTGGCGCGTTCGTCCGGTCTCGCGGATACCGGCGCAGATCTCGTCACTCAGTGGGAATCGATCAAACGGGAAGTCCGCGATATTCACGTGCGGCTGTTCTACCGGCCGTTGCTGTCGGCCGTAGCAGCACTACCCGCCGAAGAGCGCGCCCTGTCCGAGGACCAGGCCCATGATCGGCTCGCGGCGATCGGCTTCCGCGATCCGCCTGGCGCTCTTCGCCACATCCGCGCGCTCACGACAGGGCTCAGTCGAAAGGCGACAATCCAGCGCCACCTCATGCCTGTGATGATTCGTTGGTTCGCCGACGGCGTCGATCCCGATTACGGTCTGATCTCGTTCAGACGCCTGAGTGAGCGTCTCGGCGATACTCCGTGGTTCCTTCGAATGCTGCGGGACTCCACGGGTGCGGCTGAACGCCTGACGCGTGTGCTCTCCGGTTCGCGATACGTCGGAGAGCTCGTCGAATGGATTCCGGAATCGGCAGCCTGGCTGGACGGCGAAGACCAGCTGAGACCGCGATCAGGCGTGGCGCTGCAAGAAGAAGCGCGGGCCATTCAAACTCGCCACACTTCTATCGAGGATGCAGCTCGGGCGGTGCGGGCATTGCGTCGACGGGAGGTGCTGCGCACCGCAATGGGCGGGGTTCTTGGCATCCTGTCCATAGACGAGATCGCCGAGGCGTTGACGACGATCGCCGAGGTGACGATCCAGGCGACACTCCGGGCAGTACGCCGCGACGTCGTGCCTCCCGAGGACGACGCCCTTGACTTCTCGGTCATTGCTATGGGCCGCTTCGGCGGGTCGGAACTCGGTTTCGGCTCGGACGCCGACGTTCTCTATGTCTACCGCGCCAACGGCGTGGACGAGAGCCGTGCTGCGCAGCTGGCCGGCGCGCTTGTTGCAGGTCTTCGTCAGCACTCGGAGGACCTGAGGCTCCCGCTCGACCTGGATGCCGACCTTCGACCCGAGGGGAGGTCGGGCCCCATGGTCCGGTCTCTGGATTCCTACGCGGCTTACTACCAGCGGTGGTCACTCTCCTGGGAGGCGCAGGCGCTCCTTCGCGCGCGGGGTGTGGCAGGCAGTGTGAAGCTCATCGGTGCCTTCACGGAGCTCGCCGACACAGTCCGCTATCCCGAGCGAGCCGATGAGAACGGTTTGCGAGAGATCAAGCGCATCAAAGCCCGCGTCGAGAACGAGCGGCTCCCGCAGGGGATCGATCCGGCTCGCCATCTCAAGCTCGGTCCTGGTTCTCTCAGCGACGTCGAATGGCTCGTGCAGCTTCTCCAGCTTCAGCACGCGCACGCGGTGCCCGATCTCCGCACGACATCAACACTGCGCGCACTGGACGCCCTCGTGACGCATGGTCTCCTTCCCGTGAGCGCTGCAGATCGCCTGCGACACGCCTGGGTGCTCGCGAGTCGGCTGCGGTCTGCGAACACGCTGCTTTCAGCGCAGACGAGCGATGTCCTGCCCAGCGACCGACAGAAGCTCGACGGCCTCGCGCGCCTGCTTGAGTATCCGCCCCACTCGGCATCCCAGGTGGAAGAGGACTATTTGGGTGCGACCCGGCGTGCCAGGCGGGTGTTCGAGAAGTACTTTTACGGCTGAGTCGGCGGGCGATGTCAGTTCACGCGAAAGCCCCGCATCCAATCGGATGCGGGGCTTTCGTCGTACCGGGTCTCAGACGCCGAAGTACAGCTCGGCTTGAGGATCTGAGAACCGGAGGGTGTCCCACAGGATCGTACTCCCCTGTGAATACAGGGAAGTGCGATGTTAAGCATGGGGTGGGTCGCTGCTGCCGCTGTCCGAGAACCTGTCCGTTTTGCGGATTCTTGGCCGTCCTACGGGGTTCGCTGGAGGACGACGGGTGGTGCCGCCTACCTCATTGGTATGAGCGACGACCGCCCCCGCCTCTGGACTCCGCAGGAGCTTGCAGAGTACACGGGCATCCCGATCAGGACGCTCGCTGACTGGCGGACCGAGCTTGCGCGCAGCCGAGGTCTCGGATTGCCGTTCGTCGCACTCTCGTCGCACAACGTCCGCTACCGCGATGAGGATGTCGAAGCGTTCATCGCCGGGCGGATCGTGGCCCCGACGGACAGGGCGGGCGACTGATGGCGCGGCCGAAGCGCGCACTCGGCGAACTCGGCAAGGTGACCTACACCGTCGAGCCGAGCGGTCTCGTCATCGCGCGAGGACGGGTCTATGACGGCAACGGGCATGAGCGCCGTCCGAGCGGCAGCGGAGCGACCGAGGCCGAGGCGCTGGCCGCGTTGCAGGAGGCGGCTGATGTCGCTGTCGGTCGAGTCCTGGCGCGACGAACGCAGTTCATGACCGTCGCAGAGCTGGCGACGACGTGGCTGAAGACGGCGTATCACGACGACGATCCACGGGTGCTGCGCCAGCGCCGCGAGCAGACGGTCGATGGCTACGCATCGGTGGTCCGAGCGCATGTCATCCCGCGTGCCGGTGCCATCCCCATTGCCGACATCACCGCCGACCGCGCCGACGGTCTGCTCATGGACATCGCACGAGAGAAGTCGGTGACGACCGCGAACAAGGTGCGGAACGTGATGTCGCTCATGTTCGACTGGGCGATCCAGCAAGGGCACTTCTCGGCTGCCGGGTCGATCCAGCAGACGCGGTATGGAGCGGTCGTTGTGGCGAACCCGATCCGTGCGACCAGGCGAGCGGATGAGCCGGACACGGTGTACTTCGAACTCGACGCGGTGCCGGTAAAGTACGTCCTCCATCTCATCCGCGACGTGTGGCCGGAGCGGCATCGGACGCGCTATCCGGTGGGCCGTCGGCCCAACTACAAGCTGCTCGCCGACTACATCCTCATCACGCTCGGCACCTCCGAGAGGACCGCGGAGCCGATTGCGATCCGGTTCCAGGACGTGCGGTTCGAGGCGGTGGAGCAGCCGGACGGAAGCCTGACGATGGAGGCACTCGTCTGGGTGGGCGGGACGATGGTTCGCACGAAGTCCCGCGGTCTGTTCCGTCAGGACTCGCCCAAGGCGGAGCGGCAGAAGCGTTGGGTTCGCGTTCCGAAGTTCGCAGCCAAGGTTCTGAGTGAACTCGTGGCGAGCCACGTTCCCGATCCCGAACGGAATCCAGACGACGTCCTGTTCACTACCGAGCGCGGCCGTCCGCGCGATCCCAGCGCGGTCGGCGAACTGTTGCGGATGTTCCGCCGCGAGTTCGAGCCGGAGCTGCTGGCTATCGGGGTCGATGCCGAGCACCTCACCTTCCGTAGCCTCCGCAAGGCCGTCGCTGCGGCGGTATCGGACACGGCCGGCGTCGAGGTCGCACGCGATCTGCTCGGGCACAGTGACGCGGCGATCACCGAGGGGCACTACGCGAAGCGCCCTGATCTCATCGTCGAAGTCGCGGCCGATGCGCTCGACGAGGTGTTCGCGGGCATCGACGCATGAACTGCCGCGAAGAGGGAGAACTGATGATGCACAGATACGCTTCGCTGACTGTGCAGGTGGAGGTAGGATGTGAGCATGACCCCGGCACCCTTGACGATCGACCCCGAGGACGTGCGCGCCAGCGCGCGGGAGACTTCGGAGCTCCCCGCCTGGTTGGAGAAGGTGGCGGAGTACGTCCAGCGCGCGGCCTCCGAGGGCGAGACCGTCACGTTGACGGCGAAGCAGCGGATGCTCACCCCGGAGCAGGTCGCATCGCTGACCGGGGTGTCGCGCTCCACTATCTCTCGCAAGATCAAGGCGGGGGAGATTCACGCCGTCAAGGTCGGCAACCGCAACCGCATCCCCTACGAGGAATACCAGCGGTGGTGGGACCAGGCGATGGGCGACGTGATCGAGCTGGTGCGCGATGACCTCCGGGAAGACCTTTTCGGCACCCGGTGACGTGACCTTCGTCTTCCTCGATGCGAATGTCGTAGCCAAGCCCGTCACACGCACCCTGTTGATGGTCGGCGCGAGCCGCAGCGGGTTCGTCGTGGGATGGAGCGCGACCGCCGAGGCGGAGGCTGCCCGCCACATGCGCCCGAACGCGACCCGGCCCGTGGACTTGCGGCGGCGCTACGGCGGCGAGTTGACCCCTACCGGGAACGTGGCGAGGCGGTTCGAGGCCACGGACGCCAAGGACCGCCAACTCGTTGCCGACGCGGAAGCGGCCGGGGCGCGATTCATCGTCACCGAGGATGTGGACGACTACGGGCTGGCCGATCTTGCCAGCGTCGGCATCTCGGCGGTGAACCCCGACCTGTTCCTTGCGGAGCGTCTGACGCGCGCGGCGTACACCTTTGTCATCCGGCGATTCGTGGAACTCCAGGTGAGTCCACCGACGACGCCCGCGCAGTTCCATGCCGCCATCGCCAAGAACCACCCGCGCCTATTCGCCACACACGCTGACCTCTACGAGGTCGAGCCCGAGCGCGGCATCCACGGCGAGCCGGAGGTGATCTTCCGCGGCACGCGCTGCCTGCGCTGCGAGCGGATCGTCGCGGATCCGGCCACGGTCATCGACGGGCTCGGCCCGGAGTGCCGCTGAGCTACAGCCGCGGGGCGTTGCCCGACAGCGTGGCCGCGGGCGTCGCGGCGACGAAGGCGGGGGAGTCGTCTTCCCGTGCCGTGCCCTCTCGCGAGCCCAGGTTCGGCTCGTAGGTGCGCACGGTCTCGACGGTCAGCTCGGTGCAGCTTGTCTGGACGCCGGGTGCGTTCAGGCCGTCGGAGGCCGGGGGTTCCGGCATCTGGATGTCGTGGGCTCCGGTGACGATCCGCGCTGTCCCGCTGCACAGCAGTTCGTGTGGGCCTGAGCTGGTGGCGCTCGTGATCGGGCCAGGCACAGCCCCGACATCGCGGCCGAAGGTGGCGGCGCGAGCGGCGACCAGGAGCGAGCCAGAGCGGACGCCTGCCTCGACGATGACGCTCGTGTCCGAGAGTGCGGCGAGTAGCCGTGCGCGCTGCACGAAGCGCAGCCTGGTCGGCGCGCATCCGGGCGGGATCTCGCTGAGCAGAGCGCCGTTCGCGGCGATGCGCTCGAACAGCTGCTGATTGCCCGCCGGGTAGGGCCTGTCCAGGCCGCCAGCGAGGACGGCGATGGTCTTACCGCCCGCGTTGAGCGCGCCCCGGTGGGCGGCGGCCTCGACGCCGTAGGCGCCTCCACCGACGACGATGCCGCCGCGCTCAGCGGCTCCGGTCGCAAGCTCGGCGGCGACGAACTCGCCGTAGCTCGACGCGGCGCGAGATCCCGTGAGCGTGACGAGCCGCTGGACGGGGGTTCGGAGGGTGTCGACCTCACCGAGCACCCACAGCGCCAGCGGCGGGGTGACGCCGCCGATGGCGAAGCCCTCGGGCCACTCGGGATCGCCGGGGATCGAGACGTGCAGGCGGTGACGCTGGGTTGCGTCGATGACCTGCTGGAACGCCTGGGGCCTGAGCCGGGGAGCGGCGAGGTCTCGCCAGAGCGCGGCAGCCTCCGTATCGACGCCGGGGACAGGCTCGGTCGAGGTGAGGAGGCGAAGTGTCTCCTGGGCCCCGACCGCGGCTATCACCGCGGCGGTGGTGGCCTCGCCCGGCTCGAAGGCGATGGCGAGCGCGATCCTGGCGCTCCGCTCATTGGTGGTGAGCGATTCGATCGTCTCCATGTTCGCGTCCTCTCCGCTGTCCAGGCACCTGGCCTCACGAGAGAGGTGCACCCGTGGTGCCGCCCGGAGGCGGCTCGGCAGTGGCGGCTACAGGGACGGCGTACTGCTCGGGGGTTGTCGCGTCGGATCGCTGGAGTCGAACGGTTCGACCGTCACCGTGACGGCTCCCTCCCGCGACCCCAGGTTCGGCTGGTAGCCGCGCACAGCCTCGATGGTTAGCTCGACGCGCACTGACTCGAGTGAGTCAGGCTCGGGGCGGGGCTCGTCCTGCATCGCGGCGAGCTGGGACTCGACGCGGGCGAGGTCTTCCTCGGCGTCGGCGAGGGTCTGTGCGTGGCGGAAGGGCTGGCCGAGGCGCTGCTGGGTGTCGGCGACGGTCTGCTCGGCTTCTTCCAGGTCTTCGCGGGCCTGGTCGAGAAGGGAGGGGATGCCGCTGACGCGGTTCTCGATGCGCTGCACGAGCCCGAGCCCGGCTTCAAGGAATGACTCCTTCGGCAGCGTGAATCCCGAGCGGGGCACCTCGGGCAGGGAGAGGGTCACATCGAGGGCGGCGAGCCCGGAGCGGGCCTCGACGTGGATGTCGAAGCCTGAGATGCGGCCGATGATCCCGAAGTCCTTGTGCCCGTACCGCGGCAGCCACTTCCGCGCCTCGAGTCGCCCATCCATGCGGCGAGGGCGTGGGCGGCTTCGGAGCGGGAGTCGTAGTCGCGCGCGCCGAGCGTGATGCGGAACCTGTCGCCGCTCGTGTCGATCATCCGCGGGGCAGCGGCTTCCAGCCCGCGAATGTCCGCGGCGGCGCGCTCGGCGGCTGACCGGGCGCGGTTTCCGGTGTGGACGAGCATGTCCTCGTTGCGCTCGTGCGCGCGCTGGAGGCGGCGGAGCCGGTTCACCTCGTTGAGGATGACGGAGTGCTCCAGCAGGAGCGGATTGCCGGAGGCGATTGCCTTGGCCTCTGCTGCGGACAACGCGGAGGTGTCGATCTCCTCGATCTCTCGGGCGTTGATCTTGCCGCGCAGGAGCTGCGCGAACGACGCGGCCTTCCGCTCGACGGTCTGCCACATGTAGGAGTCGAAGGAACGCTCGGTGACGTAGCGGACGATCGCCACTTCCTCGTTCTGGTTGCCCTGCCGCATGATGCGACCGTCGCGCTGCGCGATGTCGGAGGGCCGCCACGGGCAGTCCAGATGGTGCAGCGCGATGGCGCGGGCCTGGACGTTCGTGCCGACACCCATCTTCTCCGTCGATCCGAGGAGCACGGCGACGTGGCCGGCACGGGCTGCGGCGAACAGGCGGGCCTTCTCCACGTCGGTCTTCGCCTCGTGCATGTATCTGACCTGCTCGGCGGGGATGCCGCGCTGCACGAGCTGCTGCCGCAGCTCGTCGTAGGCGTTCCACCTGTCCTGGTTCGGGGTGCCGATATCGGAGAACACGAGCTGGAGCGACCCGCGCACCGTGGAGGGTTGCCCGGTCACCGTGTCGAGGTACTCGTTGTCGCGGGTGCGCTCCCAGATGCGGTGGATCGCGTCGGCGGCGACGTCGACCTTGCTCGGCCCGGACGGGTCGCGGGAGATGACCATGCGGATGTCGAGCGCGGCCTTGCGTCCGTCGGTGGCGATCAGGAGCATGTTGTCTTCGTCGGGCCGCACCTGGCGGGTGGCGACCTTCTCGGCGCGCTCGGCGAGGGATGCGACGTACTGTTCCAGCTCGACGGTCGGCTGCACCGGCACGGTGGAGGGCGCGCGGCTGCCGTCGTCGCGCTGCACGAGCGCGGGCACGGGCAGGTCGAGGTCTTCAGCGGTCTTCACGTCGGCGAACACCGACCACATCCGGAGCAGCTCCTGCCCGTTCTGGAACCGGGCGAAGCGGGTCTTCATTCGGAAGGTACTGCCGGTCGGCGAGATCTCCATCTGCGTGACCAGCTCGCCGAACGTTGCCGCCCACGCATCGAACGCGCCGACACCCGCCGACTCCAGCACGTCGGGCCGCAGGTATCGCTGCATGACATAGGTTTCGGTGATCGAGTTCGAGATGGGCGTCGCGGTCGCGGCGGTCACGACCCGCTCGCGCCCCGCGGAGCGGAGGTATTCGAGCTTCATGTGCAGGTCGCTCGCGCGATCCGAGCCCTCGATGGCCGCGTCCCTGATGTTCGACTCGGTGGCGAGATTCTTGTACATATGCATCTCGTCGACGATGACGTAATCAATGCCGGTGTCCTCGAAGCAGACGCCGCGGTCGCGGTCGGAGTCGAGCCGATCCTTGAGCTTGTTCTCCATCGCCAGGAGCTTCCGCTGGATGCGCTTGACGCTCATCCGCTGCTCGCCGGTCGCCTCGCCCAGCACTCGCCGCACGTCGTCTACCTGCCCGCGGATGTACTCCTGCTGCGTCTCGGCGCGCAGCGGGATCTTGGCGAACGCCCCCTGCGTGAGGATGATCGCGTCCCACTCGTTCGCGGCAGCGCGGGCGACGAACAGCCGCCGCTTGTCTGCCGTGAGGTCGAGGCTCGACGCCGCGAGCACGCGGGCGCGCGGGTAGATCTGGAGCCACTCGCGCCCGAACTGCTCCAGCATGTGATTCGGCACGACCACGACGGGCTTGCCGATGAGCCCCATCCGGCGCATCTCCATCGCGCCCATAATCATTTCCGCGGTCTTGCCCGCGCCGACCTCGTGGAACAGGCCCGCGGCGGGCTCGGACACCATGCGCGCGACAGCGGCTCGCTGGTGCGTGCGCGGCTCGAAGTTCGACGCCAGGCCGGGCAACGACAGATATGCCCCGGCATCCGTGTAGTCACGGAGCACGATGGAGTTGAAGCGCCGGTTGTACTCGTCCACGAGCGCCTGCGCGCGTGCCGGGTCTTCCCACACCCACTCGCTGAACCGCTCTTGGAGGCCGTCGGCCTTCTCCTGCGCTGCGGCGGTCTCGACGGGGTTGAGCACGCGACGCACCTTGCCGTCGATGTCCTTCTCCTCGTCGTAAACGAGCATCGTCCGCTGCTCCATGACGGCCTGTGCGATGTCCGGCGCGGGGCGGCGGGGCGTGCCCCATTCCGAGGTGGAGGGCAGCCCCTGCCGACCGCCGCGAATCTCCCACATGCCTGGCAGCGGGTTCTCCACGCGAACGTCGGGCGCGCGCAGAGTGCTACGCAGGAACTGCTCGTGCACGTCGGCGCTGATCCAGACGGCGCCGAGCTTCGCGTGGATGTCCTGGATGCCCAGCGGCGCGGGCAACACCTCAGCGAGCGCATCGACGTTGACCTGGAACTCCGGGTCGTCCTCGGCGCGGAGCCGTGCCGCTTCGAGCTTGACCCGCACGTCGCCCGACAGATACTCCGGCGCGTGGGTGAGCTGGTTCGTGACCGGATCGGCGAACACGAGCGTTCCCAGCGCCGCGCGCGCCTCGCGGTCGTTCATGCCGAGCAGATCGGCGACGAGGGTGATGTCGATGCGGCCGGTGCGGTCGAGGCTGACCGCTATGGCGTCGGCCGGGCTGTCGACACCCTGCACCTCGGCGCGCGGCACCACCACACGGTGGCTCATGATCGCGGCAGGCGACGCGGACTGATCCTCGTCGTCGAACTGCTCCAGCGCGAGCACCAGGGGACCGAACGGGTCGGAGCGCAGCAGCCGGATCGGTGTCGGCACGATGCGCGCGAAGGTCTCCTCGCCGTCCTCGTTCGTGCGCCCGGTGGGGCGCAGCGTGTAGCGGTTCAGCGCCCCGTAGGTGCCGACGTACTTCAGGTAGTCGCGGCGCAGCGTCGTGCGGGTGAGCACGATGTCAGGCGTGTCGTCCACGCTCGCCGCTTCCGCGGTCAGCAGGCGGGATGCCCCGTCGCGCAGACGCAGCAGTGCGCGTAGCTCGCGCTCGGCGGACTTCGGCACCGCAAGCGGCTCCAGCGAGCCGGAGACAACGGTGCGGAAGCCGCCGGTCTCGCTCGCCACGATGCTGCCGTCCCATAGCTCCGGCGCCGACGGGGTGAACGCTGCCCGGCGCGCCTGCTGCTCGGCGGTGCGCTCGGTCATCGTCAGCCCGGCCCGGCGCGCGGAGAACACGATCTGGTCGACGGCGACCGCGAGTTCCGCCTCCAAGTCAGCCAGATCGGTCGTGATGGTGAGCGTGGCCGCGTCGTACATCCCGTGGCCGACGCCGACCTCCCCGAGCATCTGCTCCGGGTGCTCGTCGAAGTAGCGGTTGATCCGCATCGGCACGCCGTCGATGGGCACCTGCGCGACCGTCTCCCAGGCGTCGTCGCGCATCTGCTCGCCCTCCGGTCGCCGCCGGAACACGAGCAGGTCGGTCACCACCTCCGTCCCTGCGGCGCGGCGGTGCGCCCCGGTGGGCAGGCGGATCGCGCCCACGAGGTCGGCCAGCTCGTTCATCTCCCGCCGCGCGCCGGGGTTCTGCGCGTCCATCGTGAAGTGCGAGGTCAGCACCGCGACGATTCCGCCGGGCCGGGTCAGGCGCAGCGACTTGATGATGAAGTGGTTGTGCATCGACTGCCGGGTCGCGTTGTGCAGCGGGTCGTGCAGAGTGACGCTGCTGAACGGCACGTTGCCGATGGCTGCGTCGAAGTGTCCTTCAGGCAGTCGGGTGTCGGCGAAGGACTCGGCGCGGACGGTCGCGTGCGGGTACAGCTCGGCGCAGATCGCCGCCGTCAGTGGATCGAGTTCCACCCCGGTCATCTGCGCCGACGCCGGCGCGAGGCCGATGAACGTACCCGCGCCGGAACCGGGCTCCAGCACCGCGCCGCCGCGGAACCCCAGCCCGTCCAGCAGCCGCCACACCTGCCGGGCGATCATCGGGTCGGTGTAGTGCGCGTTGATCGTCGTGCGCGCGGCGGCATCCCACTCGTCGTCGCTCAGCAGCTCGCGCAGCTCAGCGCGCTCGGCATCCCATTCGGGCTTCAGATCATCGAAGACCTCGGGGATCGCGCCCCAGCTCGACCAGCGGGCGAGCACGCGCTGACCCTCTGGAGACGCGGGGCGACCCGTCGAGTTCAGATCGTGGATGAGGTGGATCGCCTCCACGTTCGCCCGATAGCGTGCCTTCGCGCCCGAGGGGCCAAGGTCGTCCTGCGAGGCGGGAACGAACCGAGGCGCTACCGCAGCTCGCGGAAGAAGCGGATCGTCGCCGCCTCGGCGAGCGTCGCCCGGTTCGCCCGCATGTACTCCCGTGGGGGCTCCGTCGCCACGAGCTCCAGCAGGAACTCGACCGGCAGCGCCCACGTCTTCGCCATCTCCTCCAACTCCACGGAGGAGGGCATCGAATCCGGGCAGTCCTGCATCCGCTCGGCCCAGAGGACCAGGTTCTCGTCGGAGGGACGGGTCTGCTCCCATTCCTCCCGTGCCTGATCCAGCGGCAGGCTCGGGTCGGTGACCCACGCCAGTTGCGACATCACGACCTCCTCCGCCTGTCTCCGGGCCGCTGTCAGCCGGGCGACCTTCTGCAAGAAAGTCTCCCCCTGCCGGTCGCTGCCCGCCAGCATCGACGCGAGGTTCGTCACCTGCGCCTGCATCTCCAGGCCCAGCGTCTCGAAGAACGTCGCCGGATCGCTCAGCTCCGCCACTCGGCTCGGAGCTGTCGCCTGCCAGTGCTCCAGCGCCATCTGCCCGTACTTGTTCATCGCCTGCCCCGGTTTCGCGAGCGGTGGCGAGCGCGGTGTCGGCGGCGGGCTCGTCGAGCCCCCACAGGTCGAACTCCAGTTGCCCCGGCCAGGGCTTCCGGGATCGCTGCCGCGCCATTCGCCGTCACCGCCCGCGCCCTACTGCTCCGCCGCGAGATGGGCGTAGAACTCGTCCTCGATGGCCTGCCTGCGAGCCACGTCGTCCTTGACGAACTGCGTGAAGTCGGCATCCCGGTCGGGGATCACCGTCTCCACCAGCATGGGATGCTCGTCCTCGCCCGGCCACACCGCCTGCCGCGTCGGACGGTCGGTGTTGAGCTTCGTGCCGCACGCGGTCACCGCGTCCCGAAGCTGCGGCACGAACGCCCAGAAGTCGCGCCACCAGCCGAACGGTGCCGAGCCGTGCTGCTTCTTGTCGTAGGCGTTGAGGTAGTGCTGCCGCAGCGCCGACAGCGGCCACACCAGCTCCGGGTGCCGATGCCAGAACGGCGGCACGACGTTCACGCTCAGGCCGAACTCGTGACGCAGCCAGTTCACGAAGGCGTTCAGCTCCAGCCACTCCACCTGCGCCTCGGCCGCGGTCAGGATGTTCCAGTTGACGGGGCGCGGCGGCTCCGGCGTGTCCTTCGCCTCGGCGTCCGGCTCCTTGGCCGGCCTCGGCGAAGGTGTCACCGGCTCGGGCTCCGGTTCCTCGAGCGGAGGCACATCGAAGTCGGGGTCATCGGGCGGGAACAGCGTCTCGTCGGTGGTCATGACGCGGCCTCACAGCGTCATCGGACGGGGTGACGGTTGCTGGGGGATGGTCGGGTCTGGCGCTTCGATGGCTGCGCTCTCGACGTGCTGCGTGCGCGAGCGGCCGCGATCGACGGCGTAGCTCGTGCGGGCGGCATCGGGGCCGATGTGCGTGGCGATGAACTCCTCGCCGCTGATCGTCTCGCCGTTCTTCTCGTAGCTGAACTTCTGGACGTGCCCGCTGGCGACGAAGGTGTCGCCGCGCGCGAACTTCTCGTAGGCGTGCTCCGCGGTCTTCCGGAACATCTTGAACGGGTAGAACTTCGTCTCGCCCTGGGTGAACGAGCCGTCCGGGTTGCGCTCGAACTGCTCCTGACCGATCCAGGCGAACAGTCGCGCCTCTCCTTTCTCGTTGAAGGACAGTTGCGGGTCGCTGGCGAAGAAGCCCCACAGGGACTCTTTGGTTCGCATCGGGATGCTCCTAACTTCTCCTGCCGAGAGAGGACTGCTACCCGATAGGTGCGCAAGCTCGACCGTCCGCGCCCCGGGCTACTGTGATGACATGGCTGAGAGGCGAGCGTCGCCTGGGCAGAGAACGCTGTAGGGACTCTTCGGAAATGTCCATTTCGTGGAGGAAATGTCCACGAGATGTCTATCCGGGACATCTTCCGGGAGGATCGCGGGTCGAAGAGCGAAGGTGCAAGCGCGAGACCGAGTACAGCCACTGATGTATAGTCAGCATGTGCTGACTATTGCCGATCGACTCGATGTGATGAACCGGCTCGGCCGAGCTATGGCCGACCCGACCCGCTCTCGGATCCTCCTGACCCTCTTGACCGGCCCGAGTTATCCGGCGGTGCTGTCTCGTGATTTGGGGCTGTCCCGCTCGAACGTGTCGAACCATCTGACGTGTCTGCGCGGGTGCGGGATCGTGGTGGCTGAGCCCGAGGGCCGGCAGACCCGGTACGAGGTCGCAGACCCGCACCTCGCGCGCGCGCTGACGGCGCTGGTTGATGTGACGCTCGCGGTCGACGAGAGCGTGCCATGCATGGACCCGGACTGCGGGGTCGAGGGCTGCGTGGCGGGGGAGGTTCGGGCGTGAGCGCGGTCACGGGCTCGCAAGCCGAACACGTCGACCTCGACGACGATGATGACGATCACCGGCCGTGGTATCGGAGCCCGAGCGTTCTGATCCCGATCGCCTCCGGCGTCGCGTTCGCCGCCGGTCTGGTGTGCGAGTGGACCGGCGCGGAGACCGCGGGTCTGGTGTTGTTCTGGATCGGTCTGCTGCTGGGCGCGTACACGTTCGTGCCGGGCGCGCTGCGCAAACTGTTCACCAAGGGCAAGCTCGGTATCGGCCTGCTCATGACGATCAGCGCCACCGGGGCGGTGATCCTCGGCTACGTCGAGGAGGCCGCCGCACTCGCGTTCTTGTACTCCATCGCGGAGGCGCTGGAAGACAAGGCCATGGACCGCGCCCGCGCAGGGCTGCGGGCACTGTTGAAGCTCGTGCCCGACACCGCACTCGTCAAGGGCGGCGACGCCACCACGGAGGTGGAGGCGAAGGAGCTGCGTGTCGGCGATGTGCTCGTTGTCCGGCCGGGCGAACGGATCGCGACAGACGGCATCGTGCGTGCCGGGCGGAGCAGCCTGGACACGTCCGCGATCACAGGCGAGTCGATCCCGGTCGAGGTCGAGCCCGGCATTGACGTGTCGGCCGGGTCGATCAACACCACCGGCGTCCTCGAGGTCGAGGCCACCGCCGCTGGCACCGACAACTCGCTCACCACGATTGTGGAACTGGTCGAGCAGGCGCAGGCCGAGAAGGGCGACCGCGCCCGCCTGGCCGACCGCATCGCCCGCCCCCTCGTTCCCGGCGTGATGATCCTCGCCGTGCTGGTCGGCGTGCTCGGGTCGCTGCTGAGCGGCGACCCCGGGGTGTGGATCACCCGTGCTCTGGTCGTGCTGGTCGCAGCGTCGCCGTGTGCTCTGGCGATCGCTGTCCCGGTCACCGTCGTATCTGCCATCGGCGCCGCGTCAAAGTTCGGTGTGGTTGTGAAGTCCGGTGCCGCGTTCGAGCGATTCGGTGGCATCCGCCACCTCGCCGTCGACAAGACCGGCACTCTGACCCGCAACAAGCCCACTGTTACCCATGTCGTCACCACCGGCGCGACCCAGGATGGTGTGCTGGCATGGGCAGCGAGCCTGGAAGGCCACAGCACGCATCCCCTCGCCGCAGCGATCACCAACGCGGTTCCCGGCGCTCCGGCCGCTACAGACGTCCGCGAGACCGCCGGCCACGGCATTGTCGGCACCCTCGACGGAGCTCGTCTCGCCGTAGGGAGTCCACGTTGGCTAGACGCTGGCACGCTGGCCGACGAAGTGCAGGCGATGGAGTCCGAGGGGATGACCGTTGTCATCATCCACCGCAACGACCAGCCAGTCGGCGCGATCGGGGTGCGGGACGAGCTGCGTCCTGAGGTTCCTGAGGTCATCGCCACGCTGAACCGGCGCGGGATCGGGGTGACGATGCTCACCGGCGACAATGCCCGCACCGCCGCGGCCCTCGCCGTACAGGCCGGCATCAGCGACGTGCGCGCCGAACTGCGTCCCGAGGACAAGGCCGCCGCTGTCGCGGAAATGTCGAAGTCGCAGCCCACCGCGATGATCGGGGACGGCATCAACGACGCCCCCGCTCTCGCGGCCGCGGACCTGGGGATCGCGATGGGGGCCAAGGGCGCGGATGCTGCGATCGAGTCCGCCGACGTCGCGTTCACCGGCCACGACCTGCGTCTCATCCCGCAGGCTCTCGCTCACGCCCGTCGCGGCCGCAGCATCATCAACCAGAACGTTGTGCTGTCCATCGCGATCATCGCAATCCTGCTGCCGCTGGCGATCACCGGCATTCTGGGCCTCGCCGCCGTGGTGCTGGTGCACGAAGTCGCGGAGGTCATTGTGATCCTCAACGGGCTCCGCGCGGCGCGGCGCACGAAGGCATGACCGGTCTCGTTCATGGCCTCGCGCAGGGAAGGGCGGATGCCGTGAAAATGAATTCCGCCGGCCCTATTGGCTCGCGCGTCCGACCACGTCTATTCCTGATCGCGTGCGCCGTCGCTGCCGGGGCGGTGCTGATCGACCAGGGAACCAAAGCACTCGCCCTTTCACGGCTCAGCGAACAAGCCCGCATCCCACTCCTCGGAGACTGGCTCGGCTTGCAGCTCGCGTTCAACCCCGGCACCGTCATGTCCCTCGGATCCGGCTCAACCTGGCTGCTCACCATCATCGCGGCCGCGGCATCCGTGGCTCTGCTCATCGCCGCCACGCGCGCCCGCACCGCCGGGTGGGCGGTCGCGATTGGCCTGCTATGGGGCGGCGCGGTCGGCAACCTCCTGGACCGCCTGCTCGCCCCACCCGGATTCGGTCGCGGCCACGTCACCGACTTCCTCGCCTACGGCAACCTGTTCATCGGCAACCTTGCCGACGTCATCCTCGGTGTCGGCGTCGCCCTCGGCATACTCCTCTACGTCTCGCAGTCGAAGGGCAGAAGGTCGAGTCATCAGCCCGACGAGCACAGATCGACTCCGAAAGACATCTAGAAGCATGCTCGCGGCGGCTTTCGAGGACATTCCGCCTGTCACTTCCGCGTCCTGCCGCTGCGAAGATGGACATTTCTGAGCGGTCCCTACAAACGCGAGAGGTAGGTCGTCCAGTGTCGTTCGTGAACAACTCGACCGGCGAAGAGTTCGAGGATGAAGACGAGTACCTGCGTTCGATGAAGCAGGATGACTCCTACCAGTTCTCATACGACTATGAGTACGTCGCCGACAGATTCGGCGACGGTGATGACGACGTGAAACTGGAGAACGCGAGGCTCAACGTCTCGCTGACTTGGGACGACTACTCGGCTCCGGGATACGTCGTCTCGTATACCGTCGATTCGCCGACCCCGATTCCAAACGACTGGACGGGCGACGCCGACCAGATCTTCAATGACTTGTGGCTTGCCGTTACCGCGGACCTGAGTTCGCTTGGTATCGGCTCGCAGCTGCACAAAGACTGGCCGATCTAGCCTCCTCACAGTCAGTCGTCGGTGACTGTTGCCTCACCTATCCCTGCGGTGCCCGGCCGCATGATCGCCTCGACCTCGGCGCGCTGGGCGAGCAGCGTCTCGGCTTCCGGCCGATGGAGCCAGTAACGCATGGTCGTGATGATCGGCGGCGCGGAGCGCAGCAACACGAGCGAGGTGCACTGGGGCAGGGTGCGGATGTCTTCGACCTTCATGATCGGGACGCGGCGGATCGAGCGTTGGTTCGAGCGCAAGCCGCGCTCCCCGATGGTCACGGAGTCAGTCGTCTCGTCGCGTTCGCCGATCAGTGTGGAGATGTCCTGGAGGTGCCGTGTGTCCGTCCCGCCGCCGAGGACGATCTTGGTGATGCTCGCATCCCACATCGCGGTCGCGGCGTCGTCGCCCCAACGACCTCGCGCCTGGGCGAGCGACTGGAACACGGGCATCACCGTGAGCCCGGTGCCGCCGCCCTCCGCCATGAGGACCGGAAGCGAAGGCAGAGGCGCGAGGTTCCCGATCTCGTCGAGCGCGAGCAGCACAGGCGGATCGAGCCGCGCGCCCGGCGAGCGCGCGGCGATGCGCCGAGCCGTCTCTACGAGGTCTTCGATGAACGCCGCGACGAGCGACGAGGACGCCCCCGCTCCGGCTCCTGTCGCCAGCAGGTAAAGCGTGCCGGACCCGCGCAGGAACGCCTCGGGGTCGAACTGCTCGTCCTCGCTGGGGCTGACCGCCTCCAGCACCCGTGGGTCGGCGAGCGAGGCGAGGGAGAGCGAGACGCCCTGCCAAATGGAGTCGCGGGTGCGAGGGTCGGATTGCAGCATCCCGTCGAGCGACTCGGCCCATCCGGTCGCGGCGTGGGGGTGCGACGCGAGAATGGAGACGGCATCCGCCGCAGCCGCAGGGTCGAGCGTCCAGCGGAATAGCTCGGCGGGTTGCCGGTGATCGAGCGCCGCGGCGTGCAGAAGCGCCTGTAGCGCCGTGCGCGTCTTGCCTTCCCAGAATCCGCCGTTCTCGACAGAGGGGCCGGAGAGCCCGGTTCCCGCGGCGAGACCTGTGCCGCGGATCATCGCGGTCAGGGGCACCTCGCACCCGCGGATCGGTGACCACCGCAGACCCGCGGGCACGCCCTCGGCGAGGTGCTGGGGATCGAACACGGAGACTGGGCCGCCGTGCGACTGGCGGGCGCGGAGCGTCGCCGTGAGGTTGTCTGGCCGGGTCGAGGTCGTGATGACCGCACCGGGCGCGTCGAGGATGGTGTTGATGACGATGTTCGCGCCCTTGCCGGATCTCGGCGGGCCGATCAGCAGGATCGAGTCCTCCACGGATGTCCACACGCGCTTGCCGCGCGAAGTGCCGAGGAGGTAGCCGACCTGCTCGGGTTTCGGGTCGGTGAGCGAGGGGCGCAGGGTCTTCGCTCGACGCAGGAGGTCGCGTTCGGATGCGGCCCGCTGCACATCGCGCCCCTCGGCGATTCCCTCGATCCGGTTCGGGTCGGCCTTGGTCCGCTTGCCCAGCTCGCGCACCCATCGCCAGATGAACCACGTCGCCGTTCCGACGGCAGTGAGCAGGAGTGCGACGGTGATCCAGTAGGCGACCGGGCTGAGTGACGCGGAGCCGAGTGCCGAGCCGGGGTCATCGGGGTGGAAGACCACGCCGACTCCCGCTTCGAGACCTGCCGCAGGCTGGGGCGCAACTGTGACGAACGCAGCGATGCTCCCGGCCAAGCGCAGCGCACCGGCCAGCAGCATCGCACCGATGAGCGCGCCGAGGGCGAGGTTCGTCAGCTCGTCGCCGAACGCCCTGGCTCGCGGTGACGAACTGGTCATGCCGGGTGTCCGATGACGCAGGTGCCCGAGACGCGGCCGAGCAGGATGACCTCGTGCGTGGGGCTCAGATCGAGCAGACCCGGCTCGATCTGAGCCCTTGCCGCTCCGTCGCCGCTTGCCGCGGCGTGCCGGACGATGACCGCTACGGCCACATCCTCGCCTGGTACGAAGCCCTCGCCATTCTGGAGTGCGCGCGGGTGCGAAGGCTCCGTCGCATCCCGCGCGGAGTCGCCATCCTCGACCGAGGCCCGCGGTCCTGCGGGCGGGGACTGGTCGAGGGACACGGGGTGCAGTGGAGCGGTCACGATATCCGTGTAGATGGTGCCATCGAGTTCGTGCACCACGACGCGGACTGGGGAGCGGCGCTGCTCGATCACTTCGCTGATGATCTGCGCGAACGAGTGCCGCTGCCACGGCGGAGCGAACGTCGGCGGACCGAACAGCTTCCCGTCGACCACGACGCGCAGCGTCGCGTCCGCCTGCACGGTCATCGTCACGACCGGCAGCACGGGCGGCACGTTGGCTGAGTCCTCCTGCTCGGCGCTCTCTGAGCGAGCGCGGCGTCGCCGCGAAAGGGTGATGGACATTTCACGCTCCTCTGGCCTTCTGACCTGTCTCGTACATCGCAAGTTCGGCAGGGTGGAGCTGGTGCTGGACGACGAACGAGCGGTTCTTGATCCTCCAGAGCCCCTGCCCGGTGCCGAGGCCGGGCAGCAATCCCTGCTCAGTTCCGGTGAGTCCGAGGGCCTGCGCAGTCGCTCCGAGCTGATCGCTCTCCTGCCTGTAGATCACCCGTGTCTCGGCGTTGGCGAGCAGGGACGAGGCGAGTGCGCGCATCGCCGAGCCCTGGTCGCCTACGTTGTCGAGGTCGCTGAGCTTGTGGAAAATGAGCAGGTTGGCGATGCCGTAGTGCCGCGCGAGCCGCCACTGTGCATCCATCCGGCGCAGCAGCGCCGGATGCGACATGAGCCGCCACGCCTCGTCGTACACGACCCAGCGCGGGCCGCCCGCCGGGTCGAGCAGCGCCGACTCCATCCACGCCGACGAACACGTCATGAGCACGGAGATGAGCGTCGAGTTCTCCGCAACCCGCGACAGGTCTAGCGACACCATCGGCAGCGACGGGTCGAAGCGCACGGTGCTCGGGCCGTCGAACAGTCCCGCCAAGTCACCGGCCACGAGTCTCCGAAGCGCGTGTCCGACGAGTCGGCCGTCCTCGGCGAGCCTGCCATCGTCGTTCTCGGCGTTCGGAGCGAGGATGCGGTCGACCACCATCGGAAGGATCGGCACATCGGCCGAGCGCACCGCATCGGCGAGCGCGATGTCGACGGCGGTGTGCTCCAGCGGGGTGAGGCCGCGGTCGAGGACGGTCTCGGCGAGCGCGCCGATCAGGTCGCGTCGCCGTGAGGTGACCTGGCTCTGCCACTCGGCATCGCTGAGGCCCGAAGGCCGGTGCCCTTCACCGAGAATCAGACCGCACAGGATCTCTCGAAGGCCGTGCATACTCCGAACAAGAACGTCTACGAGTACGTCCTCGACGACTCGCAGGTCGAGCGTGAGTTCGGTGCGGCACTCGATATCAGCGAAGAGGTATCCGTCTTCACGAAGCTCCCGCGCGGCTTCAAGATTCCGACTCCGCTCGATGATTACAACCCTGATTGGGCAATCGCCTTCCAGGAAGGGGCAGTCAAGCACGTCTACTTCGTCGCCGAAACGAAGTTCTCCCTTTCATCGCTCGAACTGCGCGGCGCTGAGAAGGCGAAGATCGACTGCGCCAACAAGCTCTTCGAGAAGCTCGACCAGGTAGCCGGTACGCCGGGCGTCAGGTACCACGGCGTGACGAGTTACGACCATCTGCTGCAACTCGTTGGAGCGTGAGCCGGATGGTCATCGAGCTGTACTTCTCCCAGCACTTCGGGGTATCGCCTAAGGTGCTGGAGGACTACGGCGCGTTCGATGTCAGCCTCGCCTCCGACCTACCACTCTTCGTCGACCCCTTCCTGCTCTTCAACAGCAAGAAGCAGGAGTACCGCGATCTCCACGACGGAATGATCCGCTACCTCGTATTCCTCCGCGACCGGGCCATCCCCGATCTCGATCCGGGGCTCATCAAGGCCTGGTACATGTTCCAGGAGGTGAAGCAGAACTGGCTCGGATTCACCGTCCTCGGCAACTCGGGGAGTGGACTCGGCAAGGACTTCGCCCGCGCACTGCACAGCTCTCTCGGCTCGATCCTGAAAGGGTTCGGGTCGGAGTCGATCACCAAGGGTGCCCACCTGGAGAAGCTCGCGCTCATCAAAGAAGGCGTCGGGCGCGACAACATCAGCGACTTCACCACGAACCTCATCAAGGGTTACCTGCTGGAGTACACGCAGGCGTTCGCTCAGGCGCATCTGTCGGCCGACCGGCGCGGCACATTCTCGGTCGCCCGCGCGGTCTTCAACTACGAGACCGAGATCTGGGAATCGCGCCAATACGAACTGCCCGCGCTCCGCGGGGACTACGTTCTGCTCACCCCGGCCGACATGCTCACCAAGGACGACACCTGGATCAGTCGTTCCGACCTGGTGCGCGAATTCAGCAGCATCCCCGACGCCATCGAAGATGACCAGCTTCGCGCGCAGGTCAACAACTACCTCTTCAAGAAGCTGAGCGACAAGCCCACCAAGAAGGAGTACTCGGACCTGGCGGCTGCGGCGATCCTCCAGTTTCCCGAGGTCATCGACTACTACATCCGCCAGAAGGAGGAAACCGGGGAGCAGGCAGTCGGCCTCAGCGCAAGACGGCGGCAGGAGGTCTTCGAGATCCTCGTGCAGATGGTGCAGAAAGTCGTCGAAGACATCCGCACCAACACCTCGCTGTACCTGACGCCGGTCACCAGCTACGACGAGGCGCTGACCCGCGCCAACGGATTCAAGAAGTACGTCGAGAACCAGGACGGCCACCGGCTCCTCAACAAGCCCGGCCAGGAACGCCCCCTCGCCACGGAGAAGGAGGTCCAGCTCTTCTTCGGCCTCATTTTCTTCGGCAGCGAGTTCGACGTGAACCGCGAGGTCAACAACGGGCGCGGTCCCGTGGACTTCAAAGTGAGCAAAGGAGCCGTCGACAAGTCGCTGATCGAGATCAAGCTCGCCAGCAACAGCCAACTGAAGCGGAACCTCCAGAACCAGGTCGAGGTCTACGAGAAGGCGAACGGCACGCGCAGCTCGGTCAAGATGATCGTCTGCTACACGGAGGCGGACGTGGCGAAGGTCGATTCCGTCCTGAAGGAGCTGGATCTCCGCGGCGAGAAGTCCATCGTCGTCATCGACGCGCGCGCCGACAACAAGCCCTCGGGCTCGAAGGCATAAGGCGGTTCAGCAGCGATGCTTCAGTACCTTCGGCTGCGCGGTGCCCCCGCCTTCGACCCGGCATCCGGTACAGACATCGGCCCGCTCAAGCCGGTGAACTTCTTCTTCGGGTCCAACGGCTCCGGCAAGACGACGATCAGCCGCGCCTTGGCCGACTCGACGCGGTTCACGGGAACCACCTTGGAGTGGAACCCAGCGACCAGCGTGCTCGGCATCAAGGTCTACAACCGCGACTACGTCAATGCGACGCTCACGCCCGCAGGCCACCTGGCTGGCGTGTTCCTCCTGGGCGAGACGAACGCTGAGATCCAGACCGAGATCGAATCGCTGACAGGACCGAGTGGTTCCATCGCCGCTGCCAAAGAAGGCCTTGCGGGACTCCGCGCCTCGTTGGACGCGAAGAACGGTGAGATCGATGGTGTCCGTACCGCGCTGAAGGAGGCGGCGTGGGCGAAGCGCAATGACGTCCCTGCAGAACTGCGTGAGATGTTCACGGGGTACAACAACAGCAAAGATCGGCTTCTGGACCGACTGCTCGAAGTCGCGGCGGCGAACCTCTCTGCCTCCGAGGACTTCACGGCGCTTACCTCCGAGGCAGCAGCAGTTCTCGCGGAAGATGCGCAACCGCTCCTGGAGCTGCCGCTTGGACGCGACATCAAGATCGAAGACGCGCCGGGCCACTCTCTCTTGGGCGCGGCAGTCGTGGGTAGCGGGGATGTGCGCCTCGCGCCTCTTATCCAGCAGCTCGGCAACGCCGACTGGGTTCAGCATGGTCGTACCCATCTCGAACACGCGAACGGTGTCTGCCCGTTCTGCCAGCAGACCGTTCCATCCGACCTCGGTGAGCAATTGGAGGCGTACTTCGACCGGACCTACGTCGAGCAGATGGAACAACTGTCGGCCCTCAACCAGCACTTCGAGTCCTGGGAGCAGCAGTGGACGACCTATCTCGATGATCTGCCAGCGAAGCCGGGCGTCGCCGAGCACCTCAATGCCGAACGGCTAGCGACCGCGCGTGCTGCGCTGGAGCTGGTGATCGCTGAGACCCGAGCACAGCTGAGCGCAAAACTGTCCGGGCCGTCGAGCATCCTCTCGGTGCCCGATCCCTCGCCGCAGGTAGAAGGCGTCAACGCCGTTGTTCGGGAGGCCAACACGGCAATCCAGGGCTTCAACCTACTCCTCAGGAACCGATCAGCCGCGAGGAAGTCGCTTCTCGACCGCTGCTGGGTCGTGTTCGCCCGGGTGACCCTCGTCGCCGAACTCGCCCGCTATGAGGGAGCGATGCCTGGTCACCTGACGGGGAAGGAAAGCATCGAAGGGCAGATCGTGTCGGCGACGGCGGACATCCGCGCCAAAGAGTCGCGCCTCCGCGAGCTTCAGGCGAAGGTCACATCAAGCAAGCCGATCATCGACCGCATCAACCGCCTCTTGGATTCCGTCGGCTTCCATTCCTTCTCACTGGCGGAGTCGACAGCAGTTCAGGACGGTTACACCCTCGTCCGCTCGAACGGCGACGTCGCAACGGAGACCCTCAGCGAAGGCGAGCGGACATTCATCACCTTCCTCTATTTCGCTCAGTCGCTACATGGCTCGCCGCAGGATGAAGCCGAGCCGAATGATCTCCTGGCGGTGATCGACGACCCGATATCAAGCCTCGACAGCGATGTGCTGTACGCCGTCTCCACCCTTGTCCGCAGGCTCGTCGAGGATGTCGCAGCAGGCACAGGCCGAGTGCGGCAGCTCCTGCTCATGACGCACAACGCTCACTTCCACAAGGACGTGACCTATCGCCCGCACGGCGGCCCGAAGCTCGGGTCTTGGAAGTACGGTGTCGTGCGGAAGCGAAGCGGGCAGTCGAGCGAAGTCGAGCTACGCGACGACAACCCGATCCAAACCGCCTACGGTGCCCTGTGGGACGAGGTCAAGAGGTCGGCCGAGCGTCCCTCGGAGAGCGCAGTCGGCCTCCAGAACACCTTGCGTCGCATCCTGGAGACCTACTTCAAAGTGCTCGGCGGTGTCGACGATCCCGCCATCATTGCCAAGTTCGAGGGAGACGAGCAAGTCATCTGTCGCTCGCTCTTCACCTGGGTCAATGCTGGCTCCCACTCGATCTTCGATGACCTCGACTACTCGCCGACGCCGAGCACCGTAGAGGCCAACCTCCGTGTGTTCCGCCGCATCTTCGAGGAGCAGGGGCAGATCGGTCACTACCGCATGATGATGGGCGAGCCTGTCGAAGAAGTCTCTGCGGAGGATCAGGCGGTCGAGGTCGAGTCGGGGAGTGAAGCAATCGAATGACCGACATCCCCACGGGGCTGACCTCACGCCAGGAGATCGTTGAAATCGACATCTTCGACAGGCTCAGCGGGTCGATCCGCGACGCACTCCTCGCAGAGTTGTCGCAGAAGCCGGAGCACAAGATCATCTCCCTGTCGATCACGTCCTACAGCGAGTTCGCCACGAGCTACCGTGCGGTCGCCGTCATCGAGTACCTGTAGGCATCGTGGGCAAGCGCGCCGACAGTGATGAGCACTATGTGGCTCTGTCAGTCTGTTTTGGCCCCGGGGTGACGGCTAGGAGTGGCCCCACTTTCTGACTTGCCGGGGCGGTTCTGACGGTTTGATCTGGCCCCACCCGAGCGTGTGTTTCGTGTTGCTTCAGGATGAGCGGGCCCGGCAGGGGTCGAAAGTGGAATTGTTCGCGGATATCCGGCGTGCCTCGCGCGTTGACGGGCTATCGGTGCGCGCGTTGGCAGACAGGTTCGGGGTGCACCGTCGCACGGTGCGGCAGGCGCTGGCGTCGCCGGTTCCGCCGCAGCGGAAGACTCCGACTCGGATGTCGCCTCGGCTGGGGCCGTACAAGGCGGTGATCGACGCGATGCTCACGCAGGATCTGGACGCTCCTCGCAAGCAGCGGCACACGGCGACAAGGGTTCTCGCGCGGCTGGTCGACGAGCACGAAGCGACGGGACTGTCCTACTCGACGGTCCGCGACTACGTGCGCGTACGTCGTGCTCAGATCGACGCCGCCGCCGGGCGCCGCGTCGAGGTGTTCGTCCCGCAGGAGCACGCACCTGGTGAGGAAGCCGAAGTCGATTTCGGCGAGGTCTGGGTGATCCTGGCCGGGGTGAAGACGAAGTGCCACATGTTCACGTTCCGGCTCTCGCACTCGGGGAAGGCGGTGCACCGGGTGTACTCGACGCAATCGCAGGAAGCGTTCCTCGAGGGACACATCGACGCGTTCGACGAGATCGGTGGGATCCCGACCCTGCACATCCGATATGACAACCTCACGGCCGCGGTGCAGACGGTGCTGTACGGGAAGGGCCGTAGTCGGATAGAGAACGACCGGTGGGTGCTGTTCCGCTCGCATTACGGGTTCGACTCGTTCTACTGCCAGCCCGGGATCGATGGCGCCCATGAGAAGGGCGGCGTCGAAGGCGAAGTCGGTCGGTTTCGTCGCACCTGGCTTTCTCCGATGCCGGTCATCGACTCGCTCGCCGAGTTGAACGAGCAGATCCGCCGGTGGGACGCGCGCGACAACGAGCGGCGTATCAACACCCGGATCCGCACTGTCGGGCAAGACTTCACCGACGAACAAGCACGCCTTGCGTCATTGCCAGGCGAGCTGTTCGACCCTGGCCTGGTGCTCTACCCGCGGGTAGACCGTTCGAGCCTGATCACCGTGCGGATGGCGAGGTACTCCGTGCCCGCCCGTCTGATCGGGCGAAAGGTGCGCGTCTCGTTGCGGGCGTCTGAACTTGTGGTGTTCGATGGCCACGCCGAGGTCGCTCGGCACGAGCGGGTCGTGGCCCGCGGCGGCGAATCGATCAACCTCGACCACTACCTCGAGGTCCTCAGACGCAAGCCCGGCGCGTTGCCCGGATCCACCGCGCTGGCCCGTGCACGCGAAGCCGGCGTGTTCACGACAACGCATGACGCGTTCTGGCAGCAAGCGCGGAAGGTCGACGGCGACAGCGCCGGCACAAGGGCGCTGATCGACGTGCTCCTGCTCCACAGGACCATGCGAACCGTTGACGTGATCGCAGGGATCCGTGCCGCGCTCACGGTCGGGGCGGTGTCTGCCGACGTCGTCGCGGTCGAAGCCCGCCTGCACGCGGCCGGGCCCGAGTCAGACCGTCATCGCGTTGAACAACCGCGACGTGATGTGCAGCGAGTTTTCAGCCTCACCCAGCGTCGCCTCGCGGATCCGGCCGCGGTGATCGCCGGACTCCCAGCCGACCGGCGGCCGCTGCCATCCGTCGCCCACTACGACGAACTCCTCAGCCGACGTCCCGAACCGGAACCGCCGGTCACCGATAAGAGAGAAGGAATCACCGGAACATGACCACTCCCACCAACGTCACCACGACCCTGCGTCGACAGCGCGGGCTGACCGAAGAAGCCGCCGCGGCCGCCGTTGACCAAGCCTGCCGCAGGCTCCGCCTACCCACCATGCGGGCCGTGATGCACGAAGCGATCACGGCCGCGGAACGCGAGCAGCTGACCTACCAAGGCTTCCACGCCGAACTCCTCCTCGCCGAGTGCGACGACCGGGACCGAAGGTCCGTGGTCCGCCGCGTGTCCGCAGCCGGGTTCCCGAGGAACAAATGGCTCGGCGACTTCGACTACGACGCGAATCCGAACATCAACCCGGCGACGATCCATACCCTCGCGAACGGGGACTGGATCCGCCGCGGCGACCCGCTCTGCTTGATCGGGGACTCCGGCACCGGGAAGTCGCACCTGCTCATCGGCCTGGGCACCGCCGCAGCTGAGAAAGGCTTCCGCGTCCGATACACCCTCGCCACGAAGCTCGTGAACGAGCTCGTCGAAGCCGCCGACGAGAAACAGCTCACCCGTACCATCAACCGGTACGGCCGCGTCGACCTGCTCCTGATCGACGAGCTCGGCTACATGGAACTCGACCGGCGCGGCGCGGAACTCCTGTTCCAGGTCCTCACCGAGCGCGAAGAGAAGAACTCCGTCGCGATTGCATCCAACGAGTCAATCAGCGCTTGGACGAAGACCTTCACCGACCCGCGCCTGTGCGCGGCGATCGTGGACCGGCTCACGTTCAACGGCACCATCATCGAAACCGGCACCACCTCCTATCGCCTCAACTACACCCGTCAGCGGCAGTAGCGATCCGAAAGCCATTCAGAGGTAGCGGCAGATGGACTCCGGTGTGCAGGCTTCGGACGCCGTAGCGGCCGCGTGCGCTCGAAGCTCGGCAATGCTCCCTCGCAGGGCGTGCAGCTGCTCGAGCTGCTCGTCGATCTCCACGAGTCGGCGGTCAAGGAGGTCCCGCACATGCGCGCACGGCGAACGGCCCGCGTCGCGAACATCGAGGATCTCCGCGGCCTGCGCAAGGGTGAGGCCCGCCGCGCGGGCCCGGCCGATGAACGCGAGCCGTTGCACCGTCTCGTCGCCATAGCTGCGGTACCCGGCCGGTGTGCGCTCCGGCGGCGGCAGCAGTCCGCGCTCCTCGTAGTACCGCAGCGTCGACGGCCTCGTCCTCGCCTTCTCCGCGAGCTCTCCGATCCGCATTGTGACACCTCCACCAACGGGCTTGACCTTCAAGCATGCTTGAAGGTCCATTCTGACGGATGTGACCGCGCAAGCGGCCCGGTTCACCCGAGGAGGCATCATGACGCAGCACAGCGAGTTCGATCTTGCGGTGATCGGCACGGGCGGGGCGGCGATGTCCGCCGCGATCCACGCCCGACTCGAAGGGGCCAGCGTGGTCGCCATCGAACGCGGCACCCTCGGCGGTACGTGCGTGAACGTCGGCTGTGTGCCCTCGAAGACGCTCCTCGCCGCCGCGCACACCCGCCACGCCGCCCTCGCGAACCCGTTCCCCGGCGCCCCCACGTCCGCCGGCACTGTCGACCTCGGCGCCCTCGTGCGGCAGAAGGATGACCTCGTCGGCATGCTCCGCCAGACCAAGTACGCCGACATCGCCGCCGCCTACGGGTTCGACATCCTCCCCGGCGCCGCCACATTCACCGACCCGGCAACCCTCCTCATCGACGAACGACCGGTTCGTGCCAGGTCGTATCTCGTCGCCATCGGCGCCGAACCGCACGTCCCGGCCATCCCCGGGCTTGAGCACGTCGACTACCTCACCTCGACCACGGCAATGGAACTCACCGAGTTGCCCGCCTCGCTCGTAGTGATCGGCGGCGGCTTCGTCGGCCTCGAACAAGCCCAGCTCTTCGCCCGCCTCGGCGTGGCCGTCACCATCATTGGCCGGCTCGCCCCGCACGCCGAGCCCGAACTCTCCTCCGAACTCCGCAAGGCCTTCCTCTCCGAGGGAATCACCGTCGTAGGCGACCGCGCCGCCACGATCATCCAGGACGACGGCGTGGTGCGGGTGCGCACCCGCACCGGCAAGGCGGTCACCGGAGAACGCGTCCTCATCGCCACCGGACGCACACCACGCGCCAACGGGCTCGACCTCGCCGCGGCGGGCGTCGCGACCGACGACCGCGGCTTCATCATCGTCGACGAGCAGCAGCGGACCACGAACCCGGTCGTGTTCGCCGCCGGCGACGTCACCGACGTGCCCCAGTACGTGTACGTCGCCGCGATGGCCGGGAAGATCGCAGCCCGCAACGCCCTCGGCCACCACGAACAGGTCGACTACACCGGGCTGCCCTCCGTCCTGTTCACCGCGCCGCAGCTCGGCTCCGCCGGCATCACCGAAGCCGAAGCCATCGCCGCCGGATACCGGTGCGCCTGCCGATACCTGAGGCTGTCCGATGTGCCCCGAGCCATCACGAACCACAACACCCGCGGCGGCATCAAGATCGTCGCCGACGCGGACACCGGCAAAGTCCTCGGCGTCCATGCCCTCGCCGAAACCGCCGGCGAGATGATGCTCGCCGCGACCTACGCCATTAAAGCCGGATTCACCGTCACCCAACTCGCCGACACGTGGGCCCCGTACCTCACCATGGCCGAAGGCATCCGCCTCACCGCGAACCTCTTCCGCAACGAACTCCCCACCTCCTGCTGCGCCTGACAGCAGACAGCGCCCCACATCGAACCGACGCCTCGACGGGGCCACTTCAAAACGTCACCCCGGGGCCAGATCAGGTTGACAAAGTCAACTATGTTCTCGACCTCTGCGACGAGGTGATCGGGGTCCGCGGGGAGCGACAGGCGACGTTCCTGTGGCTTGTCGGTGACGTGTCGCCGACGACCGGACGGGCTCGCAGGCTCCCCGTCGACGGGTATTGGCCTGCGCTGGGGCTCGTCGTCGAGTTCCAGGAGAAGCAATACACCGTGGCCGTCCCGCTGTTCGACCGTCGCGCGACCGTCTCCGGTGTGCCTCGTGGCGAGCAGCGGCGGCTCTACGACCAGCGAAAGGCGGAGATCCTGCCGCAGCAGGGTATCCGGCTCGTCGTGATCCACAAGTCGGAGTTCACGACCAAGGCCGACAGGATCGTGCGCGATCATGAGCGCGACATCGCCGTCGTCCGCGCCCGCCTTGTCTGACCTCGGAAGCCCGCCATGACCGGTACACGTCTGGCACATCGAGGCTGACCCCGCCTGACGGCGGGCTCAGCGGCTCACCTCTTCTTTGACGAGAGAGGCGGTGCCGGGTGTCGGTTTCGATGCGGGTCATGGATGCGGGGGACGGCTACAAGTACCTGCTGCGCACCGTGGCATCCGCCGACGGCGAGCGGGCGCTCTCGACTCCGCTGACCCGTTACTACGCAGAGCAGGGCACTCCACCCGGCTGCTGGATGGGCGGCGGCCTTGCCGCGCTCGGGAACGGCGAGATCCACGAAGGTGCGCAGGTGTCCGAGGCGCAGCTCCAGCTCCTGCTGGGTATGGGCCTTGACCCGGTGACGGGCGATCCGATGGGGAAGGCGTACCCGGTGTTCCCGGCCGTTGAGGATCGGATCGCCACGCGGCTCTCCCGGCTCGATCCGGCGCTGGGCGCGGCGGATCGCGCCGAGGCAGTCGCGGTGATCGAGACCGAGGAATCGGCGCGCAGGTCGCGGCGGGCGGTCGCGGGGTTTGACTTCACGTTCTCACTGCCGAAGTCCGCGTCGGTGCTGTGGGGTCTTGCGGACGCAGCGACTCAGGCGCAGTTCGCAGGGGCGCACCATGCGGCCGTTGCAGAGGTCGTTGCGTTCATGGAGCGGGAGGTTGCGGCGACACGCTCGGGCGCAACCACCCGCGACGGCGCTGTTGCGCAGGTCGAAGTGACGGGGCTGATCGCCACGGCGTTCGATCATTTCGATTCGCGGGCGGGTGATCCGCAGTTGCACACGCATGTAGTGGTGAGCAACAAGGTGCGCACTGTGTTCGACGGCAAGTGGCGGTCGCTGGACAGCCGGCCGCTGCACGCGGCGACCGTGGCGCTGAGCGAGCTGCACAACGCGGTCTTCGCCGACCACCTCACCCGCGCGCTCGGCGTGGGTTGGGAGCGGCGCGAGCGGGGAGCTGACCGCAATCCGGTGTGGGCGGTCGCCACGGTGCCGGAGGAGTTGGTCGCGGAGTTCTCGTCCCGGTCCCGGCACATCGACATCGAGAAGGACCGCCTGATCGCCGAGTACGAGATCGCGCACGGGCACGCGCCGTCGCGGGAGACGATCATCCGGCTGCGGCAGCAGGCGACGCTGGCAACCCGGCCCGACAAGGAAGTCCGCCCACTCGCCGACCTCGCCCAGGAGTGGCGCACCCGAGCGAGCCGACTGCTGGGCCGGGACGCAACCGAATGGGCGCGAGAAGCCGTCGCGGTCGAGCCCGCGAAGCTCCTGCGCGCGGAGGATGTGCCGCTGGAGCGGATCGCCAGGCTCGGCGCGTCGGTGGTCGCCGCGGTTGCCGAGAAGCGCACGACGTGGAGCCACTGGAATCTCTACGCCGAGGCCGCACGCCAGACGATGGGCTGGCGCTTCACCGCCACCGAGGACCGCGAGGCGATCACGGGGATGGTCACCGACGCCGCGGAGCAGGCGTCCATCCGGCTCACGCCGCCCGAGCTGGCCTCCAGCCCCGCCGCGTTCCAGCGCGCGGACGGGACGAGCATGTTCCGCCCCCGCAACACCGCCCGCTACAGCGGTGCCGCGGTGCTCGCCGCCGAGGACCGTCTGCTTGCACGCTCCCGCGAGCAGGTTGCACCGCGCCTGGCCGACGCAACCATCGCGCACGCGCTGCAACCCCACCGTGGGCGCACGCTCGGCGACGACCAGCGCGCCGCGCTCGCAGCGATTGCGTCGTCGGGTCGGGTACTCGACCTGCTCGTCGGCCCTGCGGGGGCGGGGAAGACCACCGCGCTGCGCGCGCTGCGGCGTGCGTGGGAGGCCGAGCACGGGCGCGGCGCGGTCGTCGGTCTGGCACCGTCCGCGGTCGCGGCCGAGGTGCTGGCCGGTGACCTCGGCATCCCGACGGAGAACACCGCGAAGTGGTGGCAGACCCACCGCGACCACGGCACCGGGTTCACCGCCGGGCAGCTCGTGATCGTGGACGAGGCATCCCTCGCCGGGACGCTCGCGCTCGACCGGCTCGTGCGCGTCGCAGCCGACGCCGGAGCGAAGGTGCTGCTCGTGGGCGATCCCGCGCAACTCCAGTCCGTCGACGCCGGGGGAGCGTTCGGGATGCTCGTCGCCGACCGTGCCGACGTGCCCGAGTTGACCGACGTGCGCCGCATCACCGCAGCCTGGGAGAAGGGTGCCACCCGCGATCTACGCAACGGCCGCATCGAAGCCATCGACACCTACCAGGCCCACGGTCGTATCCGGGCGGGCGAAACCGAGCGCATGGCCGACGCCGCCTACGCCGCCTGGCAGCGCGACCGCGCGTTGGGGCTGGCGAGCATCCTCATTGCCGAGTCGAGCGCGATGGTCACCACCCTGAACCGGCGCGCCCGCGCCGACCTCATCCTCGCCGGGCAGGTCGACGCGCGCGCCGAGGTGCGGCTGCACGACTGCACCGAGGCGTCCGTCGGGGACGCGATCATCACCCGCCGCAACGACCGTGAACTGCGCACCGGACGCGGCTGGGTGCGCAACGGCAGCCGGTGGACGATCACCGCCATCGGCATCGACGGGTCGCTACGAGTGCGGCCTGCCGGGCGACGCGGAGGCGCGACGCTGCGACTCCCTGCCGGATACGTCGCCGAGCATGTCGAACTCGGCTACGCGGTCACCGCATACCGGGCGCAAGGAGTCACGGTCGACACCGGACACACGCTCATCGAGCCCGGCGCGACCCGCGAGAACTTCTACGTCGCCATGACCCGTGGCAAGGCCGGGAACTTCGCCTATGTCTCCCTCAACCGCCCCGATGATGACCACATTCACCCGCCCGCTCAGGACACCCTCGTGGTCGCGGCGCGCAAGGTGCTCGCCGGGGTGCTCCAGCACGTCGGCGCGGAACTCTCCGCCCGCCAGACGATCGCCGCCGAGCAGGATGTGTGGGGCTCGGTCGCGCAACTCGCCGCCGAATACGAGACCATCGCCGCCGCCGCGCAACAGCCACGGTGGGAGGCTCTGCTGCGAAGGACGCGGCTCACCGAGGCCGAGGCATCCGCAGCAATCGACTCGACCGCGTTCGGCGTGCTCAGCGCAGAGCTGCGCCGAGCCGAAGCCGACGGCTACGATGCCGAGCGCCTTCTGAGCGCTCTCGTCGCTTCTCGTCCGCTCAATGACGCGGGCGATGTGGCCGCGGTGCTCCACGAGCGGGTGATCCGCGCCCTGGAGCACACGAACGGCGCGGGGCGCGTGCGCCAGCCCGCCACGCCCATCGCCGGAGTCGTCACTCCCGCGCTCGGCCCGATGGACGACGATATGCGCAGCGCACTCCGTGAACGTGCCGCGCTCATCGAGCAGCGAGCAGACGCGCTCGTCACCGAGGCCGTCGAGTCCTCGGGGGAGTGGATCTCGGGACTCGGGATGGAACCCTCTGATCCGCAGCTCGCCGCACTTTGGCGACGCGAGGCACGCACCGTCGCGGCCTATCGCGACAAGTACGGCATCGCCGTGGCCAGGGGGCTCGGCCTTGTCGGCGATGATGCTTCGCAACGCGCAGACGCGGCACGAGCACGCGCCGCGACCCTTCGCGCGCAACAGCTCGCGGTACGCGCGGCAGAACCTGGACCGACCACCCGCAGTCTCAGGGTCGCTGGGCCGCGCCTGTAAGGGCAGAACGGGCATGCTCAGCGACTGCTCATTGCGAGCCGACATGCCACTGGGCTGGAGTGCGCGCCAGACGCGGGGCTCCTTACTTGGCGCTCTCGCGACTCCCGCCGCATCCCTTCCGCGTCTCGCGGGTCGGGCGTACCCTGATCTTGAGGTAGTAGCCACGATTTCTAGGTCGCTTTCGACGGTCCCTCGGGACACTCACCACATGATCTACCTCCTCGGCGGAGCTACGCACCCTCTCGGGAGGCGGACATCGTGTTCCGACTGCTCTGGAATCTCAGCATCCGAGTTCGGCTGTTCCTGCGGACGTACATGCCGACGAACATCCTGCTCGACGCGCTGCACACGCGCCGCGGCCCGAAGTGGGGCGTGCCCGCCATGCTCATCGCCGTGCTGTACCTGCTCGGCGCGTGGCTGCTGACGGTGTGGATCGCCGACGGCGGGCCGGGCTGGCTGAACCTGGTCGTGCTGCTGTTCATCTGGAACGCGCTGAAGTTCCTCGTCAACGGCCCGATCACCCTCATCATCCTGATCCGGGCTCGCCGCGCCGAGCGGCGCCAAGCCTTCGAGCAGAAGTCGGCGGCTTACGCGATGGGCGGGCCTCCTCCGGTGCTCGCCTCTACGAGAGGCTGACAAGCCCCGCTGTCGCGCCTCTCATACCGCAGGCCGCGCGAAAGGGGGGAGGGAGCGACCGAGGCGCTACCGCGCTAGCGCGCCGATTAGCCGACTCCGGCTGTTCGTTGGACGCCGTCAGGCGCAAGAAGCACCGACGCGTGGAAGGTTCGGAGTTGGCATCGACGGGGGGCCACTCATGGCACATAGAATCCGACGACGATGACGATTGAGCACTTTCTGGGGGCTACGGATGACCGTCGTGCTGGTGCTGAACGCGGGCTCCTCCTCGATCAAGTGGCGGCTGGTCGACGGGCAGTCCGGAACGGCAATCCGGGGCGGCACCGTGGAACGGCTCGGTCACGATGCCTCCGAGGGAACGGGGCACGGTGCCGCGATCCGGGATCTGCTTGCCGAGCTGCGCCATGAACCTGTCGGCGTCATCGGTCACCGGGTGGTGCACGGCGGCAGCCGGTTCGATTCCGCGACGCTGATCACCGACGAGGTGGAGCAGCAGATCGACGATCTCGCCGCCTTGGCGCCGCTGCACAACCCAGTCAATCTCGCGGGCATCCGCGCCGCCCGCGCCGTGTTCCCCGGCGTCCCGAACGTGGCGGTGTTCGATACCGCGTTCCACCGCACCCTGCGCCCGGCAGCCACCGCCTATGCGCTGCCGCCGGAGCTCGTCCGGCAGCATCGGATCCGCCGGTACGGGTTCCACGGCATCTCCTACCAATACGTCTCCGCCCGGGCGGCCGAGCGGCTGGGGCGGCCGCTGTCGGAGCTGCGGCTGATCGTCTTCCATCTGGGGAACGGCGCCTCCGCCTGCGCGATCGCCGGCGGGCGGTCCGTGGACACCTCGATGGGCATGACGCCCTTGGCAGGACTCGTCATGGGCACCCGCGCCGGCGACCTCGATCCCGGAGTGCTCATCGCCCTCGGCCGAGCGGGCCTCGGATGGGACGAGCTTGAGGAGCTGCTGACCCGCGAGAGCGGCTTGCGCGCTTTGGCCGGCACCGAGGACATGCGCGACATCCACGCGGCTGCGGTCGCCGGCGATCCCGCCGCGACTGCGGCGCTGGAGGTCTACCACTACCGGCTGCGGCACTACCTCGGCGCCTACCTCGGCCAGCTCGGCGGCGCCGACGCGATCGTGTTCACCGGCGGTGTCGGCGAGAATGCCCCGGCGACCCGCGCCGCCGCCGTCTCCGGCATGGAGCGTCTCGGGATTCGCCTCGACGACGAGCGCAACCGCGCGACGGCGGGGCGGGAGGCGCGGACGGTCTCCGACTCCCGCTCCCCGACCGCCGTCCTGGTCGTGCCCACAAACGAGGAGCTCGAGATCGCCCGGCAGTCTCTAGCCGCGGTGACTCGGCCCGACGCTGATCCAGCAGGGCCGGTCTAGTTCCCGAGCCGCTGCAGGATGTCCTTCATCTGATCGATTTCTTGTTGCTGGGACTCGACGATCTCGCCGCAGAGGTCTTTGATCTCCAGGTCGGTGATGTTCGACTGTTCGCAGAGCAGGATGGCTCGGGAGTGGTGGGGGATCATCGAGTCCAGGAACTGCTGGTTTCCCACGAACGTCGCGGCCCTTCCCATGAAGAACGCGCCGACCGTGAGCAGGGCGAATGCGACGATGAGCCCGATGTTGAGCGGCTTGTTCGGGAACATGCGCCACATGATCGCGATCATGATGATGCCCATCGGGAACACCATCATCAGGGCCATGTAGAGGTTGCTGATGTTCAGGTAGAGATCGCCGACGACGTTGATCAGTGCGAACGTGAAGAAGTACATCACCACCAGGCTCAGGGCCAGCGCGATGAGCAGGCGCAGGTAGCTCTTCGCACCGCCGGTGTGCGAGGCCCGTTCGTGCGGGGTGTGGTCGCTCACAGCAGGCCGAGCAGCTTCTCGCAGGCCTGCTCGCAGGTCCGGCAGGCTTCCGCGCACACCCGGCAGTGCTCGTGCATGCCGGCGTGCTGTTCGCATTCGTCGGCGCAGGCCGTGCACGCGGTGCGGCAGGCTTCCAGGGTGGCTCGCGTGACGTTCGCGTCGTAGCCGGTGCGCCGCGACAGGATGCGACCGGTTGTCTCGCATAGGTCCGCGCAGTCGAGGTTGGTCCTCACACACTTGGTGAGGTCGGCGATCATGTCCTCGCTCAAACAGGCGTCGGCGCACGCGCTGCACGCCTGGGCGCAGTCGACGCAGGCCTGAATGCAGGCCAGTAGTGCCGCCTGATCGAGGTCTCCCAGATCCTTCGGGTGGGTCCGGAGCATCTGATCCGCGATGGTCATCTCAGTCCTCCTTCTCGTCGGCCCGTATCGGGTCGGTTGCGAAGAACCGTAGGCCGGGCGGCAGCGGTCGACGACCGGCTTGCATACGCTAGGGGGGTATGTTATGAGGAGTCCTGCCTTCCACACCCGGGCAGTAGGCGCCCGGGAGCGGCGACCGGCGCTAGAGCCGGTCGAGGATGAAGTCGACCCGCTCCTGCGCCCCGAGCACTGGGACGTGCACGATCGGGAACGGCAGCGCCGCGTATACCTCGGTGAGCAGGTGATGGATCCGCTGCTGGGCGGCGGTGTCCTCGGTGCGGGCGTAGTCCGGCGCCAGCGGCAGCAGGTCCAGGATGAACGTCGTGCGGTAGTCCACCTGCTCGAGCGCGGCCACCAGGATCGGGTCGGGTTCGAGCTGCAGGAAGCGGTAGTAGGCCAGCGAGTCTGGGATGGCCCGGTCCAGAAACACCGTCGTGGCGGGATCGAGGGCGGCTTCCTCGGCGAGCTGCATGTCCAGCACGCCGCGCTGGAACTCGCGCTGCTTGGCGCGGACCTCCTCGACGGTTCGCCCCTCGATGCGCTGGAGATCGATGTAGTGGCGGGCGTGCTCGATGGTGGTGGTGTAGCCGCGGTCGCGTAGCAGGTTCACGGTCGTGGTCTTGCCCGAGCTAGGCCCACCGGTGATGACGTACCAGTTAGTCACGTTCGCCCTTTCAATTTGCGTTCTCCGGGAATATTTGGACTGACATGTACCCTATACCCCTAGTAGGTATATGGTCAGGTAGGAGGTGGTCGGAATGGCACACGGATACGTGGATGACAAGCAGGCGCTGCTGGCGCGGTTGCGTCGTGCGGAGGGTCAGGTGCGCGGGATCGCGCGGATGGTCGATGAGGACGTGTACTGCATCGACATCCTCACCCAGGTCTCCGCGGTGACGAAGGCGCTGGAGTCGGTCGCGCTGACCCTGCTCGAGGATCACCTCGGGCACTGCGTCGCCCAGGCGACCGCCGAGGGTGGCCCCGTCGCGGAGGAGAAGCTGCGTGAGGCGAACGCCGCGATCGCGCGGCTGGTCCGCTCCTAAACATTCGTCCCCACAAACATTCATTCAATGCTCGCGAAGGGAGCACATCATGACCGGACAGGGATTCCAGGACCTCGGACTGCAGGCGACTAGCGGCGGCGGTTGCGCGTGTTGCAGCCCGACCACGCACGGCACCGCGGCGAAGGCCGAGGCTGCACCGCCGGCTCAGCCTGGGGTGGGTGGCGTGTCGGCGCAGTTCCTGGTGGAAGGGATGACCTGCTCGCATTGCGTGCGCAGTGTGACCGAGGAGGTCTCCGCCATCGACGGCGTCTCCGGCGTCGAGGTCGATCTGCACGCGGGCGGCGTCTCGACGGTGACCGTGTCCAGCACCGCCCCGGTGGACGCTGCCCGCGTGAGGGAGGCGGTCGAGGAGGCCGGATACAGCCTCGCCAGCGCGTCATGAGTACGGCTACGGATGTCGATCTCGACATCACCGGGATGACGTGCGCGTCGTGCGCGACGCGGGTCGAGCGGAAGCTGAACAAGCTGCCCGGGGTGGAGGCGACCGTCAACTTCGCCACCGAGAAGGCCCGTGTCCACGCCGAGTCCCCGGTGGCGGTGGAGGAGCTGATCGCGGCCATCGAGCAGGCGGGGTACGGGGCGACCGTTCCTGCCCCACCCGCCACCGACCCCGTCGAGGGGCAAGCTGGTGCGCCTCGCGATGAGGAGCTGCTGTCGTTGCGGCAGCGGCTAATCATCTCGACGCTTCTGGCGGTGCCCGTCGGGGTGCTGTCGATGATCCCTGCGCTGCAGTTCACCTCCTGGCAGTGGCTCGCCCTGACCCTCGCCGCCCCCGTGGTGGTGTGGGGGGCATGGCCGTTCCACCGGGCCGCGGCGATCAACGCCCGCCACGGCGCGGCCACGATGGACACCCTGATCAGCGTCGGCGTGCTGGCCGCGTTCGGCTGGTCGCTGTATGCGCTGTTCTTCGGCGGCGCCGGGATGCCAGGGATGCGGATGAGCGTCACCTTCGTCGGCACCCCGCAGTCCGGCGGTCACGAGGTATACCTGGAGGTCGCCGCGCTGGTGACCGTGTTCATCCTGCTCGGCCGCTACCTCGAGGTCCGCGCCAAGCGGCAGTCCGGGGAAGCGCTTCGAGCCCTGCTCGAGCTCGGCGCGAAGGACGCGGTGGTCCTCCGGACAGGCGTCGAGCAGCGCATCCCCGTCGGCCAGCTCGTCCCCGGCGACCGCGTCGTGGTGCGGCCGGGCGAGAAGATCCCCGCCGACGGCCTGGTCGCCGAGGGCGTCTCGGCGGTGGACGAGTCGATGCTCACCGGCGAGTCCGTGCCGGTGGAAGTCGGCCCCGGCTCCCGCGTCGTCGGCGCGACCGTGAACACCGGCGGTCGCCTGCTGGTGGAGATCACCCGCGTCGGAGCGGACACCGAGCTGGCCCGGATGGCCCGGCTGGTCGAGGAGGCGCAGACCGGCAAGGCGCAGGTGCAGCGCCTCGCCGATCGGGTCTCGGCGATCTTCGTGCCCGTCGTCATCGTCCTCTCGTTGGCCGCGTTCGCCGGCTGGCTGATCGCCGGAGCCGGGCTGGAGGTCGCCTTCACCGCCGCGGTGACGACCCTGATCATCGCGTGCCCGTGCGCGCTCGGGCTGGCGACGCCGACCGCGTTGCTGGTGGGAACCGGCCGCGGCGCGCAGCTGGGCATCCTGATCCGCGGACCGCAGGTGCTGGAGCAGACCCGCCGCATCGACACCGTCGTGCTGGACAAGACCGGCACGGTCACCGCCGGCACCATGACCGTCACCGGCATCCACCCCGCCGAAGGCACCGACCCGGCGGAACTGCTCCGAGTCGCCGCCGCGCTGGAGCACGGCTCAGAGCACCCCATCGGCCGCGCCATCACCGCCGCCGCGACCGTTGCGGCAGGCGCGGTGGAGTCCTTCTCCGCCGAAGCCGGTCAGGGCGTGCACGGCATCGTCGAGGGCCGGATGGTCGCTGCCGGCCGCGCCTCGTGGATCACGACGCGATGGGCCATCCCGGTCCCCGAGGAGCTCGCCGCGACGATCGCGGCGGACGAATCGGCGGGAGCGACCGTGACGGTGGTGGCGTGGGACGGGCAGATGCGCGGCACGATCAGCGTCGCCGACACCGTCAAGCCCACAAGCCCCGAGGCGATCGCCCGACTCCGGGAGCTCGGGTTGACCCCGATCCTGCTCACCGGCGACAACCCCGGCGCCGCCCGCGCGATCGCCGACCAGGCCGGGATCGAGGACGTCCGTGCCGGGGTCACCCCGCAGGGCAAGCTCGACACCATCCGCGACCTGCAGGCCGCGGGCCGGGTGGTCGCGATGGTCGGCGACGGCGTGAACGACGCCGCAGCCCCCGCCGCGGACCTCGGCATCGCGATGGGCACCGGCACCGATGCGGCCATCACCGCCGCGGACCTGACCATCGTCTCCGGCGACCTGATGCTGGTCCCGGATGCGATCCGGCTGGCCCGCCGCACCCTGGGCACGATCAAGGGGAACCTGTTCTGGGCGTTCGCGTACAACGTCGCCGCGATCCCGGTCGCGATGCTCGCCCTGCTCAACCCCATCCTCGCCGGCGCCGCTATGGCGTTCAGCAGCGTGTTCGTGGTCACCAACAGCCTCCGGCTGCGCCGCTTCCGCCCCCTGTCCGTCCCGACCCCCAGCGCAGCCCCGGTCTCGCGGGAGCCCGCCCCGATCCGGGCCTGACCCATCGCTCAAGAAGGAGAAGACATCATGTCCCACGACCACGATCACTCGGGGCGCGACCACACGGATGACCACGCTCACGAGCATGCTCACGGAGCGCAGAATCACAGCGCGCACGAGCATCACCATCACGAGCCTCCGGCGGGGGCAACGAACCTGGTGACCTGTCCGGTGATGCCCGGCAACCGGGTCGATCCGGCGTGGGCCGAGCAACGCGGCCTGTTCCGGGACTACGAGGGCGCCCGCTACTGGTTCTGCTGCCCCGAGTGCGGTCCGCTGTTCGACGCCGACCCGGCCCGCTACGCCCACGCCGCCTGACTGACGACGGCGACAGAACGGAGCGCACGGTGGACACCGCGGTTGGATTGGTGCAAGCGTACTTGCGGGTAAACGGATACTTCACCGTCGCCGAGTACCCGGTGCTGGACGCGGCCGGTGCCGACAGGCCCCGCACCGTCACCGACCTGGACATCCTCGCGATCCGGCTCAACCGCGCACCCGGCGACGATCCGGACCCTGCGCTCGGCGCCCGGCCGGGCATGCCGGACATGATCGTGGGCGAGGTCAAGGAAGGCGCCCCTAAACTCAACCCGGCTATGCGCGACCCCGCTGTGCTGGAAGCCGCCTTCGCGCGGTTCGGCTGCTGCTCACCCGCCGACGCGCCCGCCCTCGTGCAAGAGCTGCTCACGGTCGGGCAGGTCACCGCCCCGGAAGGTCACCTGATTCGCGCCGTCGCGTTCGGCAATACCGCGAATCCAGCCCAATCGGCCTCGTGGCACACCGTCGCCCTCGCGCACGTCCTCGACTACCTCCGTCGCCACCTGGACCGCAACTGGGCGGCCGTCGGACGCACCCAGATCAAAGACGACACCCTCGGGCTGCTCGCACTGATCGAGAAGTCCCATCGCAGCGGGGCCGGCCTACGATGACCGAGCGCCCGACACGTGCCATCCAGGATCTTCGCCCGCACCGCGGCCCGGTTCAGTCGACTCGGCTGGTCACGACGCTCGCGCGTCGCCTCAGGTGCGCGCCGATCAGAATCCGGCGCGCCCGGAGTAACCTGGATGCGGGAAGGAGGTCGGCGGTGAACCACATCCGAGCTCTCGTGCACGCCCGGTCCGGGCTGCACCGGCTCCTGCTGACCTTCACCACCGCCCTTCTGCTGATCGGCGGCCTGCTGGCCATGCATACACTCACCGGCACCCTCTTGGGCGGGCATTCCGACACGACGGCGACCGCGTTCGAATCCGCCCATGTGGACGCCGGCACCGACATGAGCGCCGTCACCGCGACCGAGACCACGCCCGGCATGAACTCCGAAGCTGCTGCCGGTCATTGCGCAGGCGACTGTGGCGGCTCGGGCGGAGTGCCGGATCACTCGATGCTGACGATGGTGTGCGCGCTAGCACTGCTAGCCGCCGCCATCGTGCTGCTGGCGCCGGTCCTGCTGGCTCGCCTCGGCGTCGCCCTCGCCCTGCTGCGACTCCACGGACGCATTGTCCTGGCCGCGCTGCCGCACCCGCGACCACCCTCTCTCCTCGTCCTGTCCATCAGTCGAACCTGATTCCCCGCCCGTGCCGGCGCGACCGCGTGCCGGACGGTTCTCTCGCCGTGCCCACCCCGGGCGGGCGGAATCAGCTCACCCGTTTCGACTGACAGATAAGGACCCCTCTCATGCGTTTCCGTACCCTCGCGCTGACCACCGGCGCTCTCGCCATCGCGCTCGTGCTCGCCGGCTGCGCCCCCACGGGCAGCTCTATGCCCGGCATGGATCACGGCCCCGGCGGCATGACCAGCACGACACCCGACACCACCGAGGAAGCGTCGTTCAACTCGGCGGACGAGATGTTCGTGACGATGATGATCCCCCACCACGAGCAGGCCATCCAGATGGCCGATCAGATCCTGGCCAAGGACGGCATCGACGAGCGGGTCGTGGCCCTCGCCGAGCAGATCAAGGCCGCTCAGGATCCCGAGATCCAGACCATGAAGGGCTGGCTCGAGGACTGGGGCATCCCCTACGACGACTCCATGTCCGGCATCGGCGGCATGGAGGGCATGGACCACGGCGACGGGATGATGTCCGAGGAGGACATGGCGGCCCTCGATGCCGCTACCGGTGTCGAGGCGACCCGCCTGTTTCTGGAGGGCATGATCACCCACCACCAGGGCGCGGTCATGATGGCCGAGATGGTGCTCGACAACGGGCAGAACCCGGATGTCGCCGCGCTGGCGCAGCAGATCATCGACGGGCAGACCGACGAGATCACCACGATGCAGGACATCCTCGCCACCCTCTGACCCCCCCCGGCCCCTCGGGCGGAGCCGATACCAAGCCGGCTCCGCCCGAGCCCCGGCGACCCGCCAGGCCATCGCTTCCAGGAACCGGCAGCGTGACCCGTCGAAAGGCCCCCGTCATGACGTCCCGCACCCTGGCCGCCTCCCTGGTGGCCATCCTCCTCGCCCTGATCATCCTGTCCGTGGCGACTGTTCTCTTCATCGGAGCCATCGCATGAGAAGCCAAACCATCACCGTCGCCGCGGCGGCAATCGTCGCCGTCGGGCTCCTCCTGGCCGGCTGCGCGGGCTCTACCGCCCCGGCGCCCGCACCGACCGAGCCTGCGTTCGGGCATGTGCACGGCATCATCGACCTCGGTGAGGGCACCGTGCTGCTCGGCGCGCACACGGGCCTGTACACGCTCACTGCCGCCGGCGTGCTCGCAGGCCCGGTGGGAGGCAACGACTTCGACGCGATGGGCCTCACCGCCCACGGCGACACGCTCTACGCATCCGGGCACCCGGGACCGGCCACGCCGACCGAGCTCGGTGAGCACAACCTCGGCATCGTCCGCAGCATCGACGCCGGCGCCACCTGGGAGCCGGTCGCCTTCACCGGGCAGGAAGACTTCCACGTCCTCACCGCCACCGCCGAGGCGATCTACGGGATCGGGTCCAGCTCGATCACCGTGCGCACCAGCCCCGACGGCGGAACCACCTGGGTCGACGGCGCCAATCTGCCTGCCGTCGACCTTGCCGCCACACTCGACGGCGCCCTCTACGCGGCGACGCAGGATGGGGTCCAGGAGAGCCGCGATGCCGGAGCCACCTTCGCCCCTGTCCCCGACGCGCCGCTGCTGTACCTGCTGGAGTCTGATCCGGCGGGCGGGCTGGTCGGCGTCGACACTGACGGCGCCCTCTGGCGCCTCAACGGCGCCGGCTGGGAGAGGTCCGGAACGGCCAGCGGCACCGTCCAGGCGCTCGGCACCACCGCCGACGGCGCGATCGTGCTCGTCGACGACCGCGGCGTCGTGTGGATGCGCGGCACCGAAGCCACCGTGGTCCTCCCGTCAGGAGCACGATCATGAACACCATCACACCCGGCGGCCGCTGCAGCCGCGGATCCGGAGGACACCGACCATGAGCACGACATCGACCCGCTGGGTCCGCCACACCACCCCGCTCACCGCGGAAACCCTGTCCGGGGTGGACGCGTGGTGGCGCGCGGCGAACTATCTGAGCATCGGGCAGATCTACCTGCAGGGCAACCCGCTGCTGCGCACGCCCCTCACCCGTGACGACATCAAGCCGCGGCTGCTGGGGCACTGGGGCACGACCCCGGGGCTGAACTTCCTCTACGCGCACCTGAACCGGGCGATCATCGACCGCGACCTGGACACCCTGTACGTCACGGGGCCAGGGCACGGCGGGCCGGGGATGGTTGCCAACGCCTATCTCGACGGCACTTACACGGAGCTGTTCCCCCAGATCGCTCAGAACGAGGACGGGCTGCGGGCGCTGTTCCGGCAGTTCTCCTTCCCCGGTGGCATCCCCTCGCACGCGTCCCCGGAGACGCCCGGGTCGATCAACGAGGGCGGGGAGCTCGGGTACTCCCTCGTGCACGCCTACGGCGCCGCGTTCGACAACCCGGGCCTGCTGGTCGCGTGCGTGATCGGCGATGGGGAGGCTGAGACCGGGCCGCTGGCCACGGCCTGGCACGGCAACAAGTTCCTCAACCCCGCCCACGACGGCGTCGTCCTGCCGATCCTGCACCTGAACGGTTACAAGATCGCCAACCCGACCGTGCTGTCCCGCATCCCCGAGGAGGAGCTGGTCGCGTTGCTGCGCGGCTACGGTCACGAGCCGTTCGTCGTCACCGTCGGCTTCGACGACGAGGACCCGCGGGAGTCTCACGCGCGGTTCGCGGGAGTGCTGGACACGGTGCTGGACCGCATCGCCGACATCAAGGGCCGCGCCGCGAACGGAACTTTGGAGGGGCGGCCAGTGTGGCCGGCGATCGTGTTGCGCAGCCCGAAAGGCTGGACCTGCCCGCCGGTCATCGACGGGCTCCCCGTGGAGGGCACCTGGCGCGCCCACCAGGTCCCGCTCGCCGAGGTCCGCGACAACCCGGAGCATCTGCGGATCCTCGAGGACTGGCTTCGCTCCTACCGTCCCGACGAACTCTTCGACGCCGCCGGCGCCCCGCTCCCGGCGACGGTCGCGGTCGCGCCAGACGGCGCGCGGCGGATGAGCGCGAACCCCGTCGGCAATGGCGGGCAGCTGAGCGTCCCGCTGCGCCTCGGTGACTTCCGCGCGTACGCCCACCTGGTTCACCCGGATAGGCGGGGCGCCACATCGGCGGAGGCGACTCGGGTGCTCGGAGAATGGCTTGCCGATGTGATCCGGGACAACCCGGACAACTTCCGCATCTTCGGACCCGACGAGACCGCCTCCAACCGGATCGCACCCGCCGTCTACGAAGCCACCGGCAAACAGTGGAACGCGGCCGTGCTCCCGGTAGACGAGCACCTCGCCCCGACCGGCCGCGTGATCGAGGTGCTCAGCGAGCATCAGTGCCAGGGCTGGCTCGAAGGCTACGTGCTGACCGGGCGACACGGGCTGTTCAACTGCTACGAGGCATTCACCCACATCGTCGACTCGATGTTCAACCAGCACGCCAAGTGGCTCGAAGCCGCCCGGCATGTGCCGTGGCGGGAGCCCATCCCGAGCTTCAACTACCTGCTGTCCAGTCACGTCTGGCGGCAGGACCACAACGGATTCAGCCACCAAGACCCCGGCTTCATCGACGTCGCGCTGAACAAGAGCCCCGACGTCGTGCGGGTCTACCTGCCGTTCGACGCGAACACCCTGCTGTCCACCTACGACCACTGCCTGCGTTCCACCGGGTACATCAACGTCGTCGTCGCCGGCAAGCAGCCCGCCCCGCAGTGGCTGACCATGGATGAGGCGATCGAGCACTGCACCCGCGGGCTCGGCATCCTGCCCTGGGCCGGCACCGAGACCGAAGGCACCGAGCCGGATGTCGTCCTCGCCGCTGCCGGAGACGTGCCCACCCTCGAGACCCTCGCCGCGGCCGCGCTGCTGCGCGAGCACATCCCGGAGCTGAGCGTGCGGGTCGTCAACGTCGTCGACCTGACCCGTCTGCAGTCCGAGGACCAGCACCCGCACGGACTGTCGGATAGGGAGTTCGACGCGATCTTCACTCCCGACAAGCCGGTGATCTTCGCCTACCACGGCTACCCGTGGCTGATCCACCGGCTCACGTACAAGCGCGCGGGGCACCAGAACCTGCACGTCCACGGCTTCGTGGAGAAGGGCACCACCACGACCCCGTTCGACATGGTCATGCTCAACGACCTGGACCGGTACCGGCTCGCGATCGACGTTCTGGACCACGTCCCAGGCCTGGCCGCACGTCGCGCCGAACTGCGTCAGGAGTTGCAGGACGCCCGGTTGCGCGCCCGCGCCCACACTCGCGAGCACGGCACCGACATCCCCGCCGTCGCCGACTGGCAATGGCCCCATCCCGGCACCACCGACCTCGCCATCGGGAAGGAACCCCAATGAACGACACCAAGACCGTGACGTTGCAGGTCAGCGGCATGATCCGCGCGACTTCGAAGAATGTCACCGAAGCCCACCTGGCCCGCCAGCCGGGTGTGATCAGCGTCGACGCGAACCCCGTCTCGCAGACCGCGACCGTCACCTACGATCCGCAGACCACCTCCGTCGCGTACCTGCAGCAGTGGGTCATCGAATGCGGGTACCACTGCGCCGGGCAGTCCGTGCCCGACCACATCTGCGACCCCACCCACGAGCCGCACGACCACGCGACCACGCAGGGGCACGACACGCATGTCGGCCACGGGGGCCACGAGGCGCGCACCGATCACGGCGGGCATCCCGAGCATGCTGGCCATGAACCGCACGACGGGCACGACGGGCATGAAGGCCATCAGGCAATCGCAGCGGACGGACACGATCACGTTGGTACCGCGGTCGCTGGCGAGCACGCCCACCCGGCGGCGGGCGCGGGTGATGAGCATGCTGGCCATCCGGCAACCGCCGCGGACGGGCACGATCACGGGACGGAGGCGTCCGGGCACAGTGCGCAGGAGATGATGGGCCACGGCGGGCACGGCGGGATGTCGATGGACGCGATGATCCGCGACATGCGCAACCGGTTCCTGGTCGCGCTGATCCTGTCGATCCCGATCACCCTGTGGTCGCCGATCGGCCGGGAGGTGATCGGGTTCGAGGTGCCGGCCCCGTTCGGGCTGCGCGATGACGTGTTCATGCTGATCCTGTCGCTGCCGGTGATCTTCTACTCGGCCTGGATCTTCTTCGACGGGGCCTACCGGGCCCTGCGCGCCCGCACACTGGACATGATGGTGCTGGTCGCGGTCGGCGTCGGCGCCGGTTGGATCTACAGCCTGATCATCACCCTCACCGGCGGCGGCGAGGTGTTCTACGAGGCCGCGACCGTGCTGGCCACCTTCGTGCTGCTCGGGCACTGGGTGGAGATGCGTGCCCGCGGTGGGGCGAACGACGCCATCCGCCGCCTACTGGAGCTCGCCCCGGCCCGCGCAGTCGTCATCCGCGGTGGCGAGGAGGTGGAGATCCCCACGTCCGAGGTGGTCCCTGGCGACCTGATGCTGATCCGCCCCGGGGCGAAGATCCCCACCGACGGCACGGTGGATGAAGGGGAGTCCGAGGTCGACGAGTCGATGGTCACTGGCGAGTCCATGCCGGTTGAGAAGGCGCCGGGCTCAGAGGTGATCGGCGCGACCGTGAACACCGTCGGCACGCTGCGAGTGCGGGCGACGAAGGTCGGCGCCGACACCGCGCTCGCGCAGATCGTCAAGCTCGTGCAGGAGGCGCAGAATTCCAAGGCACCCGGGCAGCGTCTTGCCGACCGGGCGGCGTTCTGGCTCGTCCTGGTCGCCCTGATCGGCGGCACCCTCACCTTCCTGGTCTGGTTCCTCGCCGGGATGGACGTGCCGATGGCGATCCTGTTCGCCATCACCGTCGTGGTCATCACCTGCCCCGACGCTCTCGGACTCGCGACCCCGACCGCGATCATGGTCGGCACCGGCCTGGGCGCCAAGCGCGGCGTGCTGTTCAAGAACGCCTCCGGGATCGAGACCGCCGCCCGCATCGACACAGTCGTGTTGGACAAGACCGGCACCCTCACCAAGGGCGAACCGGAGGTCACCGACTACCTCCCGGTCGGCACGGACGACCTGGAGCTGCTGTCCCTCGCTGCGGCGCTCGAGCGAGAGTCCGAGCACCCGCTGGCGAAAGCGATCGTGACCTATGCCGACGAGCGCGGCATCCCTCGGCGGACCGCGACGGCATTCCGCAACGTCACCGGGCAGGGGGCGATCGCGACCGTCAACGGGAAGCAGGTCGTCCTCGGCAACGCTCGGCTGATGGCGTCCGAGGGCATCGACACCAGCGCGGTCGCCGCGCAGCAGCAGGCCCTCGCCAACGGTGGTCGCACCGCGATCATGTTCGCTGTCGACGGGAAGATCGCCGGGGTCATCGCCCTTGCCGATGCCGCCCGTGACACCGCAAGAGCAGCGATCGACGCGCTGCATGAGCAGGGTATCGAGGTGGCGATGCTCACGGGCGACAACAAGCCCACCGCCGAACGGATCGCGTCGCTGCTGGGCATCGACACGGTCATCGCCGACGTGCTCCCCGAGGACAAGTCCGCGAAGATCGCCGAGCTGCAAAAGGCCGGCAAGAAGGTCGCGATGGTCGGCGACGGCGTCAACGACGCGCCCGCCCTCGCCCAGGCGGACCTCGGCATCGCGATCGGCGCTGGCACCGACGTCGCGATCGAGACCGCCGACGTCGTGCTGATGCGCTCCGACCCGCTGGACGTCGCAATCGCGCTGAAGATCGGCAAGGGAACGCTACGGAAGATGCGGCAGAACCTTGGCTGGGCCATCGGATACAACGCCATCGCGCTGCCCATCGCTGCCGGAGTGTTCTACCCGGCCTTCGGGATCATGCTCACCCCAGAGATCGCCGCCATCAGCATGTCCGGCTCCAGCGTCATCGTCGCAGTCAACGCGCTCCTTCTGAAGCGGCTGCGCCTGCCCGCCCCGGCCGATCCGGCAACCGCGAGCACTCCCACCACGGCCTCGGCGTCCGGCGGTGCGTCATGAACCCTCACGGTGCGTCACGATGAGGGCCGATCGGCGATCGCAGGCGCAGAGGACTCATCGTCTTGACACTGCCTACGACGCAGTCCTCTTCGACCTGGACGGCGTCGTGACGAACACCGCCGCCAGCCATGCCGCCGCGTGGAAGCAGCTCTTCGACGAGGTGCTGCGAGATTCGCGCGTCCACGTGGATGATCCGCAGAACACCTTCGACCCGGTGGCTGACTATCGGCGATACGTGGACGGGCGGAGCCGAGAGGACGGAGTGGCGAGATACCTCGCCGCCCGCGGCGTCAGGCTGGATGCCGGGCAATCCGACGACCCACCGTCGGCATGGACGATCGCCGGGATCGCCGCGCGCAAGAACGCACTCTTCCTTGCCGAGCTGCGCACGCGCGGACTGCGGGTCTATCCGGGCACGGCAGCGCTGCTGCGGCGCCTGCGGGACGCGGCCGTACCGGCCGGTCTGGTCACCGCGAGTCGAAACGCGCAGCAACTGCTGAACACAGCTGGTCTTACCGGCGCCTTCGACACGGTCGTGGACGGCCAAACCGCGCTCACGCATCACTTGCAGGGCAAGCCTTACCCCGACATGTTCGCCGAGGCAGCACGCCGCCTCGGCGTTCCTCCCGCTCGCATTGCGATCGTCGAGGACTCGGTCGCCGGCGTGGAAGCCGGCCAACGCGGCGGTTTCGGGCTCGTCGTCGGAATCGACCGCGCCGAACAGCGCGAGCAACTCGAAGCCGCGGGCGCCGACGTCGTGCTCAACGATGTCGGCGAGCTGGATCTGGGCCTCTCCACGACGGATCCCTGGCGGCTGGTCTACGAAGGCTTCGACCCCGCGCACGAGGGGCACCGGGAGACACTCACCGCGCTGGGCAACGGCTATCTGGTGACGCGAGGGGTACGTCCCGAGCACCACGACGACGGCATCCACTACCCGGGCACCTACCTCGCTGGCGTCTACAACCGACTGATGAGCACTATCCACGGCCGCGCTGTCGAAGAAGAACACCTCGTCAACACACCGAACTGGCTTCCGGTGGACCTCCGAATCGGAAACGGACCATGGCTTTCCTCCGGACAGGCGCCGACGCTCAGCGAACGACGCGAGCTCGACCTCCGACGCGGGCTCGCCACACGCCGCGCCGTCCTTGCCGGCCCGGACGGGCATCAGCTCTTCCTCGTGCAGAGGTCCTTCATCTCCATGGACGACCCTCACCTGGCCGTCCTGGAGACCACGATCAGTGCACCCGACTGGAACGGCACGCTCACCCTGCGAGCAGGAGTCGACGCGGGGGTACGCAACTCCAACGTGGCCGCCTATATCGGTTCGGACACCACACACCTCGCCCCGCCGGCGTTCCGCCACGCCGACGACATCACCGTGTGCGAGACACACACCCGGCAGAGCCGGATCCGTATCGTCACCGCCGTCCGCACGCGTCTGACCGGTGCCGCCGCCGTGACGGAACACCTCACCGAAACGGCCTCGCAGGCAACGCGAGAGTTCCGCGTCGAGCTGGAACGGGGCCGAGCGGTCACTCTCACCAAGACCGCGGCGATCTTCACCTCCCACGACCGAGCCATCAGCGAACCGAGTGCCGCCGCACTCGACCTGTTCGAGAGGCGCGGCCAGGATGTCGCAGGGCTCCTCGAACGGCACGAGGCGGAATGGCGACGCCTCTGGCACCTGTTCGCGGTGACGCTGGACGCCGATACGCACAGTCAACTCGTACTGAATCTGCACGTCCTGCACCTGCTGCAGACCGTGTCCACTCACACCACCGCGCTCGACGCAGGGGTGCCCGCACGCGGCCTGCACGGTGAGGGGTATCGAGGTCACGTCTTCTGGGACGAGGTCTTCGTGCTGCCCATCCTCGACACCCGCGCCCCGCAAGTGAGCCGGTCGCTGATCGAGTACCGGTGGCGGCGCCTGAACGAAGCTCGCACAGCCGCGACGGCCGCCGGCCTGGGCGGGGCGCTGTTTCCCTGGCAGAGCGGCAGCGACGGCCGCGAGGAGACGCCCACCGCGCTCTACAACCCGCGTTCCGGCAGATGGATGCCGGACAACTCACGTCGCCAGCGTCACGTCGGGCTCGCCATCGCCCACAACGCCTGGCAGCACTATCAGGCCACCGGCGATCTCGACTGGCTCGCCGAGCGCGGCGCCGAGCTCATCATCGAGGTGACCCGCCTGTTCGCCTCCCTCGCCGAACACGACCCGACCACGGACAGATTCCACATCGCCGGAGTGATGGGTCCCGACGAGTTCCACGATGGCCCGCCGGACGCTCCCGGCACCGGGCTGCGCGACAACACCTACACCAATGTCCTGGCCTCTTGGGTCGCCCAGCGGGCCGGCGACACGCTGGGAGTCCTGGCCGGCTACCGAGCCGACGGCCTGTGCGACCGGCTCAACGTCACCGACGACGAGATCGCGCTCTGGGCGCGCCTGAGCAGACGGCTCACCGTCGGGTTCCACGCCGATGGGATCCTCACCCAGTTCGACGGTTATGAGGACCTGGAGGAGCTGGACTGGGGTCACTACCGCGACGAGTACGGGAACATCGGCCGACTCGATCTCATCCTCGAATCCGAGAACGACAGCACCAATCGGTACAAGCTCGCCAAGCAGCCCGACGTCGTCATGCTCGTCTACCTTCTCGGCCGTCACGGGCTCCGTAAGCAGCTCGCCGCCCTCGGCTACCCGTTCTCCGAGGCCGACCTGGTCCGCACCGTCAACTACTACCTGACCCGAACCGCCAACGGTTCTACGCTCAGCCGCGTCGTGAACGCCTCTGTCCTGGCCGGCATCGACCCTGCACGCTCGTGGATCGCGTTCCGCGAAGCCCTGATCGCCGACCTCGACGACTCCCAAGGCGGCACGACTCGCGAAGGGATCCACCTGGGTGCGATGGCCGGCACGGTAGATCTGCCCGTCCGCTCCTTCGCCGGCATGACCGTCGGCGACGACGAGCTGACCTTCGCGCCGCAACTCCCTCCACACCTGACCCGAGTCGCGTTCCAGGTCAGATATCGCGACCATCTCCTCGACGTGACTCTCGGCCGAAGCGGTCTAGAACTGCACGCCCACCCGACCACGGCCCCAGTCATCCGGCTGCGCGTCGGCAGCGACGGCGGCCAGCTCTCCGCCGGCGAAACGAAGGTGTTCGCCGTCCGCTCAGCTGATGCCAGGACACGCTCCGTCTCCAAGGAGTCTCGATGAGCACGCACCGGCGCCGATACCGGCGGATCGCATCGGTTCTGGAGAGGCATGGCCTCGGCCTGGCCACCGGCCTGATCGGTGCCGGCGCGGGCGCGGTCACCTCCCTCGGCGGCTATCTGCTATGGACCACGCGGCGGCGACGATGACGACCGCGCCCCCCGCACCCTCTCAGAAAGGCACGCTCATGAACCCCATCCGAGTCGGCGTCAACGGCTATGGTGTCATCGGCAAGCGCGTCGCTGACGCGATCCTCCTGCAACCGGACATGCGCCTGATCGGCGTCGCGGACATCGCCACCGACTGGCGCATCAAGTCCGCCGCGAACCGATTGCCCGTGTTCGCCTCCACCGCTGAGGTGCGGCAGGGTATGCACGACGCGGGTGTGACCGTCCGCGGGAGCCTCGACGAGCTGCTCACGCAGTGCGACGTGATCGTCGACACCACCCCCAAGCATGTCGCGGCCCGCAACCTGGAGCGCTACCGCGGGGCTGGGGTGAAAGCGGTGCTGCAGGGTGGCGAATCCCACGCCACCACTGGGCATTCGTTCGTCGCCCAAGCCAATTACGCCACCGCCCTCGGCCGCGACAGCACCCGGGTGGTGTCCTGCAATACGACCAGCATCGTCCGCGTCCTCGGCGCCTTGGACACGGCGGGGCTGCTTCAGCGCGCCCGCGGAGTGCTCATCCGCCGCGCCACCGACCCGTGGGAGTCGCACCTGGGTGGCATCATGAACACGATGGTCCCGGAGCCGACCATCCCCTCCCACCAAGGTCCCGACGCGCAGACCGTTCTCCCGGGCCTGGATGTCGTCACCATCGCAGCCAAGGGCGCCCACACCCAGACGCACACCCACTTCTGGACACTGCAACTATCCCGGGAGGCCGCCCGGGATGAGGTGCTGGACGCCCTCCGTGCCGCGCCCCGCATAGCCTTCATCCGCATGTCCGACGGCTTGATCGCCCTCAATTCCACCATCGAGCTGATGCGCGACCTCGGCCGGCCCCGAGGGGACATGTGGGAAGTCGCCATATGGGAAGACCTGGTCACCGTCACCGGCAACGAAGCGTACCTCGCCTACCAGGTCTACAACGAGGCCATCGTCGTGCCCGAGACCATCGACGCGATCCGCGCCCTCTCCGGCACCGTCACCGATGCCGAGACCTCGATCCGCCTTACTGACAAGAGCCTTGGCATGCGCCAGGACTTTCTCACCCGTCCGGAGGACTCCGACCATGACCGATGACCAGCATCCGCACCCCGGTCAGGAACCAGGTGTCGCTGCGCCGCGGCGACGGATGCCCCTGTCTGCCTGGGCCATCATCGGCCTGGCCGTCGTCGGAATCGTCATCTACCTGTTCATCGACCACTTGCCGCACGTGCTCGCGGCCCTCCCATATGTGGCGATCATTGGCATGGCAGCGATGCACATCTTCGGCCACGGCCACCACGGCGGCAGCCATCACACCAATCACGACCACGCAGGCGGTGCTCGCCAGGATGGCGCCGCCGTCGACGGTGAGACCAGCAATGGCCCCCGCGATCCGTCATGACCGTCGCCCACCCGTGGCTGCGTGCCACCCCAGTCGGACATCCTCGGCCCTGGCGGATGCTGTGGATCACGGCAGCCTGGGGTTCCTGTTTCGTCGGCATCACCATCGCCCTTGAGGACGCGCCGGTGCTGTGGCTCGCGGCACTGCGGGCCCTCATCGCTGGTGCCGCCCTCGCGTTGCTCATCGGCATCCAACGGGTGCCGATCCCGCGCGACCCGCGGACCTGGGCGCTCGTTGTCTGCCTCGGAGCGGTGAACATCGCCGTGGTGTTCGCGACGATGTTCGGCGCTGCTACCGGACTGTCTACCGGAATCGTGTCGGTGCTCGCCAACGCTCAGCCGATCCTCATCCTTCTGCCCGCGTGGTGGATCTATCGCGAACGCCCCACCCCCGTCGCCATCGTCGCCATCGCCCTCGGCTTCGCCGGGCTGCTCGTGATCGTGTTGCCGGTAGGGCTTGGCAGTGGGGCGTGGATCGCGTTGACCTCGGCGGCCGCTACGACTGCCGGCACCCTCATCGGGCGGATCGTGCAGGCGGACCCGCGATTCGTGGCCGCCGCGCAACTGCTCATCGGAGGGGCTCTCCTCGCTGGCACCGCCGCTTTCGCGGAAGGACCCCCGAGGATCTACTGGAGCATCCCGTTCCTTCTCGCCCTCCTGTTCCTGTCGCTGGTCGGGACCGCCGCGACGACAGTCGCGTGGTTCACCGAAACCCGACGTGCCCGTCTTGACATCCTCGCTGCGTGGACCCTGCTCGTGCCGGTGTTCGGAGTGCTCCTGTCCCTGGTGGTCCTGCGGGAAGACCCCGGTCTGTGGGGCTGGATCGGCATTGTCATCGTGCTGATCTCGATGGCCTTGCTCGCAGCGGGATCCCGGTGCCGATCCTCCGCGGCGGGAATCGCGGCAGTAGCTACCGTCCCACGAACCGCCGAACACGCAACGCCCGACTCGGACGGACGAGACGAAAGTCACCGCCACCCCATGCGACCCGAGAGGAAACACCGATGACTGTGCCATCAGACCCGCGTACCCGCTTCCTGCTCACACGACGAGCGTTCCTCGGCGTTAGCGTCGGCACCCTCGCGACCATTGCGCTGGCCTCCTGCGCTCCCGCTGCGAACTGGGTGCAGCCCGACGGCGCCCCCGTGCGGGAGGCCGAACGCCGCCGCGGAGGCACCGGCAAGGTCACCACCGCGACATTGACCGCCGCACCCAGTGCGCTTGACCTCGCCGGGACCACCGCAGCCACCTGGGCGTTCGGTTCGATCCCGGCCCCCGTGATCCGTCTCGGCGCTGGAGACACACTGAAAGCGACCGTGCGCAACCAGCTGGACACCGACACCTCCGTGCACTGGCACGGGCTCGCACTGCGCAACGACATGGACGGCGTACCGCCAGTCACCCAGCAGCCCATTCGGCCCGACGAGAGCTTCGACTATGAGTTCATCGCCTCCGACCCTGGAACCTACTGGTTCCACCCCCACGTCGGGGTGCAGCTGGACCGCGGCCTCTACGGAGCACTGATCGTCGAGGATCCTGCCGAGGCCGGAGATTACGACGACGAATGGGTCATCATCCTCGACGACTGGCTCGACGGCGTTACCGCCACTCCCGACGAGGTCCTCGCCGAGTTGAGCCGGGGGATGGGAACGATGACAGGCGACATGTTCATGCGCATGGGCAACACGCTCATGGGCGCCACGTCCGACCTACTCGGCGGCGACGCCGGTGACGTCTACTACCCGACCTACCTCATCAACGGGAAACCGGCTGGGGACCCCGCCCAGTTCACTGCCTCGCCTGGTCAGCGGATTCGGCTTCGGATCATCAACGCCGGTAGCGACACCGCATTCCGCGTCGTAGTCGGCGGACACACGCTCACGATCACTCACACGGATGGGTTTCCCGTCACTCCGAGCGAAGTCGACAGCATCCTCATCGGCATGGGAGAGCGATACGACGCGGTCATCACCCTTGCAGATGGCGTCTTCCCCCTGATCGCGCAAGCCGAAGGCAAACGCGACCGCGGTTTCGCGCTCGTCCGCACCGGCGACGGCTCGGTGCCTGCAGTCGACGTAAGCGTCCCGGAACTGGACAGCGACCGCGTCGGTACCGCAGACCTACTCAGGGCAGCCGGTGAGGTAACGCTGCCGACAAGAGGGCCCGATCGACAGGTCTCCATCGCGCTCACCGGAAGCATGGCCGCCTACGACTGGGGCGTCGACGGCCGCCGCTTCGACATGAGCGACCCGCTCCGAGGCGCACATGAGATCCGGCAGGGGGAGCGTGTCCGGCTCACGATCGACAACCAGACGACGATGTGGCATCCCTTCCATCTGCACGGTCACACCTACCAGCATCAAGACGGCGGCCCCCGGAAGGACACCTCGATCATCCTGCCGCAACAGACCCTCACCGTCGACTTCGACGCCGACAACCCCGGCCTCTGGGTCGCCCACTGCCACAACATCTACCACGCAGAAACCGGCATGACCACGGTGATCGGCTATCGGGCGTGACTACGGACCCGGTCACGACAGTGAACAGGTAACAGCGCCGTCGACCGGACGGGGGCCGTGGGTCAATGCGGTGTGACCGCATCGTCACACGACGCGGCTTGATTGTCGGTCAGCCTGGCCGCGCCGCAGCCGCTGACGGCACCGCAGAAGCGGTCGTCCGTCCCGTCCGAAAACCTGTCCGTTTACCGCCCGTAGCCGTCCGTAAACGTCCAGAGGTAGACTGAGCCCCAGACGGCGACTGCCGCCTGGGGCTCAGTAAATTGCTGGCCTCTGAGACCGGGAGTGCGGTCCCAAAACCCCTCGGAATCAGACCCCGAAGTACAGCTCGTACTCGAAGGGGTGAGGACGGGCGTTCATCGGCTGGATCTCGTTCTCGAACTTGTAGTCGATCCAGGTCTCGATGAGCTCGGGCGTGAACACGTTGCCACGCAGCAGGAACTCGTGGTCGGCGCGCAGCGCGTCGAGCGAGTCGAGCAGCGAGTTCGGCACCTGCGGGATGAGCTTGGCCTCCTCGGGGGGCAGCTCGTACAGGTCCTTGTCGACCGGCTCGTGCGGCTCGATGCGGTTGATGATGCCGTCGAGGCCGGCCATCATCTGCGCGGCGAACGCGAGGTACGGGTTGCCCGATGCGTCGGGCGCCCGGAACTCGATGCGCTTGGCCTTCGGGTTGGTTCCGGTGATCGGGATACGAATGGCCGCCGAGCGGTTACCGGCCGAGTAGACCAGGTTGACGGGAGCTTCGTAGCCCTTGACCAGACGCTTGTACGAGTTGAGCGTCGGGTTGGTGAAGGCGAGCACCGCGGGGGCGTGTGCGAGCAGACCACCGATGTACCACCGGGCGATGTCCGACAGTCCACCGTAGCCGGCCTCGTCGTAGAAGAGGGGCTTGCCATCGAGCCACAGCGACTGGTGGGTGTGCATACCCGAGCCGTTGTCGCCGAACAGCGGCTTGGGCATGAAGGTCGCGACCTTGCCCCACTCGTGCGTCGTGTTCTTGACGATGTACTTGAACTTCAGGATGTCGTCTGCCGCGTGCACCATCGTGTCGAAGCGGTAGTTGATCTCCTGCTGGCCACCGGTACCGACTTCATGGTGCGAGCGCTCGAGCACGAAGCCGGACTCGATCAGCTTCAGCGTGATGTCATCACGCAGGTCGGCGGTCTTGTCGACCGGCGAGACGGGGAAGTAGCCGCCCTTGTAGGGAGTCTTGTTGGCGAGGTTGCCGCCGTCCTCCTCGCGGCCGGTGTTCCACGCGCCCTCAGACGAGTCGACGGAGTAGAAGCTCGTGTTCTGCTTCACTTCGTAGCGCACGTCATCGAAGATGTAGAACTCAGCCTCGGGTGCGAAGAATGCGGTGTCTGCGATGCCGGTCGAGGCGAGGAACTTCTCTGCCTTCTTGGCAACCTGACGCGGGTCCTTGTGGTAAATCTCGCCCGTACGGGGGTTGTAGATGTCGAAGATCATGATCAGCGTCTTGGCCTCGCGGAACGGGTCAAGGTACGCCGTCGTGACATCCGGGATGAGCTGCATGTCCGACTCGTGGATGTTCGCGAAACCGCGGATCGAGGATCCGTCGAACAGCTGGCCGACGGTGAAGAAGTCCTCGTCGACGGTGGATGCCGGAATGTTGAAGTGCTGCTGCACACCGGGAAGATCCGTGAAACGGATGTCGAGGAACTTGACGTCCTCGTCCTTGATGAACTTCAGCACCTCAGATGAATCTTTGAACATGAAGACTCCAGAGGTAGGGCGTGGTGATACCCGTGTCGGGTTTCCCAAAACGGTAGTCGGCAGGGATTGCCCTGCCGTGTCCCTATTGTTTCGGGCATGTTACGAGCCTGTCGAATCGGCTCGCCCAGATAGGCTCTTCCGGTGACCTCAGTTGCCCAGGACTACCCCGGTAAACGCCTCGGACTTCCGGAGTCTGGGCCCGGATCGATCGGTCGCCTCGGCCGTCGAGTCGGTGCGTTGTGCGTCGACTACGGTGCGGCGTATCTCATCTCGGGGTTCTTCGGGTGGGACGCACTCGCCATTCTCGGCATCTTTGCGCTCATTCAGATCGCCTTCTTGCCGACGCTGCAGGGCAGCCCCGGACATCGGATCTTCGGGTTGACGCTCCAGCGCGTGGAGGGGGGCTGGGTGGGTCTGTGGCGACCGGTGCTGCGCACCCTGTTGCTGATCGTGGTGATCCCGGCTGTCATCTGGGATGCCGATCAGCGCGGGTTACACGACAAGGCGGCGGGCACAGTCCTGCTTCGCAGCCGCTGACCGCGCTGCCAGGACTCAGCGGGGGCGCGGTGCCCGAACCTTGGTGGGATCGATGCCCTTAGGAATCGGCAGCGACGTCAACGTCTGGGAAACCGAGTCGACTCGCTTGATGACGGCAGCCATCGTTGCGCGGTCGATCTTCTTCGGCAACTTCTTGATCCGTGTCGCGAGCTGTGAGATCGGCACGTCCTCGTCGCCGTGCCCGACGTAGATCACTGTCAGCGGTACACCGGATGCCACCCGCTGAACTTTCTGGCGCTCGTCGTTGACCAGCCGGGTCAGACGCCCGCGTGAGCCCTCACCGATGATGACGACGCCACCGCGGCCGATGACACGGTAAACCGCTTCCTGGGTCTTCGGATTAACGCCGACGGGGTTCTCGTTCGCCTGCCACGAGCGGCCGAGCGATGTGGAGATCACGTGGCCGGTGGCGCCGGGTACGCCGTCGATGCGCTTGTACATGGCGCGTGTCGACAGCCGGGTCGTCAGGGTCAGACCCATCAGGACACCGAAGAGAAGACCGGTGACACCCCAGAGAATGATGCTCCAGACAGCGACCGGGGGAATGAGGAACCCGATGCCAACACCGAGGGCGGCACCGGCGAGCACGACGCCGACGAGCAGCCAGGGGAGACCTCGGTAGGTCTGCTGGGTGAACGTGTACAGGGTACGAAGCTGGGAGAAGAAGCCTGGCCTTTTCTCGGGTGAGGACGCGCGTGCTGCCATCCCTCCAGCGTACCCGGCACGGACGCGCTGCATGAGTAGCGGCCTCGTCCAGCCGCATCCGCGCGAGCTCCTCCCCAGGCTGCGATCGGGCTTGCGGGTCCCCGCATCGGCGACGGGCTTATTGCGCGGGTGATGTTGCTACTCAGGCTGGGGACATGAGTGATGCAATGCCCGGGTGGGCGGATGATCCGTTCCTGATCGCGTTCACCCCGCTGCGTCGTGTCACGACAAGAGAGTCACCCTACGCGGGAACGCTCGTGCGCAGCCCGGCAGGTGTCCACCTGCTGATCGATCCTGAACAGGTGCCTGCCGGGGAGCTGTTCTGGACGCCACAGGATGACACGCACGTGCTCCGGGCACTCGACGTCGTGCACATGGGCGCCTCGCGCTCTGAAGCCGCAGTCGGTGCGCTGGTCGAAGCGTGCCGGGAGCCCCTCGAAACGTATCTCGAGACTCGTGAGAGCCGGCGGTCGCCTCTCACGGAACCGGAGTGTGCCACCATCATGATCAGCCTGTTGCGCGGGGCGTACGAGCTGCGTGCTGCAGCTGGGAAGGATCTCGGCGGAGCATGGTGGCTGTCCGGCTCCGCCAGGCCCGTCTTCGCGCTCGGGCCCGGCGCGGAACCCGCTCGGGAGAGCGCATGCCGCATCCTGAACCGACTTCCGCTCGATGATGCGCGGGGTGGCTCCGTCCGGGATGCCATCGTGGCTGTCTTGCGAGCCGATGACCACCGCGCAGGTGGCTTCGATGCCTGTGAGCGAGCCGTGTTCGAGTGGGTCGAGCCCGGGCCGCTTCGTCCGTCGTCCGAAGCCCCGGCCACTGTGCGGCTGGTTCCGAGCCCGGCTGTGGTTGAGGCCCACCTGCGGGCCGAGTCGCGGGTCGTGCCGCCTGATGAGCCTGGTGCCTTCGATCGGCTCGTGCGCGGTGGCGATGGCGGATGGCATGAGACTCTCGCGGACGTGGCTGCCTCTGCCCGTGGCGCTCTGCGTTCATTTCGACGTGGCCCGAGAGCGGGGCGCCCTGTCGGGCGGGGTCGGCTGGTCATTGGTGCAGTTGCCGTAGGCGTGGTCCTGGCTATTGCTGTCACGGTCCTGGCGCCTGATGCGCGCAGTGCGCCAGCAGAAAGTGCACCGACCGGAGATGCCATCTCGCCGGATACCGGCGAAACTGCCTCGTCCAGCTCCCGACTCGAGGCGGACGCGCCTGATCTGCCTCGCGTGGCGGGCGTCATTCTCGACGCCATGTCGACGTGTGCCGGGGATGCCGCCTGCGTGGGGACGGTTGCCGAGCGTGGGGATGTGGCATTCGCTACCGGCGCCGCCGCCGCTCCTGCTGCTCTTCGGACCCTTCATCTGGTCGATGAGTACGGGGATGTCGCGGTCGTTCGCGCCGAGGCCGACGGCTTTCCGCCGCAGCTCGTTGTGATTGCACGTCACGACGACAGATGGCTGCTGCGTGAGGTTCTCGACCTCACGCAGCAGCCATCTGCGTAGCGCTGGTACGTTCTTGCCGGCTCGACGCCGATCCCGTCAGATGCCGAGATCGCCGGCGAAGTCTGCCTCTTCGAGGCGCGCCTTCACGGCACCGAGGAAGCGGGCCGCATCCGCACCGTCAATGATCCGGTGGTCGTACGACAGGGCGAGGTAGACATACGAGCGAACGGAGATCGCATCCTTTCCGTCAACCTGCACGACGCCGGGTCGCTTGACGACAGTGCCGGTGCCGAGGATCGCGGACTGCGGCAGGAAAACGACCGGCGTGTCAAACAGCGCGCCACGGGAGCCGGTGTTGGTCAGCGTGAACGTGCCGCCGGCGAGCTCGTCGGGCTTGAGCTTGTTGTCCCGCGTCCGGGCCGCGAGATCGGCGATCTCGTGAGCGATCTGGGCGAGGTTCTTCGTTGCTGCATCGCGCAGGACGGGAGTCAGCAGGCCCCGCTCGGTGTCGACCGCGATCGAGAGGTTCTCGGTTGCCGGGTAGACAATCGAACCCTCGTCGACGGTGGCGTTGATGACGGGGTACGCCTGCAGAGCCTCGGCGGCTGCCAGCGCGAAGAAGGGCAGGAACGAGAGCTTATCGCCCGTCTTCTTCTGGAAGTCGCCCTTCACCGCATCGCGGAATGCCGCAACCTTGGTGATGTCGACCTCAACCACGGTGGTGAGCTGAGCCGTCGACTGCATTGACGCGACAGCGCGCTCTGAGAGAACCTTGCGCAGCCGCGACATCGGCTGCGTGGTCCCACGGAGCTCAGAAACCTCCCGGGCAGCACGCTTGGGCGCATCAGTTGCGGCTGCGGGCGTCGCTGCCGGCTCGGCAGCTGCAAGGACGTCCTCCTTGCGGATCCGTCCGCCGACGCCGCTTCCCTTGACCGTCGAGAGGTCGACGCCCTTCTCCTGCGCGAGCTTACGAACGAGCGGGGTCACATACGTCTTGCCGTCGCCGTCGGACTCGGGCGCCGCTTCGTCGGCGGCTGCCTCGGTCACTTCGGACGAAGTCACGGGAGTTTCTGCCGTCTGGCTCGGCGCTGCGGGCTTCTCGGGCTCAGCCGCGGGCTTCTCGGCAGCGGGCTCCGGCGTCGGCTCAGGAGCAGGTGCGGGCTCTGGGGCGGACTGCTGCGCGGCACCGTCACCGATTCGGGCGAGCGTCGCGCCGACCGAAACCGTCTCGTCTTCTTGCACGAGAATCTCCTGCAGCGTTCCCGCGACAGGGGAGGGGATCTCGGTGTCGACCTTGTCGGTGGAGATCTCCAGCAGCGGCTCGTCGACCTCGACGGTGTCGCCAACGGCCTTCAGCCACCGGGTCACCGTGCCTTCGGTCACGCTTTCACCGAGCTCGGGTAGGACGACGTCCTTGCCCTCGCCGGACGGAGCGGCCTGCGCTGCGGGAGCGGGTGCAGGTGCGGGCTCTTCGGCCGGGGCGGGCTCGGGCTCGGGAGCCGACTCCTGCGGCGCCTGCTCGGCCGGAGCCTCCTCGGCGGGAACGTCCGACGAGGGTGCGGATGAGCCGTCACCGATCTTCGCCAGGATCGCGCCGACCTCGACGGTCTCGTCCTCGTCAACGAGGATCTCCTCGATCACGCCGGAAACGGGGGAGGGGATCTCGGTGTCGACCTTGTCGGTCGAGATCTCGAGAAGCCCTTCATCGGCCTGAACTGTGTCTCCCACTTTCTTGAGCCAGCGGGTCACCGTTCCCTCCGTAACACTCTCGCCGAGTGCGGGGAGGACCACGGAAGTGCTCATGAGTTTGTCTCCTTCAGGATGCCGATGTCGTTTCCAGCTTAGTGATTCTGCGGGGGCGGTCGTCAGATCGCATGTAGTGGCTTGCCCGAGAGCAGCAAGAGCGCTTCGCCGAGCGCCTCGCTCTGTGTCGGATGAGCGTGAATGAGGGGGGCGACGTCTTCAGGATGCGCGTCCCAGCCCACGAGCAACTGTCCTTCGGTGATGAGCTCGCCGACGCGATCGCCGACGAGGTGCACACCCAGGACCGGGCCTTCGCGCCGCCGCACGACCCGCGCGAATCCGGTGGTTCCCAAGATCTCGCTCTTGGCATTGGCAGCCAGCGGAATCTCCGCGACTTGAACGGCATCCTCACCGAACCGTTCGACCGCCGCCGCTGTCGTGAGCCCAACGGAAGCTACCTCCGGACTCGAATACGCGACGCGCGGCACGGAGTTGTCGTCGAGCGGGGCGACGGACAGCCCGGCGATCCGCTCCGCCACAGCGATGCCATGAGCGAAGCCGCGATGGGCAAGTTGTGGCCCCCGAACGATGTCACCCACAGCCCAGACGTGCGGTGCGGTCGTGCGCAGCTCGGCATCCGTCACGACGAACCCGGCAGCGAGTTCAACGCCAGCTTCCTCGAAGCCGAGGTCAGCGGTAGCCGGAACCCGGCCCGCCGCGACCAGAACGTAGTCTGCGGTGCGGGTCGAGCCATCCGACAGGGTCACCGTGACGTGGTCGTCGCTCGCGTCCACACCGGTGCACGAAACCCCAAAGGTCGTCGTGATCCCGCGCTTGCGGAACGCCCGGAGCAGCGCCGCACTGCTGGCTTCGTCTTCTGAGGGAAGCAGGCGGGCGAGCGGCTCGATGATCGTCACCTCTGCGCCGAACGAGCGCCAGATGCTGGCGAACTCGACCCCGATGACGCCGCCGCCGAGGATGATGACGGATGACGGTACCTCGTCGAGCTCGAGCGCGGTGTCGCTGCTTAACACCCGCCCGCCGAGAGGCACATCGGCAAGCTCGCGGGTGCGCCCGCCGGTGGCAAGGATGATGTCGGATGCCGACAGGGTGCGGCCTCCCACCCGAACCCGCAAACCGGGTTCGAGATAGCCGTCGCCGGCCACGGTGACGACACCGCGCGCGGCGAGAAGTCCGGTGAGACCTGCGTGCTTCTTGCTGACGATCTTGCGACGGTAGTCGTGGACCGCGGCCATATCGATGGCGTCAAGGCTCGCGCTCACGCCGTGGTGGGCAGCGTTCCGCACGACATCGGCGACTTCTCCGGAGTGCAGCAGCGCTTTCGTGGGGACGCAACCGCGGTGAAGGCACGTCCCGCCCACCTGGTCTCGCTCGACCAGAGCAACCGTTCGTCCGAGTTCCCGGGCGCGCAACGCTGCCGCGTAGCCTCCGGAGCCGCCTCCGAGTACAACGATGTCGAAGGCGTCCTCGCTCATCGGCCGGCCTCGCTGATCACGAACTCGATGAGGCTCCGGGTCGTCGCTGCGGTCGGACCCTTGTCTGTAAACCCGAAGGGGGCACCCTTGTTCATGCCCACACCGGCGATGTCGAGATGAACCCACGGGATCCGAACTCCGCTGCCGTCGGCGTCGTCGCGTGTTCCGACGAAATGACGAAGGAACAGACCCGCGAAGAGGGATCCTCCCGCGGGGTCACCGACCTTTGCATTGCGAAGATCCGCGATCGGAGAGTCGAGTTCATCGACCATGTGGTCGGGAAGGGGCATCTGCCAGGCGAGCTCGTTGACACGATCCGCTGCCGCAAGGTAGCGGGCGACGGCCTCGTCGTCGCCCATGACGCCTGCGTGCCGCGTTCCCAACGCTGTGGTGATCGCACCAGTGAGGGTTGCCACATCGACGATGACGTCGGGGTGCTCACGGCTCGCCGCGACAAGCCCGTCGGCAAGGACCAGCCGGCCCTCGGCATCCGTGTTCAGTACCTCGACCGTCGTGCCATCGGCGATGCGAAGGACATCGCCCGGGCGTGTCGCCGTCCCCGAGGGCATGTTCTCGGCCAGACACAGCCACGCTGACACGCGCACGGGAGCACCGATCTCAGCGACCGCGCGAAGCACAGCAAGGACCGTTGCCGCGCCGCACATGTCGTACTTCATGTCGACCATTCCGGCGGCGGGCTTGAGCGAGAGCCCACCGGAGTCGAACGTGATGCCCTTGCCGACCAGAGCCACGTGACGCGTCGCGCCGTCCGGCGCATACTCGGCGCGAACGAGGCGTGGGGGGCGTACCGAGCCGCGACCGACACCGAGGATGCCACCGAACCCGCCGGTTGCCAGATCGGTTTCGTCCCACACCTGGACTGTTGCCGGGAGGTCTGTCAGCAGGTCGCTGGTCGCCTCCGCCATGTCGGCGGGGCCGAGGGCGTCGGCGGGGGTGGTCACGAGGTCCTTCACGAGCGCGACTGCTTCGACCACGGCGCGGACTCGTGCTGCATCCGCGGGCGGAACCGCTGCCGCAGCATGAACGACGACACGGCTGGCGCGGGGCTTCGGCGGTTCCTTCTTGAAGCTCGCGAAGCTGTAGCCGCCGAGACCTGCGCCCTCGGCGGCTGCGAGCGCCGCGTCTGCCGTCTCGTGGAAGGGCAGAGCCACGGCGACAGCGGCGAACCCGGTCAGAGTGCGGCATCCGACACCGACGGCGTTACGAACGGATGCCGCGTCCCGACCCGCACCGCTGCCGACGACGGCAACGGGCTGCGCGAACAGCTGCGGAACCGCCACCCGGGCATGCGATCCCGCCGCGCCTGTGAACCCGATCGACTCCAGGCTCTCGCGCAGTCCGGGAAGGGATTCCCACTCGTCGTCAGCGGTTGCGGAAACAAGGGGGATCACCATCACCACCGCGTCTGCGTCGTGTTCGGTAACCGGGGCTTCGCTGAATTCGACGACAGGACTGGCCATGCATTCATCCTAGGTCGGGGCATGTTCGCTCTGAGCGGCACGCGTCGGGGCGGCCACTGCGACCACGCGCCTAGCATGGAGGCATGACCTTGTCGGTACCCGTTTATCACCGCGTCGCCAGCGCCCCACCGGTGCCCGCGGGTCTGCCGCTCGTGATCGCGCTCACCGGTTTCACCGACGCCGGATCCGCCGTGAGTCGGGTCGTCACCTACCTGAGGGAGGATCTGGAGCCGACGCCCATTGCGGTTTTCGAGAACGACATCCTTCTCGACTACCGCGCGCGTCGCCCGGTCATCTCTTTCGAGCACGACCACCTCACTGACTATCGGCCTCCCCGGCTGGAGCTCTCGCTCGTTCACGACGCCTTGGGGCAGCCGTTCATCACGCTCACGGGGTACGAGCCGGATTTCGCCTGGGACTCGTTCACAGCAGCGGTCCTCGAGCTGGCCGCTGAACTTGACGTGGCGAGCGTGACGTGGGTACACGCCATTCCGATGCCTGTCCCTCACACACGTCCGCTGGGAACGACAGTGAGCGGGACCCGGACCGAGCTCACGGCGGCGCATTCGGTATGGCAGCCAGAGACACAGGTTCCCGCGACCGTCGGCCACCTCCTCGAGTACCGCTTTGCCGAGACCGCGGCGGATGTTGCGGGCTTCGTGCTTCTGGTGCCGCACTACCTCGCAGATACGCAATATCCTGCAGCGGCTCTCGCCGCGCTCGACAGCGTCACGGTCGCCACGGGATTGGTCTTCGCCGGTGACGAACTTCGGGAAGAGAACCGCGAGTATCTCGAGAAAGTGCAGGAGCAGGTTGGCGGAAGCGACGAACTGCAGCGGATGATCGAGACCCTCGAAGAGCGTTATGACGCGTACATGGCGGGGGCGACGAACGCCACGCCGATCATCCACACCGGTGACCTGCCGACCGCGGACGAGATTGCCGCCGAACTGGAGCGGTATCTGGCCACCCGGCCCGCGGGCGACGACGACAAGGCTTGAGCGTCACCTGTGCCGGGGGAATACGCAACGCGTCACACTCGTTGTTGCTGATATCCGTTAGCGACGGCCGGGGGAGTGGGCCAGGAATCGCGGACGGAGTATGAGACAATGGTGGTTCGACCCATTGTCACCCGTGGCCGTCACAGGCCGCGGGACTTGACAAGGGTCTTACTAGCGTCCGAAACCAACAGCGCGGCAATCAGATCGCCGTGCGCTGAGAGGCGAAACGTGACCGCAAGCACGACACCCACCCGTACGCGCGCCAAGAAGGCCGACGCGGACGCGCTGGCTACTGAGATCGAGAGCGACGACGAGGTCGCCACGACTGCTGCCAGCAAGCGTCCCGCAGCCAAGAAGCGTAGCGGCGCGACGGGCGCGAAGGCCAGCGCGAAGAAGACATCCACGAAGAGCGCGGATGACGACGCCGACGACATCGACGAGGACGAAGAACTCGACGAGGCTGATGTGGACGGCGTCGACGAGGGAGCCGACGACGAGTCGTCTGACTCGGAATCATCGGATGACGCACCCGACTCGCCGGCCGCGAAGGACGCGTCTGACGACGATGACGTTGACGACGACGAAACACCCAGCAAGCCCGTCTTCACCGAGCCGCTCCCCAGTGGCGCCATCGTCATCAGCTCGAGCGACGAGGATGACGTCCCGATCTACTCGACGCAGATCACCGGTGCGACAGCTGACCCGGTCAAGGATTACCTGAAGCAGATCGGTAAGGTTCCGCTGCTGAACGCGGCCGAAGAGGTCGAGCTCGCTATGCGGATCGAGGCGGGTCTGTTCGCCGAAGAGAAACTGTCGAACATGACGCCTGCAGAGAAGTCCAGCCAGCTCGGCCTGGACCTGCAGTGGATCGCCCGCGACGGTCAGCGTGCCAAGAGCCACCTGCTCGGAGCTAACCTGCGCCTGGTTGTCTCGCTTGCGAAGCGTTACACGGGTCGCGGGATGCAGTTCCTCGACCTCATCCAGGAGGGAAACCTCGGTCTCATCCGTGCCGTCGAGAAGTTCGACTACACGAAGGGCTTCAAGTTCTCGACCTACGCGACGTGGTGGATTCGTCAGGCGATCACCCGAGCGATGGCAGATCAGGCGCGCACCATCCGTATCCCGGTGCACATGGTCGAGGTCATCAACAAGCTCGCCCGCGTCCAGCGGCAGATGCTGCAGGATCTCGGTCGCGAACCCACCCCCGAAGAGCTCAGCCGCGAACTGGACATGACGCCCGAGAAGGTCATCGAGGTCCAGAAGTATGGCCGCGAGCCGATCTCGCTGCACACACCGCTTGGTGAGGATGGCGACAGCGAGTTCGGTGACCTCATCGAAGACACCGAGGCTGTCGTTCCGGCTGACGCTGTCGGTTTCACGATGCTGCAGCGTCAGCTCGAGTCTCTGCTTGACTCGCTGTCCGAGCGGGAAGCCGGCGTCATCCGCATGCGTTTCGGACTCGGTGACGGTCAGCCCAAGACGCTCGACCAGATCGGCGACACGTTCGGTGTGACCCGTGAACGGATCCGCCAGATCGAGTCGAAGACGATGGCCAAGCTTCGCCACCCGTCGCGGTCGCAATCGCTGCGGGACTATCTGGAATGACCGGCGTCGCCAACGAGGGGAAGTCGCTCGACGTCGAGATCGACGGCGCGAGCTACCGGCGGATCCCGATCCGCACGCGCGTTGTGATGCCCGGTGATGACCTGGATGACATCATCCGCGAATACGCCCTCGAGCACGCCATCACCGGCGACACGCTGTTCGTCACCGAGAAGATCGTCGCGATCACCCAGGGGCGCTCGTACGCGGTGTCGGAGATTCAGCCGCGCAAGCTGGCCCTGTTTCTGTCGCGGTACGTGACGCGTACTCCGTATGGGATCGGCCTCGGAATGCCCGAGACCATGGAGATGGCGCTGCGCGAGTGCGGCACGCCGCGCATCCTTTTCGCTGCGGCGGTCTCGGCCGTGACGAAGGCCTTCGGCCGCTCGGGCGACTTCTACCGGATCGCCGGCGACCGCGCCCGTGCGATCGACGGCCCGACCAGTGGGACCATCCCGCCGTACAACAGCGCCGTCGTGCTGGGGCCCGAACGTCCCCGGGAGGTAGCTCAGCACCTCAAGACGTTGCTGGCCCCCGGCGTCGAGGTTGCGGTGGTGGACATCAACGACCTCGGTGGGAACATTCTCGGGTCGACGCTCTCGAAGACTGACGAGAAGACGCTTCTCGCCGTGCTTCGCGACAATCCGCTCGGCCAGGGTCACCAGTCAACGCCGCTCGGCATCGTGCGCGCGGTCTAGCGCTCCTCAGAAACCGATAGCTGCACGGTACTTGGGCTTGTGGCCGGTGCGGATGCCGGTCACGCTGGGCTTGTTCTCGTAGACCCCTGCCGCCCAGTTCCCCTCGACGAGGACCGGGCCTTGGGGAGTCACCACGACGTCCCACCCCACATAGCGCACTGTCGGAACGACACGTGCCACCTCATCGATGAAGACCCTGACGTCGTCGAGCATCGGCAGGGTGAACTCGGAAATGCGGCGCCCGGTATCGGGATGAAACTCGTGCACGTTGCCGTGCGAGTCGTAGCCGGGGCCCACAGCCCGGCCGTCGTCGTCGAGCATCGAATAGAAGCCGCCGAAGCTCATCTGGTCGCTGACTTCTCCCCGGCCGAACTTCTGCGCCATGGCGAGGATGTGTGTGCGTTCGCCGTCGAAGAAGGTCGTGACCCGGGTCGTATTGACCGTGCCCGGGCAGAAGGCGGCAAGATCAGGATGCTGGGTGATCACCTCTTCGGCGAGGAGTTCCCCGCGCTCCAGCAGACCGGTGTGGAACGCCGACCAATCGGTGACGGCATCCGCTCGATAACGGTGGACGCCGGATCCTGCCTGCCCGACCGGCTCCTTGACGATGACGGTGCCGTGGCGCTCGACGAAATCGCGCAACTCGTGCGCGTTATCGGCCGTGACCGTCATCCATTCGCGGTGGAGGAAGGGTGCAAACGTGCTGTTGAACGCGATCTTGTTGTGAAACTGGGCTCGGTACCGCGGGTCGTCGTAGCGCTGTGACAGCTCGTTCGAGACGGGATGCGTCATGTATGTGGCGCGCTCGGCACGGCTCAGAATCGCGAAGTCGTAATCAACGTAATCCTGGAATCCCACCTGACGCACGCCAGCCGACCAGAGCATGTCGGCGAGCACGGCAGGAGTCCAGCGACCGTGCTCTCGCGATGTCTCGCGCGCTCGCTGCCACAGCGAACCGACGTCGATCCGGAGTGCCCGCGCGGCGCGATAGTGCATCCGCGTCCGCGGATCGAGCGATGCCATTCAGATGGTACGGGGCGAGAGTTGTGCTGAAGTCACTCAGCGCTCAGTCGGTGTGTCTCGTCGTGCCAGCTCGTGGCGATCTCGCGCAGCTTCTCTTCGTAGCGGCGTCCGTGGTGGGCGCAGAAGAGCAGCTCGCTGCCGTTGACTTCGGCGGCAATGTACGCCTGTGCGCCGCACGAGTCGCAGCGGTCGGCGGCGGTAAGACGGCTCTCGATGACGTCGATCTCTGCGGGTGAAAGGGTAGCCATGGTCATGCCTCCTCGGTGCGTCACTCCTGGCGATGTCATGACATACAACCACGGGGATGTTTCGGGTATGCCGCTATTGGGTCACATTTCGCTGAGCGCGTACGGCGGCCCCCCGTGCCGCGTGGCTCCGCAGCGATCCCAGCGACGCCGCGTAGCCTGAACGATTGTGACCTCCGAGTATTCCGCCCACCATCTTCAGGTACTTGAAGGCCTCGAGGCGGTTCGCAAGCGGCCCGGAATGTACATCGGATCCACCGATTCGCGCGGACTGATGCACTGCCTCTGGGAGATCATCGACAACTCCGTCGATGAGGCGCTTGCCGGGCACGGTTCGACGATCGAGATCGTGCTGTACGCCGACGGGAGCGTCGAAGTGCGCGACCGAGCCCGCGGCATCCCGGTCGACATCGAACCCCGCACCGGGCTATCGGGCGTTGAGGTTGTCTTCACGAAGCTGCATGCGGGCGGAAAGTTCGGTTCCGGGTCGTACAGTGCGTCGGGCGGGCTCCATGGTGTGGGAGCGTCAGTCGTCAACGCACTGTCGGAGCGACTGGATGTCGAGGTCGACCGCGGCGGCAAGACGTGGGCGATGTCGTTCCACCGCGGTGAGCCGGGCGAGTTTGCCGGTCCCACGCCGGACTCTGCGTTCACGCCGTTCGAGAAGAGCTCCGTCCTGCGCGTTGTCGGCAAGGCCGCGAAGGGTGTCACTGGCACACGCATTCGGTACTGGGCCGATCGGCAGATCTTCACCCGTGACGCGGCGTTCTCCCTCGAAGACCTGCAGCAGCGGGCTCGACAGACGGCGTTCCTCGTGCCGGGCCTGACGATCACGATCACCGACGAACGCAATCCTGAGACACCGGTCACGACGGAGTATCGCTTCGACGGCGGGATCTCGGAGTTCGCCGAGTATCTCGCCCCGGACGCCGCGATCACCGACACCTGGCGGTTGCAGGGTACAGGGACGTTTACCGAGACCGTCCCCGTGCTGCAGGCATCCGGGGCCATGGTGCCGACCGAACTCGAGCGATCGTGCGAGGTCGACGTCGCAGTGCGCTGGGGCACCGGCTACGAAACGACGTTGCGCTCTTTCGTGAACATCATCGCGACCCCGAAGGGCGGCACGCACCAGCAGGGCTTCGAAGCCGGCCTCATGAAGGTGATTCGCACTCAGGTCGAGCAGAACGCGCGCCGACTGAAGGTGGGCAACGACAAGCTCGACAAGGACGACATCATGGCGGGCCTCACTGTCGTGCTCACCGTCCGACTTCCCGAACCGCAGTTCGAGGGCCAGACGAAGGAAGTGCTCGGCACGCCCGCGGTACGCCAGATCGTCTCGACCGTGGTGGCCCGGGAACTGGCTGCGCGATTCTCCTCATCCAAACGCGATGACAAAGCCCAGACCTCGCTGCTGCTTGACAAGGTCGTCGCCGAGATGAAGGCGCGGATCTCGGCGCGCGCTCACAAAGAAACGCAGCGGCGCAAGAACGCTCTCGAGTCCTCGTCGCTCCCAGCCAAGCTCGTGGACTGCCGCTCCAACGACGTCGCCGACTCCGAGCTGTTCATCGTCGAGGGCGATTCGGCTCTCGGCACCGCCAAGCTTGCGCGCAATAGCGAGTATCAGGCGCTGCTCCCGATTCGCGGAAAGATCCTCAACGTCCAGAAGGCGTCGATCAGCGACATGCTCTCGAACGCGGAGTGCGCGTCGATCATCCAGGTCATCGGTGCCGGGTCGGGTCGGTCGTTCGACATCAGCACGGCGCGCTACGGCAAGGTGATCCTGATGAGCGACGCTGATGTCGACGGCGCTCACATCCGCACGCTTCTTCTCACGCTCTTCTTCCGCTACATGCGTCCGCTGATCGAAGAGGGGCGTGTGTTTGCCGCCGTTCCTCCGCTTCATCGTGTGGTCGTGAAGCATCCGGGGACCAAGCCCAACGAGACGTTGTACACGTACAGCGAGGCTGAGCTTCACGCGCTGCTGAACCGGCTGACAAAGGCCGGCCGCACGTGGCAAGAGCCCATTCAGCGCTACAAGGGCCTCGGCGAGATGGATGCCGAGCAGCTGGCGACTACCACGATGGATCGCGCTGGTCGAACCCTGCGTCGCGTGCGGGTACAGGATGCCGAGGGTGCGGCATCGGTCTTCGAACTGCTCATGGGTAACGACGTCGCACCGCGGCGCGAATTCCTGATCGAGTCGTCAGACCGGCTCGCCCGCGAGCGCATCGACGCCTGATCCGCGCAGGCAAGAGCCGCTGGTGTAGCGACTCAGCGGACGACAGTGCCGATCGCTGCGACGCCGGCTTCGAGTGACACCCCTGAGGCGTCGCGCTTCGCGCCCGCGGGCGGCAGCGTGCGCGCCGCCCCATCCTGCGCGACCGCGCGCGGGTCGGATCCTGCCCAGGCAAGAACCAGGCGGTCTTCGCCCTTCAGCAGTCGGTGCGCGCGCACGCCGCCGGTGGCACGTCCCTTCGGGGGGAACTCACCCAGCGGCGAGACCTTGCCTGAACTCACATCTGCCCCGGCCAGCGCGCCTGCGCTTCCCGCGGCCGTCACCACGACAGCCTCGGCAGCATCCGCGGCGGGGATCACGGCAAAGCCGATGACGGACGCGCCTGAGCCGAGTCGGATGCCCGCCATACCGCCCGCTGCACGACCCTGCGCACGCACGGCGCTCGCCTCGAATCGCAGAAGCTGCGCATCGTCGGTGATGAAGAGAAGCTCGGCGTCGTCGGCGGCCAGCGCCCCGCCGACAACAGCGTCCCCCGGCTTCAGGGAGATGATCTCGATCTCATCGCGGGCTGCGATTTCGCTCGGAAGCACGCGCTTGACGACCCCCTGCGCGGTACCGAGCGCGAGCGGGATCGTGCCATCGAGCGGAACGATCGCAATGACGTGTTCTCCGCCCGAGAGCCCGAGGTACTGGTCTGCGCGGGTTCCGGCGGCGAGTTGCACGGCGTTACCGGGAACCGAGGGGAGATCGACCGGCGTGAAGCGCACAAGACGTCCGCGGGTCGTCAGGGCTCCGAGGTGGCCTCGCGTTGTCGCGTCGGCGGCGCTCCGGATCGCATCATGCTTCGACCGGCGCGTGGGAGACACGATTCCCCCACCCGTCGCGTCGGGATCGAGGTCCGCCCGAACCATCCGGCCTGTCGCCGAGAGGAACACGCGGCACGGAGTGTCGGCGATTTGCAGATCGACGGGCTTCTTCGACGACGAGCGCGACGCGACGGGCCCGCCGTTGAGCAGCAGAGTACGGCGCGGCGTACCGAATGCCTCGGCCGCGGCATCCAGCTCGGTGGCGACCTGCGCGCGGATCAGCCTGTCGCTCGCGAGCAATGCCTCGAGTTCGGCGATCTCAGCTTTCAACGCGTCGCGTTCCTGCTCCAGTTCGATACGCGAGAAGCGGGTGAGTCGGCGCAGCCGCAGCTCGAGGATGTACTCGGCTTGTGGTTGTGAGAGGTCGAAGACCTCCATGAGTCGGGTACGTGCCTGCTCGCCGTCATCGGAGGTGCGGATCACCTGGATGACTTCGTCGATGTCCACGATCGCGATGAGGAGGCCCTCGACCAGGTGAAGCCGCTCGCGCCTCTTGCCGAGGCGGTGGCGGCTGCGCCGCGTCACGACCTCGATGCGGTGACCGACATAGACCGCCAGCATCTCCTTGAGACCGAGGGTCTGCGGCTGCCCCTCGACGAGGGCGACGTTGTTGATACCGAAAGAGTCCTCAAGCGGTGTGAGCCGGTACAACTGCTCGAGCACCGCGTTCGGATCGAACCCGGTCTTGATGCCGATGACCAGCTGCAAGCCGCGGTGCCGGTCGGTGAGGTCGGTGACATCGGCGATGCCCTGCAGCTTCTTGGAGGTGACGGCATCCTTGATCTTCTCGATCACCCGCTCGGGGCCGACGAGGTAGGGAAGCTCGGTCACCACAAGGCCGGTTCGTCGCGGGCCGAGAGACTCGATCGACACCTTTGCGCGGGTTCGGACCGAGCCCCGGCCCTTCGCGTAGGCATCCTTCACTCCGTCGAGTCCGACGATGATGCCTCCCGACGGAAAGTCGGGCCCGGGAACGAACTCCATGAGCTCTTCGACCGTCGCTTCGGGATTCTCCAGCAGATGGATGGCTGCGGCCACGACCTCGATGAGGTTGTGCGGCGCCATGTTCGTGGCCATACCCACTGCAATGCCCGACGCGCCATTGACGAGCAGGTTCGGGAAGGCTGCGGGGAGCACTGCTGGCTGCTGGAACTGTCCGTCGTAGTTCGGGATGAAGTCGACGACGTCCTCATCCAGGTTCTCTGTCAGCGCGAGTGCGGGAGCCGCGAGGCGTGCCTCGGTGTATCGGGGAGCGGCAGGTCCGTCATCCAATGACCCGAAGTTGCCGTGCCCGTCCACCAGCGGAACACGCAGCGAGAAGGGTTGGGCGAGGCGTACCAGGGCGTCGTAGATCGCTGCATCTCCATGGGGGTGGAGCTTTCCCATGACCTCGCCCACGACACGCGAACTCTTCACGTGGCCGCGGTCGGGCCGCAGACCCATGTCTGCCATTTGGTAGAGGATGCGACGCTGCACCGGCTTCAAACCATCGCGGGCGTCGGGGAGGGCCCGCGAGTAGATCACCGAATACGCGTACTCGAGGAACGAGCCCTGCATTTCTGCTGCGACGTCGACATCCTCGATCCGCTCGGCGACCTCAGCGGGCTGGGGGGGACGGGATGACGGCATGACAAAACCTCGGACGCTGGAACGGACGCACCTCGCCCTGCGGGAAGAGGGCGCGTGGGAGACTGGCGTGGATGCCGATCACACTACCTGCGCACTCGCCGAGAACCCGGAGCCTCACCGACGTCGTGCCGGAGATGTTTCGTTCGCTGCGTGGGGAGGGCACCTGGCTGCGGCCTGTCCGCAGCACCGTCCTGGTCATGCTCGACGGTGTCGGAGCCGCACAACTCCGGGCGCGCGCTGGCCACGCGCGGTTTCTCGCGAGTGTCGGCGGTCCGCGGGATGTCGCGCGCACGACGTTCCCTTCGACCACAGCGAGCGCGCTCACGAGTCTCCTCACCGCGACAAACCCTGGACGCAACGGCATGCTCGGGTACCGTGTGCGGGTTCCCGAGACCGGCCGAATTGCCAACCTGCTGCATGGGTGGGAAGACGGCGATCTGCCGTCGGATTGGCAGCCGGAGACACCGCTCACCCGCCCACAGACGCAGCACGGGCCCGTCTACGTGGTTTCGAAGCCGGAGTTCGCCACCTCGGGCTTTACCCGTGCGACCACCGACGGTGCCGATTTCATCGGGGTCGCTGACCTCGATGACCGAATTGCCCGGGCCGGTGCGATCGCGGCGCAGCATCCGGGAAGTTTTACCTACCTCTACGTTCCTGAACTCGACGGCATCGGTCACCGCGTCGGCTGGGAGTCGGGTGCATGGACCGACGGTCTCGAACGCGTGGATGCCGCGCTTCGCGACCTGGCCCAAGCGGCACCCCAGGCAGGCCTGCTCATCACAGCGGATCACGGCATGATCGATGTACCAGCGAGTCGTCACGTGCTCCTGGATGACGGTGACCCGCGCATTGAGGGGGTCGCCGACATCGCGGGAGAACCGCGCATGCTGCATCTGTATACGCAGCCGCAGGCAGCCGATGCGGTGGCCGGTGTCTGGCGGGCGGTCGACGCCGAGCGCGCTTGGGTCATGACCCGTGACGAAGCGATCGCCGCCGGGGTGTTCGGGACCGTGAACCCAGACATGGTCGAACGGATCGGGGATGTACTTGTCGCGGCGAGGGCACGGGTCGCCTACTACGACAACCGGCTCGACGACCGGTCACCACAGCGCATGGTCGGACAACACGGATCGCTCACGCTCGAGGAGTCTGTCGTTCCTCTGCTTCGAGCTGGCGCATACGCCGCCTGACCGTTGTCGCTGCGTCCTTCAGGCTACTCGTCCGAGCGGGCGCCGAAGACGATCTCGTCCCAGCTCGGAAGGGCAGCGCGACCGCGCCGACGAGATGACGACAGTTGCGTCGCCTCGAGGTCAGCAGATTCCTCTTCAGCTGCCGCCGGCGGGGGAGCGGTGGCTTCGTCGTAACCGGGCTCGAGGGCATCGAACAGGGCAACCGGTGCACGCTCCGCCTCATCGGTGCTGGGCTCCGGAGCGGACTCCCGCTGACCGCGACGTCGTCGCAGCGCTTCGAGCAGATCCGCTGTCTCGGGGGACGTTGTCACGACGGGATCGGCGGCGCGCTTGGTAGCAGCCTCGCGAACCGCAGCGCTCGCCCGCTCCGGGGTGCGCTCTGCAGGTCTCTCCGCGTCGCGTGCCTGGTCATCGTCTCGTCGGGGACCGAACGCTCCGGAGTCGAATCGCGAGTCATCCTTCGACGGCGAAGGATCGAGAGCGCGCAACCGTGGGATGAGACCATCGGGGAGCGAGCCCTGCCGCGACAACTGCGTCGCATCGGTGTTCAGCGGCGACAGCGTCGTGCGGCGCGGGTCGAACCCCCAGCGGGCATCGTGATCGACTTCGCCGGTGCGGAACTCGAGCTTGATGACCCAGCCGGTGGCATCCTTCCAGCTGGTCCAGCGTTCCGCGGTGGCACCCGCTTCGGCGAGCTTCGCACGCACCGCTGCGCCAAACGTCGACTCACCGTCGGGCTCGAGCTCAACAGAAACGAGCACGGGGACTGCCAGCGCTTGGCTGAGAACGTGCTCGCGTTCAGCAAGGACGGGGCCCTCGTACCGGCGCACGTCTTCGACCCGAGCTCCCAGAAGTTCCGCGACTTCCTCCGCGCTCAGCCCCGCACGGATCTGCGTCTGGATCTCACGGGGGCTCGGCCGGGCAGCCGTCGTATCGGACTCGCGTGCTCGCCGCGCGCGCCGAACTTCGAATGCCAGCGCGTCATCAAGTGCGAGCGTGAACCTGTCGCCCGACTCCGTTGCGAGGATCAGCTGATCGTCTTCCGTTGCGATGACTTTGAGCTGTTCCATCCCACGCTCCTCCCGTGCCTCTGCGGCGTGTCGGCCCCATGGTGACACACCGAGCCGCCGCGGCAGGGAATATCCGTCGCGCGCCGCTCGTTTCGTGGACGTCGGCATACGGACCGAGCATTTGCAAAATCCCGATCCGTCGTGCAAACTATCGCCGCCCATAGCGGCCCCGCAGCACCGCACCACAGCATCACGCAACGGAAGTAGAGAATGGCCACCGACTACGACGCACCGCGCAAGAGCGACGACGACAGCGAGTCCATCGAGGCGCTCAAGGAGCGGGTCCCCGACAAGATGTCGGGTTCGGTCGACGTCGACGATTCCGACAACCCGTCGGGCTTTGAGTTGCCGGGGGCAGACCTCTCAGACCTGGAACTCGACGTCGTGGTTCTGCCGCCGCAGCAGGATGAATTCACGTGCGCAAGCTGCTTCCTCGTGAAGCACCGCTCGCAGGTGGACCACGAGGAGGCCGGCGGAATCATCTGCAAGGAGTGCGCGGCCTGATCCCGGCGCGCTATCGCCGAAGCGCCTAGCGCGCTGTCTGAGCGCGTCGAATCGCCGCAGCGAGCCTGTCCGGTGTTCGGCTGGAGATGACCCAGGCTCGTGCCGGGTCATCCGGGTCGACGACAGGGACGACGACGACGCCGTCGATTCCGCCACGGATGACGTGCCACGCCGTCGCATCCAGGCCCGGACCACGGGCGAAGCGCGCATCCTCATTCGTGAGGGCAACGGGTTCGCCGAGGTAGCGAGCCTCAATCCAGGCTCGACCGGCGAAGAGGCGACCGTCGGCGACGCGCACCGTCGGGCTCACCCAGACCAGGAGCGCGATCGCGACGACGCCGATCGCTGCGCCGGCGGCCAGTGCGACGGTGGTGTCGATGGGGGTGAGAACCAGTGCCGCCATGGGTGCCACCACTGCGGCAGACACGATCACCCACAGCGACGGCCCCAGCCGTTCGCGATAGTCGGCCGCGGTCTGGACTCTCGTCGTTGCCATCGTGTTCTGCATTACCCTCGTTGCGTGACCCCATCCGTGGACATCCCCATTATCGCCGCCCACCCGCCGACGTATAGCCATCCGGGTGATGCCGGCGCGGATCTGGTCGCCGCTGAGGCTGTGCGCCTCGAACCGGGGGAGCGCGCGCTGGTGGGAACCGGTGTTCGCATCGCCCTCCCGGATGGCTACGCGGCCTTTGTCGTTCCCCGGAGTGGGCTTGCAGCCAAGCACGGCATCACCGTTGTGAACTCGCCGGGCACAGTCGATGCCGGCTACCGCGGCGAGATCAAAGTGTGCCTTCTCAACACCGACGCACGCGAACCATACGAGATCGCGGTCGGCGACCGTATCGCTCAGATGATCATCATGCCCGTCACCATCGCCCGGTTCCTCCCCGTCGAGGAACTGCCCGATAGCGCCCGCGGCGAGGGCGGGTTCGGATCGACCGGCTACGTCGGGGGTAGCGTTGACGCTATGGGACGGAGCGCAGCACGATGACGGAGCAGATCGACGAGGGTTCACCGAACGCCTCGGCTGATGGACCCGAGAAGGATGCCAAGTCCGCTCCCGTAGATCGGGATCAGTCTGGCCCCTTCGATGAGGCCGAAGCGCGCGCCGTGCGTCCCTACATCGACCTCGGCGCGATCAAGATCCTGCCGCGGGAAGGGCTGAACCTACGACTCGAGGTCGAGGAGCAGACCAAGCGCATCGTGGCCGTCGGGCTTGACTATGCCGGTTCCACGTTGCAGGTCCAGGCCTTTGCGGCGCCGCGATCGACCGGATTGTGGAACGAGACGCGAGACCAGATCCGCGCGCAGATCCGCCAGCAGGGCGGTCGCGTCGAGGAGCGTCAGGGCCCGCTCGGCCCGGAGCTCCTGGCGGAAGTACCCGTTGTCGCGGGGACGGATCCGTCGGCAGGCAAGCGCATCGCGCGCTTTATTGGCGTGGATGGGCCCCGGTGGTTCCTCCGTGGCGTTGTGGGTGGTGCTGCGGCCACCGATGTGGACGCTGCAGCGCAAGTCGAGGATCTGTTTCGGTCGATCGTCGTGGTGCGCGGCACCACGCCCATGCCGCCGCGCGACCTGATCCCGCTTCGAATGCCCGCAGCCCCGGGTACCACGTGAGCATTCCGCCCTCGGGCGCCGATGATGCTCCACAGCCCGACGAGTCAGCCGCTTCCTCTATGAGCGGAGAGCAGCCTCGGGTCTCGGATGCCGTCAGCGCCGCTCTTGGTGAAGCTGCTCGTCGCGCTGGTCTTGATCCCGCACAAGACGTCACGACGGGTCGCGCTGTCTGGGCTGCGATCGGCGGCTGGCGCGGCATCCTCGAATCAGTCCTCCCGAGCCTCGCCTTTCTCCTGCTGTACACACTCACGAGCGAGCTCGTGCTGGCGCTGGGTGTCTCGGTGGGGCTCGCACTGGTCTTCACCGTGGTGCGGCTTGTTGCCCGCTCGTCGGTGAACGCCGCGCTCGGGGGCTTGATCGCCGCCGCAGCAGCTGCAGCGCTTGCCCTCTGGACCGGGAGGGCCGAAGACAACTTCGTTCTTGGCTTCGTCACGAACGCCATCTACGGATCAGCGTTTCTCGTGTCAGCCGTGGTGGGATGGTCGTTGATCGGACTCGCCGTGGGATTCCTCATGGGCGAGGGGACAGCCTGGCGACGTGATCCGCGCAAGCGTCGGGTCTTCTTCTGGCTCTCGATCGCCTGGGCCAGCCTGTTCGCTGCGCGCCTGATCGTTCAGCTCCCGCTCTATTTCGCGGGAGACGTGACCGCGCTCGGAACCACCAAGCTGCTCATGGGTATCCCGCTGTTCGCCCCACTCATCGCCGTGACGTGGCTGGTGGTTCGGGCGCTGTATCCGCGACGCACCGAGTGATAGCATTTATCTTGACGTCAAGATACTTTTCGGCTTCAGATCCAGTAAGGGTCGCCTTGCTGGCAGGGTCTGATTCCGACGAACAAGATGGGGAGCGACCGGCTTCCCGCCTCCGCCGACGAAGGAGCACACATGTCCACCGTTGACAGCTTCGGTGCCAAGAGCACACTGACAGTCGGGGAGACCGACTACGAAATCTTCCGGATCGACTCCGTCGCCGGGTACGAAAAGCTCCCCTTCAGTTTGAAGGTGCTCCTCGAGAACCTGCTTCGCACCGAAGACGGCGCGAACGTCACGAAGGAGCAGATCCAGGCGCTCGGCTCCTGGAACCCGGATGCCGAGCCCGACACCGAGATCCAGTTCACCCCCGCTCGCGTGGTGATGCAGGACTTCACCGGTGTTCCCTGCATCGTCGATCTCGCCACGATGCGTGAGGCGGTGACCGCCCTCGGCGGCGACCCCGCCAAGATCAACCCGCTCTCGCCCGCCGAGATGGTGATCGACCACTCGGTCATCGCGGATCTGTTCGGCACGCCGAACGCCCTCGAGCGCAACGTCGAGATCGAGTACGAGCGCAACGGCGAGCGTTACCAGTTCCTGCGATGGGGCCAGACTGCCTTCGACGACTTCAAGGTCGTTCCCCCCGGCACCGGCATCGTCCACCAGGTGAACATCGAGCACCTTGCGAAGGTCGTGTACGACCGGGAAGTCGGCGGCGTGCTCCGCGCCTATCCCGACACCTGCGTCGGCACGGACTCGCACACCACCATGGTCAACGGGCTTGGCGTGCTCGGCTGGGGAGTCGGTGGGATCGAGGCTGAGGCCGCCATGCTCGGCCAGCCGGTGTCCATGCTCATTCCGCGGGTCGTGGGCTTCAAGCTCACCGGATCCATTCCGGCCGGTGTGACCGCGACCGACGTCGTGCTCACGATTACCGACATGCTCCGTAAGCACGGCGTGGTCGGCAAGTTCGTCGAGTTCTACGGCGAGGGCGTTGCATCCGTGCCGCTTGCCAACCGCGCGACCATCGGCAACATGAGCCCCGAGTTCGGCTCGACTGCCGCGATGTTCCCGATCGACGACGTCACGCTCGACTACCTGCGCCTGACGGGCCGTGACGAGCAGACTGTTGCGCTCGTCGAGGCTTACGCGAAGCTGCAGGGGATGTGGCACGACCCCGCGCGTGAACTCGTCTTCAGCGAGTTCATGGAGCTTGACCTCGGTACTGTCGTCCCCTCGATCGCCGGTCCGAAGCGCCCGCAGGACCGCATTCTTCTCTCCGAGGCCAAGTCCCAGTTCGAGAAGGACATCCTCAACTACGCCACGCCCACCTCATCCGAGTCGATCGTCGACCTGGAGTCGCAGGGGTCCTTCCCGGCATCCGACCCGGGCGGGGAACCCGGTGATGAGGACGGGCACGTGCACAACGTCCTGATCTCCTCCGGAGGGCCTGCGGCGGCATCCAAGCCCGTGAAGGTGACCACGCCCGACGGGCAGAGCTACCTGCTCGACAACGGCGCAGTCACGCTCGCAGCGATCACCTCGTGCACCAATACCTCGAACCCGTCGGTCATGCTCGCCGCAGGCCTGCTGGCGAAGAAGGCCGTCGACAAGGGACTCAAGCGCAAGCCGTGGGTCAAGACGACCCTAGGCCCCGGATCGAAGGTCGTCACCGATTACTACGAGTCCTCCGGTCTCGACAAGGCGCTCGAGGGGCTCGGCTTTTATACGGTCGGCTACGGCTGCACGATCTGCATCGGTAACTCCGGTCCGCTCATCGATGAAGTCTCGGCAGCTATCAACGACAACGACCTCGCGGTGACCGCCGTGCTCTCGGGCAACCGGAACTTCGAGGGGCGCATCAGCCCGGACGTCAAGATGAACTACTTGGCCTCGCCGCCGCTCGTGGTGGCCTACGCCCTCGCCGGCTCGATGAACTTCGACTTCGAGACCGACCCGCTCGGCAAGGATCAGGACGGGAACGACGTGTTCCTGAAGGACATCTGGCCCTCGACTGAGGAGGTCCAGGAAGTCATCGACTCGTCGATCTCGCGCGAGCAGTTCATCAAGCAGTACGCGACGGTGTTCGACGGTGACGAGCGCTGGCGCAGCCTCCCCACCCCGGATGCCGCGCAGTTCGAGTGGGACGAGAACTCCACCTACGTCCGCAAGGCCCCGTACTTCGACGGAATGACGATGGAGCTCACCCCGGTGAGCGACATCCGCGGAGCTCGCGTGATGGCAACGCTCGGCGACTCGGTGACGACCGACCACATCAGCCCCGCGGGGAACATCAAGGCCGGCACGCCCGCCGCTCAGTACCTCGCCGAGCACGGCGTCGCGCAGAAGGACTTCAACTCCTACGGTTCGCGCCGAGGCAATCACGAAGTCATGATCCGCGGAACGTTCGCCAACATCCGACTGAAGAACGAACTGGTCGCAGCGGTCAACGACGGTCAGATCGTCGAGGGCGGCTACACCCGGGACTTCACGCAGGAGGGCGGCCCGCAGTCGTACATCTACGACGCGAGCATGAACTACCAGGAGCAGGGGATTCCGCTTGTCGTGTTCGGCGGCAAGGAGTACGGCTCGGGCTCGTCGCGCGACTGGGCGGCCAAGGGAACGAACCTGCTGGGCGTGAAGGCCGTCATCACCGAAAGCTTCGAACGCATTCACCGCTCGAACCTCATCGGAATGGGAGTCGTGCCGCTGCAGTTCCCCGCCGGAGAAAGTTGGAAGTCGCTCGGCCTGGACGGCACCGAGATCATCAGCATCACCGGCCTCGAGCAGCTCAACGAGGGCGTGACCCCGAAGACGGTGCGCGTGACCGCTGAGCCGAGCGAGTTCTCACCGGAGGGCAAGCAGACTGTCGAGTTCGACGCGATTGTTCGTATCGACACACCCGGTGAGGCTGACTACTACCGCAACGGCGGCATCCTCCAGTACGTGCTGCGCTCGCTCGTCTGAGAGTCGAACGCAGCCGAGGGGCGAGGTCGAGACACGGGAGTGCTCGATCCCGCCCCTCGGCTCATCGATAGACTTGCGAGATGGCATTTCCGGCTGGGATGCCACCCGACGGGAGGAGTGAGATGGCTTTGCTTCCCACGATCCGCTCGCCACGGGATCTGGACGCTCTCACGACGGATCAGCTCTGCGAACTTGCGGAAGAGGTGCGCGCGTTTCTTGTCGAGAACGTCGCTCGCACAGGAGGCCACTTAGGGCCGAACCTCGGCGTGGTCGAACTGACCATCGCACTGCATCGGGTGTTCTCTTCGCCGGATGACCCGATCATCTTCGACACCGGGCACCAGTCATACGTCCATAAGCTCCTCACGGGGCGCCAGGACTTCTCACAGCTGCGCAGCCGTGGCGGCCTTGCCGGCTACCCCCAGCGCTCAGAGAGTGAGCACGACGTCGTCGAGTCATCGCACGCGTCCAGCTCCCTCAGTTGGGCCGACGGAATCTCCCGGGCGTTCGCCCGCACCGGGCGCCGTGACCGCCATGTCGTTGCCGTTGTCGGTGATGGCTCGCTGACCGGCGGCATGACGTGGGAAGCGCTCAACAACATCTCGGACGACAACGACCGCAATCTCGTCATCGTCGTCAATGACAACGGACGCTCATATGCCCCGACGATCGGCGGCATGGCACGCTACCTGAACCGCGTGCGTACGGCATCCAGCTACGAGACGCTGCGCAAGCGGTCCGACCGGATCTCCAGCCGGCTCGGGCCCGCGGCTCGCGCCTTCTACCGGGGGGTCCGGGGCGGAACCCGGGGTTTCCTTTCCCGATTCACGAACAACGAGGCGTTGTACTCGAACCTCGACATCAAGTACCTCGGCCCGATCGACGGGCATGACCTTCCGATGCTGATCGAGACACTCGAGCTCGCAAAGGAGCACGGGGCACCGGTTATCGTGCACGCGATAACCGAGAAGGGGCGCGGCTACGAACCGGCGCTCCGCGACGTTGCCGACCAGTTCCACGCTGTCGGCAAGATCGACCCCGTTTCGGGTGAGCCCGTCGGCGGTTCCGGTGCATCGGCGTGGACTGACGTCTTCGCTCAGGAGCTCGTGGAGGTGGGGTCCGAGCGCGAAGACGTCATCGCCATCACCGCTGCGATGCTGCGCCCCACCGGCCTGCAACCCTTCGCTGAGCGCTTTCCGCAGCGGGTTTATGACGTTGGCATCGCTGAGCAGCACGCCGTGGCTTCAGCGGCGGGTCTGGCCTTCGGGGGGCTGCACCCGGTCGTTGCCGTCTACGCGACCTTCATGAACCGCGCCTTCGATCAGGTCATGATGGATGTCGCACTGCACCGTGCGGGGGTCACCTTCGTCCTCGACCGCGCGGGGGTCACCGGGCCCGACGGGCCCAGTCACCACGGCGTCTGGGACCTCGCCATGCTGCAGCTCGTGCCCAACATCCGAATCGCGGCGCCTCGCGACGCGGAGCGTCTGCGCGAAGAGTTCCGCGAGGCGGTTTCGGTGTCCGATGCCCCAACCGTTGTGCGGTTCCCGAAGGGGTCGGTGCTCCCCGACCTGCCTGCGGTCGAACGTCTCGATGACGGGGTCGACGTGCTCGCTCGCGGCGGCGCGGAAGACGTCTTGCTGGTCGGCATCGGGCCGATGGCGCACATCGCAATGGACGTCGCGACCCGACTACGTGCTCAGGGGATCGGTGCGACTGTCATCGACCCCCGCTGGGTGATCCCCGTCCAGCCGTCTGTGATCGATCTCGCTGCGGCGCACCGCCTCGTGATCACGATCGAGGACGGCATCCGTGTCGGGGGGATCGGGACCCGCGTTCGCCAGGTGCTGCGGGAGGCGGGCGTCGACACTGCCGTTGACGAGCTCGGGCTTCCCGATGAGTTCATCGCTCATGCGACCCGTGAGCAGATCCTCGAGGATGCCGGGCTTGTCGCCAGCAAGATCGCCCAGGATGTCGTCGCGCAGGTCCTCGGCACCAGGATTCCGATCGCACGCCGGGCTGAGAACAGCGCCGATTTCGTCGCCGAGTTCGCGGAACGCCGCGACTGACGCGGCAATGCACACGAGAGAGGGGGCCCGGCTGATCCAGCCGGGCCCCCTCTCTCGTGTGCGGTCTGATCAGACGGCGGCGATTCCTCGGATGGGCGGTTCGTGGAAGGTGCCCCCAAAGACGCGCTGAGATGCCCCTTCGCGATCGAGGTACGGCGAGGCGCCGCCGTCGATGAAGGGCCAGCCTGCACCGAGGATCAGGCAGAGATCGATGTCTTCGACCTCGGGCACGACACCCTCATCGAGCATGATGCGGATCTCCTGCGCCAACCCGTCCTGCACGCGGCGAAGGATCTCGTCTTCGCGCGCCGGTGCAGTGCCCACGGCCGGCTTGAGGATCTTCTCGGCAGCCTTCGTCCAGCCAGTGACCTTGCCGTTCTTGTCCTTCTCGACGACCTGCGGCAGCTCCGCCAGCTCGTGGAAGTTCTCGTTCGCATAGAAGCGCTCTGGGAAGGCTGCAGCCATCGTGTCCTGCACGTGCGCGGCGACCTTCCAGCCCACCAGATCGATGAGCTGGAAGGGTGTCATGGGCAGGCCGAGGGGGCCGAAGGCCTTCTCGACCGTAAGCAGCGGCGTGCCTTCGTACACGGCCCGAGCCGCCTCGCCCATGACCTTCGCAAGAAGGCGGTTGACGACAAAACCCGGGGCATTGGCGGTGAGAACAGCGTTCTTGCCGAGCCCCTTGGCCACGACGAAGGCGGTCGACAGTGCCGCCTCGTCGGTCGCGGGTGTTCTCACGATCTCGATCAGCGGCATCACTGCGACCGGATTGAAAAAGTGGAATCCGACGAGTCGCTCGGGGTGCTCGAGCTTCTCGCCGATCTCCGCCACCGACAGGGACGAGGTGTTTGTCGCGAGAATCGCGTCTTCGGCGATGATCTTCTCGATCTCACCGAACACCTGCTGCTTGACTCCAACCTCTTCGAAGACCGCCTCGATCACGAAGTCGCAGTCTGCGTACTCGCTCTTGTCCGTGGTGCCGTGAATGAGTGCGCGCAGGCGATTCGCGGCATCCCCGTCGAGACGTCCCTTCTGCTCGAGCTTGCCGATCTCTTCGTGGATGTAGGCGAGCCCCTTATCAACGCGCGCCTGATCGAGGTCGGTGATCAGGACGGGAACCTGGAGCTTGCGCACGAAAAGCAGCGCGAACTGGCTGGCCATGAGGCCCGCCCCGATGATCCCGACCTTCTGGACCTTCTTGGCCAGAGCCCTGTCCGGCGCACCGACGGGTCGCTTAGCGCGCTTCTGCACGAGGTCGAACGCATACATGGATGCCGCGAACTGATCACCGGTGATGAGATCAGTCAGCGCCTCATCCTCGCGCGCGAACCCCTCCGCTTTCGTGCCACTCTTGGCCTTATCGAGCAGGTCGAGTGCCACATAGGGGGAGCGGGGGACCGTGCCGATGCGGCTCTCGAGCATCCCGCGGGCCATCTTGATGGCGATCGGCCATTTGGTGAGACGCTCGATCTTGCCCGGCTCGTTCTTGCGCTCGACCTTGACGGAGCCGGTGAGGACGCCATCTGCCCACCGCAACGAATCCTCGAGGTAGTTCGCCGCGGGGAAGATCTCGTCCATGATGCCGAGGTCATAGGCCTGCTGGGGCTTCAGCACCCGGTTCTGCTTGAGTGGGTTGGATATGACGACCTCGAGCGCGTTCTCGATGCCGATGAGATTCGGGAGCAGGTACGCCCCACCCCACCCCGGGATGATGCCCAGGAACACTTCAGGGAGTGCGATGGCGGCCGCCGAAGCATCCACCGTGCGGTACGTGGAGTTCAAGGCGATCTCGAGCCCACCGCCGAGGGCGAGGCCGTTCACGAAGGCGAAGCTGGGGACGCCCAGGCTCGACAGCTTGCCCAGAACCTGGTGACCCCGCTGCGCGATGAGCTTTGCGATCGCGGCCGAAGGAACCCGCGAAACGTCGCTGAGGTCAGCGCCCGCTGCCAGGATGTACTGCTTGCCCGTGATGGCGACCGCGTGGATCTCACCCGCGGCGGCCCGAGAGGCTAGACGGTCGAGCGTCTCCCCGAGCTCCTTCAGCGTTGCCGGTCCCAGCGTGTTGGGTCGGGTGTGATCGCGACCGTTGTCCAGGGTGATGAGGGCGAGCGTCTTGCCCGAGGCCAGACGCACGTCAGTCACCAGCGAGTGCGTGATGACCTCGCCGTCGGCGAGGGCATCGAGCGGCGAGAAGTCGATCTCGTCATAGTTGGTCATGGCGGCGAACTCCTACTTCTTCTTCTTGCCGTCGTAGTGCGGGTTTTCCCAGATGACCGAGCCACCCTGTCCCAGGCCCACGCACATCGCGGTGAGCCCGTACCGAACGTCGGGGCGCTCGGCGAACTGCGCCGCAAGCTGAATCATCAGGCGCACACCGGATGCTGCGAGGGGGTGGCCGAGGGCAATGGCGCCGCCCCACTGGTTCACGCGGGGGTCGTCATCCGCAATGCCGAAGTGGTCGAGCAGCGACAACACCTGAACGGCAAAAGCCTCGTTGAGCTCGAATAGCCCGATGTCATCGATTGTGAGGCCGGCCTTCTGCAGCGCCTTCTCGGTCGAGGGGATCGGACCGATGCCCATGATCTCGGGTTGCACTCCGGCGAAAGCGAACGACACCAGCCGCATCTTGGGGGCAAGCCCGAGCTGCTTGACCGCATCGCCACTGGCCAGCAACCCCATCGTCGCACCGTCTGTCAGCGGTGACGAGGTACCTGCGGTGACGCGCCCGTGGGGGCGGAAGGGGGTCTTCAGCGATGCGAGTCCCTCCATTGTCGTTTCCGGGCGGCGACCCTCGTCCTCGGTCGCGAGTCCCCAGGCGCCGTCAGCTGTCTTGATCGCAACAGGGACGAGATCCGGCTGGATCTTGCCGGCGTCGTATGCTGCCTGCGCCTTCTGCTGGCTGAGCATCCCGAAGCGGTCGGCGCGCTCCTTGGTGAGCTGTGGGAAGCGGTCATGGAGGCGTTCGGCCGTGACGCCCATGTTCAGCGCGCCGGGGTCGACCATCTTCTCGGCGACGAAGCGCGGGTTGGGGTCTGCGTTGGAGCCGATCGGATGACGCCCCATGTGCTCCACACCGCCCGCGAGTGCGAGGTCGTACATGCCGAAACCGATCGAGCCGGCCATGGTGGTGACGCTTGTCATCGCGCCTGCGCACATCCGGTCGATCGCGAAGCCCGGAACGGTCATCGGTAGTCCGGCGAGGATGGCCGCTGACCTACCGAGCGTCAGGCCTTGATCGCCCGTTTGCGAGGTCGCAGCGATCGCAACATCGTCAATGCGGTCCTTTGGGACGTCAAGATTGCGTTCCATCAGCCCGATGATCGCCTTGACTGCCAGGTCGTCAGCCCGGGTGTTCCAGTACATGCCCTTTTCGCCCGCGCGCCCGAATGGGGTGCGCATACCGTCGACGAAAAAGACGTCCGACATTTCGGCCACTCTGCCTCCAAGGATTGGGAATGAAGCCAGCCTAGGAACGCGTCAAAACGGCACAGAATCGGTTGGGTCGAACCTACGAAGCGCTCTCCGAGGCCTCGGAGGAGGGTTGACCGGATTCCACAAAGGCTTCAGCGATCACCTGTGCAGTCTGCTCAATCTGCCACGGTCGCGCACCGAGTTCCGCCAGCGCTGCGGCGATTCCGGCGGCGTCGGTGACAGCCGGGGGAGCCCAGGCGACGCGTCGCAGCAGCTCTGGGGTGAGAAGGTTCTCGACCGGCATATGCAACGACTGCGCGAGTTCGTCGATCGCCGGCTTGGCTGCCTTGAGCCGGGCGTCGGCCTCGGGCGCTCGGTCGGACCATGCTCTCACCGGCGGGATCGTGTCGGTGTTGCGCACCCGCTCGGGCGGGAGATCGAGGTCGGCGCGTCCCGCTTCGAACGCCGCCCACCATCGATCGAGTTCGGAGCGGCTGGCTCGACCGGTGAACTCCTTGAGGCCTGCGAGCTGCTGCTTGGTCTTCGGATCCGCGAGGATCGCGGCGACCAGAGCCCGGTCGGGAACGAGGCGTCCGGGCGAGACATCCTGCGTGATGGCGAGTTCTTCGCGGGCAAGCCACAGGGCCCGCGCGATCGCCAGCCCGCGGCGCCCACGCACCGTATGGAGACCGCTGAGTCGGCGCCACGGGTCTTCCCTCGCTGGCTTCGGCTCCCGGGTGAGCACAGCGGAGAACTCTTGCGCAGCGAACTCCGTCTTGCCGGCATCCGCGAGCTGCTGCGCAAGGATGTCGCGCACATCGATGAGGTACTCGACGTCGAGCGCAGCGTACTCGAGCCACGCTTGTGGAAGCGGACGGGTCGACCAGTCGGAAGCCGAGTGAGCCTTCGCGAGAGTGACGCCGAGGGTCTCTTCAACGACGGCGCCGAGGCCCACGCGCTCTCGTCCGAGGAGTCGTGATGCTAGTTCGGTGTCGAAAATCGTCGGAGGCTCGAGGCCCAACTCGCGCAGGGAAGGCAGGTCCTGACTGGCGGCGTGAAAGACCCACTCGAGGTCACCGATTGCCTGCTGCAGCGACGAAAAGTCGGTGCCGACCGCTGGCGGGTCGACCAAAATCACGCCGGCGCCGCGGCGGAAAAGCTGCACGAGATACGCGCGTTGCGAGTAGCGGAACCCGGAGGCGCGCTCAACGTCGACGGCTACCGGGCCTTCTCCTGCTGCGAGGTGCGCAGCCGCGGCACGGAGGGCGTCGGCATCCGTGATCACGGTGTATTCAGCCACGGCTTACCCTGCGGGAGGTTACTGTTGCGATCTGCTCAGACCCGGGCGGAAGTCCCGCCAGCATGCACACGAGCTCTGCCCACGCCTCGACGTGCGCGTCGAGGTTCGCGGTCGGTGTCCACGACGCGCGAAGTTCGATCTGCGCGCCATCGCCTTCGTCGGCGAGACTCCCGAATCCCTTCGAGAGGGTCTTCGTTGCGGTGCCTGAGGGGGAGTGATAGGTAGCGGCGTGTGCCTGTAGGGCGTCGGTGAGCCACGACCACGTCACATCCGCCAACAGCGCGTCGATGCCGATCTCGGGCTCCAGTGGCGCCTGCGCAAAGCACACGATGCGCCACGCTCCGTTCCACTGGGAGGGCTCGTCCGGGTCGTGCAACAGGATGAAGCGACCCGTTCCGTACGCTGAGTCGATACCGGATGCCTCGGGCCTCACGTCGGCAGCAAGGGCCAGTGCGTGAGGAGCAAGGCCGGTCGGTGCGGGAATCTCGCGGACCGTGAGGTCGTCACGAAAGGTGGCCTCGCGAATCACCGCGGCCACGTCGTCGAACGCCACCCCCGACAGAAGGTCTCCGGTCACCCCGACAGACTAGAGTGAGGACCCCATGGTCGAGTCCAGGCGCGCCGCCTCCCCACAGTACGTCGTTGTTGTCAAAGCGGCTCTCACGGTGATCTCGTTGGCCCTCGGTGCCGTCCTTGCGCTGTGGGGCGGTATCGCCGTTCGCATGGCCCGGAAAGTCGTCACGCCGGCGGCTCGGATCCCCGATTGCCGCATTCTCGAGCTTGATACGTCTGCCCAGACCATCACGTTCACGCGGACCCCCGACACTGAACTCGCTGGCCGATATGGCCTGTTCACCACGGGCACAGAGCGCTACCTCAAACTCGGATCCGTGCTGTCGGAAACGACCGACACGGTCAAGCGCAAGCTCCTAACGCACGTCGGTCCCCAGGCGCGGATCGTCAGGGATGCCGCGTTCAGCGGGTGGTATTACGAGCGCCCCGAAGAACTGCACCTACCCTTCAGTCCGGAGCTGGTCGGCTCGGCGCTCGGACCCTGCCCCGCGTGGCTATTTCCCGCCGGTGAAGGCGACATCTGGGTGATCCAGGTGCACGGGCGTGGCACCACGCGAGCGGAGTGCCTGCGCGCCGTGCCGATCTTCCACGGGTTGGGAATCACGTCGTTGGTCGTCTCGTATCGCAATGACGGCGAGGCGCCTCGGAGCCGATCGGGTACCTACACACTCGGAGCTACCGAGTGGCGCGACGTCGACGCCGCGGTCGGGTTCGCCCGCCGGCGGGGCGCGAAGCGGGTCATCATCATGGGCTGGTCGATGGGCGGCGCGATTGCGCTGCAGCTTGCCTTGAACTCGGCCCACCGTGACCTCATTGTCGGACTCATCCTGGACTCGCCAGCCATCGACTGGCGGAGCATTCTCGACTACCAGGCGCGGGAGATGAAGCTTCCCGCGCCGATCACGCGCCTGGCGATCACTGTCCTTGGTGCCGATTGGGCGACGGCGCTCACCGGCGCGGGAGCAGCGATTCCGTTCCGTCGACTCGACGTCCTTGCCCGCTCGGCGGAGCTTCGGCATCCGATACTCATCCTCCACAGCGACGATGACGGCTTTGTCCCCTCGGATGCCTCCCACGATCTGGTCGTCGCGCGTCCCGACCTCGTGGAACTCGACGTGTTCAGTGTGGCTCGTCATACCAAGCTGTGGAACTACGACCAGGAGCGCTGGACCGGCCGGATCACGCGGTGGCTCATCCAGCGCGGGTTCGTCAGCGAGCGCGCAGACGCAGATAGGTGAATCCCTCGTCGTCGACGAGGTGACCGGCGAGCTCCGTCGCGACGGCGTTGTGGATGCCCAGAAACGGATGCTCGGCCGGTGTCAGCGCTGGTGCGACGGTGATGCAGTACTCGTCGATGACTCCCGAATCCGCGAACTGTCGAGCCAACGACGGGCCGCCCTCACACACGAGGTGACGCAGGCCCCGATCCCGGAGAGCGTCAACGACGAGCTCGGGCGTGGGCTCGTCGGCAGGGAGTCCGACGACCTCGGCCGACAGGTGGGCGACGGATGCCTTCACCTGCTTCGCCCGGGATGCGGGGCACAGCGCAATCAGGGGTTGGTCCGCCTCGTCAGGCATCCGGAGTCCCTCCAATGAGCCGGAACGGGTCACGACCGCGAGAGCTGCCGACCGGGGGAGGAGGTAACCCTCGGCGCGCACTGTCTGAGCCCCGACGATGACGGCATCGGCCGCCGCACGGATGGCGCTGAGAATGAACCGGTCGGCCCCGCCGGTGAGGGTCTCACTCGTGCCGTCGGCGCCGACGGCGGACCCGGTGAGCGAGGTGATCATGTTCAGTCGCACGGACTCTGGATCTGCGGACCCGTAGCGCGCGGCGATCCACGCGCGTGCTGCATCACGGTCGTCATCGACGTCGATCGAGTCGAGGCTTCGTGGCGACAGTTCGGTCACGATCATGGAGAGATCCTCTCTGGGCCCGCGGGAACTCCGTTGGGGGAGTCCTCGCGTGCGCGGGGTGTGGTGACAGCCCGCGTAAAGTAGGAGGGTCCTCCCGCCCCCCCTGACTCTAGGCGGCACGCGGCACGCCCGCATCCGTCTCCACTGCGGAAGCCACCCATGCCAGCATCCGGCCCCACCGGCATCGTCCACCTCGCAACGCGCTCACCCGAGCTCTCCGGCGACCAGATGGTGGCGGCGCTCACGCCCCCACCGCAGTTTGCGCATGCGTCATTCGAGTCGTACCGCGCCGACCCGGCCTTCCCCTCGCAGCAGGAGGCGAAGGAACTGCTCATCGCCTTTGCCGGTGGGCGCCCCGAGGCGCCGCGCGGAGGGCTGTTCCGGCGCCGACCGAAGGAACCCGAACTGAAGCCCGGCGTATACCTGGACGGTGGATTCGGTGTCGGCAAGACGCACTTGCTCGCCGCGATCTATCACGCGATGCCGGTACGCCGGAAGTACTTCGGATCGTTCATCGAGTACACGGCTCTGGTCGGGGCGCTGGGCTACCAGAACGTCGTCAAGCTCTTCACGGGAGCCGACCTGCTGTGCATCGACGAGTTCGAGCTCGATGATCCCGGCGACACGATGGTCATGACGCGTCTGCTGGGCGAACTGGTGGCCACGGGCACCCGGCTTGCGGCGACATCCAACACTCCGCCCAATGCCCTGGGTGAGGGGCGATTCGCCGCGCAGGACTTCTTGCGTGAGATCCATGCGATGGCCGAGAGCTTCCAGACCATTCGGATCGATGGAACCGACTACCGTCACCGGGATGTCGACGGACACGCGGTGTCCCTGGACGTTGCCGACTACGAAGAGGCAATCGCATCAGCATCCGGTGATGGGATCGTGAGCGACGACGCCTTCGAGGACGTCGTCGCTCAGCTGGCGCGCGTCCACCCGTCGCGCTATATCCGCTTGATCGAGGGGGTATCCCTCGTCGGCCTTCGCGACGTAGAAGTCTTCGCCGACCAGTCCGCGGCGCTCCGATTCGTCGCACTGGTTGACCGCATCTACGACGCGCAGATCCCGATTCGCGCGACCGGCATCACCCTGGACCGGGTCTTTCCTGACGAGATGCTCGCCGGCGGATACCGCAAGAAGTACCTCCGCGCGATCTCGCGCCTGGTCGCTTCGACTCTCGCGTGAATTTCGTGGTGACCTCGGGGTCACACGAAACCTGATGTTTACCTGAGCGCAGGTCGTGTAACAGACGCGAAACACAGGGCACCCTCTGGTCGAAACCGGTCGCCGCGAGACTGGCTCCGCAAGTGCATCGGCTACCCGCGTCGATGCAGCTTTCGACACACGACACGAATTGAGGACTCTCAATGGATGCTGGAACTCTCGCCTGGGGTATTACCTCATCGGCGCTAGTCCTGTTCATGACGCCCGGCGTCGCCTTCTTCTACGGTGGTCTCGTCAAGGCGAAGAGCGTCATCAGCATGATGATGATGAGCTTCGGCGCGATGGCTCTGATTGCTGTGCTTTGGATCCTCTACGGATTCAACATGGCCGCCGTGAGCGACCCCTGGGCCTTTGCAGGAAACCCCTTCTCGAACTTCGCACTCTCGTCGCCTGAGCTTTCCAGCTCGGACTTCGTGCTCGCGCTCTTCGGCTCCACCTTCGCGATCATCACGGTGGCCCTGATCTCGGGCGCCATCGCTGACCGCGCCCGGTTCGGATCGTGGATGATCTTCGCCGGCGTGTGGGCGACTGTCGTCTACTTCCCCGTGGCCGCATGGGTCTGGGGTGGCGGCTGGATCATGAACCTCGGAACCACGCTGTTCGGCGAGGAGTCCGGGATCTTCGTGATGGACTACGCGGGTGGTACTGCCGTTCACATCAACGCGGGTGCTGCAGCCCTTGCGCTGGCACTCGTGCTGGGCAAGCGCATCGGCTTCCAGAAGGGCATCCAGAAGCCGCACAACGTGCCGCTGGTCATGCTCGGCGCATCGATCCTGTGGTTCGGCTGGTTTGGCTTCAACGCGGGTGCTGAGGCGAACTGGTACTACGCCGACACCGAGACCTACGGCTCGATGGGTCCGGACAGCCTCGCTGGCGTCATCGTCATCAACACCCTCGGCGCGACCGCCGCTGCCATCATCGGTTGGCTGATCGTCGAGAAGTTCAAGGACGGCAAGGCTACGTCGGTCGGTGCTGCTTCGGGTGCCGTTGCCGGTCTCGTTGCCATCACCCCCGCCTGTGCGTTCCTGACGCCCGGCTGGGCGCTCCTGCTCGGTCTCGTCACCGGTGTGATCTGCGCCTTCGCTATCGAGCTCAAGTGGAAGCTCGGCTACGACGACTCGCTCGACGTTGTCGGCATCCACCTGGTCGGTGGTGTCATCGGAACGCTGTACCTCGGCTTCTTCGCAACCGAGACCGGTCTGTTCCTCGGTGGCGGCATCGAGCAGCTCACGGTACAGGCGATCGCAGCCTTCGGCGTCCTGATCTACTCCTTCGTCGTGGCCTGGATCCTGGGCTTCGCGATCGAGAAGACGATCGGCTTCCGCATCAAGAACGAGGACGAGCTCGCCGGTGTCGACACCAGCGTGCACGGCGAAGAGGGCTACTCGCTCGCCGAGCAGGTCTGATTCACCCGGAGTTCGTCTCCTTACCCTCAGGGGCGTCGCGACTGGTTCGCGGCGCCCCTGAGGCGTTTTCTCGTGTGTTCGCCGGTTAGGGTGACTTCGTGAATCGGCTGTCATCGCTTGTCCGTAAGGTTGCGCGTGCGCTCACGCCGCCGATGCGCAGGAAGGAACGTACGGATGCCGCACCAGACGCGCCGCCGCTCGCCGTCCGCACGCGGCTCATTGCGGCACCTGGCGCGAACGGCCTGAAGATCAGTTATGCACCCGAAGCGGACGGGGACGCTGACGCCGGCGAGATCGTGTGGACCTGGGTGCCTTACGCCGAAGGCGACGGACGAGGCAAGGATCGTCCGGTTCTCGTGATCGGCCGCCAGGACTCCGATCACGTCTACGCGGTGAGACTGACCAGCCAGCCGCACGACGGTGACCGGGACTACATCGCGATCGGGGCAGGGCCGTGGGATGCGCGAGGGAGAGCATCCTGGGTCGACATCGAGCAGCTCTACAGCGTGCATCATCGGGGGATGCGCCGTGAGGCCGCCGCGCTGGATCTCGACCGCTTTGTACTCGTCGCTAACGCGCTGCGTAGCCGCTACGGCTGGGATGCCGAGAAGCGTCGGTGATACTCAATGTGGTGGGCGATACCAGACTCGAACTGATGACCTCTTCCGTGTGAAGGAAGCGCGCTACCAACTGCGCCAATCGCCCAAGACCCTCGCGGGCCGAGTCTCGATCCTACCGGATTCCTGGTCAAGCACACGACCGCGGACTCCGACACGCGCGGAGCCGTTTCGGTTTTGCGCGGCGGCGATTCTCGACTAAAGTCGATCAAGCGCCACACGGTGGCGCAATGCGGATGTAGCGCAGTTGGTAGCGCATCACCTTGCCAAGGTGAGGGTCGCGAGTTCGAGTCTCGTCATCCGCTCGAGTGCGGGGCTTCCTTCGGGAGCACGACACGTGGGTCGAACCACACACGGTGGCGTGGCCGAGCGGCTAGGCACCGGCCTGCAAAGCCGTTTACACGGGTTCGAATCCCGTCGCCACCTCGCATGACAACTGAATAGCCTTTTAGGCGCGATTGGCGCAGCGGTAGCGCGCTTCCCTGACACGGAAGAGGTCACTGGTTCGATCCCAGTATCGCGCACCACCTGAAACCCCCGGAATTCCGGGGGTTTTTCGTTTACGTTGCTGGCACACGGCACGACGCCGTATCACCACGTTCCGTCGCGCCCTGTGGCGGAGCTGAGCCCATTGCGGCCGCAGTGTGGCGCGACCGAAAGGGTCCAAGATCCACGCTCACGACGAAGGCCCCCACCCTTCATCGGGTGGGGGCCTTCGAGTCGTTGTGGATCAGGCCTCGCTCATCGCGAGCTTCTCCTTCTGACCCTTTGCTGCGTAGTAGGCGGCACGGGCTGCATCCCGGCGCGCCTGCTCGGCCTGGCCGGCCTCGCGAATCTCCTCCGAGACCGGGTAGTACTCGGTGGTGGGCTTGCCGTGGTACTTCTCGATATAGGCGTCAAGCTCCGGGCCCGATGTCCACGAGGTGATGAGGCAGTAGCGCGGCTTGTCGCCCTGGTGGTGGACAGCGTGCCAGAGTCGCTGGGTGTCGACGATCAGCTGAGCACCGGCGGGAAGAGCGATGCGGTACTCGATGCTCGGGTCGGTGCGGTTCTCACGAAGGACGAAGTAGCTGTCCTTGTCGTCGGTCAGATTGAAGAAGCCGCGAACGACCCAGCCGGTGCCATCGGGGTTCAGGCGGTTGTTGTCGTCCTGGTGGAGGTTGTACAGGCAGTCCGCGTAGGAGTTCGGCTGCAGCTCGATGATGCGGCAGCGTCCGACGTTCGCGCCCGGCTCCTTCGCCCGTGCAGTGAGAGTGGGAGCAAGTTCGGTCTGCGAATCGATCCAGACGCCGTCCTTGTCGGTGCGGGGCGGCTGGTGATTCCAGAAGCCGTTGCACTCGATCTCGCCCTTGGCCGAGGCGAGGGGAGCGAATCGGGTGTCACCCGAGGACTTCCAGTCCACGTATTCGATGTCGAGCCATTCCTTCGGATCGACGGGCTCGTTGTAACTGTCGAGGACGACAAAGCCGGTCTCGTCGAGAGCGGCGCTCTTGATGTAACCCATAGGGTCTGTGCCTTTCGGTCGGTGAGCCAGCGCGTTTTTACAGGCCCAACTTAGGTAACCCTACCTCCGGCCCTGCGCGGGAACCTGGGCATCCGCGCCGTGATTATTAGACTCGTCGGGGTCGTCCACACAGCCGGAGGAGACACTCGATGATCACTGCGACGAACATCCGCGCTCACGCCGTGAATACGGTCGCGTGGCTGGCGTCGGCTCAGGCCACGATCGTCGTCCCGGTCTATCAGCGGCAGTACCGGTGGGATATCGGGGGCTGCGAACAGCTCCTGAGCGACATCCGTGCCGTGGCCGATCGGGATGACGACCAGATGCACTTCATCGGCTCGGTCCTCAGCGCAGCCGATTCGGCGGGCCCACGCTCGGGCGAAGACGCCGAGGAGTGGGTGCTCATCGACGGGCAGCAACGCATCACGACGCTGATGCTTCTGGTTGCTGCCCTGTTCCACACCATCCGGGACGAAGACTCCGTACTTGCAGAGGAGCTTCAGCGCGTGTTCCTTCACGGCGCGACCGGTGACACGAAGCTTCGGCCCCATCGCGAGTGGGCAGGACTTTTCCGTGAAGTCGTCGTTGGGGCTACGGATGTCGCGCCGACGCCCTCGCGGTTCGCCGACAACTATGCGTTCTTTCGTAGTCAGATTGCCGCCGATGATGTCGCTCGGGTCTGGCGCGGACTCCAGCGGCTGGAGCACGTCGCCATCTCACTCGGCACCGGCGCCAATGCCCAGCAGATCTTCGAGAGCCTGAACTCCACCGGCGAGCCACTGCGCGACCATGAGCTGATTCACAACTACGTACTCATGGGACTCTCGCACGCCGAGCAGTTGGTCATCGAAGACGAGTACTGGGCCGCCATCGAGCGGAGCACCGGTGAGCACATCGCGTCGTTCTGGGCTCACTATCTCGTCATGGTCGGCGGACGCGAGGTCGCCACGACCGCATCGGGTCGCGGTGTCTATGACGTGTTCCGGGCGCATTTCCCTCGACTCGACCCCGCGGCGCTTCGAACCCAGGCGGAGCAGTGGAGATCCTTCGCCCAGCTCTACGCGACGCTGCTTGACCCCACGGGTGAGCCGGATGCCGAAATCCGGGTGCGTCTGCACCACCTCAATACGTTCGGCCGCGGGATGTACCCGTTGGTCATGTCGCTGTACGCGCGACACCGCGGCGGCGAGGTCGGACGTGACGATCTCCTCGACGTGCTCGACGACCTGCAGTCGCTTCTCTTGCGCCGCGATGTCGTCGGCGTGGGCTCGGAGCGCCTCGTTGCCCGCCTTGTGCGCGCATCCCGGGACGGCATCGACTCGCTCGTCGCGGCAATCTCGCGCCTGACTCCGTCGGATGACCGTGTGCGCGTTGCACTGAAGCACAGCCCCCTGCCGCATCCGGAGTATGTTCTGTCGCGGCTGGCCGACACCGATCCGGCGCAGAATGACCTCGTCATCGACCATGTCTTCCCGCCCGCGCCATCGGATGACTGGACCGGCGGCGATGGGCGGCGGTGGAAGGACTACAGCGAGGACGAACAGAACAGTCATCGTGCCCTGGCCGCGACCCTGGGCAACCTCACGCTGCTGGAGGAGGCACTCGCGGCTCAGGTCTTCGGCGCCGACTTCCCCGTTAAACGCAAGGTCTACGGGAAGAGCTCCCTCGCCCTGACGCGGCAGCTGGAGTCCATCGAAACGTGGGGGACAGCTGCGATCAGCGTTCGGTCCGCGCAACTCGCTCAGCAGGTGATGACCCTCTGGCGACGCCGAGGACCACTCATGATCGACGATGACGGTTTGACGCCCATCCTGGATGCAATTGCGCGGCGCGGATGGCCTCGCGGGTGGGAGCGCGAGTTCTCGTATGTCGAGTACGTCGGTGAGCACTGGGAAGTCCCCGACATCAAGTACCTCTTCAATCGAATCTTCAAGCGACTGTGGGCGGATCGACGTGACGCTGTCATCGCGTACTGCTCCCGGCGAGGTGGGCCCGTCTACAACGATCGCGCGTGGAACGGTGACTGGGACAGCCTGGATGACGAGCACCACCTCTACATGGGATGGGACTCGCGCTACATGATGGCTGCCGTGCAGGGAGTGCTCGAGGAGGCGGGGCTCGCGCCCGAGGTGTTCGTCAAGTACTCGTACATCGGGCAGATCATGTGATCGCTCTGGTCCGACGCCCCCGCTCGGCTCGGTAGCCTTGAGACTGACATCGCCCAGGAGTTCGCTGTGACACAACCGCTCGTCCCGTCTGACGTGGCCTATCCCGCCGACGGCTTCGCTCTCTTCCCCGACCGCTCTGTCGTGGCCCTACGGGTCAACGGCACCTTGCGGGATCTCGCGACGGTTGTGACCGCTGAGGACACGGTGGAGCCGGTGACGATCGACAGCCCCGACGGGCTCGACATCCTTCGCCACTCCACCGCGCATGTGCTCGCCCAGGCCGTGCAGCGGATCCGTCCGCAGGCGAACCTCGGGATCGGACCTCCGATCACCGACGGCTTCTACTACGACTTCGGCGTCGACGAGCCTTTCACGCCCGAAGACCTCAAAGCCATCAAGAAGGAGATGGAGCGCATTGTCCGCGAGGGTCAGCGCTTCACCCGTCGCGTTGTCACCGAAGACGAAGCGCGCGCAGAGCTTGCCGACGAGCCGTTCAAACTCGAGCTCATCGGCCTCAAGGGCGGCGGTGCGGATGCTGCCGAGGGCGCCTCGGTCGAGGTCGGCGGTGCGGAACTGACGATCTACGACAACGTGACCCGCGACGGCGAGACGGTCTGGAAGGACCTCTGCCGCGGCCCGCACGTGCCCGGCACACGAATGATCGGCAACGGCTGGGACCTGACCCGGATCGCCGGCGCCTACTGGCGGGGCAGCGAGAAGAACCCGCAGCTGCAGCGCATCTACGGCACCGCGTGGCCGACCAAGGACGAGCTTCGCGCCTACCAGCACCGACTCGAAGAAGCTGCCCGCCGTGACCACCGTAAGCTCGGCGCGGAACTGGACCTCTTCTCGTTCCCTGACGAGATCGGGCCGGGCCTTGCGGTCTTCCACCCCAAGGGCGGCATCATCCGCTACGAGATCGAGCAGTACATGCGCCAGCGCCTGCTCGCCGCAGACTACGACATGGTCAACTCGCCCCACATCACCAAGGGCGACCTCTTCATGACCAGCGGTCACCTCCAGTGGTACGCCGACGGGATGTACCCGCCGATGGAGCTCGACGAAGTCGTGGATGCCGAGGGTCACGTGACGCGGCAGGGGCAGGAGTACTACCTCAAGCCCATGAACTGTCCGTTCCATAACCTGATCTTCCGGTCGCGGGGTCGCAGCTACCGTGAGCTTCCGCTGCGTCTGGCGGAGTTCGGCACGGTCTACCGTTACGAGAAGAGCGGGACCCTCGCGGGGCTCACTCGCGTGCGCGGGATGACCCAGGATGACGCACACATCTACGTCACGGCCGATCAGGTGCGCGACGAACTCACCCGAAACCTCGACTTCGTGCTGTCGGTGCTGCGCGACTACGGTCTGCAGGACTTCTACCTCGAGCTGTCGACGAAGGAGGAGGGCAACCCGAAGTTCATCGGTGACGACGCCCTGTGGGCAGAAGCTACCGAAACGCTGCGCGAGGTGGCCGAAGCTTCGGGTCTCGAACTCGTGCCCGACCCGGGCGGCGCCGCGTTCTACGGACCGAAGATCTCCGTGCAGGCCCGCGACGCCATCGGCCGCACCTGGCAGATGTCGACGATCCAGCTCGACTTCAACCAGCCCGAGCGCTTCGAACTCGAATACACCGGTCCCGACGGAGCGAAGCACCGTCCCGTCATGATCCACCGTGCGCTGTTCGGTTCGATCGAGCGCTTCTTCGCGATCCTGCTCGAGCACTACGCGGGGGCATTCCCGGTGTGGCTTTCGCCGACGCAGGTCGTCGCGATCCCGGTCGCCGAAGAATACGGCGGCTACCTCGATGAGATCGTGGCGCGCCTGCGTGCGCGCGGGGTGCGGGCCGAGGTCGATCACTCCGATGACCGGATGCAGAAGAAGATCCGCACACACACGACGCAGAAGGTGCCGATCCAGCTGATCGCGGGGGAGCAGGACCGCTCCGCAGGGACAGTCTCGTTCCGCTTCCGCGACGGGACGCAGACCAATGGCATCCCCGTCGACGACGCGATCGAGCGCATCCTGACGGCGATCGCCGAGCGCACGCTCGTGGACACTGCGGAGGACCTGGCATGACGGATGCCGCGGCATCCGAGTCAGACACCGTGCCCTCATCTGAGTTCGCGGGAGTGCCCGACGGCTTCCAGCGCCTCTGGACTCCACATCGGATGGCGTACATCCAGGCCGGTGCCGACGCAATGCGCGCCGCGTGTCCGTTCTGCGCGGCGCCCGGCAAAACGGATGCCGACGGCCTGATCGTCCACCGCGGCAAGAGCGCCTACGTCTTGCTGAATCTCTTTCCGTACAACTCCGGTCACCTGCTGGTGTGCCCGTACCGCCATACGGCAACGTATGACCAGGCGACGGCCGAAGAGACCCAGGAGATCGCCGAGCTCACGCAGACGGCGATGCGCGTGCTTCGCGCCGTCTCGCGATGCGATGGTTTCAACATCGGAATGAATCAGGGCGCGGTAGCCGGCGCTGGGGTTGACGAGCACCTGCACCAGCACGTCGTCCCGCGATGGGCCTCGGATGCGAACTTCTTTCCGATCATCGCGCGCACCAAGGCACTCCCTCAGCTCCTGGGCGACGTGCGCGAGACTCTCGCGGCAGCCTGGCCGACCTCCTGAGCGACGGGGTCAGCGGACCCGCGTGACCTCGAACTGCATCCGCGGGTGGGCGTAGGCCTCCTGCGACTCGACTAGCTGCAACTCCCGCTCGCCCGAGTCATACGTGTTCTGCAGAAGGTCGAACACGCTCGACACGGTGCGTGCGAGAGCAAGCGCTGGGTCACCGGTGGCGCCGTAGTGGGCGGTGAACAGCGCGGCAGTCACATCGCCAGAGCCGTTCGCCTTCATCGGGATTCGCGGCGTCTGCACGATCCACGCGCCATCGTCGGTGACGGCGAGCATCTCGATCGTTCCTTCGGGTGCGTCCGGACGTTCGACGCTGGTGACGAGGACCGTGCGCGGGCCCATGTCGCGGGCAAGGTCGGCCGACACGAGCGTGGATTCGAGATCCGCCGGTTCGGTTCCGGTCAGAAACCCCAACTCGAACTGGTTCGGGGTGATGATGTCGGCAGCTGGAACTACGCGCTCGCGCAGCAGCACCGGGATGGCGGGAGCGACGAAGCATCCGGACTTTGCGTTGCCCATCACCGGATCACAGGCGTAGACCGCAGCCGGGTTGGCCGCTTTGACCCGCGCGACGGCATCCAGGATGACATCGCCGATTCCCTCCGAGCCCTGGTAGCCCGACAGCACCGCGTCGATCTGCGGAAAGACCCCGCGTTCCTCGATGCCGGTGAGTACTTCGGCGACGTCGGCGGGGGAGATCAGCGGTCCGCGCCACGCGCCGTACCCGGTGTGGTTTGAGAAGTTCACGGTGTACACCGGCAAGACCTCGACGCCGATGCGCTGCAGGGGGAACACCGCTGCAGAGTTGCCGACGTGGCCGTAGGCGACGGCTGACTGGATCGAAAGGATCTTCATGAGGGCTGGCCTGCTTTCGTGGAACGAGCCGCTTCGATAGCAGCTGACAGATCGGATGCCAGGCGTGTCGCCTCGGCATCGGTGAGGTCGTGCACCGTCAGGCGCAGGTGCTGCGCGGCATCCTCCCCGGTTAGCACGAACTCTTCACCTGAGCGCGCGAGCCACCCGCGCCGCATGAGGTACTCGCCAACGTCTCGAGCAGGCACTCCGAGCGGCACCCACAGATTGAGACCGTCGGCTGCATGCGCCGGAACACCGGCATCCTGCAGCAGCGTGGCAACTGCCGCGTTGCGCTCGGCGTAGTGCTCTCCTGCCCGCCGGATGTCGTTTCGCACTGCATCATCGGTGAGCAGCGCGTGAGCGAGGCGCTGCAGCAGATGGCTCACCCACGTTGTTCCCGGGCTCAGACGCAGCGCGAGGCGTGCCGCCGTGTCGGGATCGGACGCGGCAACCGCCAAACACATGTCAGGACCCAGGAACTTCGACACGGATCGGACGAGAGCCCAGCGTTCGTGCGCGGGTCCGACGATCGTGTGAAAGGGACGCTCCGAGAGGAGGGAGAAGTGGTCGTCCTCGACGACGAGAACGTACGGATGCTCGGCCAACTCGGCACGCAGCGCCGCTGCCCGCCGGGCCGACAGGCTGGCGCCCGTGGGATTCTGCGCGCGCGGGGTGCTCACGATGGCGCGCACCCCGGCATCCAGGGCCGCACGGAGCCCGGCGACTGTCATGCCCTCGTCGTCGACGGGAACCGGCACCGCCCGGTATCCACCCAACCGCAGGATGTTCATCGTCGACAAGAAGCACGGATCTTCGACCGCGACGGCATCGTCACGAGTGAGGGATTGGCCGAGCAGCCGTTCGATCGCGTCTGAGGCTCCGCCCGTGATCGTCAACTGCAGCTCGGGCTGATCGACCATCGCCTCGCGCATCCACGCGGTGGCCCACGACTCGAAGTCGCGGTCGATGACCGGCTCCCCGTACAGCACGGGTCGGCCGATGACGCAGGAGAGCAGCCGGGCAGGATCAGGGATCAGTGCAGCATCCGGGTTACCGGTGCCGAGGTCTCGCAGCACGGTTCCGGCAGAGAACCCTTCTTGCGGCATCCGGGGCGATCCGGCGATGAGCGTGCCGCCTCGGCCGCGCGTCACGACAGTGCCCGCCTGGGCGAGATGCCGATAGGCGGCGACGACGGTATTGCGATTCACGCCCAGACGCTCGGCCAGGGCGCGGACCGGAGGAAGCGCATCTCCGGGAGCGAGCATGCCGCGTTCGACAAGGCCTCGAACGCTCTCGGCGATGTCGGTCGCCGTGGAGCCGGCGATAGCCGGTTGAGCATCGAGAGCAGTCATCCCGACGAGTCTAAGCGGTGGGACATGCTAGGTTTTGGCATAGGTCAAGACGAAAGGGTCCTCGTGTCCGCATCCACCACCGGTTCGTCTCGCGTCAAGCGGGGTCTCGCCGAAATGCTCAAGGGCGGCGTCATCATGGACGTCGTCACGCCCGACCAGGCGAAGATCGCCGAGGATGCTGGCGCTGTCGCCGTGATGGCGCTCGAGCGGGTGCCCGCCGACATCCGCGCCCAGGGTGGTGTCTCGCGCATGAGCGACCCCGACATGATCGACGGCATCATCGAGGCGGTCTCGATCCCGGTCATGGCCAAGGCCCGCATCGGCCACTTCGTCGAGGCTCAGGTACTGCAGGAACTCGGCGTGGACTACATCGACGAGTCCGAAGTCCTCTCGCCCGCCGACTACGTCAACCACATCGACAAGTGGGGTTTCACGGTGCCGTTCGTCTGCGGCGCCACGAACCTCGGTGAGGCCCTGCGGCGCATCAACGAGGGCGCCGCGATGATCCGCTCGAAGGGCGAGGCCGGCACCGGTGACGTCTCCGAGGCGATGAAGCACATCCGCAAGATCAAGGGTGAGATCGCCGCGCTCGGCGCTCTCTCCAAGGACGAGCTGTACGTCGCCGCCAAGGATCTTCAGGCGCCCTATGAACTCGTCGCCGAGATCGCCGAGACCGGAACACTGCCGGTCGTGCTCTTCGTCGCCGGGGGCGTTGCGACTCCGGCGGATGCCGCCATGATGATGCAGCTTGGCGCCGATGGCGTCTTCGTCGGCTCGGGCATCTTCAAGTCCGGCAATCCGGCGCAGCGCGCCGCAGCGATCGTGAAGGCGACGACCTTCTACGACGACGCGAAGGTCATTGCCGACGTGTCCCGCGGCCTGGGCGAAGCGATGGTGGGCATCAACGTCGCCGACCTTCCCGCGCCGCACCGACTGGCCGAGCGGGGCTGGTGAGCGCGACGCGTCCGCACGTCGGAGTGCTCGCCCTCCAGGGCGACGTGCGCGAGCACGCGGCCGTGCTGCAGGCCCTCGATGTCGAAGTCTCCCTCGTGCGCCGACCCGAGGAACTCGCCGCTGTCGACGGGCTCGTGATCCCCGGCGGGGAGTCCAGCGTGATCGACAAGCTCTCGCGGGCGTTCGGGATGCGCGAGCCCATCATGGCCGCTCGCGAGGCCGGAATGCCGATGTACGGCACGTGTGCTGGCCTCATCCTGTTGGCCGATTCCATCGTTGACGGAATCGAGGGCCAGCAGACATTCGGAGGCCTTGACGTGGTCGTTCGCCGCAACGCGTTCGGGAGCCAGGTGGACTCGTTCGAAACCGATCTCGTCGTCCCGGCTTTCGGCGATCAGAGCGTCCACGCTGTCTTCATCCGCGCGCCGCTGGTCGAGCAGGTGGGGGAGCTCGCCGAGGTGGTGGCATCCCTCGACGATGGCCGGGTGGTCGCCGTTCGTCAAGGTGCGCTGCTCGGAACCTCGTTCCACCCTGAGGTGACCGGTGAGACCCGCTTCCACGAGCTGTTCCTGCAAGCCGTGCGCGCGGCAGCCTGACGGTGCCCGCGTCGCGCGGCCGATAGAATCGAGCGCATGTCCGGCCACTCCAAGTGGGCGACGACCAAGCACAAGAAGGCCGTCATTGACGCGCGTCGTGCAAAGTCGTTCGCCAAACTCATCAAGAACATCGAAGTCGCAGCCAAGCTCGGCGGTGCCGATCTCTCGGGTAACCCGACGCTGTACGACGCCGTACAGAAGGCGAAGAAGACGTCGGTTCCCAACGACAACATCGATCGCGCGATCAAGCGCGGCGCGGGAATCTCCGGCGACTCGGTCGAGTATCTAACGATCCTCTACGAAGGCTACGGACCCAACGGCGTCGCGCTCATGATCGAGTGTTTGACCGACAACAAGAACCGCGCGGCCGCGGAGGTGCGCACCGCGCTCTCGCGCAACGGGGGAACGCTGGCCGACCCCGGGTCGGTCGCGTACAACTTCCACCGCAAGGGCGTCATCGTCGTCTCCGGCGAGGGCACCACCGAAGACGACGTCATGATGGCAGCTCTCGAAGCCGGCGCGGAGGAGATCGAGCCGCACGCGCAGGGGTTCGAGGTCATCACCGAGGCATCCGACCTCGTCGCGGTGCGCTCGGCACTGCAGGAGGCGGGGCTAGATTACGAATCGGCGGATGTCGAGTTCGTCCCCTCTCTCAAGGTCGAGGTCGACGCCGATACTGCGCGCAAGGTCTTCCGCCTCATCGATGCTCTCGAAGACAGCGACGACGTCCAGAACGTCTACAGCAACTTCGACCTGAGCGCCGAGGTGCAGGCCGAACTCGAGAACGACGAATAGGGCGCGCCTTCTGGGCACCGCCGCTCGTCGCGCCTAGCGTTGCCGGGTGGCGACTGTTCGTGTGCTCGGAATCGACCCCGGTCTCACCCGCTGCGGCGTGGGTGTCGTGGATGTCGCTGCCGACCGCTCGGCCGTCCTCGTGCATGTCGGCGTGATCAGGACGGATGCCGACCTCGCCATCGAGCGCCGTCTCGCGGGCATCGCGTCCGGCATCCGAGAGATCCTCGATCTGCATCGGCCGGATGTCGTGGCTGTGGAGCGCGTATTCGCCCAACAGAACCGGAGCACGGTCATGGGTACCGCGCAGGCCAGCGGTATTGCGCTGATGCTCGCGGGCGAGCGGGGTCTTCCGGCGGCTACGCACACGCCAACGGAAGTCAAGGCCGCGATCACCGGATACGGCAGCGCAGATAAACGCCAGGTCCAGACGATGGTGGCCCGCATCCTGAGGCTGGACGCCCTGCCTCAGCCCGCAGACGCTGCAGATGCGCTGGCGCTCGCTCTCTGCCACGCGTGGCGGGGTGCTCCGCAGACGGGCGCGGCGAGCGGTGGCTCGTTGACCAAGGCGCAGCAGGCCTGGCGGGATGCCGAACGGCGCGCCCGGGTCTGAGCGTGTCGCTCGAACAAATGTCCTATTCGCCGCATAGCCTGCTCTGAGGCGCGCGCAGCGCCGAACGGAGGGAGCACGATGATTTCGTCAGTGCGGGGCATCGTCGGCTACGCCGATCAGGACTCAGTGGTGGTCGAGGTCGGGGGAGTCGGACTCACCGTCGCCGTGACGCCCGACGTGGCCCGCTCGGCGCGCGTCGGCGAGCCGCTGTTTCTGCACACGTCGTTGATCGTGCGGGAAGACGCTTTGAGTCTCGTCGGCTTCGAGGCCCGCGACGAGCTGACGACGTTCCTCCTTCTGGTCGGAGTCACCGGCGTCGGCCCCAAGTCCGCACTGGGCGTGCTCAGCGCCATGTCCGTCGACCAGATCGCCACCGCCGTCGCTGCCGAAGACGACGCGCCGTTCCGGCGGGTATCGGGGATCGGGCCGAAGACAGCCAAGCTGATCGTGCTGCACTTGACAGGGAAGGTCATCGCCCCCGCCGTAGCCTCGCGCGCAGCATCCGTCACCGATAACCGGGCCGATGCAGTAACCGCAGCGTTGACCGGACTGGGATGGCCCGAACGCCACGCCGCCGAGGTGGCAGCCGCTGTTCTGGAGGATGCCGCGGCAGAGGCATCCGTGCAGGACCTGCTGCGTCGAGCACTGGCTGAACTCGGCCCGGCGCGAAAGGAGCCCCTGCGTGGATGATCTGACCGACCCCACACCCTCGAAGGATGAGTCAGAGCTCGCGATCGAGGGGGCGCTCCGGCCGGCATCCCTCGCGGAGTTCGTTGGGCAGACGAAAGTGCGGGGACAACTCCAGCTCCTCCTCGACGCAGCCCGACTTCAGGAGCGCCCCGCCGACCACATTCTGCTGGCCGGACCGCCGGGCCTGGGTAAGACGACGCTGGCCATGATCGTTGCCCACGAGAGCGAACGTCCGCTTCGAATGTCGAGCGGACCGGCGATCCAGCATGCCGGCGATCTAGCGGCGCTGCTCTCAAGCCTGACGCCCGGTGAGGTGCTCTTCATCGATGAGATCCACCGCATGGCGCGCTCTGCTGAAGAGATGCTCTACCTCGCGATGGAAGACTTCCGGATCGACATCATGGTCGGCAAAGGGGCCGGCGCGACGAGCATCCCGCTCGATCTGGCCCCGTTCACGCTCGTGGGCGCCACGACGCGCGCGGGCCTGCTCCCCAACCCGCTGCGCGACCGCTTCGGATTCACCGCGCACCTCGAGTATTACGAGCCCGAAGAGCTCGAACGCGTCCTCGAGCGGTCGGCCCGGATGCTTGATGTTCCGCTGCCAGCCGAATCCCGTGCCGAGATCGCCCGGCGTTCGCGAGGAACCCCGCGCATCGCCAACCGTCTGCTGCGACGAGTCCGTGACTACGTCGTGGTCCACGGGGGAAGCGCCACCGCAGCATCCGTAGACGCAGCCCTCGACCTCTACGACGTCGACGCGATCGGGCTCGACCGACTTGATCGCGCTGTCCTGGAGGCGCTTGTGCGCCGTTTCCACGGGGGGCCGGTCGGACTCAACACGCTCGCCGTGACCGTCGGGGAAGAGGCAGACACCATCGAGTCCGTCATCGAGCCCTACCTCGTGCGGATCGGATTCATGGGGCGTACGCCGCGCGGGCGCGTGGCAACTCCCGACGCCTACGCGCACCTCGGCGTGCGTCATGCCGATCAGACGCTGAGATTCGATGACCTATAATTCCTGGAGGCTTTGACCCCCACGCGACCCGACGTCTGCGCGGCCGCACCCGAAAGGCGCCCCTCTTCATGAACTTCCAGGATTTCTTCCTCAACTACGGTCTGCTCATCCTGCTGGGCGCCCTCCTGGTGTTCATGTTCTGGAACTCCAGTCGCCGCATGAAGAAGCAACGCGAGGAGCAGGCTCAGAAGGCTCGCCAGACCGTTCCGGGAGCCGAGGTACTGCTGCAGGGTGGCCTCTACGGCACGATCGTGGAGTTCGACCCCGACAACCTCGACCAGCCTGCGGTGGTCGAGATCGCTCCCGGTGTTGACATCAAGGTGCACAGCCAGGCAATTCTTCGTGTCATCACCCCGGCTGACGAGGTCGAGGACGAAACCGATGACGGGTTCGACGACATCGTCGACAACTATCACGAGACCCACGACGGCGAGTCGTCGGACGCTGTGACCCCGGACGCGGAGCCGGCAGCAGAGACCGACGCCGACGGGCGTGACGGCGACACCAAGCCCAACGCCTGATCCTTCCCGAGAGCATCCCGTGGCCGCATCCACTCCTGTTCGCCGTGCCTGGCGGGCCCTCACCGGCCTGCTGACGATCACGGCGGTACTGTTCGGCATCAACGCCCTCGGCGTCTACGTTTTCAACGCGAGCTCGTGGACCCCTGAGCTCGCTCTCGACCTTCAAGGTGGCACCCAGATCATCCTCGAAGCGCAGACTGCAGACGGGACGAATCCGTCGGCCGAGCAGATGAATCAGGCCGTCACGATCATCCGGCAGCGCGTTGACGCATCCGGTGTCGGCGAAGCCGACGTCACCACAGAAGGTGGCAAGAACATCGTCGTCCAGATTCCTGGTCAAGCTGACGAAGAGACGCGGCAGCGCATTGAGGCGTCAGCGCAGCTGCAGTTGCGTGCGGTTCTCTACTCCGGATCTCCGGCGACAAGCTTCGTGGGCGATGACGGCGAGTCCACTCCGTACCCCACGCCGGATCCGGCACTCGAATCCACGCCCACGGTGGAGCCCACGAACGGGAGCGACCCCGCGTGGATCACTCCTGCGCTCCAGGCCGAGTTCCTCGCGTACAACTGCGCCGATCCGGCCAATGATCCCGCTAACGCACCGACCGACGAGCCCCTCATCACCTGTGATGCCAACGGGACGGTCAAGTACATCCTCGGGCCGGTAGAGCTCGACGGGTCGTCGATTGTGGATGCGACCAGTGGACTTGAGCAGACCTCCGGACAGTGGGTCGTCAACCTTCGTTTCGACGAAGCGGGAACCGAGACGTTCGGTCAGATCAGCCAGAGACTGTATGGTGCAACGCCACCGCTCAACCAGTTCGCGTTCGTCCTCGACGGCTACGTACTGACTGCGCCCTCGATGAACGGCGTCATCCTCGACGGGCAGCCGAGCATTAGCGGCACCTTCACCCAGGAGACGGCGAAGGTCCTGGCTGACCAGCTCAAGTACGGCGCCCTGCCGCTGAGTTTCGCCGTCGTGAGCTCTGACACGATCTCGGCAACCCTAGGATCGCAGCAGCTGCAGATCGGTCTGATCGCCGGTCTCATCGGCCTCGCCTTGGTCGCCATCTACTCGCTGATCGTCTATCGCGCACTCGGGTTCGTGATCATCGCATCCCTGGTGGTGATGGCGGTTCTCACCTACGTGATGCTGCTGATCCTCGGCTGGCGCATGGGCTTCCGACTCTCGCTCGCGGGTGTGGCCGGTCTGATCGTGTCAATCGGGTTCACCGCTGACTCGTTCATCGTCTACTTCGAACGCATTCGAGACGAACTGCGAGACGACAAGTCGATCACGGGCGCCGTCGAAGACGGCTGGTCGCGGGCAAAGCGCACGATCTACATCTCGAAGTCGATCAACATCCTTGCCGCTGTCGTGCTGTACATCCTTGCGGATGCGACGGTGAAGGGCTTTGCGTTCACTCTCGGGCTCACAACGGCGATCGATGTCCTCATCTTCATCCTGTTCACCCACCCGGTGATGCAGCTGTTGGCTCGAACGCGATTCTTCTCGTCCGGCCACCCGCTGTCGGGCCTCGATCCCGACGCGCTCGGCGCGGTCTACCGGGGCCGCGCGCAGTTCCGCGCGCCGGTTGTGACGCCCAAGACGGCAGCCGAGAAGCGGGCGTCCCGGTCGCGGGGCGAAGCCGCGCGTCGCCAGACGATAGCCGAGCGCAAGCTCGCCGAGTCTCGCACACCCGGGTCTACCCAGCCCACCGAGGGAGAGGACACCCCCTGATGCGCTCTCTCAACCAGCTCGGAAACGACCTGTACAGCGGCAAGACCTCCTTCCCGTTCGTCGGCAAGCGGCGACTGTGGTTCATCATCGCCGCGGTCCTGGTGATCGGCTCAGCACTCGTGCCCTTCATCCGGCCGATTCAGTTCTCGATCGAGTTCACGGGTGGATCGCAGTTCACCGTTTCGGGAGTCACCAACCCCGATCAGTTGATCGCGACCGCAGCTGTGCAGTCCGTCGTGCCCGGCGCGACGACCAAGGTTGCAACCGTTGGAGCTGAGACCGTTCGTGTCCAAACGGACCAGATGACGGACGCCGAGACGCGAGATGTTGCGGCAGCGCTTGCCGAGGCTTACAGCGTCGACGCGAGCGAAGTGACCACCTCGTTCATCGGCCCGAGTTGGGGTCAGGATGTCACGCGCCAGTCGCTGTGGGGTCTTGCGATCTTCCTCGCGCTGACGTTCATCATCCTTGCGCTGTACTTCCGCACCTGGAAGATGTCTGCGGCGGCGATCATCGGCCTCGTCGACGTGCTGGTGATTACGGTCGGGATCTACGCGCTCTTCGGCTTCGAGATCTCTCCCGCGGCAGTCATCGGGTTCCTCACGATCCTCGCGTACTCGCTGTACGACACGACTGTCGTGTTCGACAAGGTCCGCGAGAACACGTCCGAAGACGGAGAGATATCGGGTCGAACCTTCGGCGAGTCGGTGAACCTGGCTGTCAATCAGACGCTGGTGCGCTCGATCAACACCACCGTCGTTGCGATCCTGCCGGTCGGTGCGATCCTCTTCATCGGTGCATTCTGGCTCGGCGCCGAGACGCTGACCGATATCTCGCTGTCGATCTTCGTCGGGATCATCGTGGCGGCCTATTCGACGCTGTTCGTCGCGGCACCGCTGTTCTCGCTGTTCCGCGAGGGCGAGGCGCCCATCCGCCAGCGCGATCAGCGCGTCATCGCTGCCCGCGAACAGGCGGTAGCTTCGGCCTGATCGCCTCAACCGCGGCGTAGGATATGGGCTCCAGCGAAGGGAGGGCTATCGGGTGACCGAGACCGTCCCGCCCGCCCAGAGCGTACCTGCGGGCTCTTCGTCGCTGTTGCGGCTCGTTCCGCGCATCTTCTCGCGGGCCGCGCGCCGCGACGACGTCGAGAAGCTCTTGCGCACCGTCCGCACGCACCATCCCAAGGGTGACCTGGCGATCATCGAACGTGCGTACGCGATCGCGGACCGCGCCCATGCGGGACAGAAGCGCCAAAGCGGCGAGCCCTACATCACGCATCCCTTGGCGGTAGCCCAGATCCTCGCAGATCTGGGCCTCGGACCCAAGGCCGTGGCCGCCGCGCTCCTGCACGACACCGTCGAGGACACCGGCTACTCACTTGACGCACTCACTGCCGAGTTCGGCGACGAGGTGGCGATGCTCGTCGACGGTGTGACCAAGCTCGACAAGGTCAAGTACGGCGAGAGTGCCCAGGCCGAGACCGTGCGCAAGATGATCGTTGCGATGTCTCGCGACATCCGTGTTCTGCTCATCAAACTCGCCGACCGGTTGCACAACGCCCGGACCTGGGGCTTCGTTCCGCCCGAGAAGGCCCGGAAGAAGGCGACAGAGACCCTCGAGATCTACGCGCCGCTCGCGCATCGCCTGGGTATCCAGACGATCAAGTCCGAGCTGGAAGACCTCTCGTTCGCGGTTTTGCACCCGAAGCTCTACGCCGAGATCGAGAGCCTCGTCAAGCAGCGCACGCCGCAGCGTGAGAAGTACCTGCAGAACGTGGTCGACGCAGTCGACTCCGATCTGCGTGAGCTCCGCATCCGCGGGCGCGTGCTCGGCCGCCCCAAGCAGCTGTACTCCGTGTACCAGAAGATGGTGGTGCGGGGTCGCGAGTTCGACGACATCTACGACCTCATCGGCATCCGGATTCTCGTGGCGTCCGTGCGGGATTGCTACGCCGTGCTGGGTGCCATTCACGCCCGGTGGACGCCGCTCCCGGGGCGGTTCAAGGACTACATCGCGACGCCGAAGTTCAACCTGTATCAGTCGCTGCACACGACGGTGATCGGCCCCGAGGGGCGCACCGTCGAAATCCAGATCCGCACCCACGAGATGCACCAGCAGGCCGAGTACGGTGTGGCGGCGCACTGGAAGTACAAGGAACGGATGGCCGGCGGGAAGGTCGACGACAAGGCCGTCGACGCGGATCTCGCCTGGCTCGCGCGGATTTCGGACTGGCAGGCAGAGACCGCCGACCCCGGGGAATTCCTCGACTCGCTGCGCTTCGAGATCGGTGCCAAGGAGGTCTACGTCTTCACGCCCAAGGGTCGTGTGATCGGGCTTCCAGCAGGGGCCACTCCCGTGGATTTCGCCTACGCGGTGCACACCGAAGTCGGTCACCGCACGATGGGCGCGAAGGTCAACGGGCGCCTTGTTCCCCTCGAATCAGAGCTCAAGAGCGGCGATGTCGTCGAGGTGTTCACGTCGAAGAACCCGGATGCCGGGCCCAGTCAAGATTGGTTGAGCTTCGTCAAGAGCACCAGGGCCCGCAGCAAGATCCGCGGGTGGTTCACGAAGGAGCGGCGCGAAGAGGCGATCGAACAGGGCAAGGAGTCGATCGCGCGCGCGATGCGACGCCAGAATCTGCCGCTTCAGCGGCTCATGAATCAGGACACCCTGAGCGAGGTCGCCCACGGTTTGCGCTACGAAGACGTCTCCGCGCTCTACGCAGCTGTGGGCGAAGGACACGTCTCGACCCAATCCGTCATCGAGAAGGTGACGGCGCTGGTCAGCGCCTCCAACGACACCGCAACGGGCCCAATCGACCTCCCGCACGTCGGGCGCTCGCGCCAGCCGCGAGCAGGGGACTCGGGCGTCCTCGTGCGCGGCGTGCCCGACATCCTGGTCAAGCTCGCGAAGTGCTGTACTCCGGTTCCCGGCGACGAGATCCTCGGCTTTGTGACGCGGGGGAGCGGCGTCTCGGTCCACCGCGCGGACTGCACGAACGTGGCCTCGCTGCGCTCAGACCCCGAGCGTCTCATCGAGGTCGAGTGGGCACCGACGACCAAGAGCGTGTTCCTCGTGCAGATTCAGGTCGAGGCTCTCGACCGGTCGGGTCTGCTCAGTGACGTGACCCGTGTGCTCAGCGAGCACCATGTGAACATCCTGTCGGCGTCGGTGTCCACGACGAACGACCGCCTCGCCCTGAGCCGCTTCGTCTTCGAGATGGGTGACATCGTGCATCTGGACCGCGTCCTTAACGCTGTTCGCCGCATCGACGCCGTCTACGACGTCTACCGCGTGACCTCCTCGTAGATTTCCCGGGAGCGCAGTATCTCGAGAGCCCGCACTTTGTGTGGGACCGTGCCGGCGTTCTCCAACCAGTTGATCCCCGCCCGGAGGGTCTCAGGATCTCGCGCGAAGCCGTTGAGGGCTGCTCCGTGGTCGGTGTCGCCGACGCGGGCAAGGTCTGCAGCCGTGCGTGCCGGCGTCGTGACGAGCACCCCACCGATGCGGCAGAGGTCGGCCTCGGGGAGGTAGCTGTCGCGGTAGTGGAGCCGGCGATGGATGACCCCGTGGATGCGGTGCGGCACCGCTCGCTGCACGGTATGCCTGGCCGGCGGGTCGCTGATGGCACCGTACACCCATGCTGCCGAGAGGTGTGTCGCTGCCATCAGGTCGCGAAGCAAGCGTCCGAGAGATGCAGCTCGGGCACTCGGCGTCTCCACGGTGTCGGCAGGCATATACGCGGCGTCCACCTCGATGAGGTGACCGTCGAGCCGCGCGGCCGACAGTTCAGCGAGCGAGAGCCGCTCGTCGACGAAGTACAGGAACGGCGAGGTCATCCCCGCAGTCTGCCCGGGGCAGACTCGGTCGACGGTGCGCTCGTCTCAGTCTGTGGAGAAGTCCTGGTCAGCCCTCGAGGGCGCGAAGCCATGCCCGTCGAGCGTCGAGCGCCTCGTTTGCCTTCTTCATCGCGCGCTGATCCTTGCGGGCGGTGGCTTCGGCAAGCTCGGCCTCGAGCTTCTCGATCGCGTCGTAGAGCTGGCGCGTCATGTCATTTGCGCGCGCCGTCGTCTCCGGGTTGTTGCGGGTCCACTCGGCATCCTCCCGCGCACGAACCGACACCTCGATCTTGCGCAGTTCGTCGTCGAGAGCACGTTCCTGCTCGCGGGGGAAGATCCGACCGATGTCATCCCACGACCGCTGAATCGCGGTGAGAGCGCTGCGTGCGGCGGCAAGATCCGCCATGTCGAGAATGGGACGAGCGCGCTCGATGAGCTCGCGCTTCGCCTCGATCTTCTCCTTCGAGGCTTCGACCTCCGCGGCCTCGCGACCCGCACGTGCCGAATAGAGCGCATCGCCTGCCGCCTTGAATCGTGCCCACAGGGCGTCATCGACCTTCTTGCCGGCGCGGCCTGCGGCCTTCCACTCGTTCAGAAGGTCACGGTAGGCGCCGATCCCGTCTTCGCCGCGCGGCGCCAGCGCCTCCGCGCGCTCAACCAACCGGTTCTTGCGTTCGCGTACGGCCTTGTGAGCCTCGTCGAGTTCGGCATAGAACTCTCGGCGGTGCTTGTCGACGGTGGCCCGAGCGTCCCGGAACCTCTTCCATAGCGACTGCGAGACCGACTTGGGAAGGTGCGGCCCGTTCTGCTGGTGCGACTGCCACTGGTCGAACAGCGAACTCATCTCAGCCGAGGCTGTCTTCCATTGCACGGTCTTCGGGTCCCGTGCGGCGATCGCCTCGGCCTGCTCGACGAGCTGCGTCCGCTCGGCGATCGCGGCATCGACGGCCTCACGCGCCTGGGCCGCTTCAGCGGCACTCGCTTCGGTCAGCGACGCAGTGAGAGCATCGACGCGGGCGCTCAAGGCCGCAAGGTCGCCGACCGCGGATGCTCCGGAGATCTTCCCGCTGAGGGTTGCCGCCGTCGCGCGCAGATCGGCGGCACTGGCACCGCCACGGCGGTGGCGAACTTCCAGCAGCGTGACCTCCGATGCGAGGTCGGCGAACTTCCGCTCGTAGTAGGCCAGGGCCTCCTCGGCGGTACCGTCGGGATACTGGCCGACGACCCGCCACTGGTCGCCTTCGCGCACCGAAACCGTGCCGTCATCATCGACGCGGCCCCAGGGCTGATCGACGGGGGTGGAGGACGAAGCTGTGTCTGACACGGAAGGCACCTCAATGCGGCGGAGCCGCCTGCGGGGGGATGGACGCTTAAGCCTAATACGCAGCGCTGCCGCGACCAGGAGTCGATGCTGTAGCGATGTCGTGCCGCGCGGCTAGCCTGGGACCTATGGCGACTACGGCGGGGCTCTTCTCGGGGCAGACCCCGCTACCGGTACGAATGCGACCGACCTCCCTCGACGAGGTAGCTGGTCAGCAGCATCTGCTTCGACCGGGTGCGCCGCTCGTCGTGCTTGCCGACCCCGATGGTGGCTCACGAGCCGCGACATCCGTCATCCTCTGGGGGCCACCGGGCACCGGCAAGACCACCCTCGCCCAGGCTGTCGCGCGCTCATCAGGCCGCCGCTTCGTCGAACTTTCGGCTGTCACCGCCGGTGTCAAAGACGTTCGCGAGGTCATGCAGGATGCCCTCACGCAGCGCGATCTCTACGGAACCTCGACGATCCTCTTTCTCGATGAAATCCACCGATTCACGAAGGCGCAGCAGGATGCCCTGCTGCCGGGCGTCGAGAACGGCTGGGTCGTCTTGATCGCAGCAACCACCGAAAATCCGTCGTTCTCCGTGGTTTCCCCTTTGCTGTCCCGGTCACTGCTGTTGACCCTGCAGCCGCTGACGGATGCCGATCTCGCTGGACTCATCGATCGAGCGGTCTCTGATGCGCGCGGGCTTGCCGGTGCGGTAAACCTGACCGATGAGGCACGGGCTGCCCTGGTGCGGCTCGCTTCCGGGGATGCCCGCCGCGCTCTGACTGCCCTGGAGGCGGCGGCGTCACTTGCCGAACCGGAAGCTGACGAGGCAGTTGGCACGATCACCGCCGAGCACGTTGCGCAGGCTGTCGACCGTGCACTCCTTCGCTATGACCGTCAGGGCGACGAGCACTACGACGTGATCAGTGCGTTCATCAAGTCGATCCGCGGATCGGATCCGGATGCCGCGCTGCACTACCTCGCGCGCATGATCGAGGCGGGGGAGGACCCTCGCTTCATCGCGCGCCGCCTGATCATTTCAGCCGCCGAGGATATCGGCCTCGCAGATCCCCAGGCGCTTCCGCTTGCCGTTGCGGCTGCGGATGCCGTCCAACTCATCGGTTTCCCCGAGGGGCGCATTCCCCTCGCCGAGGCGACGGTTTACCTGGCAACGACTGCCAAGTCCAACGCCGCGTATCTGGCTATCGATGCCGCAATCGCCGACGTACGCCAGGGCGGTGGCGGTCGGGTGCCGCCGCATCTGCGTGACGCTCACTATCCGGGGGCCGCGCGGCTCGGACATGGGAAGGGCTACCGCTATCCCCACGACGACGAGCGCGGGGTGGTTGCGCAGCAGTATCTTCCCGACGCACTTCGTGACCGCAGCTATTATCACCCGACCGCGCGCGGCGCAGAGCGGGAGATCGCGGCGCGGTGGAGCCGTATCCGCCGCATTCTCGGCAGACCTGACGAACCTGGCTCGGGTGCCGCTTCCGGCGCCTACTGACCGCTCTGGTAGACTTGTTCGGTTCGGAACCGAGTTTTCGGATATCCCCACACTCGAGAAAAACCCCTTCGGTGCGCTGCGACGTGCGAATCGAGGCGGAGTGCGGGATACGTCCATGAGCCGCGAAAGACGCGGCCATGTCATCGGAAGGAATCCTTCGTGCCTACGAAGTCCCAGGATCGCCGCAAGGTGCGCATGTCGCGTGCCCTCGGCGTCGCACTGACCCCCAAGGCTGCTCGTTACCTCGAGAAGCGCCCCTACGCACCGGGCGAGCACGGCCGCACCAAGCGCAAGGCCGACAGCGACTACGCCGTTCGCCTCCGTGAGAAGCAGCGTCTGCGCGAGCAGTACGGCATCCGCGAGAAGCAGCTTCGTATCGCGTTCAACGAGGCCCGCCGCAAGGACGGCCTGACCGGTGAGAACCTGGTCGAGCTGCTCGAGATGCGCCTGGACGCGCTTGTGCTTCGTGCCGGTTTCGCCCGCACCACGGCGCAGGCCCGTCAGCTCGTCGTGCACCGCCACATCCTCGTCGACGGCAAGACGGTCGACCGTCCGTCGTTCCGTGTCGTACCCGGCCAGCTCATCCACGTCAAGGCGAAGAGCGAAGGCCTCGAGCCGTTCCAGGTCGCCGCAGCCGGCGGACACGCAGAGGTTCTGCCCCCGGTTCCGGGCTACCTCGAGGTCGAGCTCGACAAGCTCCACGCCCGTCTCGTGCGTCGCCCCAAGCGCGTCGAGGTTCCTGTGGTCTGTGACGTTCAGCTCGTCGTTGAGTACTACGCGGCGCGCTAAGCGGCGCGTAGTACAGCCGCGAAGCGGCCAACAGCACTGTTACGCGGCGCGCTAAGCACCGTTGCGCGGCGCGCTAAGCCGCGCGTTGGCAAGGGCGTCGGGGAGACCCGGCGCCCTTCGCTGTTCTCGCCTACGATGGAATGAGCCGCCGTCGCGGAAAGGGAGTGAGCGCATGAAAAACCTGCTGTGGTTCGCACTGGGGCTTGCCGGGGGTTTCGTCGCCGCCCATTACGTCAACAAGGATCCGCGCGGACACGAACTGCTCGCCGAGGTGGATGCGCGTATCTCGCAGTTCACCGACCGGATCGCGGATGCGTATCGTGAGCAGGAAGCCCGGATTGTCGGGATCGTCGAAGATGCCGTGGATTCGGCATCCGCGACCGTCGACGCCGTGACCGAGGCCGTGACGGACGCTGCCGGCGATGCCGCCGACGCAGCGAAAGACGCCGCCAAGAAGTTCACCGACTGATCTCAATGCGTGCGTGCGTCGCCCGGGCCGGGCGATGCCGTTCACCCGTGCAAAGGAAACCCGATGAAGACCGCTGAGATCGCCCAGCGCTACCTCGACTACTTCGAGAAGAACGATCACGTCATCGTTCCGAGCGCATCGCTGGTCACCGACGACCCGTCACTGCTTTTTACCGTCGCGGGAATGGTGCCCTTCATTCCTTACCTCACCGGGGTCGTTCCTGCGCCCTACCCTCGCGCTGCTGACGTGCAGAAGTGCATCCGCACCAACGACATCGAAGAGGTCGGCAAGACCGCACGCCACGGAACGTTCTTCCAGATGCTGGGGAACTGGTCGTTCGGCGACTACTTCAAAGCTGGCGCCATCGAATACGCCTGGGAACTGCTGACCTCGCCCGAGTCGGCCGGCGGCCTCGGCTTCGCCGAGCGCGACCTCTGGGTCACCGTGTACGAGGACGATGACGAGGCAGCCGGGCTCTGGAAGAAGATCGCCGGGCTTCCCGATGAGCGTATCCAGCGCTTCGGCAAGGAAGACAACTACTGGTCGACCGGTCAACCGGGCCCCGCGGGGCCCTGTTCCGAGATCTATTTCGACCGGGGACCGGCGTACGGCCCGGACGGGGGACCGGCAGTCGATGACAGCCGGTTCACCGAGATCTGGAACCTCGTGTTCATGCAGTACGCGATCACGAACGTTCGGTCCAAAGTCGATTTCGATGTGGTGGGCGAGCTCCCGCAGAAGAACATCGACACCGGCATGGGCCTGGAGCGGGTCGCGTTCATCAAGCAGGGCGTCGACAACATGTACGAGACCGATCAGGTGCGCCCTGTGCTCGATCTCGCCGTCGCGCTGTCGGGCCGCACCTACGGTGCCGTCCACGAGGATGACGTGCGATTCCGCGTTGTCGCCGATCACGTTCGTTCCTCGCTCATGCTGCTCTCCGACGGGGTCCGCCCCTCGAACGAGGGACGTGGCTACATCCTCCGCCGCCTCATGCGCCGCACGGTTCGTGCGATGCGCCTGCTCGGTGTCGACGCGCCGACGTTCCGCGAGCTGTTCGCCGCGTCGCGGGATGCCATGGCTCCCGCCTACCCGACTCTCGCTACCGACTACGACCGGCTGGAGTCCGCGGCGGTCGCCGAGGAAGAGACGTTCCTTCGTACGCTCGCAGCAGGATCGACGATCCTCGATCTTGCTGTGGCTGAGACCAAGAGCTCCGGCAAAGCCGAGATCGCCGGCTCCGAGGCGTTCCTGCTGCATGACACCTACGGTTTTCCGATCGACCTCACGCTCGAGATCGCCGAAGAGGCCGGTCTGTCTGTGGACCGGGCCGCTTTCGACTCGCTCATGCACGAGCAGCGCCAGCGCGCCAAGGCCGACGCGAAGTCGCGCAAGCGCGCCATCGCAGATCATTCGGTCTACCGCGAGTTCCGCGCCCTCGGCGAAACGACGTTCACGGGATACACCGATCTTGAAACCGAGTCCCGCATCCTCGGGGTTCTCGTAGATGGGGTCTCTGTCGATCGTGCCGCCACCGGTCAGGTGGCCGAGGTGATCCTCGCCGAGACGGCACTGTACGCGGAGTCGGGTGGTCAGGTCGCCGACAAGGGAATCATCGTCGGTCCCGGCTATCAGCTCGATGTCATCGATGTGCAAAAGCCGGTGCCGGGCCTGGTGAGTCACACAGTGGAGGTGACCAGTGGCGAGGTCGCTGTCGGGTTGGCTGCGACCACGATCGTGGATGCCGCCAACCGCCGCGCGGCAGCACAGGCGCACTCCGCGACCCACCTCGTTCATGCTGCCCTTCGCGACACGCTCGGGTCATCGGCCACGCAGTCGGGATCGCTGAACCGCGCCGGCTACCTGCGCTTCGACTTCGCGTGGACTCAGGCTCTTTCTCCTGAGACGAAGTCTGAGATCGAAGAGATCGCAAACAACGCTGTGCGCGACAATCTGCAGGTCACCACGCGTGTCCTCGCGCTCGACGAAGCCAAAGAGCTCGGCGCCATGGCCCTGTTCGGGGAGAAGTACGGCGACACCGTTCGGATGGTCGACATCGGCGGACCGTGGTCGCGCGAGCTGTGTGGTGGCACCCACGTCGCGACGAGCGCCGAAGTTGGCCTCATCAACCTCGTGGGCGAATCCTCGGTCGGCGCCGCCAATCGTCGTGTCGAGGCGCTCGTCGGCGCTGATGCGTTCCGTGAGCTCGCGGCCGAACGAGCGATCGTCTCACAACTGACCTCGTCGCTGAAGACCCCCCGAGATCAGCTACCGGCGCGCATCGCCGAGCTCGCCGCGAACCTCAAGGCAGCCGAGAAGAAGATCGCGTCGCTGCAGGCGAAAGCTCTGAGCGAGCAGGTTCCGGACCTCGTTGCCGGCGCTCGTCGTGTGGGCGCACTGTCGGTCGTCACCGCCAACCTCGGCCGCGCAGGCTCGGCTGACGACCTCAGAGCCGTCGCGCTGAAGGTCCGCGAGCGACTCGGTTCCGACGCTGCGGTCGTCGCTCTCGGAGGCGAGGTCGATGACCGACCGGTCGTCATCGTTGCCACGACCGATGCGGCACGCTCGCTCGGCGTGAAGGCCGGCCCCCTGGCAAAGGCTGCCGCGACGACACTCGGCGGTGGCGGTGGCGGACGCGACGACCTCGCCCAGGGCGGTGGCGCCGATGTCAGCGCGCTGGCTCGCGCCCTCGATGACGTCGTGGCGGGGCTGCCCCGGCCGTGAGCGGATTTCGCCGCGGCATCCGTCTCGCCGTCGACGTCGGGAAGGCTCGTGTGGGCGTCGCCCAGTGCGATCCTGACGGCATGCTTGCGACGCCGACCGAGACTGTCGCGCGCGGCGACGGCACGATCGGGCGCTTGGCTGAGCTCGTATCCGATATGGATCCGATCGAAGTCATCGTCGGCCTGCCGATCAATCTGCGGGGAGAACGCACCGCCTCGACCGACGACGCAGAGGCGTTCGCCGTCGAGCTGGGTGCACGGATCACCGTTCCGATCCGGATGCTCGATGAGCGCCTGAGCACGGTCTCGGCGCACAGCGCCCTGCGCGCATCGGGCAAAACCACCCGAACTTCTCGTACCATGGTGGATCAGGTCGCCGCCGTCGTGCTGCTGCAGCAGGCGTTGGACATCGAGAAGAGCACCGGCCGCCCACCGGGTGCGCTACTACCCCCCGCCGAGGAGCCTGCCTGACATGCCCGACGATTCGTCACCGTTCGACGATCCGTTCGCCGATCTCTTCGGAAAACTCCCGGACGGTCGGTCGCGCGGGACCGGAGGTGCAGCCTCGGCCTCGTCAGAGCCGCCTGCGCCCACCACCGGGAATTCCGCCCGGAGCGGCGCCACCGAGCACCCGGACGAGCAGGCCACCGAGAACGCCGAACCGCCAGCACCGGTTCCAACTTCCGAGGGATTGTCCACGCCGGCTCCACCGTCACGGCGTGCAGCGCGTGAGGCCCGTGCCGCCGGCACGACCGGCGGCACGCCGTCAGATCCTCAGCTCCCCGCACAGCCGACGAGCACGGCTGGCTCCGCCGCGGCAGACGACGATGTGCCGCCGGAGCTGTTCTGGGCCGCGGTCGCAGCGCCGCCGGCCTCAACACAAAGCCTCACCTCGACCTCGACCTCCGCCCCTCGCGCGGAGCGTCCCGCGCCGGCACCGACCGGCACCCTCGATGACCTCTTCGCAGGAGAGCGCACCACGGATGACATCGGCATGACCCCTCCACCGGCAGAACGCCGCCGTCGCCGACGCGGCGGATGGATCGCCCTCATCGTCGTTCTCGTGCTCTTCGGCGGAGCTGCGGCAGGCGGCTGGTGGGTGTGGTCGACGTACGAGGACAAGATCCGCGAGGTGCTGGGCTGGGAAGAGCCGCAGGAATACGAGGCGGGGATCGCCACCGGCGAAGCCTTCCTCACGATCGTGTCGGGGGATACCGGCGCATCGATCTCACCCAAGCTCTACGAGGCAGGTGTGACGAAGACGCCTGACGCGTTCTACGACTACCTCGTCGCCGAAGACCTCAATCCGCCGTTCGTCCCCGGCGTCTTCCGGCTCCAGCAGCAGATGACGTCGGCAGCGGCGCTGGAGGCGATTCTCGATCCCGCCAACAAGATGGAAAACACCGCGCAGTTGCGCGAGGGACTCACGGTCGATCAGTCGATCCAGATCCTCTCCGACAGCCTCGGAATCCCGCTCGAGGACTTCCAGGCCGCAGTGGCCGACCCGGGTCTGTACGGCGTGCCCGTCAATCAAGCTATCGTCGCTGCCGGTGGGCAGCCGCTGGAGGGCTGGCTGTTCCCCGCGACCTACACCTTCGACCCTGGCGTGACCGCACAGCAGGTCATTCAGACGCTCGTCGATCGCGCGGTTCAGTCCTTGGATACTGCGGGCGTACCCGTCGACGATCGGGAGCGCATCCTCACCGTCGCGTCGATCATCCAGCGCGAAGCCCGTTTTGAGGCCGATTTCTACAAGGTCTCGCGCGTCATCCAGAACCGCCTCGATCAGGGCATGAAGCTGCAAATGGACTCGACGGCTCAGTACGGCTACGGCGAGTTGCATGACGGCACAGTAAGTTCATCGGGCGAGGCTCTCACCGACAACAATCCGTGGAACACGTACGTCATCGATGGACTGCCAGTCGGCCCCATCGCCAACCCGGGCGACCTCGCGATCGACGCGGCGATGCATCCTGAGGACGGCCCGTGGCTGTACTTCGTCACGGTGAACCTCAACACCGGCGAGACGGTCTTCACGACCAACTACGACGACCACCTGGCCGCCGTGGAGCAGTGGCGCCAGTGGTGTACGGACAACCCCGACGCAGGCTGTTGAGGTGACGCAGCGACGTACGCGTCTGGAGGTCTGGGGCGACCCGATCGAGCACAGTCGGTCACCCCAGCTCCACGCAGCCGCGTACCGCGCGCTCGGCCTGGATTGGTCCTACGGACGCCGCCGCGTCTCGGCGGAGAGCTTCCCTTCGGAGTTGCACTCGCTCGACGACGCCTTCCGCGGCCTGTCGGTCACCTATCCACTCAAAGAAGCGGCTTTTGCGGCATCCGTTACCCGCGATGCGCGTGCGGAACTTACCGGAGCCGTAAACACCGTTCTGCTGACCGGTGCCGGGCCTTCCGGATTCAACACGGACGTCGGCGGCATCGTCGGGTCTCTCGCCGAGTGCGGAATCACCGAGTTGCGTCGCGTCAGGATCGTCGGGGCAGGCGCCACGGCGACATCTGCGCTCGTGGCTGTCACGGAGCTTGGTGCGGACGAGATCGAGGTCGCAGCCCGGCGGCCTGAAGCTGTCGCCGGGCTCCGCGAGATCGGCGACAGGCGTGGACTCACCGTTCGCGGCGTCCCTCTCGCGCAGCCTGAGCTTGCACCTGTCGACCTGACGATCGCGGCGCTCCCCGGCGGTGCTGTGGTGGCTGACGCAGGCGCCGATCGGCTCGCATCGGGCGGTGGAGCGTTGTTCGACGTTGTCTACGGGCAAGGGATGACGTCCCTGCAGGCCGCCTGGCTCCGCGCCGGTCATCCGATTCATACGGGAGAAGGGATGCTACTGCACCAGGCGGTGCTGCAAGTGCGGATCTTCGTCGGCGGCGATCCGGCAGTGCCACTTCGCGACGAGTCGACTGTTGTCGGCGCGATGCGAGCAAGCCTCATGGGAGACTAGACCAATGCTCCGCGTGCTCACGGCCGGCGAATCGCACGGCCCCGAACTGGTCGCCGTCATGGAGGGTCTTCCCTCTGGCGTTCCCATTTCCCGCTCCGAAATCCAGGCTGATCTTGCCCGCCGCAAGCTCGGGTACGGGCGCGGATCGCGCATGAAGTTCGAAGAAGACGAACTCACGATCTCCAGCGGCGTCGTCCACGGGATGAGCCTGGGCAGCCCAATCGCGCTGCGCATCGCGAATACCGAGTGGCCCAAGTGGGTCGAGGTCATGAGCGCTGAACCCATCGAACTGACCGAGAAGTCGCGCGGTCGCGGAGCAGCGCTCACCCGTCCCCGCCCCGGGCACGCCGACCTCGTCGGGATGCAGAAGTACGGGTTCGACGAGGCCCGGCCGATTCTCGAGCGGGCAAGCGCGCGCGAAACGGCCGCCCGTGTCGCGCTCGGGGCCATTGCTCGGGCGTTCCTCGCCGAGCTCGGAATCCGTCTTGTCTCTCACACGGTAGGTATCGGTCCGGTCGAAGCGCCGCGGGACGCTCCGCTGCCTACGCCCGACGATGTCGAAGCGCTGGATGCCGACCTGATGCGCTGCTTCGATCCCGAGACCTCGGCGCGGATGGTCGCCGAAGTCGACGACGCTCGTAAAGCCGGCGATACCCTCGGCGGTGTCGTCGAGGTCCTTGCGTTCGGACTCCCGCCGGGGCTCGGCAGCCACGTTCACTGGGATCGTCGGCTCGACGGCAAGCTGGCGCAGGCGCTCATGAGCATTCAGGCGATCAAGGGCGTCGAGGTCGGCGACGGCTTCCTGACGGCGCGGCGCCGGGGCTCGGAGGCTCACGATGAACTGTTCGCGACCGATGGCGGCATCGCCCGAGCCACGGATCGCGCCGGGGGTACTGAGGGTGGCATGTCAACCGGAACCGTCCTGCGGGTTCGCGCCGGAATGAAGCCGATCGCCACCGTCCCGCACGCACTGCGCACGGTCGACGTGGCATCCGGCGAGACCGCTAGCGCGCACCACCAGCGATCAGATGTGTGCGCTGTCCCGGCAGCCGGCGTGGTCGCCGAAGCCATGACAGCGCTCGTGCTCGCTGAGGTCGTACTCGAGAAGTTCGGGGGCGACAGCGTCGCCGAGACGCGTCGCAACCTGCAGTCCTACCTGGCAGCGATTCCCCCGGCCCTGCGCACGAGCTCAGAAAGCGACGAATCGCTGCTGGACGCGGCAGTTCTCACCAGCGATGGCCCCCGCTAGTCCGCTCGTTCTGGTCGGCCCCATGGGGGCGGGAAAGACGAGCATCGGACGTCGCGTTGCCAAAGCACTGGGCGTGACGTTCATCGACACGGATGCCGTGGTTCAGCGCGAGCACGGGCCGATCGAGCAGATCTTCGAGATCCAGGGCGAGTCAACCTTCCGCTCCTGGGAACGTGCGGCGATCCAGGACGCCCTCGGGCGCGGCGGCGCCGTCGTGTCGCTCGGCGGCGGAGCCGTGCTGGATGCCGACACTCGTGCGGACCTCGCGACGTGCGATGTCGTCATGCTCACGGTCGACCCCCGCGTCGTGGCAGGGCGGATTCAGGGAACGGCGCGCCCGCTTCTGTCCGGCGAGGACCCGCTAGAGCGGTGGCGACGCATCTGGCAGGAGCGTCGTCCCCTCTATGAAAGTGTCGCCGACATCACGATCGACACGTCGACCGGTCCCCTCCAGCACGTCGTGGACGAGATCGTGTCGTGGGCGCGCCACCGCACCGAGTCCTCCGATCCACTCGCCACCGGGAAAGAAGAGTCATGACCGCTCCGACGACGATCGCCGTTACCGGCGACAGCCCGTATGACATCACGATCGGTCGCGGCATCCTGGACACCGTTGGTGCGGCACTCCCGACTGCTGCTCAGCGTGTGCTCATCGTGCACCCGCCGACCCTGTCAGCGCAGGCTGAAGAGCTGCGCGGACGCCTACAGGGCGACCGACAGGTGCTTCTAGCCGAAGTGCCCGACGCCGAGGCCGGCAAGCGCGTCGAAGTCGCCGCATTCTGTTGGCAGGTCATGGGCCAGGCGAACTTCACTCGTACTGACGCCGTCGTCGGCTTCGGCGGGGGAGCGGTGACAGACCTGGCCGGATTTGTCGCCGCAACCTGGCTGCGCGGCGTCTCGGTGGTGCAGGTGCCAACGACGGTCCTCGGCATGGTCGATGCGGCAGTGGGCGGAAAGACGGGCATCAACACCGCCGAGGGAAAGAACCTCGTGGGCGCATTCTGGCCGCCGGCTTCCGTCGTTTGCGACCTCGACCTCCTCGAGACCCTGTCACGCAACGAGACTGTTGCTGGGTTCGCCGAGGTCGTGAAGGCGGGCTTCATCTGGCATCCGGAGATCCTGGAGCTCATCGAGAGGGATCCCGACGCCGCGACGAACCCGGCATCCGACGCGTTCCGGCGGTGCATCGAGTTAGCGATCGGGATGAAGGCCCGCGTCGTCTCCGAAGACCTGCGTGAGGCAGGGCTTCGCGAAGTCCTCAACTACGGCCACACCCTCGGGCACGCCATCGAGCACACCGAGCGGTATCAGTGGCGCCACGGCGCGGCGATCTCCATCGGCATGGTGTTCGCCGCCGAACTCTCGCGACTGGCCGGACGACTCTCGGATGACGCCGCCCAGCGTCACCGCGACATCCTGACCACCCTGGGCCTGCCGACCACCTACCGAGCCGGGGCATGGCAGCAGCTGCTGTCGACGATGCAACGAGACAAGAAGACGCGGGGAAGCATGCTGCGCTTCATCGTCCTTGACGACATCGCCCGCCCTACGGTTCTGCAGGCCCCCGACGAGTCGCTCCTGTTCGCTGCATACCAAGAAGTGGCGGGGTGAGCCGGGCGCACTGATAACGTGCACACGTGACCGCCCGCCGCCTGCTGCTTGTGAACGGACCGAACCTCAACCTGCTCGGCACTCGCGAGCCCGAGGTCTACGGTCGTGAGACGCTCGCGGACGTCGAGCGGATGACAACGGCTGCCGCAGCACAGCGTGGCTTCGCCGTGACGGCGGTGCAGAGCAACCACGAGGGCGTGCTCCTGGATGCTATCCACCAGGCGCGCACGACGTGCGCCGGCATCGTGATCAACCCGGGGGGCCTCACGCACACGTCAGTCGTGTTACGGGATGCACTCGCGGCTGTCGCACTGCCTGTGGCCGAGGTTCACATCTCGAACGTGTACGAGCGCGAGGAATTCCGTCATCACTCGTACGTCGCCGACGTGGCCGCAGTCCATGTGATCGGCGAAGGGGTCGCCGGCTACGCGCGGGCGACCGGCCTGCTGATCGACATCATCGCTGGTGTCGCAGACGGCTGACGGACCTGAAAACTGAGTAGACTCATTTATGAGGGTACTCAGATATGACTGCGGAACAGAGCCGCCGAGAGCGCAGCAAGCTGCAGAAGCGTGCGCGCATCTTCACCGCTGCACGCACGCTGTTCGCGCAGCACGGTTACGCCGCAGTGACCACGCAGCAAGTCGCAGAACACGCTGATGTCGCCGCAGGCACGGTGTTCCGCTACGCCGCAACCAAGGCAGAACTGCTCCTGATGGTGTTCAACGCCGACTTCAGAGCCTGCGTCGAACGCGGCCTCGCCGAGGCCGCGTTCGTCTCACCCCCGACGGCTGCAATCTGGACGGCGCTGGCACCGACGCTCGCCGCCGCCGCCGCTCGCCCCGCCGATACCGCGGCCTATCAGCGCGAGCTCATCTTCGGCGAGGCCGCAGACCCGCATCGTGCGGAGGGGCTCGCCATCGTTGCGCACCTGGAGGAGGGAATCGCGCGACTGCTCGCGGGGGAGCACCCTCGCGATGACGCGCACAGCGCGGCACGCGCAGTGTTCGCCTGCGCGCACGTCGTTCTGGTGCGCGCGAGCACCGGCGGCGCCCTCTCTGCCGCACAGCTGCAGGTACAGATCGAACAGATCGTCGCCGGTTGGGACCGGCGCACCATCCGCGCGGCCGACATGTCGCGCACGGCCAAGCGGGCGATCCCCGCTGGAGAGAAGGAATCATGACCGACATCACCACTGTCGCCGTCCTCGGCACAGGCGTTCTCGGTTCGCAGATCGCGTTCCAGACCGCGTACAGCGGATTCGCCGTTACGGCGTATGACATCAGCGACGACGCGCTGGCCGCGGCGCGAGAACGCTTCGCCCGCCTCGCCGCGACCTACCGGGCCGAGGTCCCCGGCGCTGCCGAAGACGGCAAAGCCGACCTCGCGCTGATGCGCCTGACACTCACCACCGACCTGAGCGTGGCCGCCCAGGCCGACCTCGTGATCGAGGCCGTTCCCGAGGTGCTTGACCTCAAGCGTGACGTGTACATCAAGCTCGGCGAGCTCGCCCCGGAGAAGACGATCTTCGCAACGAACTCGTCGACGTTGCTGCCTTCTGACATGGTCGAATTCACCGGGCGGCCGGATCGCTTCCTCGCGCTGCACTTCGCGAACCGAGTGTGGAAGTTCAATACAGCCGAGGTGATGGGCACCACGCATACCGATCCCGCGGTTTTTGCCACCGTGCAGGAGTTCGCGACGGAAATCGGCATGGTGCCGATCGCGATCCACAAGGAAAAGGCCGGCTACGTTCTGAACAGTCTTCTCGTCCCCCTGCTGAACGCCGGTATGGGCCTCGCCGCCGGCGGGTACGCGTCGGTCGAGGACATCGACAAGACCTGGCGGATCGCGACCGGCGCCCCCTTGGGCCCGCTGCAGATTCTCGATGTGATCGGACTCACCACGCCGTACAACATTCTGACGCACAGCTCGACGGGCGACGAGAAGCTCGCTACCTGGCTGAAGGAGACCTACATCGATCAGGGCAAACTCGGCATTGCCACGGGCGAGGGCTTCTACAAGTACGCGTGAAGCCATCGCGGCAAATGTGCGGCCGGGCACGTCGCCCGGCCGCACACGACTTCCTCCCGTGTGGGCGGCGGTGGCCCGCCCGTGTTTGCCGCCCCTGATCCCGTAGAATGATGCGTCGGGCCTGCCTCGACGAGTTCAGCTGCCCCTCGGAACCCCCAGAACGGAACTGAACACTCATGGCATCCACCGCAGACATCAAGAACGGCGTCGTCCTCAACATCGACGGACAGCTCTGGAGCGTCGTGGAGTTCCAGCACGTCAAGCCCGGCAAGGGCGGCGCATTCGTGCGCACCAAGCTGAAGAACGTGATGACCGGCAAGGTTGTCGACAAGACGTTCAACGCGGGCGCCAAGGTCGAGACCGAGAACGTCGACCGCCGCGACTTCACCTACCTCTACAACGACGGTGACGGCTTCGTGTTCATGGACGTCGCCGACTACGACCAGATCACGGTCGGCGCCGCGACCGTCGGCGACGCCGCGAACTTCCTGCTGGAGAACCAGCAGGTGCAGATCGCGCTCAACAACGGCAACCCGCTATACATCGAGCTGCCGGCATCCGTCGTGCTCGAGATCACATACACCGAGCCGGGCCTCCAGGGCGACCGCTCGTCGGCGGGCACGAAGCCCGCCACCGTCGAGACCGGCTACGAGATCCAGGTGCCGCTGTTCCTCGAGACCGGCACCAAGGTCAAGGTCGACACCCGCACGGGTGAATACCTCGGCCGGGTCAACTGACGCGTGAGCGCACGCACGAAAGCGCGCAAACGCGCGCTCGACATTCTCTTTCAGGCAGACGTCCGTGGAGAGGATGTCGCACTGACCCTCGCCGCGGAGGCCCGCCGTGCCGCCTCCGAGCCCGCGCGGGAAGCGTCGTGGCTGTACGCCCGCGAGATCGTGGACGGCGTGATCGACAACGCAGCTGCGATTGACGACGCGATCACGGCCGCATCGAAGGGCTGGACGCTCGCCCGGATGCCCGCCGTGGACCGCGCGCTGCTGAGGATCGGCACCTGGGAGATCGTGTACAACGACGGCGTCCCCGCCGCTGTCGCGATCGACGAGGCTGTCGAGCTCGCGAAGGAATTCTCGACCGACGACTCCGGAGCCTTCGTGCACGGTGTGCTCGGCCGGGTAGCGCGCGGGGGCGAAGCTTCCGCGGAAAAGACCGACTGACCGCGCCGCAATTGCACGGCGTGAACCCGCGGCCGCCGCGGAGGTGCCGCCTACACTCGTCTCGGGAGAGGAGCGTCCATGCGCATCACCGGACTCGGACATGCTGGCATGTTCATCGAGACCGCGGGAGGTTCGATCCTGTGCGACCCGGTCATCGGGCCGTCGTTCTTCGGGTCATGGTTCCCGTTCCCCGACAACCGGGGCTTGGACTGGGAGCGCTTCGGCGCCGCCGACTTCCTCTACATCTCGCACCGGCATCGCGATCACTTCGACCCCCGGATGCTTCACCGCTACGTCCGTCGCGACATCCCCGTGCTCTTGCCGGAATATCCGACCGACGACCTTGAGCGCGACCTGATCGACCTCGGCTACACGAACATCATCCGCACGGAGGCCGGTGTTCCGCTCACGTTCGGCGCGATGACGCTCATGATCACGCCGCTGCGGGCCCCCTCCGACGGTCCGATCGGCGATTCGTCCCTGTCGGTGGATGACGGCACCGCCAGCATCCTGAACCAGAACGATTCGCATCCGCTGGACCTCGAGAAGCTGCTCTCGTTCGGGCGGCCGGACGCCTATTTCACGCAGGTCTCCGGTGCGATCTGGTGGCCCATGGTCTACGACCTCCCGCAGGACTCGAAGCAGCACTTCGCGCAACTCAAGCGCGAGGCTCAGAACAAGCGCGCGATGTACTACATCGACAAGGTGGACGCCGCGCACGTGTTCCCCATGGCGGGGCCCCCGATGTTCCTGCGTGAGGAGCTCTTCCGCTACAACGGCACGGGCCTCGAGAACGACTCGATCTTCACCGACCAGGCGGAGTTCCTCGAGCACCTGCGAGCAGAGCGACCCGACAAGTCCGGTCACCTGTTCGTTCCCGGAACGCAGGTCGACATCGCCGGCTCCGACGTGACGATCACGCAGACGCTGTACACGGATGCCGAGATCGACCGCATCTTCCACGACAAGTGGACCTACCTCGCCGAGCAGCGCGACAGTCGGCAGGACGAGGTCCGCGCCGAGGAGTCGCGGCGTGCGGCGGTGCTCCCGCCGGCGGAGATGCTTGCGGCGATCAAAGAGTGGTGGGAGCCGCTCCTGCGGCGCGCACGCATCATCCGGGACGGTGTGGGCGGCAACGTGCGGTTCCGCATCGGCGACCTGGATATGGTCGTCGACTTCCCGAAGGCAAAGGTGCGCGAGTACGCGGGGGAGGAGTGCATCTACTGGTACACGATTCCCGCTGACCTCGTCTCGACCAACATCGCCGACCACGAGATCGACTGGTCGAACTCGATTTTCCTGTCGATGCAGTTCTCGGTGGGGCGCAGCGGAAAGTTCAACGAGTTCCTCACCACATTCCTCAAGTGTCTCTCCCGTGACCGTATCGAGTACGTGGAGAACTGGTATGCCGAGCAGTCGGACCAGACCGAGGATGTCCAACTCGAGGACTGGGTCGTGCAGCGCCGCTGCCCGCATCTGCGGGCCGACCTCACAAAGACCGGCAAGATCGAAGATGGCGTGCTGACCTGCTCCCTGCACGACTGGAAATGGGACCTTGGCAGCGGCAAGTGTCTGACGACGACGGGGCATCCCATCCGGTCGCAACGAATGACCGAGACGGCTGACGCGCCTGCCACTTCCTGACGAGCGCTTCCGGTAGGCTCGAAACACAGCAACCTTTAACACCGTCCCGTGAGGCGGAGAAGGGAGCGACGATGAGCACCCGCGCAGTCATGCAGGATGCCGACATCTCACGCGCTCTGACGAGAATCTCTCACGAGATCATCGAATCCAATCGCGGCGCTGGCGAGCTCGTCCTCCTCGGTATCCCGACCCGCGGCGTCCCGTTGGCAGAGCGCATCGCTTCGCTCATCAGCGGCTTCACCGGTCAATCGGTGCCCGTCGGCTCGCTCGACGTCACGATGTACCGCGACGACCTGCACCGCAATCCGACGCGGACGCCCCATCCCACACGAATCCCAGACTCGGGCATCGACGGCAAAACCGTTGTGCTGGTCGACGACGTGCTCTTCTCAGGGCGCAGTATCCGCGCATCCCTGGATGCCCTGCAAGACATCGGCAGGCCTGCCGCCGTGCGCCTCGCGATCCTCGTCGACCGCGGACACCGGGAGCTGCCTATCCGGCCCGACTTCGTGGGAAAGAACCTGCCCAGCTCCCGCTCCGAGCACGTCGCCGTGCGCCTGCGCGAGATCGACGGCGAAGACGAGGTGAGCATCCGATCATGAGGAACCTGCTCGACACCGCAACCCTGAGCCGGGCCGACGCACTGCGGATCCTGGACACCGCGGAGGATATGTCAGACACGCAGCGCCGGGAGATCAAGAAGCTTCCGACCCTGCGCGGCAAGACCGTCGTCAACCTGTTCTTCGAGGACTCGACTCGCACACGCATTTCCTTCGAGGCAGCAGCCAAGCGCCTTTCCGCTGATGTCATCAACTTCGCCGCAAAGGGCTCGTCGGTCTCGAAGGGCGAGTCCCTGCAAGACACCGCGCAGACGCTGCAGGCGATGGGCGCGGATGCCGTCGTCATCCGCCACGGAGCATCCGGCGCGCCACACACCCTTGCCACGAGCGGCTGGATCAGTGCGGGCGTCGTGAACGCGGGCGACGGAACCCACGAGCATCCCACCCAGGCCCTGCTCGATGCCTTCACGATGCGCAAGCGTCTGTACGGCGAAGACAGCCGCGGACGGGATCTCGCCGGCACTCGGGTCGCGATCGTCGGCGATGTGCTTCACTCCCGTGTGGCGCGCTCGAATATGTGGCTGCTGCACACGCTGGGGGCGCACGTCACACTCGTCGCCCCTCCGACGCTTGTGCCCCAGGATGTGTCGGCCTGGCCCGCTCACGTCACCTACGACCTCGACGAAGCGATCGCCGCCGCACCCGACGTGCTGATGCTGCTGCGCATCCAGTTGGAGCGCATGAACGCCGCATATTTCCCCAGTGAGCGGGAGTACGCGCGGCGCTGGGGTTTCGACGCACGGCGGCTCGCAGCCCTCGGCGCCGATAGCATTGTGATGCACCCGGGCCCCATGAATCGAGGGCTCGAGATCTCCGCCGAAGCTGCCGATTCGGCGCAATCGACAGTCTTGGAACAGGTAGCCAACGGCGTGTCGGTCAGGATGGCGGTGCTCTACCTGCTGCTGGCGGGTTCGACGACAACGACAGCGACGACATCGACAGGGGAGGAACGAGCATGACCGAGGTCCTCCTGATCCGCGGCGCTGAACTCACGGACGGCACCCGCACGGATCTGATCGTTCACAACGGAATGATCGTGGAGACAGGCGCCGGGCTCGACAAGCCCGGAGCTCGCGTCATCGACGCGTCAGGGCTCATCGCGCTTCCTGGGCTCGTCGACCTGCACGTCCATTTCCGCGAGCCCGGGTTCGAGGCATCCGAGACGATCCTGACCGGCTCCCGGGCGGCAGCCGCTGGCGGATTCACCACCGTCTTCACGATGCCGAACACCTCACCGGTGGCCGACACCGCCGGCGTGGTAGAGCAGGAACTCGCCCTCGGATCGGCCGCTGGCTACGTGACCCTGCAGCCCATCGGTGCTGTCACCGTAGGGCAGAAGGGCGAGCGTCTCGCCGAGCTCGGGGCAATGGCGGCCTCCCGGGCCCGGGTCCGTGTGTTCAGCGACGACGGGTTCTGCGTCTGGGACCCCGTCATCATGCGCCGCGCCCTCGAGTACGTGAAGGCTTTCGGTGGCGTGATCGCTCAGCACGCACAGGATCCGCGGCTCACCGAAGGGGCGCAGATGAACGAGGGTGTCGTGTCGGCCGAGCTCGGCCTCGCGGGATGGCCAGCTGTCGCCGAGGAGGCCATCATCGCGCGTGATGTGCTGCTCGCAGAGCACGTCGGGTCGCGCCTGCACGTCTGTCACCTCTCGACGGCGGGGTCGGTCGACATCATCCGCTGGGCCAAGAAGCGCGGAATCGACGTGACTGCCGAGGTGACGCCCCACCACCTGCTGCTCACCGAGGACCGGGTCCGCGGGTATGACGCCCGATTCAAGGTCAACCCGCCGCTTCGCACCACCGAAGACGTCGAAGCCGTGCGGGAGGGTCTCGCCGACGGCACGATCGACATCGTTGCCACCGACCATGCGCCGCATCCGAGCGAGACCAAGGCGTGCGAGTGGCAGGCTGCATCTCACGGAATGGTCGGCCTTGAGAGCGCGCTCCGCATCGTGCACAGCACCATGGTGGAGACCGGTCGCATGACCTGGAGCGATGTGGCGCGCACGATGGCGGCAGCGCCGGCGCGGATCGGGAGCCTCAGCGGGCACGGAACCCCCGTGGCCGCTGGTAACCCGGCGTCGTTCACGCTCTACGACCCGGCTCCGACCCGCACGTTCTCGGTCGATGACCTTCGAGGACGGAGCCGAAACTCGCCCTACCTCGGGGAAGAACTACCCGGCGAAATCCGGTGGACGATCAATCGCGGCACCGTGACTGTCGCGGACGGGGCGCTTCTCGAGACGCCAGGAGCCCTGTCATGACCCGTGAGGCCGCCGTCCTGGTGATGGTCGCCGTGGCCGTCGTGCTGCTGGGGCTCGCCGCCTGGGGCTGGGTGCGTCGTGCCCGCCGTGATCGGACACCCCTCATCCAGCCAGCCGAGTTGAACGATGCCGACGTACTCCGCGAGACGATCGACGCGCTCTACGTCGCGACCACGGTCCATGACGCTCCGCTCGAACGGATCGCGGCGCCGGGCCTCGGCTATCGATCACCGGCGACTGTCACCGTGACGGATTTCGCTGTCGCGCTGGACCTGACCAACCAGCCGCGCATCACCATCGGGGCCGACCGGATCAGCGCCGTAACCCAGGCAACCCTCACGATCGATCGTGTCGTCGAGAAGGACGGCCTCGTCCGTCTGAGCTGGCTCGCCGACACGGGTGTGGTCGTCGACACGTACCTGCGCCCTCGGGAGACTTCGGCCCGGCACCTGGCCGACGTTCTCGCGCCCCTGGCCACTGCACCTGACCCCTCCACCGCAACCGGAGATTCCGAATGAGCTTGTTCACCACCGATCCCGCCGTGCTCGTCCTCGAGGACGGCACTCGATTCCGCGGCCACGCCTATGGCGCACGGGGAATGACCCTCGGCGAGGTCGTCTTCGCAACCGGCATGACCGGCTACCAGGAGACCCTCACCGATCCGTCGTACGCGGGCCAGATCGTGCTGCAGACAGCTCCTCACATCGGCAACACGGGGATGAACGACGAAGACCCTGAGTCACGCCGGATCTGGGTCGCCGGCTACATCGTGCGCGACCCGTCACGTGTGGTGTCGAACTGGCGTGCTGACGAATCCCTCGACGAGGCACTCGAGCGCGACGGCATCGTTGGAATCAGCGGGATCGATACCCGCGCCGTGACCCGTCACATCCGTTCCGCGGGGTCGATGCGGGGCGGTGTCTTCTCGGGAGAGGCTGCAGCCCTCGATGCCGAGGATCATCTACGCCTGGTGCGAGACGCACCATTGATGGCCGGTCAGAACTTGTCGGCATCCGTATCGGTGAGCGCACCCGAGGTGACTGCCGCAACCGCAGAGCGGCTCGGGTCGCTCGCTGTCATCGACCTCGGTATCAAGAAAGCCACGATCGACAACCTCGCAGCGCGCGGGTTCGACGTTCACGTGTTGCCGCAGGATGCGACGATCGACGACATCCGGGCGCTCGACCCGGTCGGCGTCTTCTACTCGAACGGTCCGGGTGACCCGTCGGCCTCAGCCGATCACGTGTCGCTCCTGCGATCCGTCCTCGATGATCGAGTTCCGTTCTTCGGCATCTGCTTCGGAAATCAGCTGCTCGGCCGCGCGCTCGGACTGGAGACCTACAAGCTGCCGTTCGGCCACCGGGGCATCAACCAGCCGGTCCTCGACAAGCAGACCGGCCGCGTCGAAATCACAGCCCACAATCACGGCTTCGCGGTCGATGCGCCCCTCGATGGGCCCTTCGACAGTCCCCAGGGTTACGGTCGCATCGAGGTGAGCCACATCGGGCTCAACGATCGCGTCGTCGAAGGGCTTCGCGCCCTCGACATCCCGGCCTTCTCGGTGCAGTACCACCCCGAAGCTGCCGCCGGCCCCCACGACGCCAACTACCTGTTCGACCGGTTCGCCGACCTCGTTCGCGCGAACCTCAGCACGAAAGAAGCGAATGCCTAAGCGCGACGACATCCGCTCCGTCCTGGTCATCGGCTCCGGTCCGATCGTCATCGGCCAGGCTTGTGAGTTCGACTACTCCGGAACCCAAGCCTGCCGCGTGCTGCGCGCCGAAGGTGTCCGGGTGATCCTGGTCAACTCGAACCCTGCCACGATCATGACCGACCCCGACTTCGCCGACGCGACGTACATCGAACCGATCACGCCCGAGGTCATCGAGACGATCATCGCGAAGGAGAAGCCCGACGCGATCCTGCCGACGCTCGGTGGCCAGACGGCTCTGAACGCCGCGATGGCGCTGCACGACCGCGGCATTCTCGAGAAGTACGACGTCGAGCTCATCGGGGCGAAGGTGGACGCGATCCGCAAAGGCGAGGACCGCCAGATCTTCAAGGAGCTGGTCATCGAAGCGGGCGCGGATGTCGCCGCGAGCCGCATCTGCCACACGATGGATGAGGTTCTCGCCGGCGCCGAAGAACTGGGCTATCCGCTCGTCGTGCGCCCCTCGTTCACGATGGGCGGACTCGGTTCCGGTTTCGCCTACACCGAGGCCGACCTGCGCCGCATCGCGGGCGCCGGCCTGCACGATTCGCCCACGCACGAAGTGCTGCTCGAGGAGTCGATCCTCGGGTGGAAGGAGTACGAGCTCGAGTTGATGCGCGACACCGCCGACAACACGGTCGTGGTGTGCTCGATCGAGAACGTCGACCCCGTCGGTGTCCACACCGGCGACTCGATCACCGTCGCGCCGGCGCTGACGCTGACCGACCGCGAGTACCAGAAGATGCGCGACATCGGCATCGACATCATTCGCGCCGTCGGTGTCGACACGGGCGGCTGCAACATCCAGTTCGCCGTCGACCCGACGAACGGTCGCATCATCGTGATCGAGATGAACCCGCGCGTCTCTCGCTCCTCGGCGCTGGCGTCGAAGGCCACCGGCTTCCCGATCGCGAAGATCGCCGCGAAGCTCGCCATCGGGTACCGACTCGATGAGATCCCTAACGACATCACCAAGGTCACACCGGCAAGCTTCGAGCCTACGCTCGACTACGTCGTCGTGAAGGTTCCGCGCTTCAACTTCGAGAAGTTCCCGGCCGCCGACACGACGCTCACCACGACCATGAAGTCGGTCGGCGAAGCGATGGCGATCGGCCGCAATTACGCGACGGCGCTGCAGAAGGCGCTGCGGTCGCTCGAGAAGCGGGGCTCGAGCTTCCACTGGGGGCCCGAGGAGCGCAGTGTCGAGGAGTTGCTCGAGATCGCGCGCACGCCGACCGACGGCCGGATCGTCGTCCTCCAACAGGCCCTGCGTAAGGGCGCGACAGTCGAGCAAGCGTTCGAGGCTACCGCGATGGATCCGTGGTTCCTCGACCAGATCGTGCTCATCAATGAGGTCGCGGCCTTCATCGCCGCGGCGGGGGAGCTGAATGCCGAAACGCTGCGCATCGCCAAGGAGCACGGCTTCAGTGACGCGCAGATCGCCGAGCTGCGCGGGATCACCGAGACCGAAGCCCGCGGCATCCGACACGGCCTCGACATCCGCCCCGTGTACAAGACCGTGGACACCTGCGCTGGTGAGTTCCCCGCTCTGACCCCGTACCACTACTCCAGCTATGACGCCGAGACAGAGGTCATGCCCTCCGAGCGCACCAAGGTCGTGATCATCGGATCGGGACCGAACCGCATCGGTCAGGGTGTCGAGTTCGACTACTCGTGCGTGCACGCCTCGTTCGCCTTGAGCGACGCGGGCTTCGAGACGATCATGGTCAACTGCAACCCCGAGACCGTGTCCACCGACTACGACACCTCTGACCGGCTCTATTTCGAGCCCCTCACGCTCGAAGACGTCCTCGAAGTGCTGCACGCCGAGGCGCGCTCGGGAACGATCCTCGGCGTCGTCTGCCAGCTGGGCGGACAGACACCGTTGGGACTTGCGAAGGGGATCGAAGCCGCCGGCTACACGATCCTCGGCACGAGCCCCACGGCGATCGATCTCGCCGAAGAGCGGAGCCTGTTCAGCGGCATCCTCGCCGACGCGGGACTCGTCGCGCCACGCCACGGCACCGCGGTTGACGTCGACGGCGCCGTTGCCGTGGCCGAAGACATCGGGTACCCGGTGCTTGTCCGTCCGAGCTTCGTTCTTGGTGGACGCGGCATGGAGATCGTCTACGACACGGCGAGCCTGCGCGACTACTTCGTTCGCGTTGCCGACCAAGCGATCATCGGCCCCGGGATGCCGCTCCTGGTCGACCGGTTCCTCGACGACGCGATCGAGATCGATGTCGACGCGCTCTACGACGGTCACCAGCTTTACATCGGCGGCGTGATGGAACACCTCGAGGAGGCCGGCATCCACTCCGGTGACTCGAGCTGCACGCTGCCACCCGTTTCGCTCGGACGGACCGAGATCGATCGCGTTCGCGAAGCAACTCTCGCCATTGCGGCGGGCGTCGGGGTCCGAGGGCTCCTGAACGTTCAGTTCGCGATCAGCGCGGGCGTGCTCTACGTCATCGAGGCCAACCCACGGGCCAGCCGCACCGTTCCGTTCGTGTCCAAGGCGCTGGGAATTCCGCTTGCCAAGGCGGCCAGCCGGATCATGGCAGGCTCCACGATCGCTGATCTCATCGCTGAAGGCCTCCTGCCGGCATCCGATGGCTCGCGCGTTCCGCTTGACGCCCCGGTCGCCGTCAAGGAAGCCGTTCTGCCCTTCAAGCGGTTCCGGACCAAGGACGGGCAAATCGTCGACTCCGTCCTTGGGCCTGAGATGCGATCCACGGGTGAAGTCATGGGGATCGACCGCGACTTCCCCACGGCCTTTGCGAAGAGCCAGGCCGCCGCATACGGCGGGCTGCCGCTGGAGGGAACGGTCTTCATTTCGGTATCGGATGCTGACAAGCGCGCGGTCATCCTGCCGGCCCACCGGCTGCAGGAACTCGGGTTCGAGCTGCTTGCCACGGAGGGTACTGCCGAGATCCTTGCCCGCAACGGAATCGCCGTCGAGGTCGTCAACAAGTACTCCGCGACGCAAGCGTCGGGTGAGACCAACGTCGTCGACCTCATCAATGAGGGACGCATTGACATCGTGGTGAACACCCCGAGCGGCGGGATGGCCCGAGCCGACGGATACGAGATCCGCGCCGCTGCTGTGGCCGGCGACAAGGCCCTGTTCACGACGATGGCAGTCCTCGGCGCCGCAGTCAGCGCATTCCCCGTGCTCCGCGAGGGTTTCGAGGTCAAAAGTCTGCAGGACTACGCCCGCGAAAGGGCTGCACGCGCGTGAGGTCGTTCGGTTCACGCCTGTGGGAGACGCTCGGTCAGTCTGGCCCGCTGTGCGTGGGTATCGACCCTCACGGGAGTCTGCTCGATTCCTGGGGATTGGACTCCAGCGCCCAGGGAGCCCGGCAGTTCGGACTCCGTGTGGTGGAGGCGTGCGCGGGTCGAGTCGGCATCGTCAAGCCTCAGGTTGCGTTCTTCGAGCGCTACGGCTCGGCAGGGTTCGCGGCACTTGAAGACGTTATGGCCGCTGCGCGTGCGGCGGGGCTGATCGTCATTGCAGACGCCAAGCGCGGCGACATCGGAACCACGATGGACGGCTACGCCGCGGCGTGGCTCGAACCCGGCTCGCCGCTCGAGGCTGACGCCGTGACACTGAGCCCGTACCTCGGCCCCGACTCGCTTTATGCCACCGTCACGACCGCGATCCGCCGAGAGAAGGGGGTCTTCGTTCTCGCAGCGACGAGCAATCCCGAAGGCAGGCCGGTACAGACTGCACTCACGAGCGATCACTCGGGTCCCGATGACGAGCGCGTCGCGGCGCGGGTTGCGCGCGAGATCGGGTCCCTCAACATCGGCCTGCCGGGGGCGCTCGGTTCGGCGGGACTCGTGGTCGGGGCAACCGTCGACCGCGCTGCGTTCGGACTCACCGACGTCATCCTTGCCGGCACCCCGATCCTGGCGCCTGGCTTCGGTGCGCAGGGCGCGCAACCGGCCGATCTGCAGCGCCTGTTCGGATACGTGGCAGCCAATGTCATCGCATCAGAGAGCAGAAGCATCCTCGCCGTCGGCCCCGACCGCCTCGCCTCGCGTATCGAGGAGCGCGCTGCGCTGTACCCGCGGACCAGCCATGACTGAGCGCCCCGCCCCTCCCGAAGTCGACCGCCTCGCAGCATCCCGTCGGGCCGTCGCCGCCAGGCGGGAGCGTGCCTCTCTGAAGCAGGATGTCGCGACCCGCGTGATCAGCCCGCAGGAGCTGCTGCGCCGCGCGCTCGCCGCGCCGGATTCACCTGCCGGTGCGATGCGGGTCACCGAGTTCCTCACCGCGATCCCCGCGATCGGCGTCGGCAAGCGGGACAGAATCCTCGAGAATCTGCAGATCTCGCCGGTGAAGCGCCTCGGCGGTCTCGGCCGTAGGCAGCAGCAGGCGTTGCGAGCCTTCCTCGATGAGCGCCTGCCCGAGCCGCAACCACGCGCTGACCGGTCTGCCCTGGTAGTGCTCGCGGGGCCTACGGCGGTCGGCAAAGGGACCGTGGCGCAGCACATCCGGGCTCACCACCCCGAGATCCACCTCTCCATTTCGGCGACGACCCGACCGGCTCGGCCGGGGGAGCGCGATGGCGAGCACTACTACTTCGTCGACGATGCGGAGTTCGATCGGCTCATCGCAGATGGCGAGCTTCTCGAGTGGGCAACGGTCCACAACGCGTACCGCTACGGCACTCCGCGCGCACCGATCCGCGCCGCGCTCGATCGCGGTCAGGCGGTGCTGCTCGAGATCGATCTGCAGGGCGCACGGCAGGTGCGTGCGGCCCAACCTGACGCAACGCTGGTGTTCCTGCTCCCACCCAGCTGGGACGAGTTGGTCAGCCGATTGGTCGGACGCGGCACCGAGGACACGGAAGAACGGGCGCGACGCCTCCGCACAGCGCGCGTCGAGTTGGCGGCCCAGGATGAGTTCGATTACCGCGTCGTGAACGCCGACGTCGCCGTTGCGGCGCGCGAGGTCGTAGAATTGATGAATGCGCCCGCGCGCTGAGCGCGACTGCGGCGCCACAGACCTCTCACCGACATCCGTCGCCAGCGAAGGGATTCCGCCATGGCCGGGAACAACAAGGGCATCATCGACCCCCCCATCGACAGCCTTCTCGAGAAGGTTGACTCGAAGTACCAGCTCGTGATCTACGCATCAAAGCGCGCCCGGCAGATCAACGACTACTACTCCGACCTGCACGAGGGAAACCTCTTCGACAACGTGGGACCGCTGGTTGATTCAACTGTCGAGGACAAGCCGCTGACCATCGCGCTCCACGAGATCAACGAAGACAAGCTTCGCCTCCGTCCGATCGACTGACGGTCACCTGTTCGCGCGCCGGTGTCGTAGGCCGGCGCGATACTGATCGGCGTCCACTACTGACGGGAGCTCCATGACCGCGTTGCGTCTGTTTACGTCCGAGTCGGTCACGGAAGGTCACCCCGACAAGATCTGCGACCAGATCTCTGACAGCATCCTCGACGCCATCCTCAGTGAGGATCCGACCGGGCGCGTCGCGGTCGAGACCCTCGTCACCACCGGACTGGTGCATGTCGCGGGTGAGGTGAGCACGTCCGCCTACGTCGAGATTCCCGCGATCGTTCGCGATGTGGTCAACCGCATCGGATACACCTCGAGCGAGACCGGCTTCGACGGCGACTCGTGCGGCGTGAGCATCTCCATCGGCGCGCAGTCCTCCGATATCGCGTCAGGTGTGAACAAAGCCTTCGAGCAGCGTGAACGCGGATCATCCGATCCTCGTGACGAGCAGGGCGCGGGCGACCAGGGCATCATGTTCGGCTATGCGACGACCGAGACTCCTCAGCTGATGCCGATGGCCGCGTGGACGGCGCACCGCATGGCTGAGCGCCTCGCCGAATCGCGACGCTCAGGTGCGCTGCCGTTCCTGCGTCCCGACGGCAAGACGCAGGTCACCCTCGGCTTCGAGGGGGCCGTGCCGCGCACCGTCGAGTCGGTGGTGCTCTCAACCCAGCACCACCCCGACATCGCGCAAGAAGACCTGCGCGCCCAGGTGCAGGAGACCGTCATCGATCCGGTTCTGGAGAGCACCGGACTCGATCTTTCCGCGGTCACCTACTACATCAATCCCGCTGGTCCGTTCGTCATCGGCGGCCCGAAGGGCGATGCAGGCCTCACGGGCCGGAAGATCATCATCGACACCTATGGCGGTGCCTCGCGCCACGGCGGCGGAGCCTTCAGCGGGAAGGACCCCTCGAAGGTCGACCGCTCTGCTGCCTACGCTATGCGGTGGGTCGCGAAGAACGCCGTGGCCGCAGGACTTGCTGATCGGCTCGAGGTGCAGGTCGCCTACGCCATCGGCAAGGCCGCTCCGGTCGGCCTGTACGTCGAGACGTTCGGAACCGGTCATGTGGCCGACGACATCATCACGACGGCGATTCTTGACGTGTTCGACCTGCGCCCGAAGGCGATCATCGACCAGCTCGATCTGCTTCGCCCGATCTATGCGCAGACCGCAGCCTACGGGCACTTCGGTCGAGAACTCGCCGACTTCACATGGGAGCGCACGGACCGCGTCGACGACCTGCGCTCAGCCGCCGGTCTCTGACATGACCGCTCGGCGCATCGCGCGAGTGCTCCTGGATTCCCCGCTGCCCCAACTCGACCGGCTCTTCGACTACGAGATTCCCGACGAGCTGGCCCCTGAGGCTCACGAGGGCGTCCGCGTACGCGTGCCGCTTCGTGCGGCCGGCCGGATCGTGGACGGCTTCATCGTGGAGCTGGACGACGAACCGTCCGCTGACCGCCCCCTGTCGGAAGTCGAATCGGTCGTCTCGCCGGTGGCCGTGCTCCCTCGGCGACTTTACGACCTCGCACGACGCGTCGCCGACCGCTCGGCGGGGTCGGCATCCGACATCCTTCGCCTGGTGGTGCCGCGACGGATGGTGCGAGCCGAGCGCTCGTGGCAGAACACGGCACGAGCGGGCATTCCGGAGGTTCCGGCATCCACCGCAGAGTGGGCGGCCGACGCCCTTGCCAGCTTCCCCGGTCTGACCGAGTCGCTCACCCGCGGCGCTCGCATCGCCCTGACGGCACCGACAACGCCCGCCACGCCAGGCTCTTCTGCGCCGGGGTGGGTGGGCATCCTTGCTGCCGCGGCCGCGCAGGTGCTCGCGGCAGGACGCAGCAGCATCCTTGTCGTTCCTGACCACCGCGACCTCGACCAGCTCGAGCAGGGCCTGATCGCACACGGACTCGGCGAGGCAGTCATCCGGACGGATGCCGCTCAAAGCGCGCCTGCCCGCTACGGTGCGTACCTCCGCGTGCTCGAGCCCACGCCGTCGATCGTGATCGGCAATCGATCGGCCGTCTACGCGCCAGTCAACGCGCTCGGACTCGTCGCACTCTGGGACGATGGCGACCCGCTCCTGCGTGAGCCGCTGTCACCGGGCGTCCACGCGCGCGACGCGGCGCTGGTCCGGCAGGAGCAGGAACAGTTCGCGCTCGTCTTCGCCGGGTTCACCCGCACCACCGACGTCCAACGTCTTGTCGACATCGGCTGGGTGGAGGAGCTGCGCGCAGCCCGTCCCGCAGCGCCGCGCGTCGTGCTCACGCCGCTGCGCGAGGGGGAGACCGGGGCCGCGCGGATTCCCTCTGCGGCCTTTGCGGCCGCACGCGAAGCGGTGCGGAACGGGCCGGTTCTGGTGCAGGTCGCTCGACCCGGGTACGCGCCAGTGCTCACCTGTGCCGACTGTCGGCATCCCGCGCGTTGTCGTTCCTGCGGCGGACCGCTTCATGCTGGAGCGCGAGGGGCGACACCGACCTGTTCTGCATGCGGACGGCGCGCTGAAGGCTGGACCTGCGCCTCCTGCGGTGGCGCACGATTCCTGCTCATCGGATCCGGGAGCCGCCGCACCGCCGAAGAACTCGGACGCGCGTTTCCCGGCATCCGAGTCATCGTCTCGGATGCCGATCATCCCGTTCTCGAGGTGCCAGACACACCGGCGCTCGTCATCGCGACGCGGGGCGCGGAGCCTCGGGCCGCCCGCGGATTCCGCGCGGTGCTGCTCTTGGACGGCGAACGGATGCTGCTCGCAGATGATCTGCGGATCGCCGAGCACTGTCTGCGCTGGTGGTCCAACGCGGCGGCCCTGGCTGCACCGGGTGCGCCGGTGCATCTGGTCGGAGTCGCCGGGACCCTCGGCCGAGCACTGGCTACCTGGTCCCAGCCTGCCTTCGCACGCGCTGAACTCGCCGAACGCGCAGAGCTTCGCATGCCTCCCGCGGTTCGTGTTGCCTCGCTCGAAGGACCTCGACCGGCAGTGGAGACCGCGCTGGCCGCCGTGCGGTCGGATGTGCCACGGCTGCGGGCCGACGACGTGCTCGGGCCCGTGCCGCTGCCCACCACCGGCTCGCACGATGACGACGTGCGCGCGCTCGTGCGCTGCGACTATCACGACGGACCTGACCTCGCACGTTCCCTTCGGGCGGCGCTCGTTGCCGCGGCGCTGCGGGGACGCCGCTCACGCAGTCGCGGCGGAGCACGCGCGACGCTACGCATCCGTCTCGACCTGCCCGACCTGAATCTGGAGACACAGCCATGAGCCGGAAGAGACAGCCATGAGAATCGTGTTCGCCGGAACGCCCGAGCCGGCCGTACTGTCGCTACGCGCCCTCGTCGACGCCGGTCACGAGGTGCCTCTCGTGATCACGCGGCCTGACGCGCAGATCGGTCGCCGCCGCGTCGTGACGCCTTCGCCGGTGGCTACCGCCGCTGACACGCTCGGCCTGTCGATGCATCGCACCGCACGTCTCGACGATGTAGCACTCGAGGCGGTACGCGCTGCTCACGCCGACCTGGGCGTGATCGTCGCCTACGGCGGCCTGGTCCGCGAGCCCCTGCTCTCGACGCCTCGGCACGGCTGGATCAACCTCCACTTTTCAGCCCTGCCCCGGTGGCGGGGGGCTGCTCCCGTGCAGCACGCCATCATCGCGGGAGACCCCGAGGTGGGCGCCGACGTCTTCCAGCTGACGGCAGGCCTTGACGAGGGAGACATCTTCGGCGAGGTGCGCTTTCCGCGCCCGATTGAGGCGACGGCGGGGGAGCTGCTCGCGACCCTCGCGGATGCCGGAGCAGACCTCTTGACCACGGTCGTCGGCCAGATCGCAGACGGCACTGCGCGAGCCCGCCCTCAAGAGGGCGACCCGAGCTATGCGCCGAAGCTCTCGATCGAGGACGGTCGTGTCGACTGGCAGCAAAGTCGGGAGCAGATCATGTCACGGATCCTCGGCGTGACCCCCGAGCCCGGTGCCTTCGCGACCGCGCAGGACGCGCGGCTGAAGATCCTCGCCGCCGTGCCGGCAACCTCCGAAGCGCCACGGTTGCGCCCCGGGCTGGTCGCAGCTCACGCGAAGCAAGTGATCGTCGGAACCGGCAGCGATCCGATCGCACTGTTGCGTGTCCAGCCAGCGGGGAAGCCCGCGATGGATGCCGGAGATTGGTGGCGCGGTGCACGGCTGAGCGAGCTGCAGTTCGATACTGACGGTCAGATGACCGGCGATGTCGGAGCCACGGCATGAGCGGCGCGCCGTCGGCCCGCCGAGTCGCCTTCGACACGCTGCGTGCGGTCCACGACGCCGACGCGTACGCGAACCTCGTCCTGCCGACAGCCATCGCCCGGGCACGACTGAGCGCGGCAGATGCCGCGCTCGCGACGGAGCTGACATACGGGACCCTGCGGCAACAGGGAACCTGGGATGCTGTCATCGCTGTCGCTGCCAACCGGCAGGCAGAGAGCGTCGACCCGCCAGTCCTGGACATCCTGCGGCTCGGGGTGCATCAACTTTTGGCCACGAGGGTCCCGCCGCACGCGGCAGTCAACGAGTCGGTTGCTCTTGCGCGCTCCAGTGCGGGGGAGCGCTCTGTCGGTTTCGTCAATGCTGTGTTGCGCAGAATCGGCGAAGCGGATGCCGCGACCTGGATCTCCCGCGCCGAAGAGGCTGCACGCTCCGACGACGAGCGCCTTTCGGTGCGCACCTCCCACCCGGTATGGGTTATCCGGGCTCTCCGGCGCGCTCTCGACGACGAAGGGCGCGCGGGCGAACTCCTCGATCTTCTCGTGGCCGACAACGACTCGCCCCGCGTCACGATGACGGCTCTCCCGGGGCTTGCCACCGTTCCCGAAGAGTCGGAGCCGACATCCTTCTCGCCCTATGGGTTCCGAGCACCGGCCGGGGATCCCGGCAGGCTCGTGGCAGCCTCGAATGGGGCGCTGCGCGTCCAGGACGAGGGATCCCAGCTCGCAGCCCTCGCCCTGTCGGAGGTCGACACGGTGCGATCCGGGGAGCGCTGGCTCGACTTGTGCGCGGGCCCGGGCGGAAAGACCGCGCTGCTGGCTGCCCGCGTGCTGCAGGCGCGGGAGGCCGGGACCCCGATCGACCTGGAGGCGAACGAAGTCTCGTCCACGCGCGCCGGGTTGGTTCGTCGATCCCTCGAGCCGATCCCGTTCGAGGTTGTCGTCTCTGAGGAAGACGGCAGGGAAAGGGCAGGCGCTGACGCGTACGACCGGATCCTCGTCGACGCGCCCTGCACCGGCTTAGGTGCCTTGCGCCGCCGACCAGAGTCGCGCTGGCGAAAGTCCCCGCAGGATGTCGCACCGCTGGCCGACCTGCAGCGCGAACTGCTCTCTGCCGCGGTGATCGGGCTCCGGCCTGGCGGTGTCGTCGCTTATGTGACGTGCTCGCCGCACCTCGTCGAGACCCGCGATGTGGTGGCGGCGGTGCTGGATCAGCACCGAGACGAGCTGGACGAGCTGGACGCGCGAGACGTACTGCGCCGGGTGTCGCGGAGCACGCTGGACCTGGCGAGCCCGACGGGCGGCGGGGGGCGAGCGCAGTTGTGGCCCCACCGGCACGGCACCGATGCGATGTCGATCGCGCTCCTGCGGCGGCGAAGCTGACAGGCACCCTCGCCCATAATGGACGGGTGAGTTCCCCCGACGCCGCGACGCATGATCCCGCGGTGCGCATCAATCCCAGCATCCTTGCCGCCGACTTCGTCAACATGCAGGCGGAGCTGCAGCGCATCGCCGCCGCCGACTTCGTCCACGTCGACGTGATGGACAACCATTTCGTTCCGAACCTCACGTTCGGACCGCAGATGGTTGAGAGGATCCACGCGACGTCTCCCGTGCCGCTGGATGTTCACCTCATGATCGACGATGTCGACCGCTGGGCCCCGGGCTACGCCGAGATCGGCGCGGCATCCGTGACCTTCCACACGGAGGCCACGTCAGAGCCGGTGGCTCTCGCCCGGCGGTTGCGCTCTCTCGGCGCACGCGCCGGAATCGCGCTCAAGCCGGCTACGCCGGTCGAGCCGCTCTTCGATGTTCTCGACGAGTTCGACCAGATCCTCGTGATGACCGTCGAACCGGGGTTTGGCGGTCAGTCGTTCATGGCGGACATGATGCCGAAGCTCCGCCTGCTCGCCGACGAATGCCACCGGCGCGGCTCTGCGGTCTGGCTGCAAGTGGACGGCGGGATCTCGCCGTCCACGATCGAGCAGGCCGCCGCAGCAGGTGCCGATACGTTCGTCGCCGGATCAGCCGTGTTCGGGGCGGATGACCCGGATGCCGCGATCGCGAGCCTGCGCTCCCTCGGTGCCCACGCTCATCGGCACTGACCGGGCTACCCCCGCGGTTCGCTACCCTGGCATAGTGAAGTCGTTCGAGGAGCTGTTCGCCGAGTTGACGGTGAAGGCGCAGACCCGTCCCGAGGGATCGGGGACCGTTGCCGAGCTCGATGCAGGCATCCACACGATCGGCAAGAAGATCGTCGAAGAGGCTGCCGAGGTGTGGATGGCCGCCGAGTACGAGTCGGATGAGGCAGCAGCCGAAGAGATCTCGCAGTTGCTGTATCACCTGCAGGTGTTGATGCTGGCGAAGGGGCTTTCGCTCGAGGACGTGTACCGACATCTCTGAACCCGTCGCCTCTCCCGCTTCGACCCGAAAGACCCCCATGCTCCGAATCGCCGTGCCCAACAAGGGTTCGCTGGCTGAGACGTCCGCCGCCATGCTCACCGAAGCTGGATATACCGGCAGGCGTGACCCGAAAGACCTCCACGTCATCGATCCCGCGAACGAGGTCGAGTTCTTCTATCTCCGCCCGCGCGACATCGCAACGTACGTGGGCTCCGGCGCCCTGGATGTCGGCATCACCGGCCGTGACCTTCTCCTGGATGCGCGGATGCCTGCGCGCGAGATCGAATCCCTCGGATTCGCGGACTCGACATTCCGCTTCGCGGGGCCTCCCGGACGCTTTACCGACCTCGCTGACCTCGAGGGAACGCGCGTCGCCACCGCCTACCCCGGCCTCGTGGACTCGTTTCTCGACGAACGGGGGATCGCGGTCGACCTCGTCCCGTTGGACGGCGCTGTCGAGTCGGCGGTGCGGTTGGGCGTGGCGGATGCCGTCGCCGATGTCGTCTCGACGGGTACCACCCTTAAGCAGGCGGGGCTCGAGATCTTCGGCCCCGTGCTCCTGGAGTCAGAAGCCGTCCTCATCGGAGGGCCGCGGGAGGTCGAGGGGACCGAGACCCTCCTGCGGCGGCTGCGCGGAGTGATGGTTGCCCGCCGCTACGTTCTCATCGACTACGACCTGCCGGCGGACCTCGTCGACCGGGCAGTTGAGATTGCGCCCGGCATCGAATCGCCGACGATCTCGCCGCTGCGCGACCCGTCGTGGGTGGCAGTGCGCGTCATGAGCCCCCGCAAGGGCGTCAATCAGGTGATGGACGCGCTGTACGGCATCGGTGCTCGCGCCATCCTGGTGACCGAGATTCACGCGGCGAGGCTCTAGATGGCTGTCGCGACGCGCGTCATCCCGTGCCTCGACGTCGCCGCCGGGCGCGTGGTGAAGGGCGTCAACTTCCTGAATCTTCGCGACATGGGCGACCCTGTCGAGCTGGCAGCTGCGTACTTTCGCCAGGGCGCCGATGAGATCACGTTCCTCGATGTCACCGCAACTGTCGACGAGCGTGCAACGACATACGACGTGGTCCAGCGCACGGCAGAAGAAGTCTTCATCCCGCTCACCGTCGGGGGAGGGGTGCGTTCGGCAGACGATGTCGCTCGGCTGCTCGGGGTCGGCGCCGACAAGGTGGGAGTGAACTCGGCAGCGATCGCCCGGCCCGGACTCGTGGATGAGATCGCCGACCGCTTCGGAGCCCAGGTGCTCGTACTGTCCCTGGATGTGAAGCGCTCAGACGCGGTCGACTCGGGGTTCGTCGTCACCACCCACGGTGGGCAAACGGAGACGACTCTCGATGCGCTCGCGTGGGCTCGCGAGGCCATCGATCGCGGCGCAGGCGAGCTCTTGGTCAACTCGATCGATGCTGATGGCACACGGGAGGGTTTCGATCTCGAGCTCGTCTCGCTGATGCGCGAGATCTCGTCAGTACCGGTGATCGCCTCCGGCGGCGCGGGATCGGTCGAGCATTTCGCACCTGCCGTGCACGCCGGAGCAGATGCGGTGTTGGCGGCCAGCGTCTTCCACACCGGTCAGCTCACCGTCGGTGACGTGAAGTCAGCGCTGGCAGCCGAGAACGTGGAGGTGCGAGCGTGACCGATCTCGAGGAGCGCATCGCGGCAGTCGCCTTCAATGCCGACGGTCTTGCGCCGGCCATCATCCAGCAGTGGGATACCGGCGAGGTGCTCATGCTCGGCTGGATGGATGCCGAAGCGCTCCGACGCACGCTCACGACCGGGCGCGTGACCTTCTGGTCTCGCTCGCGCCAGGAGTACTGGCGTAAGGGCGACACATCCGGACACGTGCAGTATGTGCGCGGCGCCAAACTCGACTGCGATGGCGACGCGCTGCTGATCGAGGTCGAACAGATCGGTGCAGCGTGCCACACCGGCACGCGGAGCTGCTTCGACACGACCGACCTGAAGCCCGCCGTCACCCACGGGGACGCATGATCGCGCGGGCTCGGCTCATCGGCGTTGTCGCTCTGCTGATCGCGGGTGCGACGGGGCTCATCTCATCGACCCAGACCTGGCTGCTCGTGTCCTTGACTGACGGAGCCGCGGAGCCGCTCGCGGTAGCCGGCGCCTCTGCCGTGGTGCTCCTCGCGCCGCTGAGTCTGACGGCGTTGGCCCTCGGCGCCGCTCTCTCCATCGTCGGCCGGATCCTGCGTCCCGTTTTCGGTGTGATCGGAGCCGTACTCGGGATCGTACTAGCCGTCCTGACGGCGCCGATCGCCTTCAACGCACCGGTAAGCGCCGTCGCGTCCGAGGTGGCTGCCGTGACCGGCATCCGCGGCGACAGCGCGATCGCGGCGCTTGTGGCAGGGATCACTGCGACGCCTTGGCCCGCCGTCACCCTCGTCGCTGCCGTCCTCATGACGGCCGCGGGAATCTGGGTTCTCGCGACCGCGCGCCTGTGGCCCGAGGGCGGGAAAAGGTACCAGTCAGAGCGGGTCGGTCGACGTCGGAGCGGCGAACCGCTTGATGCGATTGACTCGTGGGATGACCTGTCCCGTGGCGGGGACCCCACGACCTGACCGCTAGACTGACCACAGCCCGCGCACTACCGGAGGATATCCATGAGCAACCCCATCGGCGACCCCGGCCACGGACACTCGCCGGCGGCCTGGACGGCTGTCGTCATCATGCTCGCTGCCATCGCCCTGGGCACAGTGGCGTTCTTCCTCGAGATCGTCTGGCTGGTGTGGGCGTCGGTTGTCCTCGTCGTGGTGGGGGCGCTCGTCGGCTGGATCATGGCGAAGGTCGGCTACGGCGTAGGCGGCTCCAGGTACACCGCGAAAGAGCATTGAGCATGCTCGCCGACCTCACGGCCGGCGCTCTCGAGGACGCCCGGACGCGCGAAGCCGTGCGACCGCTCGCGGATGTCGAACGCGCCGCGCTCGCCCGCCCCGCTGCACTCCCGGCGCTGGCGCACCTTGCACCCGCCGAGCGTGTGCGCATCATCGCCGAGGTGAAGCGCGCAAGCCCCTCACGCGGTGACCTCGCCGACATCCCCGACCCGGCTCACCTCGCGTCGCTCTACGAGCGCGGCGGAGCGTCTGCCATCTCGGTCCTCACGGAGCAACGTCGGTTCAAGGGGAGTCTCGCCGATCTCGAGTCAGTCCGCGCCGCAGTATCTCTGCCGGTGTTGCGGAAGGACTTCGTATCCACCGAGTACCAAGTCTTCGAAGCCCGCGCCGCGGGTGCAGACATCGTTCTACTCATTGTCGCGGCCCTCGATCAGCAGGTCCTCCTGCGCCTGTTGCATCTGATCGAACAGCTCGGCATGACGGCCCTTGTCGAGACTCACTCACTCGAGGAGCTTCATCGTGCCGCCGACATCGGTGCGCGCCTGGTCGGTGTCAACGCACGAGACCTCTCCACGTTTCACCTCGACCGAGACCTGTTCGGGCGCCTGCGCGACTCGATTCCCGCTGATGCCATCGCCGTCGCGGAGTCGGCGGTACTGGCGCCGGCCGATGTCGCGCACTACCGGGCCGCCGGCGCTGATGTCGTCCTCATCGGCGAGGCGTTGGTGACCGGCGACCCCGTCGCGACCCTCACGACGTTCCTGGAGGCAGGATCATGACCACGAGTCTGCGCGAACAGCGCGGTCCCTTCTTCGGCGATTTCGGCGGACGTTTCATGCCCGAGTCGCTTATCGCCGCGATCGACGAGCTCACTGCCGAGTACGAAGCCGCTCGCATCGATCCGTCGTTCCACGCGGAGTTCGTGCGGCTGCTGAACTCGTACGCAGGCAGACCCTCGGCGCTCACCGAGGTGCCTCGGTTTGCCGAGCACACGGGGGCCGGTCGCGTCTTTCTCAAACGCGAGGACCTGAACCACACCGGGTCCCACAAGATCAACAACGTGCTCGGACAGGCTCTGCTCACGCAGCGGCTCGGCAAGACGCGCGTCATCGCTGAGACCGGAGCCGGTCAGCACGGCGTTGCGACGGCGACGGCCGCTGCGCTGTTCGGTTTCGAGTGCACCATCTACATGGGCGAAGTCGACACGCAACGCCAAGCACTGAATGTCGCCCGTATGCGCCTGCTCGGCGCCGAGGTCATCCCGGTCACGACGGGGTCGAGGACGCTCAAGGATGCCATCAACGAGGCGTACCGCGACTGGGTCGCCAGCGTCGAGACCACCAACTACATCTTCGGAACGGCTGCCGGCCCGCACCCGTTCCCCGCGATGGTGCGTGATTTCCAGAAGGTCATCGGCGAAGAGGCGCGCGCTCAGCTCCTGGATGAGATCGGACGGCTTCCCGATGCTGTCTTCGCGTGCGTCGGAGGGGGATCGAATGCGATCGGCATGTTCGACGCCTTCCTCGACGACGAGGGGGTCGCCCTCTACGGCGTAGAGGCGGCCGGCGATGGTGTGGACACGCCCCGGCACGCGGCATCCATCGAGCGGGGCACGCCGGGCATCTTGCACGGCGCCAAGACCTACGTATTGCAGGACGAAGACGGCCAGACCGTCGAGTCGCACTCGATCTCTGCAGGCCTGGACTATCCCGGGGTCGGACCCGAACACGCCTGGCTTGCCGACATCGGTCGCGCGCACTACATCCCTGCCACCGACACCGAGGCGATGGAGGCCCTGCGCCTGCTGTCGCGCACGGAGGGCATCATCCCGGCTATCGAGTCCGCCCATGCACTGGCTGGAGCCCTGCGCATCGGACGCGAGCTCGGACCGGATGCCGTTGTTGCGATCTCACTGTCAGGTCGCGGCGATAAGGACATGGACACAGCGGCCCGGTGGTTCGAACTCTACGACGAGGGAGCGCAGCCGTGAGCGCCGTCGCCGCCGCGATCGACGCGGCCCGCAATGAAGGTCGCGGCGCTCTCATCGGGTACCTCCCCATCGGCTATCCCGACCTGGAGACCAGCATCGAGGCCGCGGTGACGTTGGCCGAAGCCGGCGTCGACATCCTCGAACTCGGCCCGCCCTACTCAGACCCCGTTATGGACGGCCCGGTCATCCAGGAAGCCACCAACGCTGCGCTGGAAGCGGGCTTTCGGATGCGCGACACCTTCACCGCGGTCCGCGAGGTCGCTTCACGAACCGACATCCCCGTGCTGGTCATGACGTACTGGAACCCTGTCGTGCAGTACGGGGTTTCCCGGTACGCCGACGACCTCCGCGCAGCCGGTGGCGCCGGGCTGATCACGCCCGACATCACCCCAGACGCGGCAGCCGACTGGCTCGCCGAGAGCGCGCGTACGGGCCTTGACCGGGTCTTTCTCGCCGCCCCGAGTTCGACCGACGCTCGACTCGAGATGATCGTGCGGGAAACCACCGGGTTCGTCTACACGGTCTCGACGATGGGTATCACGGGGGAGCGGGCCCAGTTGGATGCCGCAGCCCGTGCCCTTGTCTCGCGCCTCCGCGAGCACGGCGCCGAGCGCGCGTGCGTGGGAATCGGCGTCTCCAACGCCGACCACGTGCGGAGCGTCCTCGAGTACGCAGACGGAGCGATCGTCGGGACGGCGCTCGTGCGCGCCCTGCGCGACGGGGGCCTCGACGGACTAGCTGCTGCCGCGCGCGAACTCGTCGCCGGCACCGTCCGCGAGTGAGCGCGCCCCACTCGAACTAGACTCACGACGTCGGCCCTCCGGCCGGCGCCCCACCAACCGAGGACGATCGACATGATCACCGCTTTCCAGAACGTCCTGACGAGCATCCCCAGTCCGAGTGTCAGCTACATCGACCTCGGGCCGCTGCGCATCCATTTCTACGCGTTGTGCATCATCGCCGGAATCATCGTCGCGGTCCTGCTCACGAACTACCGCCTGACCAAGCGCGGTGCCGAGAACTGGATCGTCATCGACATCGCCCTGCTGGCGGTCCCGCTCGCGATCATCGTCGCCCGGATCTACCACGTCCTGACCCACCCCGGCTTCTACTTCGGCGAAGGTGCCGACATCTGGGCCATCTTCCGCATCTGGGAGGGCGGCATCGCCATCTACGGAGCCCTCATCGGCGGAGCGATCGGTGCGTGGCTCGGATGCCGCTGGACCGGCATCCGATTCTGGTCATTCGCCGACGCATTGGCGCCAGGTCTGATCATCGCTCAGGCCATGGGACGCCTCGGCAACTGGTTCAACCACGAGCTGTTCGGTCTTCCCACAGACCTTCCCTGGGGCCTGGAGATCGAGTCCACCAACGCGGCCTTCCCTCCGGGCCTCGCCCCCGGCACACTCTTCCACCCCACGTTCCTCTACGAGATGATCTGGAACCTCCTGGGAGCTGCCGTACTGCTGTGGGCGGGCCGTCGTTTCGCGCTGCAATGGGGCCGCCTGTTCGGTCTCTACCTCATCTGGTACAGCGCGGGGCGCATCGTCTGGGAGTCGATCCGGATCGATCCGAGCGAGATCTTCCTCGGCATCCGCGCGAACGTGTGGGCAGCGATCTTCGGCGTCATCATCGGCGCTGCGATCATGATCGTGCAGAAGCGCCGCCACCCCGGGCGGGAACCCTCACCGTACGTTCCCGGTCGCGAGCGCGCCGCGAAAGGCACTGTACAATCGCAGGACACTCCCGACTTCGTCGACGTCAGCGAACCACCGGCCCCCGAAGTCACCGCCGGCAGCGCCACAAGCACCCCTCGGCCGCAGTGATCTGATCACCGGAGCAGTACCCAGATCACCGCGTACACCACACACAGCCGGGCCGACGTCGTCCCATCTTGAGCATCAACGTGAGGACGGTAGCAATGGCATCGAGCCCCCGTCGCATCGCCACCGGCGAATCCGGCTTCCCCGCCAAGCAGGGGATGTACAACCCTGACTTCGAACGGGACGCGTGTGGCCTGGCCATGGTCGCGACCCTGCGCGGCGAGCCCGGTCACGACATCATCGATCTCGCACTGACTGCCCTGCGCAACCTCGAGCACCGGGGTGCCATCGGTTCGGATGCCGGTACTGGCGACGGCGCCGGCATCCTTACCCAGATGCCGGATGCGTTCCTGCGCGCGGTCGTCGACTTCGACCTTCCGCCGGTGGGGGAGTATGCGGCCGGCATGGTTTTCCTGCCGCTGGATCACGAAGCTCGGACCGAGCAGAAGGCCGGCATCGAGCGGATCGCTGCGAGCGAGAACCTTGAGGTCCTCGGGTGGCGCGAGGTCCCCACCGAAGATGAGCACCTCGGCAAGCTCGCGTTCGAAGCTCGCCCAGCCTTCGAGCAGTTGTTCGTCTCGCGCCCCGCCGTCGGCGACGCTCACGCTCTGTCGGGAATCGCGCTGGATCGCCGCACCTACCGCCTCCGCAAGCGCAGCCGCACCGAGCTCGGCGCGTATTTCGTCTCGCTCTCGGCGCGCACCCTGGGTTACAAGGGCATGGTGACGACGCTGCAGCTCGAGCCGTTCTACCCCGATCTGCAGGACGAGCGCTTTGCATCCGAGCTCGCCGTGGTTCACTCGCGGTACTCGACGAACACCTTCCCCTCCTGGCGACTGGCGCAGCCGCTGCGCATGCTCGCACACAACGGCGAGATCAACACCGTCAGCGGCAACCGCAACTGGATGCGCGCACGCCAGTCCCAGCTCGAGTCCGAGCTGATCGGCGATATCCGTCCGCTGCTCCCGATCTGCACCGACGGCGCCAGCGACTCGGCCTCCTTCGACGAGGTGCTCGAGTTGCTCACGCTCACCGGCCGGAGCCTGCCCCACGCCATCATGATGATGGTGCCCGAGGCCTACGAGAAGCAGGTCGGACTCGACCCTGATCTGCGCGCGTTCTACGACTATCACGCGATCCAGATGGAGCCGTGGGATGGCCCGGCTGCCCTGATCTTCACGGATGGCACGCTGGTCGGCGCGACACTGGACCGCAACGGCCTGCGTCCCGGACGGTGGACCGAGACCACCGACGGCCTCGTCGTCATCGGCAGCGAGACCGGTGTGCTCGATTTCGAGCCCGAGCGCATCAAGCGCCGCGGACGCCTGCGTCCCGGTCGCATGTTCCTCGTCGACACGGCGCAGCGCCGGATCATCGAGGATGACGAGATCAAGCGCGATCTCGCAACGATGCAGCCCTGGCAGGAGTGGCTGGATGCCGGCCGCGTGCGTCTGTCCGAGCTGCCTGAGCGTGAGCACATCGTGCATCCGATCGCGTCGATCACCCGCCGTCAGCGCACCTTCGGCTACACCGAAGAGGAAGTCCGCATCCTGTTGACCCCGATGGGGCAGAAGGGCGCGGAGCCGCTCGGCGCCATGGGTAGCGACACTCCCGTTGCGGTCCTGAGCGATCGCCCACGTTTGCTGTTCGACTACTTCACGCAGCAGTTCGCTCAGGTGACCAACCCGCCGCTCGACTCGATCCGGGAAGAGGTCGTGACCTCGCTGTCGCTCGGCATCGGTCCCGAGCGGAACCTCTTGGACTGGGGTCCGAGCCACACGCGCACCGTGACGCTGGACTTCCCGGTCATCGACAACGACGAGCTCGCGAAGATCCAGCACATCGACACCGCCGTTCCCGGACGTTCCTCGGTCACGATCCGCGGCCTGTACCGCGTCGAGGCGGGACACAAGGGGATGCAGAAGCGCATCGCCCAGATGTGCAGCGAAGTCGATCAGGCAATCGAAGACGGCGCCGAGTACATCGTTCTCAGCGATCGAGACTCCAACAAGGACCTCGCGCCGATTCCCTCGCTGCTGATGGTCGCTGCCATCCATCACCACCTGATCCGGCGCGAGACCCGAATGAAGGTTGGGCTGGTCGTCGAGGCTGGCGACGTGCGCGAAGTGCACCACGTCGCGACATTGCTCGGTTACGGGGCCTCAGCTGTGAACCCGTACCTTGCCATGGAAACCGTCGAGTACCTGGTGCGCGCCGGTTACATCACCGGTGTGACGCCTGAGAAGGCCGTCAAGAACCTCATCTATGCGCTCGGCAAGGGCGTTCTGAAGATCATGTCGAAGATGGGCATCTCGACCGTGTCCTCGTACGCGGGCGCCCAGGTGTTCGAAGCCGTCGGCCTGTCGCAGGAGTTCGTGGACGCCTACTTCACCGGTACGGAGACCAAGCTCGGCGGCGTCGGGCTCGACGTCATCGCCGCCGAGAACCGTGCCCGGCACGCCTACGCCTACCCCGAGGACGAAGCAGAACGCGCACACGAGCGCCTGTGGACCGGCGGTGAGTATCAGTGGCGCCGAGACGGCTCGCCGCACCTGTTCAACCCTGAGACGGTCTTCCGCCTGCAGCACTCGACACGCACGCGTCGGTACGACGTGTTCCGCGAGTACACGAAGCTCGTTGACGACCAAGCCAGCGAGCTGAAGACCCTGCGCGGACTCTTCCGTCTGCGCACCGGCGTGCGCCGCCCCGTGCCGATCGACGAGGTCGAGCCGGTGTCGGCGATCGTGAAGCGGTTCTCAACGGGCGCCATGAGCTATGGCTCCATCTCGAAGGAAGCCCACGAGACCCTCGCTATCGCGATGAACCGGATCGGTGGCAAGTCCAACACCGGCGAGGGCGGCGAGGATGTCGACCGTCTGCTCGATCCGGAACGTCGTAGCGCGATCAAGCAGGTTGCCTCGGGCCGATTCGGCGTGACGAGCCTGTACCTCACCGAAGCAGAAGACATCCAGATCAAGCTCGCGCAGGGCGCCAAGCCCGGTGAGGGCGGGCAGCTGCCACCGACCAAGGTCTATCCGTGGGTCGCGCGCACTCGGCACGCCACCGCGGGTGTCGGCCTTATCTCGCCGCCGCCGCACCACGACATCTACTCCATCGAGGACCTCAAGCAGCTGATCTTCGATCTCAAGCGCGCCAACCCCCACGCCCGCATCCACGTCAAGCTGGTCAGCCAGTCGGGAATCGGCGCGGTAGCAGCGGGTACGGCGAAGGCCCTGGCCGACGTCATCCTCGTCTCGGGCCACGACGGCGGGACGGGCGCGAGCCCGCTCAACTCGCTCAAGCACGCGGGAACGCCGTGGGAGTTGGGCCTCGCCGAGACCCAGCAGACCCTGATGCTCAACGGCATGCGGGACCGTGTGGTCGTACAGGTCGATGGCCAGATCAAGACCGGTCGCGACGTCATCATCGGCGCGCTGCTGGGTGCCGAGGAGTTCGGCTTCGCCACCGCTCCGCTGGTCGTCTCCGGATGCATCATGATGCGCGTCTGCCATCTCGACACCTGCCCCGTCGGTGTCGCCACGCAGAACCCCGTGCTGCGGTCGCGGTTCACCGGCAAGCCGGAGTTCGTCGAAACGTTCATGGAGTTCATCGCCCAGGAAGTGCGCGAGTACCTGGCAGAACTCGGGTTCCGCTCGCTGGACGAGGCGATCGGCCACCACGAACTGCTCGACACCAACCGCGCCATCGAACACTGGAAGGCGAGCGGTATGGACCTGACCCCCGTGCTGGAGGGTCCTGCGTTCGCCGACGACGAGCCGCGGCGCAACCTGCGTGCGCAGAACCACGAGATCGACGAGCACTTCGACGTCCCGATCATCGAGCGAGCCCAGGATGTCATCGCCCATGGCGGTCAGATCACGATCGACCTGCCGGTGCGCAACACCGCCCGCGCGGTCGGCACCTTGCTCGGGCACCACGTCACGAAGGCTCAGGGCCAGAACGGTCTGCCGGCCGGATCCATCACGATCAACCTCACCGGGTCGGCCGGGCAGTCCTTCGGTGCCTTCATGCCCGCGGGAATCACCCTGCGACTGACGGGAGACTCGAACGACTACGTCGGTAAGGGGCTCTCGGGCGGTCAGATCGTCATCCGGCCTCCCCAGAATGCAGCCTTCGACGCGTCGCAGAACGTCATCGCCGGCAACGTGATCGGTTACGGCGCCACGCAGGGAACGCTCTTCCTGCGCGGCATCGTGGGCGAGCGCTTCTTCGTGCGCAACTCCGGGGCCACCGCTGTCGTCGAAGGCGTCGGCGACCACGCGCTCGAGTACATGACCGGCGGGCTCGCCGTCATCCTCGGTCCGACGGGTAGGAACCTGGGTGCCGGTATGTCGGGTGGAACCGCGTACATCTACCGGCTCGACCCCGACCTCGTGAACCGGGATGCGCTCGCCACGGGTGAGCTCGAACTCGGACCACTGGGCTCCGGCGATGCGGAGATGCTGCGGGACCTGCTCGCGCAGCACGCTGAACAGACCGGTTCCGCGCTTGCTGCGGACTTCCTCGCACGCTTCGATGAGGAAGTCGCCAACTTCGTCCGCGTCGTTCCTCGGGACTACGCCGCCGTGCTACGCACGCGGCAGGAGGCCGTGGACGAGGGCCTTGACCCCGACGGCGACGTCGTCTGGACTCGCATCCTGGAGGTGACCGGTGGCTGATCCCAAGGGCTTTCTGAAGGTGACGGAGCGGGAACTTCCCGCCCGTCGTCCGGTGCCTGTTCGCATCATGGACTGGAAAGAGGTCTACGAACCCGGTGACAGTGCTGTGCTGCGTCGGCAGGCCGGACGCTGCATGGACTGCGGCATTCCGTTCTGCCACCAGGGGTGCCCGCTCGGGAACCTCATCCCGGAGTGGAACGACCTCACGTGGCGCGGAGAGGGTCGGGCGGCTATTGACCGCCTGCACGCGACGAACAACTTCCCGGAGTTCACGGGCCGGCTCTGTCCCGCGCCGTGCGAGAGTGCGTGCGTACTGGGGATCAACCAGCCAGCGGTGACGATCAAGCAGGTGGAGGTCTCGATCATCGATCAGGCCTTCGCGAACGGCTGGGTCGACCCCAAGCCGCCGGGGCGGTTGACCGGCAAGACCGTGGCAGTTGTCGGTTCGGGCCCCGCGGGTCTGGCGGCCGCACAGCAACTCACGCGCGCCGGTCACACCGTGGCCGTGTACGAGCGGGATGACCGCATCGGCGGTCTGCTGCGTTACGGCATCCCGGACTTCAAGATGGAAAAGCGCCACCTCGAGTCCCGGCTTCGTCAGATGCAGGACGAGGGCACGCGGTTCCGAGCCGGCGTGAACATCGGTACCGACATCACCTGGGACGCCCTGCGCGCCCGGTATGACGCGGTCGTCGTCGCGACCGGCGCAACAGTTCCGCGTGACCTCCCCATCCCGGGACGCGACCTCGCCGGGGTTCACTTCGCGATGGAGTACCTCGTCGAGTCGAACCACGCTGTCGCAGGGGATGCCGTCGCCAATCAGATCAGTGCCGAGGGCAAGCACGTCATCGTGATCGGTGGCGGCGACACCGGTGCTGACTGCATCGGAACCGCCCACCGCCAGGGCGCGCTGAGCGTCACGAACCTCGCGATCGGACGTCGCCCTCCCGAGGCACGCCCTGACGCGCAGCCCTGGCCGATGGCCCCGACCCTGTTCGAGGTGCAGTCCGCTCACGAGGAAGGCGGGGAGCGGATGTATCTGGCCTCCACCGTCGAGTTCCTGGGCAACGACGCCGGCGAAGTTCAGTACCTTCGTGTCGCCGAGACCGAGTTCGTGGATGGCCGGCGCGTCCCGAAAAGCGGCACGGAGCGCGAGATCCCGGCAGACCTCGTTCTCATCGCCATGGGCTTCACCGGCCCCGAGCGACTTCTCCTCGAGGACCAGCTCGGTACCAGATTCACCGATCGCGGCAACGTTGCCCGTGAGGACGATTACCAGACGACGCATCCGGGGGTGTTCGTTGCCGGTGACGCCGGCCGCGGTCAGTCCCTCATCGTCTGGGCGATCGCCGAAGGACGCGCGGCCGCTGCAGCGGTGGACCGGTATCTGATGGGTGACACGGAGCTTCCGTCTCCTGTTCACCCCACGGATGTCGCCATCGGCGTGGCGCACGCGTAGGCTGGGCCCGGCCCCTGCCTGTACCCGCAGGCCTTCTGCCTGCATCACGCAAACAACGGAGCACACTCGGATGAGACGCGCGAAGATCGTCGCAACCTTGGGCCCGGCAACCTCGACATACGAGATGGTTCGCGCCATCATCGATGCCGGCGTTGACGTTGCCCGCTTCAACCTTTCCCACGGCGACTACTCGGTACACGAGAACAATTTCGCCAATGTCCGCAAGGCCGCAGACGACGCACAGCGCGCCGTCGCGGTCCTCGTGGATCTGCAGGGACCCAAGATCCGTCTCGGAAAGTTCGAGAACGGACCTCACGAGCTCGCGCCCGGAGACATCTTCAAGATCACCATCGAGGACATCCTCGGCACGAAGGACATTGTCTCGACGACGTTCAAGGGTCTGCCTGCTGACGTGAAACCGGGCGACTTCCTGCTCATCGACGACGGCAAGGTTCGTGTCAAGGTCCTCGAGACAGACGGAACAGTCGTCACGACCGAAGTCATCGTCGGTGGTCCGGTGTCCAACAACAAGGGCATCAACCTTCCCGGGGTCGCGGTCAACGTTCCCGCCCTCTCCGACAAGGACGAGGCAGACCTCCGCTGGGGTCTGCGTACCGGCGCCGATCTGATCGCGCTGTCGTTCGTCAGGGATGCCAAGGACGTGCAGCGTGTTCACGTGATCATGGCCGAGGAGGGCCGTCGGGTTCCGGTCATCGCCAAGATCGAGAAGCCGCAGGCCGTCGACAACCTCGAGGAGATCATCGACGCCTTCGACGGCATCATGGTCGCCCGTGGCGACCTCGGCGTGGAGCTTCCGCTGGAAGCCGTTCCGATCGTGCAGAAGCGCGCAGTAGAGCTGTGCCGCGCGATGGCCAAGCCGGTCATCGTCGCCACGCAGATGCTCGAGTCGATGATCAACAACCCGGTGCCCACTCGCGCCGAGACCAGTGACGTCGCCAACGCCGTTCTGGATGGTGCCGACGCCGTCATGCTCTCGGGCGAGACGAGTGTGGGGGAGTACCCCGTTGTCGTCGTACAGACGATGGCCCGCATCATCGAGTCGACGGAAGAACACGGACTCGAGCGCATCGCTCCGATTCACACGAAGCCGCGCACGCAGGGCGGCATCATCACGCTCGCGGCCAATGAGGTCGCTGACTTCGTCGAGGCAAAGTTCCTGTGCGTGTTCACGGAGTCGGGGAACTCGGCTCGCCGTCTGTCGCGTCTGCGGCCGAAGATCCCCATGCTCGCTTTCGCACCCGACCCGGCGATCCGCCGTCGGATGGCAGTGACGTGGGGCATCCAGTCGACCCTTGTTGAGCACGTATCGCACACCGACCGGATGTTCCTCCAGGTCGATGACTACCTTCTCTCGAACGACCTGGCACAGGTCGGCGACAAGGTCGTCGTGATCTCGGGTTCGCCTCCCGGAATCGAGGGCACGACCAACGACATCCGCATTCACAACGTGGGCGATGCGGTTCACGGCAAGGCTCCCGCCTACCAGAACGCGGGCTGACACTCGCTTCACACGAAACGGTCGCGCTCGGCACTAAGCTGCGCGCGACCGTTTCGCATTCGGAGGTAGCCGTGCTCGGCGTCTGGGACATTTTCTTGTTCGCGCTCGTGATGTTCTACATCGCCGCGTACATCTACGTCGTCGCCCTGATCATCATCGATCTCTTTCGCGACCACACGCTCGCAGGCGGCTGGAAGGCGCTCTGGATCATCTTCCTCGTGCTCGTGCCCTTCCTGACGGCTCTGGTCTATGTGATCGCTCGAGGACGCGGGATGGCAGCTCGTGCGAGCATCCGGCGCGGCGTCGTTCCCGAGACCGACGACTACCGTCCTGCCGCTGCCGCTAACCCGACTGCCGAGATCGAGCGCGCCAAGGCCCTGCTGGATGCCGGCACCATCTCGCAGGGCGAGTTCGACGCGCTCAAGAGCAAGGCGCTCGGGAACCAGTTCTTCGGAGCCTGAGCGGCACCATCGAGACGTGATGAAGGCCGCAACCCCGACGGGTCGCGGCCTTCATCACGTGCCGGTGGTGGGAGTCGTCCCCACGGCCACTCCACGCGCCGCTCTGCAGCGCGCGGAGCCTCCGGCCGCGTGGGCCCACCCACCGTGCGCTCTTCCCAAGCCACACCATCGAGACGTGAGAAGAGCCGCAACCCTGACGGGTCGCGGCTCTTCTCACGTGCCGGTGGTGGGAGTCGAACCCACACGCCCTTTCGGGCAACCGATTTTGAGTCGGTCGCGTCTGCCATTCCGCCACACCGGCCGGGGACGTCCGCATTGACCATACCGTAGGATTCAAAGGTGACAGAGCAAGAGCAGGCAGCTACGTCCGCCGCCAACACCCCCCGCCGTGTCGTCGTAGCCGAAGATGAGTCCCTCATCCGACTCGACATCGTCGAAATCCTTCGCGACAACGGGTTCGATGTCGTCGGCGAAGCCGGAGACGGCGAGAGCGCGGTCCAGTTGGCCACGGAGCTGCGTCCTGACCTCGTCATCATGGACGTCAAGATGCCCCAGCTCGACGGCATCTCCGCTGCCGAAAAGCTCAACAAGAACAACATCGCTCCGGTCGTTCTGCTGACGGCGTTCAGCCAGAAGGAACTCGTTGAGCGCGCGAGCGAGGCCGGTGCCCTCGCGTACGTCGTGAAGCCCTTCACCCCGAACGATCTTCTTCCCGCGATCGAGATCGCCCTCGCTCGCCACGAGCAGATCCTCACCCTCGAGGCCGAGGTTGCCGACATGGTCGAGCGGTTTGAGACCCGCAAGCTCGTGGATCGGGCCAAGGGCCTGCTCAACGAGAAGATGGGCCTTTCCGAGCCTGAGGCGTTCCGGTGGATTCAGAAGGCATCGATGGACCGTCGGCTCACGATGCAAGACGTCGCCAAGGCGATCATCGAACAGCTGGCGCCGAAGAAGGCTTGAGGCCTCGGCTTCACTCGGCCAGTAGCTCCTCCCACACGTGACATCAGTTCACGCGCGAAGCTCGCTCACCCTTCAGGGCGTGTGAGCTCTTCGGGGAGCGGCACATCCTTGATGAGGTTCGTGATGCGGATGGTGGAGCATCGTCGACCCTCGTCATCGGAGACGACGATCTCGTGAACGGTCATGCTTCGACCGAGGTGTACGGGGGTGCATACCCCCGTAACCAGGCCCGAGCGCGCGGATCGCGTGTGGGTCGCGTTGATGTCGACACCGAGCGCGAGGCGCCCGGGACCTGCCCACAGATTCGCCGACATCGACCCCAGAGACTCGCCCAGCACGACGTATGCGCCGCCGTGCATGAGGCCCACGGGCTGCGTGTTTCCCTCGACGGGCATCGTCGCAACGGAACGTTCAACCGTGAACTCGAGGAACTGCATCCCCATCTTCTCGGCGAGAGTCCCCATCCCGCGCCGCGCAGCCCACTCCATGCCGTTAACGTTCGCCGGATGCTGCGTGCTCATGACCACCCTCGGGGAGAAGTGCTGTCGGAAGCCGTGGGTAGGCTGACAGAGTGACGGACTCCTCGAAGCCTACCCTCCTGGTCGTCGACGGCCACTCGCTGGCCTTTCGGGCGTTTTTCGCCCTCCCCGTCGAGAACTTCACCACCAAAGACGGGCAACACACCAACGGGATCTACGGCTTCCTGTCGATGTTCGTGAACCTGATCAAAGCAGAAAAGCCCACGCACGTCGCTGTAGCTTTCGACACGTCGCGCCAGTCGTTCCGTACCCGTGAATACGCGGAATACAAGGCGAATCGTGCCGAGACGCCGAAGGAGTTCCAGGGACAGATCCCCCTGCTGCAGGACTGCCTCCGGGCCATGAACATCACGGTGCTCCAACAAGAAGACATCGAAGCCGACGACATCCTCGCCACTCTGGCAACCCGGGGCGCGGATGCCGGCTACAACGTGCTCGTCTGCTCCGGTGACCGCGACACGATTCAGCTCGTCGACGAGCGCATCACACTGCTCTACCCGAGCGTGCAGGGAGTGTCGCAGCTCAAGCGATACGACCCTGAAGCCGTGCGGGAACGTTACGGCGTTCCCCCCGAGCAGTACCCCGACATCGCAGCTCTCGTCGGCGAGACCAGCGACAACCTCCCGGGTGTCCCCAAGGTGGGGGAGAAGACCGCGGTGAAGTGGCTCACCCAGTTCGGCACACTTGACGACCTGCTTGAGAACGCCGACCGTGTCACGGGAGTGGTGGGAAACAACCTGCGTGAGCACCTCGACGACGTCAGACGCAACCGTGCACTGAATCGGTTGTTGCGCGACGTCGAGCTCCCCGTCGGCCCCGACGAGCTGGTCGTCACCGGTATGGATGCCCAGGGTGTTCGCGACATCTTCGCGCGACTGGAGTTTCGCACCCTCCTGCCGCGCGTGTTCGAAGCTCTGGGCGGTGACGAGCCCGCGGACGCGTCACCAGCGGTGCAACTCCCCGTTGCGACAGAGGTGGACGCCGATGCTGCGGCCGCCTGGCTGGCAAGCAGCTCCGACGAGGTCGCGGTCACCGTCGTTCCCGATGCGGGCGCCCCGGGCTCGGCATCCCTGCCCGCCCGTCTCGGATTCGCGCGAGGCGACGATGTCGTCGAGACGAGCTGGACGGCGGAGTCCGAAGCGCGCCTCTCGGGCTGGTTCGCGTCTGATAGCCCGAAGGTCTTCGCTGACGCCAAGCCGCAGATCAAGATGTTGCGACGCGCGGGCGTCAGCGTCGCGGGAGTCGCGTTCGACACGGCTTTGGCCGGGTGGCTCCTTCGCCCGAGCTTTCCCGACAAGACACTCGGCGATCTCGTCGACCGCTACCTGGGAGAGAAGCTTCCCGAGGCCGATCCCACGCAGCTGATTCCCGAAACCGAGGGAGCCACTCCCGGGCAGCTGTCATGGTTCACCCAGCGGGTCGCAAATGCGCTTCGGGCGGAGCTTCCTGACGACCTAGCCGGCGTGCTCCGCGAGATCGAGCTCCCGACACTCGACGCGCTCGTCGACATGGAGCTCGACGGGGTGGCAGTCTCGCACGACACACTTGCAGGCTTCTCGGCAGAACTCGGCGCCCGCGCCGATGGGATCGCTGCCGAGGCGTTCGAGACGATCGGCCATGAAGTCAACCTCGGCTCTCCGAAGCAGCTGCAGGAAGTCCTGTTCGAAGAACTCGGCCTTCCCAAGACCCGCAAGACCAAGACCGGGTATTCGACGGATGCCGCGGTGCTGGCCGATCTCCAAGAGACCAATCCGCATCCGTTCCTCGGTCTGCTTCTCCAACATCGCGAAGCGACCAAGCTGAGGCAGATCATCGAGTCGCTGGATGCCGCGATCGGCACCGACGCGCGCATCCACACCACCTACGTGCAGACGGGAAGTCAGACGGGGCGGCTCTCGAGCACCGACCCCAACCTGCAGAACATCCCGATCCGGACCGAAGACAGCCGACGCATCCGTTCAGCGTTCGTTGTCGGTGACGGCTACGAGACACTCCTCACCGCAGACTATTCGCAGATCGAAATGCGCATCATGGCGCATCTGTCGGAGGACCCCGGGCTCATCGAGGCCTTCAACTCCGGCGAGGACCTGCACCGCTTCGTGGGCGCTCGCGTGTTCGGTGTGGATCCCGCCGATGTCACCCCGCAGATGCGCACGAAGGTCAAGGCCATGTCGTATGGCCTCGTCTACGGCCTCTCCGCTTTCGGGCTGTCGAAGCAGCTGCGTATCGAGCAGGCAGAAGCCAAACAGCTGATGATGGAGTACTTCGCGCGATTCGGCGCGGTGCGCGACTACCTGCGCGCGTCCGTCGAGAAGGCTCGCATCGACGGGTACACCGAGACGATCTTCGGTCGCCGTCGCCCGTTCCCCGACCTCACCAGCCCGAACCGCGTTCTGCGCGAGAACGCCGAACGCGCGGCGCTCAATGCCCCCATCCAGGGCAGCGCTGCCGACATCATGAAGATCGCGCTGTTCCGCATCCACCAAGACCTCCGCGACAGCGACCTGCGTTCGCGGGTGCTGCTGCAGATCCACGACGAACTCGTGGTCGAAGTCGCCCCGGGGGAGTGGGACAGGGCTGAAGAGATCGTCAGACACAGAATGGCTGACGCTGCGACGCTGTCCGTGCCGTTGGATGTCGAAGTGGGCCGCGGCGGCGATTGGAATCTCGCCGGGCACTGACCGCTCGTTCTGGTTAGGCTCGAACGCATGACTGAAGCTCCTCGATCTGCCACGCCCATCGACGCGATCGCAGATGCGTGGGTCGACACGCTCGCGGAGCGTGTCCCCACCCTCGCCACCTACATCGGTCGCTCCGAGCACAATGCACGCTACGGCGACTATTCTCCAGCGGGCGCTGACGCACTCGCCGACGAAGCCCGCACGACGCTCGCTGCGCTGCGCACCACCGAGCCCGTGGACGACATCGATCGCGTCACGAAAGCAGACCTTACCCGCGAGCTGGAACTCGACCTCGAACTCCACGACGCCCAGTGGCATCTTCGCGACCTGAACGTGATCGCCTCGCCGCCGCAGGACATCCGTGCGGTCTTCGACCTCATGCCCACCGACACAGCGGAGGACTGGTCTGTCATCGCGACGCGACTGGGAGCGGTCCCAGAGGCGGTACGCGGCTACATCGAAACCCTCCGAGCCGGAGTCTCAGCTGGGGTCGTACCCGCCAGGCGCCAGGTGCGCGAAGTCGTGACCCAGATCGGGCGCTACACGAGTGACCGCGGCTTCTTCGCGGAGTTCGCCGCCGAGGCCGCACCCAACGACGGGCAGCTTCCGGCATCCCTCGCCCGTGAGCTCGCCGACGCGGCGGGCGCTGCCCGCGTGGCGTACGAAGAGCTCGCCGATGTTCTCTCCGCCGAGGTCGGCCCTGCCGCTTCCGAGCAGGACGGAGTCGGCCGGGACCTGTACGCGCTGCACTCTCGACGCTTCCTCGGTGCGACCATCGACCTCGATGAAACCTACGAGTGGGGCATCGAAGAGCTCGCGCGCATGGTCGCCGAGCAGGAACAGATCGCCGACGAGATCCTTTCCGGCGCGAGCGTCGAGGAGGCTGTCGCGTTCCTCGAGAGAGATACCTCGCGAAAGCTTCACGGTACCGAGGCGCTGCAAACGTGGATGCAGCAGACGAGCGATCATGCCGTGGCAGAGCTCGGGAAGACGCACTTCGACATCCCCGAACCGATCCGCACGCTCGAGTGCATGATCGCGCCCACCAAGGAGGGCGGGATCTACTACACCGGCCCGACCGATGACTTCTCGCGCCCCGGGCGCATGTGGTGGTCGGTTCCGGAGGGCGTCGAGGACTTCGACACGTGGCGAGAACTGACGACCGTCTATCACGAGGGCGTTCCCGGTCACCACCTGCAGATCGCTCAGGCCGTCTACAACCGCGCACAACTCAACTCGTGGCGGCGTCTGCTGGCCGGTACGTCGGGCCACGCCGAAGGTTGGGCGCTGTATGCGGAGCGCCTCATGGAGCAGCTCGGCTACCTGGATGACCCCGCCGACCGGCTCGGCATGCTCGATGGGCAGCGGATGCGGGCGGCGCGTGTGGTGTTGGACATCGGTGTGCACCTCGACAAGCCCCGCCTGGATGGCGACGGCGTGTGGGATCACGACTACGCGCTGGCGTTCATGCGCCGCAACGTCAACATGTCAGACGAGTTCATTCAGTTCGAAGTCAACCGCTATCTCGGCTGGCCCGGGCAGGCACCGTCCTACAAGGTCGGCCAGCGGATCTGGGAGCAATTGCGCGACACGGTGGCCGAGCAGCAGGGTGAAGCGTTCGATATCAAGGCGTTCCACAAGCGCGCGCTCGATGTCGGCGGAGTCGGGCTCGACACGTTGCGCGCGGCCTTGCTGACCTGAGGAATGGAATAGCAACCGAACTCGTATGGTTCTATGCAGGTGCATGGAAAGGATGCCGTCATGATTCAGTTCGGTCTCGATACGTTCGGTGATGTCACGGTCGATGAGAGCGGAGCACCCCTCTCAGACGCACAGACGTTGCGTAATCTCGTCGACCAGGCTGTCCTCGCCGACGAGCTCGGCATCTCGTTTATCGGGGTAGGGGAGCACCACCGCCCCGACTTTGCGGTGTCGAGCCCCGAGATCGTGCTCGCGGCCATCGCTGGTCGGACCCGCGACATCCATCTCGGCACTGCCGTCACCGTTCTCTCTTCAGACGATCCGGTGCGGGTCTACGAGCGGTTCGCGACCCTGGATGCCATCTCGAACGGTCGTGCCGAGGTGGTACTGGGCCGTGGGAGCTTCATCGAGTCCTTCCCCCTGTTCGGGTACGACCTGAAGGATTACGAGGCCCTGTTCGAGGAGAAGCTCGAACTGTTCTCCCTCTTGCGCCAGGAGCGCCCGGTCACCTGGTCCGGAACCACCCGCGCCGCGCTCACTGGTGCTGACGTATACCCGAAGACCGAGGGGTCCGGCCTGACGACCTGGGTGGGCGTCGGAGGGTCACCCGAATCCGTCGTCCGGACAGCGCGGTACGGCTTCGGCCTCATGCTCGCGATCATCGGCGGACCCGCTGAGCGCTTCGCACCCTATGTTGAGCTCTTCCATCGTTCGCTGGCCTCGTTCGGGCACGATCGCAAGCCGGTCGGCGTCCACTCGCCGGGTCACATCGCCGATACCGATGAGCAGGCGTGGGAACAGGCGTATCCTGCGTTCGAAGCGATGAACAACCGTATCGGAGCCGAACGCGGGTGGCCGCCCTACAGTCGGATGCGGTTCCAGCACGACGTCGGAGCCGGGGGAGCGGTTTACTCGGGGTCACCCGACCGGGTTGCTCGCAAGATCGCCGACACCGTGTTGACGCTGGGGATCGACCGTTTCGATCTGAAGTACTCGAACGGCACGCTCGGACACGAGCAGCTGATGCGCTCGATCGAGCTCTACGGCACCAGGGTGATCCCGATGGCGCGCGAGATGATCGCGGAAGGCGCAGACCGGCAGCGCGATGAGGCACCCGTAGGCTAGGGGAGTGCAGGAGATCCGCTACGTTGCCATCGGTGATTCCTTCTCCGAAGGCGTCGGCGACGAGCTGCCTGACGGCACCGTCCGGGGGTGGGCAGACCTCACCGCTCTCGGCTGGGCCAACGCACTCGGTGCTCCGATCGCGTATGCGAACTTCGCTATCCGCGGCAAGCTTGCGTGGCCCATCGTGGAAGAGCAACTGGAGCCGGCCCTCGCTCTCCGTCCGACCCACCTCTCGTTCAACGGGGGAGGCAACGACATGCTGCGACCCCGCACGACGATCGAGAGCATCGCGGACGCCTTCAGCACCGTCCTGCGCCGGTGCGATGAGGAAGGGGTCCGTCTAGTTCTGCTCTCCGGCGCCAACCCCTCAGCCCAGCTGCCGTTCCGGTCGCTGATCCAACGCCGCGGAGACGACCTCTCGCGAGCAGTAGTGGCACGAGTCGCCGACCGTCCCGATGTTGTCCGGGCCCTCAACTGGCCGGATCGCGAGCTGTCGCATCCGTCGTTCTGGTCTGCCGACAGGCTGCACATGAACTCGCGCGGGCACCACCGGGTGGCTGCGCGCCTCCTCGGCGCCCTGGGCCACCCCGCACCAGGGGAGTGGTGGTCGATGCCCGAGCAGTCCACCGCCGACGCGGTGCGTGGTTTGGCCTACTATCGCGCGCACGTCGGCCCATGGGTTCGTCGACGACTGACAGGCACGTCGTCGGGTGATGGCCGGATGCCGAAGTTCGGGAATTGGGTGACGATCGAGCCCGCTGGAGCCTGAGCTGGTCTATCGTGGGGCACAAGGGGGTGGCGATGATGACGTTCTGGAACCGGGTGACTCGCCTCTTCGTTCGCAAGCCCGTCTCGTTCTCCGAGGCGAAAGAAGGCCGCGAAGCGCAGGAAGCTGTTGATCGAGCGCGGGCTGCCGCTCAGCATCAGTTCCAAGACAGAACCGTGCGCAACAGCGGCTGGTTCACGTGACTCCGCCCGGATGAGGCCATATGCCAGATCCGGAATCTAGTGTCAAGGCGCTCTGGGTGACCACGGTGAGCTGCGCGCCGACTGGTGCCGAGTTCAGCCCGCGACGAGCTCCGTAGGGTGTGTCAGTCGCCACCAGTCGGTCGGCGGATCGATTGACTCGGTCACGATGAGGTCAGCGCTCTCGCTGTGCGGACCGGCTGTCCAGGTGATCTGACCCACGACGTCGCCGGTCGCGAACTCGGTCGGGTTGTCCATCGCAACCTCGACCGCGATCGGCGTGTCAGACCACGTGAAGATGTCGACGTCGCGCGCGATCACAACCTCCGTGGTTCCACCCCACGGTGCCGTGACGGTGCCGATGTGGTCGCCTGCCAGTCCGACAGGGACGTCGTGGAACCCCCGGCGGATGCTGTCGAGCATGCGAAGCACATCGGCATTGGCTGACTCCCGCGTCGCGCCGCCCTGGATTGCGCCTGTGACATCCAGGTGCATGCCTGCGATGTCCAAGCCCGCTGTGAACACGAACGCGTAGGTCCCGTACCCGAGGTTGCCGGTCTTCATCCCCGTTACTCCGTCGACGCCCAGCAAGGCGTTGGTGTTCTGCAGCGATCCGGGCCCCGGGATCGTGAGCGAGGCTGTTCCGACGATCGACGCGAGGGTCGGGTTTGCGGCGGCAAGCTTTGCGATAGCGACCAGATCAGTGGGCGTGCTGACATTCGCGGAGTCGAGCCCCGTGGGTTCGACGACCGTCGTGCCGGCCAGACCATGGGCCTGGAGCCAGTCGCTGGCCGCCGCGCGGAAGCTGGACACCGAGCCGAACGCCCATCGACTGATGGCCTCGGCGTAATTGCTCGCCGAGGGGATCAGCATCGTGGCCAGCGCATCGTGCAGCGACATCCGTGTGCCCGTGGGCATTGCCGCGATCGTCGCTCCACGAACGTAGTACTGGTCGTAGAGATCGTGATCGGCTTTCGAGAACGTGATCGTCGGGCCGGGATCGGATGCGTCCGCGAGCGGGTACTTCTCAAGTACGACGAGTGCCGTGATGATCTTGCTGACGCTTGCCATGACCTGCGGATCCTGGGGACCGGACGTCTGCCAGATTCCACTCGCGCCCTCGCCGAGATACACTTCCCCGCCTGACACGCTCAGTGCTGAAGAGCCGAAAGACGGAAGCGAGATCTGAGCTGCAACGGGAGACTCGACGGTCGGCGCCTGCCACTCCAGCGTCGCGGCAGGCAGGGGAGTGTTCAGCGCCCAGGCGACGTACCCACCCGTCGCCACCATCCCGACAACCATCACGATGGCGATCACGAGACCCGTGATGCACAGCGCCCGCGAGGGACCGTTGGTGGCGACAAACGCGTCGTCGTCCGAGTCCGGGGTCATGAGGTCAGCGATCGTGACCTGTTCGTCGGCGTCCGGGGGAGGAGTGGTCATGACAGCCGACCCTTGGCGCTCACCGCGCAACCAGGCCAGGCACGATCATCTGAACCGACACGTCCCCGCATCCGACACGCCCTCCGCGTCACGCACCACACCCGATAGAACGAGGCTAACCCGGGAGCCCAGCGAGCACGAGCGCTGCCAGGCCAGGAGAGCGGGCTCAGCCTCGAGCAGCATGGTCAGTTCAGAGTGATCTGACATAATGTGCATTATCGGCGACTATCCACGATGGCTCGGTTGTAACCGAGCCGACGCAGTCTGGCTCGTTAGGCTCGAAGGATGCGGCGGCGAAACCTGACGTGGACGATCGGTGGCAGCGCACTGATCCTGGCCGGTATCGTCGCGATGCTGGACGCCGTCATGCTCGGCTCTTCTCTACGTCCGGTTCTCACTGTGATCGCCGAGCTTGCTTGGGCCGTCGGCGTCACCGTGTTCGCCGTTGGACGAACGAGGTACGAAAGCATCGTCGCGCGAAGACCTTTGGGTCTCGTCACGATGCTGATCGTGGCGTGGTGGCATGTCGTCGCCCGCATCGTCTTCGACGTGATGACACCGAACGGCGGCTTCGCCACACCAGATTCGATTCCGCCAATGTACGTCGTCTTGGGTTACCTCGACCTGTTGATACCGCTCGCCGCCGGGACCATCGCGACCGTCCAGATCGCGCGGACCCGCATCGTTCCGTCTCCGTGGCGGTGGGCGCCGCTCTGGGTTCTCGGACTGAGCGTCCTCGTGGGCGTCATGACCCAGGGCATGTACGCGACCATGGCACTCCCGCAGCAGGCCGTCGCCGACGTTGCAACACTCCTCGGCGCACTGTCGAGCCTTGCGAGCACAATAGGACTCGGCGTCCTCGCGCTCATCCTCAGCGAACGCGACCGCGCCGAAAGCGTCCACATCTTCCGCTCCGGCCACCCGTAGCTCAAGCACCACGGTGGCGTGATTCGTGCGTCTGGCACCGGCGGTAGCGTGGAAGGATGCGAGTTCCGGACCTCCCGTGCTGAACGTTGCGACGGGGCTCGCGGTCATCGGCCTCGCGATCGCGGTCGGGTACGTCATCGGACGCATCAACCTCCTCGGCCCGCAAGCCGGCCCGGTTCTCGGGCGTTTGGTGTTCTTCGTCCTCTCCCCTGTGCTGCTGTTCGTCGTGTTGTCCGAGGCCGACATCGCCACCCTCTTTTCCGCACTCCTGCCGGTCTCGGCGATCACTGCGGTCATCATCATCGGTCTGTACGCGGCGATTTCACGCCTGTTCTGGCGGCGTACCGTGGGAGATTCGCTGATCGGCGCACTCGCCGCGGGTCAGGTGAACTCCAACAACATCGGCATCCCCCTCTCGCTCTATCTGCTGGGCTCGGCCGCCTACCCCGCACCGGTCATCCTGTTCCAGCTCCTTGTGCTCGTCCCGATCTCGATGGCGATCCTCGAGAGCGTCACCGCGACGACACGGAACGTCGGGAAGATTGTGGTGCGTACTGTCACGAATCCGGTCGTGATCGGATCGGTCGCGGGAACGCTCGTCGCGGCGACGGGGCTTCAGCTTCCCTCGCTCGTGACCGAGCCCCTGCACTTCCTTGCCGCTGCCTGCGTCCCCGTGCTGCTGCTGAGTTACGGGATGTCGCTCCACGGACAGCGGGTTCTCGCGGCCGGTGGGCACCGCCGCGAGGTCATCCTGGCGACAGCGTTCAAGCTGATTCTGATGCCCCTGCTGGCGTGGGTGCTCGCGAGCGTCGTCTTCGGGCTTCCGAAGGCGGAAACGCTCACCGTCGTCGTCCTGGCGAGCCTCCCAACCGCTCAGAACGTCTTCAACTTCGCCCAGCGCTTCGGCGTTGCTGAAACTATCGCGCGCGACACAGTCTTTCTCACCACGATCGGGTGCATCCCCGTTCTGGTTGGTGTCCTCGTCCTTTTCGGGTGATCTCAGGCCGACATACCCCTCCCACTCCCCCGAAGCCGGGTCGGAACGCTACGCTGAGAACGCAAGCTCTCAGCTAACTCCCAGAAAGGGAATGCCATGTCAACCGAAAGCTCCGTCGCCAAGGAGGCCATCAACGGCGTCCGCACGGCGCTCGGCATCGCCGGTGTCCTCTCGCTCATCGTCGGAATCCTGATTCTCGTCTGGCCGGGCCGCACGGCCATGGTCGTCACGGCGATCATCGCGATCTATGCGATCGTGGGTGGGCTCGTCTACGGCGGCCTCGGCATTTTCTCGAAGTCGATGGGCGGATGGTCGCGTGTCGGCCACATCATCCTCGGCGTCATTTTCATCGCCGCGGGTATCTTCGCCTTCTTCAACCTCGCAGCAACCACGGGATGGTTCGCCGTCTTCCTCGGGATCCTCGTCGGAATCATGTGGATCGTCGAAGGTGTCGTTTCACTGACGACGCTCAGCGATGCAGCTTCCAGGGGCTGGACGATCTTCTTCGCGATCATCAGCATCGTCGCCGGTGTCGTTCTGCTGTTCTCGCCGCTCTGGGGCGCAGTCGTGCTCTGGTGGCTGCTGGGGATCTCGCTCGTCGTGCTCGGCATCATCCAGATCGTGCGTGCCTTCACGTTCGGCAAGAAGAGCGTCTGATCACTCACGCCATAGCAGAAGGCCCCGGGGATGCCCGGGGCCTTCTGCTATGAACGGATGCAGTGACGAGGTCACTCCCCCACGAAAGAGCTTGTGTCGCCGACGAGCCGCGTGTTGTCTGCGGGAATCGGGTCCACGGCGGCCTGTGCGACCTCCGCGGCGAACTCCGAGACGTTGTAGAGCTTGCCTGCTGATTCGCGGCGCGAGGCGATCGCTCCGGGGTTCGCACGTTCCAGCAGCGTTGCGGTGATGGTTCCCTCGATCATGTCCCCGGAGACGACGACGAACCCGATCCCGCGCTCGAGGAGCGCCGGAATCCGCTCGCGAAGCGCGTCTTCGCCGGCGCGCTTGGAGAGGGCGACGGGCTCGTACTCCGGCATCGTCGGAGTCGTCCGAATGAAGTGCGCCTGGTGACTGGTGACGAACACCACCCGTGCGTCACCGCGAAGAAGCGGCACGGCCGCCTCCAGAACGCTGACCTGAGCGTCGCGATTGAGCAGTAGCGCATAATCGTCTGCCATTCCGGCTTCCATGCCGCCTGACGCGTTCAGGACGAGGATGTCGAGCCCCCCGAACGCCTGCTCGACGGCAGCGAACATCGCCGCGACCGACTCAGGATCGGTCAGGTCGGCTCCCACGACGAGAGCGTCGACGCCAAGTTCCCGGACCTCGGCGGCAAGCTTCTCGGCGCGTGGAGCCTTGTTGCGGAAGTTGATGACGACGTTCGCTCCCGCGGCTGCGAGATAGCGGACGGTGTCGGCACCGATTCCGCGCGACGAACCGGTGACGAGCGCGGTCTTTCCGCGCAGGGTTCCGGGGGCGATCGGGGTGGAAATGTCGCTCACAATTGCTCCTGTTGCAGGTCGGCCCGTCGGCCGCGGGGCAGCACCGGAATGGCGCGCGTACCGACCCTACCAACCGGTCCGCGCCGGGCCCTGCGTTGATAGGGTCGGACCAGGAGGAAGGAGACTCGGATGTTGCCCGATCTCACGCAGTATCTGTGGATCCTCTGGCTCGCTCTGGCAGTCCTGTTTGTGATCATCGAGCTCCTCACCCTCGAGTTCACGTTTCTGATGCTCGCTGCCGGAACACTGATCGGCGGCCTCGGGACGAACCTGTTGGGCGGCCCGTGGTGGCTTCAGATCGGGCTCGCCGCAATCGCCTCAGCACTTCTCCTGTTCACGATTCGCCCCCTCCTGCTGCGCGCGCTCCATCGAAGTTCGCCGGTCGTCCTCACGAACGTCGATGCGCTCGTTGGGATGCCGGCCCGTGTGACCCGCGCGTTCACGCAGGGGGCAGGTGAGGTGAAGCTCGACAACGGCGAGACATGGACGGCACGACTGAGCGCCGGTCTGACGGATGCTGAGGCGAACGTCGGACAGCCGGTCAGCGTCATCGCGGTACGGGGCGCCGCCGTCGAAGTGGCTCCGCAGCCCCGGCCATCGACAGAAAGGACCATGGAACATGATTGACATCGGCGCGTTCGCGGGTCAGATCTTCGTCATCGTCCTGCTGCTGGTCATTGCGATCTTCGTGGTCGTGGTGATCTTCCGATCGATTCGGATCATTCCGCAGGCCACAGCCGGCGTCGTGGAGCGCCTCGGCCGGTACCACAAGACCCTCTCCCCCGGCTTGAACCTTCTCGTGCCGTTCATCGACCGGGTGCGGCCGCTGATCGACATGCGCGAGCAGGTCGTTTCTTTCCCCCCGCAGCCGGTCATCACCGAGGACAACCTCGTTGTCTCGATCGACACGGTCGTGTACTTCCAGGTGACGGATGCCCGCGCGGCCACCTACGAGATCGCGAACTACCTCGGCGCGGTGGAGCAGCTCACGACCACGACGCTGCGAAACGTCGTCGGTGGCCTGAATCTCGAGGAGGCACTGACCAGCCGCGATGAGATCAACACGAAGCTGCGGGTCGTGCTGGATGAAGCGACGGGTAAGTGGGGCATCCGTGTCTCGCGTGTGGAGTTGAAGGCGATCGATCCCCCGGTATCCATCCAGGACTCGATGGAAAAGCAGATGCGCGCCGAGCGTGACCGTCGTGCGGCGATCCTCACCGCAGAGGGCACGAAGCAGTCCGCCATCCTGCAGGCAGAGGGCGCACGCCAGGCCGAGATCCTGCGGGCCGAAGGCGAAAAGCAGGGCCAGATCCTGCGGGCACAGGGCGAAGCTGAGGCCATCGCTACAGTCTTCAACGCCATCCACGAGGGCAATCCGGACGACAAGCTCCTCGCGTACCAGTACCTGCAGACTCTTCCGAAGATCAGCGACAGCGCGTCCAGCAAACTCTGGATCATCCCGAGCGAGTTCACGGAGGCACTGAAGGGTGTATCCAGTGCGTTCGGACCGCGAGATGCCGCGAAGCCTGCACCTGACGAGCAGGCGTGACGCACCCCTACTTCGTCGATGCCCCGTATCCGCGCGTCCTTGCGCACCGGGGGTTGACGGTTGACGACGCGATAGCGGAGAACTCCTACGCGTCGGTCGCCGCGGCGCAGCGAGCGGGCGCGACCTACGTGGAGTCCGACTGTCATCTCACCCGCGACGGCGAGGTCGTGCTGTTCCATGATGCGGATCTTCGTCGGGTCACCGGCGATCCTCGACGCATCGTCGACGTCGATCTCGCGGAATTGACCGCCTTGATGGCAGATCGCGGTGGCCTGATCACGTTACGCACTGCGCTCGAGGACTTCCCGACCGTGAGGTTCAACCTCGACGTGAAGGCGCCCGGCGCCGCTGACGCCGTGGGTGCCCTGGTCGCCGGCCACGGTGAGCGCGTCCTCCTGACGAGCTTTGCGGATGCCCGCCGACGAGCGGCCCTGGCATCGGCCGCTCGTCACGCACCGTCCGGCGCGGTCGCGCCTGCAGCATCGGCGGGACGCGAGACGATTGCCCGCGTCGTCTGGGGTCTCGTCGCGCGGTCGCCGCGGCTCGTCACATCTTCACTGGCGGGAGTCGACGCACTGCAAGTCCCGGAACGGCAGGGGCCGGTGCGGGTGGTGACGCCGCGATTGATTGAGGCCGCTCACGCGCACGGGGTCGAGGTGCATGTCTGGACCGTGAACGATCCCGCAGACATGCTGCGGCTTGTCGATATGGGAGTCGATGGCATCGTCACGGACCGTGTAGACGTTGCGCTCGAGACTCTCGGACAGCGCCGCCGCTGAAGATCGGCTGAGAATGCTCTCATCTGCGGGTCGGCATGGATGATCTGCCCAGGTGAGCGCGTTATACCTGTACAGCGACGAGAGGACCACACAATGGCAGACCGAAGCCTCCGCGGCATGAGACTCGGCGCCTCCAGCCTACAGAGCGAGGACGGCGTCGTATTTCATGAGCGAGCACAATTCACCTACTCCTGCACGTCTTGTGGGCGTGACACCACCATGACCTTCGCGGCAGATGCCGAGGTCCCTGAGACCTGGGAATGCCGCACCTGTGGCGCCGAGGCTTTGCTCCGCGTCGATGGTGAGACTGTCACCGTTGACCACGGCGACGTCAAAGCCCCCCGCTCGCACTGGGACATGCTTCTGGAGCGTCGTACGATTCCCGAGCTCGAGGAGCTCCTTGAAGAGCGCCTCGCTTTCGTCCGCTCGCGCCGCGGCGCCGGCGACGACGTCACGGTCGACAAGCTGAGCGCCTGACAGACGCCCACCGCAGCCTCCACCGATGCGGTGCGTGAAACGGGACCGATCCGATCACGGGTCGGTCCCGTTTCATGTCCGGCGGCGGCTCGCGACGATGCCGCTGGCAACCAGGCCGACGATGCTGAGGATTGCGATTGCGATGCCCAGCGAGCCGCCGATCACGATGCTCGGCGTCAGACCGGTTCGCAGCGGAACGTCGGTGAGCATCGCACCAGCCTCATCGGCGGGCAGTGAATCGATCGTCGCACCGTCGGGGCCGATGACCTGGCTTGTCCCGACGGTGGAGATGTTCACCACGGAACGACCGGTCTCGATCGCGCGCGTGCGTGCGAAGGCGAGCTGCTGCAGGTTCTCATCGGTGTTGCGGAAGTCGGCGTTGTTGGTCTGGAACATGTAGACCTCCGCACCGTCGCGCGCGCCGTCGTGGATGACGTCGTCGTAGATGACGTCGAAGCAGATCGCGAGCCCCACCCCGGTGCCGTCGATGTCGACGAAGGGAGGGTTAGATCCCGGGGTGTACTCACGCCCGATGAGCCCGATCAGGTCGGGCACGATCATCTCGTAGAACCACCTGTCGGGCACGTACTCGCCGAACGGAACCGGGTGGGTCTTGTCGTGATACTGCACGGCGCCCGCTCCCGCTTCCCACAGCATCGAGGTGTTGTAGGTCAGGTCGCCGCGCGTCGTCGCGGCGTTGACAAGAAGCGGAGCATCCACCGCCTCCGATAGTCCGTCCAGAACCGCGGCGGTGGTCGCGTTGGTCATCGGGTCCGAATCGATCCCACCTTCGGGCCACAGCAGCACATCCATGTCCTGACCGATCAGGTCGGTGGATGCTGACAGCTGCGCGTTCAGAATGTCGTTGCGTTGACGGGCATCGAAGTAGCCGGACGGGCCGTTTCCCTGCACGCTCCCCACGGTCATCGTGCCCGCCGGGGTGGTGGGGAACTGCGGCGTGATGAGCAAGACGACCCCGAGGCCCGCGACCGGCAGCGCAGTGCGCACATCCGACCACTGGCGCAGACGCAGCCACTCGATGATCCCGGCGGTGAAGGCGACCATCAGGAACGACAGGCCCGTCACCCCGATCCACGAGGTCAGGTGTGAGAGAGGGCTCTCGGATTGGCTCATCCCGATCCGCGCCCACGGGAAGCCGGTGTAGGGCCAAGACCCGGTGACAAGTTCCCGCAGTACCCACAGACCCGCGATCAGCAGCGGCGTGAGGACGAGCTGAGCCCACCGGCCAGGGACGGCTCTCGGCATCCATCGGTAGGCCAACGCGATGAGCACCGACCCCAGAGCGACGTAGATCGTGGCAACGACCGCCAGGGCGAACCACGGGATCACGCCCAGGTAGCGGTTTAGCCACACGATGTGGACGAGATAGAACGTGATCCCGAAGATGAACCCGACAAGCAAGGCGCCCCAGGCGCTGCGCCCGATGAGTGTCACCAGAGACAGTCCGACCCCGACGAAGGCGAGCGGCCACCAGCCCACCGACGGGTATGCCAGGTCCAGAATGAGCCCGGCGGCAACTGCCACCAGCACGGCCGCCCACAAGGGCAACAGCGGACGCACGTCAGTGGCGCGACTCTGCGTGGCGCTCGAGGCTTCGGGCATAACGTCCAGCCTAGATTCGGACGGCTATGGCGCGGCTGAAGGTTCGGCGATCACACCGACGAGTACGCCACGATTCCGCGCCGAACGCCATCGAGCGCGCGGCGCGCGACCGCGGCGAGACCGGGCTCGGCCACCAACGACATCTGGTCGAGAAGGTCGATCGTTTGCTTGGCCCACCGTACGAAATCGCCCGCCGCGAGGTCAGCCTCGCGCAGCACGCGGTCCAGCGGCATCCCCTTCGCCCACGAGTGCATGGCGAGCGCGAGTCCCGCAGCGGGCGGCTCCGACCCGGGCAGGCGTGAATCGCGTTCGAGATCGTCGAGGCGTTGCCAGAGGTCCAGGGTCTGCGCGAGAGCCTCGCGGAACGCACCGCGGGGAAGCGCTCGCTCCCCCGGCTCGTCACGGCGTGGCTCGTAGACCAGCGCGCAGGCCAGGGCCGCCAACGACGGCGCGTCCAGCGAGTCCCAGAGACCGAGGCGCAGTGACTCGGCCACGAGCAGATCCCGCTCGCCGTAGATCCGCCGCATCGTCCGACCAGCGGCCGTGAGCCTGGCCGCACCCTCTGCATCCACGCGCACGTAATCAAGGGACGCCAGAACGTCGACGATACGGTCGAAGACCCGGGCGACAGTTCCCGTGCGCGCGTCGATCTGGCTACGAAGGCGCTCGACGGTGCGATCGAGCTTCCAGTACCGCTCTGCCCACCGGGCGTGATGCTCCCGGTCCGGACACTGGTGGCACGGATGCCGCTGCATGCGTCTACGCAGCTCGCTGATCTCGCGCTGACGCTTATCGCGCGTCTGGCGTGAGGCATTGGCGTCCTTGCGATTGAGCTTCTCGAGGTCGCTCAGCTCGCGACGGATACCGGAGTATTCGGCGAAGTCGCCCTTGTCGCAGCTCATCGCCTTGGCATAGCCAGCGAGCGACTCCTCGGCATCCTTCACCTGCCGGGCAAGACCGACCACAGCACGGTCGGCCTGGAATTGCGCGAAGGAGGATTCCAAGATCTCGCGAGCCCGGGCCCTGCCGAACTGGTCGATGAGGTTGACGGCCATGTTGTACGTCGGGCGGAAGCTGGAGTTCAGCGGATACGTACGCCGGGACGCCAGGGCAGCCACGGCCTGCGGGTCGAGCCCCTCGGTCCACTGCACGACGGCGTGGCCTTCGACATCGATCCCCCGGCGTCCAGCTCGACCGGTCAGCTGTGTGTACTCGCCCGAGGTGATCGCGACCCGCGCTTCGCCGTTGAACTTCTCGAGCTTCTCGAGCACGACAGTTCTCGCCGGCATGTTGATCCCCAGCGCGAGGGTCTCGGTGGCGAACACGACCTTCACGAGCTTGCGCTGGAAGAGCTCTTCGACGACCTCTTTGAACGCCGGCAGAAGACCCGCATGATGCGCAGCGACTCCCCGCTCAAGGTTCTCGCGCCATTCCCAGAATCCGAGGACAGCCAGATCCTCCTCGAGCAGGGTTCGGGTGCGCTCCTCGACGATCGCCCGGATCTCCGCCCGCTCCTCGGGTGTCGTGAAGCGGGCTCCGGACCGGCGAACCTGCTGCACCGCGGCATCGCAGCCGGCGCGGCTGAAGATGAAGAAGATGGCGGGGAGCAGATTCGATCGCGCGAGGAGTTCGATCACCTCGGGGCGATCGAGCCGTTCGATCCGTTGTGCATTCGCCGATCTCACCGGCCGCTGACCGCCCTTGTGGGGGCGGCGATGCTGGCCGTCACGGCCGCGACTTCCTGACATTGCGGCACTGCGGCCAGCCTGAGCGCGCCGATTGTTCTCGTAGGTCGGGCCCTTGAACGAGCGGATGCGCATGAGCTCTTGGTTCACCTGCGCCGTCGCGATGCCGGCGCGATCGTCGAACAGCGGCAGAAGGTCGCCGCGCACCAGAACATGCTGTTCGAGCGGAACCGGTCGCGTCTCAGACACGATGACGTCAGTGTCTCCGCGCACGGTGTCGAGCCAATCACCGAACTCTTCGGCGTTCGAGACCGTCGCCGACAGCGAAACGAGACGCACCGCCGGCGGCAGATGGATGATGACCTCCTCCCACACTGCACCGCGGAACCTGTCGGCGAGGTAATGGACTTCGTCCATGACGACATAGCGCAGGTCGCGGAGCGCCGGTGAGCCCGCGTACAGCATGTTGCGCAACACCTCGGTCGTCATCACGACGACGCGAGCATTTCCGTTGATGTTGGTGTCTCCGGTGAGAAGCCCCACATCATCGGGCCCATAGACATCGACGAGTTCGCGGAACTTCTGGTTCGACAGCGCCTTCATCGGCGTCGTGTAGAACGCCTTGTCGGAGGGCTCCCGCATCGCCAGATGAATCGCGAACTCGCCGACAATGGTCTTTCCCGCCCCCGTGGGCGCAGCGACGAGCACGCTTCGCCCCGACTCGAGCGCGTGGCATCCGGCGATCTGAAACGGATCGAGATCGAAACGCTGATCGTCGGCGAACGCCGCCGTGACCGGATACGCACGGGCTGCTTCGGCCCGCGCAAATCGCTCCGCTGGGCTTGGAGCACTCACCCCGTCGCCTCAGGCGGCAGCAGGGCTGCGTCGCGCTTGGATTTGCGTCGGTCGAACAGTAGCGACACACCGGCTGCCGCGAAGAAGAGCACGACGAGGATGCCTGCCAACATCAGCATTGACACGGCGTCAGCTGCGGGTGTTGCAACCGCCGCGAAGAGGGTAGCCACCAGCACTGCAACCCGCCACCCTTTGAGAATGCCGCGGCCCGAGATCACCCCCGCGACGTTCAAAGCAACGAGGAAGACGGGTAGGACGAAAGAAACCCCGACCACAAGGAGGAACTTGAAGACGAAGTCGTAGTAGTACGTTGCGTCGTAGAACAGGGAAGTCTGGTCTGGAGCAAAGGTCGCCATGATCTCGACGACGTGCGGGAGCACGAGCCACCCCACGGTAGTCCCCGCGAAGAACAGCGGAACAGCTGCCCCGACGAACCCCGCCGTGTAGCCGACTTCTTTCCTTGTGAGTCCCGGCATGATGAAAGCCCAGATCTGCCACAGCCAGACCGGTGCAGAGATCAGAAGACCGGTCGCGAAAGCGATTCGGATGCGGAGATCGAACGGACCGGTGATCGTCGTGAACATCACCTCGACCTTGTCGGTCTCGCCACGCATGGCCGCCACATCTGCGATCGGAATCGTAATCAGCCGGATGATCGGATCGGTGATGATGAACGCCACCACCATGCCGACGACGAGCGCGAGGGCAGCGATCATGAGCCGCTTGCGCAACTCGATCAGATGTTGCCCGAGAGACATCCTCCGGTCACGGCGCGGCCGGTCGGGCTCTCCTACCTCCGGCAGGGAACTGGTCGCCACGCGGCCGGGTCAGGCTGTGGAATCTCGGCCGCTGGATGACGCGGCCTGCGACGAGCCAGCAGAACCCGTCGAGGACGAGTCAGCGGCTTCGGACGCTGCGACGTCGGGCTTCGCGGCATCCTTGGAGTCGTCGTCCTTCATGGCCTTCATCTCGCCCTTGAAGACACGGGCGGACTGGCCGAGGCTCTTTGCCAGCGCGGGCAGCTTCGCCGCGCCGAACAGCAACAGGATCACCGCGAGAATGATCAGCAGGTGCGGCCACCCGAATGCGTTCCCCATGGGGTCTCCTCACGATTGCGGTTTCTGCAGTCTACCCCGGTGCCGCTCACCGGTACCGGAACCTGGCCTGAGAACCATCCATATCCCTGTTTTGGTCTTCTTATGTCTGCTCGGGGTACTGGGCGAGGCCCGCCTCAGCCCACTCCCGCGCCGCTTCGCGGGCGCCTGTCGGCGCGAGAATCCGCACGTCTCCCCCGCGACGTGCTGCAAGTCGTCGCAGGCTCAGCACATCAGCCACCCGCATCCGTGCGGTGCTCACCCCCGCCGTGGTAGTGACGGTCGCTCGATCGAGGTAGTCACCCAAGAGTGGGGCGACGGATGCCGGGAACTCGAAGGTCACGTTCACGTCGCCCGCTGCATCGTCGCCGGTGTCGGCGAACCAGCCGGGTACGGTTTCTTGCCCGTGCGTGATCGGGATGTCGGTCAGGGCGAGATCGCTCACGCGGTCAAGGTGGAAGGTCCGCATCGCCTCTCGCAGATGGCACCAGCCCTGGAGATACCACTGCCCTTGGGCTATCAGAACCTTGACGGGATCGACCGTGCGTGTCGTCGGTGACCCTTCGGGAGTCTTGTAGGTGAAGCTCACAGCGACCCGACGACCGAGAGCGTCGGCTACGAGACGGCGAACCGCATCGACCGGCTCCGATGCAACGACGACGGCAGCAGGTGCGCGAGACGCGCCGCGCGCGAGTTTCGCCAGCAGCCCGGTATACAACTGCGAATCCCCCACGCCGGGGATCGTGGCCGCAAGCTGCAGTCCCGCCAGCAGAGCAGCAGCTTCGCGGGCGGTCAGTCGTGGCGCCCGCTCGAGACCCACGGAGTTCGTGATCGCGATGAGGTCCCGCTCGTCCAGCAGGTCCCAGTCGATGTCGAAGAGCTCGTTCGCCATCTGCCAATAGCCGGAGTCTCCGGGCAGCCCGATGACGGTAAGGCCGCGCACCATGGTGCGCATCTGCTCCGCGGTGACGTCGAACTCGTCTGCAGCCTCGGCCACTGACACCTCGCCCTTGGAGATGAGGTATGGCACCAACTGCAGGAGCAGTGCTGCGCGGTCGGTCGCGATCGACGAGCCGCTCATCCGTTCCCTCCGTTGTGCGCATCCCGAGTAGAGCGAAGCCGCCGAATGACCTCTGCTTTGACGTCATCCGGTTCGACGACACGGACTTCCGGACCGTACGATGCCAGCTCGTCGGCGACGACGTGAAGATCCACGTACGGCACCCACCAGCCTTGCGCCGCAGGTTCCGCGCGACGCGAGAGGCGCAACCACGCCTCGGTCCCGGGGTCGATCTCCACCAGTGCCCTCTGCCGCTGTGCGAGCTCGCGCAGCCCGTCGAGCGCGCGGGCACCCGCACCCTCGCGCAGCGCGGGGTCTCCGACGGTTCGACTGATCACGACGTCATCGACGATGCGCGTGAGAAGGAACGTTCGCGGTGCGTCGAGGTCCAGATCGAGCCCGTATACGTGCCACCGAGCCTCGAACTCGACGAGCGCGAGCGGCTGCAGCCGCCGCACTCGCGGCGCAGCGCTTCCGGGCCGCATATATCGGAAGCTCACGATTCGCGAGTCCTCGATCGCCCGCTGCAGGGGCGCAAACGACGGTTCGCGCAGACTGATCCGCGGCGAGTATCCGAGGATCGGATCCTCGACCGGAATGCCGAGCGCGCGAATCTTGCGTAGGCCGCTGCGCGCATCCGCCGACAGAGAGCTTTCCCTCCACACGCCTCCGGCCAGGTTCAGCAGAGCGAGCTCGGCCGGCGTGAACTCGATATCGGCAGGCAGCTCGTACTCGGCGGTCGGTACGCGGTAGCGAGCCTCGCGAAGATCGTCGGGATCGGCACGGTCACCGATCGTCTCGATCGGGACACCGAGTCCACGAAGGCTCTCTTTATCGCGCTCGAACATCTTCTCGAGCGCGTCCTTCGACGTGCCGGCTTCCGACTGCTCGCGGTAGCCCGACACCGACGACAGGATCGTGTCCTTCGTGAGGCCCTGCTCGGTCGCCATCAGGGCGACCACGAGGTTGACAAGCCGCTCCTCGGGCGGGATGCGCACAGTGGACTTCGAGGGCACGCCCCTCATCCTAGGTCCGCGATGGGCGGCATCCTCTCTTGCCGTGGGCGATTTCGCTCAGGAGGCCGGCTCTGGATCGAGCCCCAGGATGTCGATGACGAACACCAGCGTCGCTCCGCCGGGAATCGGCCCCTGACCGGCATCGCCGTACCCCTGGTCCGGCGGCACCACGACGAGAACCTGGGATCCGACGGTCTGACCCTCGAGAGCCGCGGCGAAGCCCGGCACGACCGCGGTCAGATCGAACGAGACCGGATCGCCGTCCCAGCTCGTGTCGAAGACCTCACGCGTGTCCCACAGCAGACCCGTGTAGTGGGCGCGAACCGGCTGCTCGCCGGTGACGACCTCGCCGTCGCCCTTCTTGATCGTTTGGATCGAGAGTTCGGTCGGGGCCGGGGCATCAGGGATGATGACTCCGGGTCGCCCGTTCGGGGCGCGGACGACGGACGGAAGACCGTTGCTGTCGGTGAACTGGTCAGCGCCATCCGCCTTCGGAAGGTAGACCTTCCGAACGTCGACGACGGCGACCGCGGAACTGCCCTCCTCGAGCCCGATCTGCGTCGCGGCAGCCGGGTTGATCGCATCTGCCGGTAGGGCGACAACGACGCGGTCCCCTTCCTGCGCGCAGTGAAGAGAATCCTCAAGCCCTGGCAGGGTGTCGATCCACCGCGACATCGAGAAAACGTTCTCGAGCGTCACGTCGTAGGAGGTGGCGACGGCCGGCTCACCGGTCTGACCGTTGAGGACCACCATGTCGAGGATGACCATCTGGTCGGTCGTGATGATCGGCGTCCCCTCCCCCTGCGTGAGGTCGGTCCATGCGAGCTCATCCACCTGGAACGGGGTATAGACCTCGACGTCGGGCGCCTCGCCGAACTCACCGGTGACTGTCACGAGATCGGTCGCTGCGGGGTCGGTATCGGTGACACGAGCGCACCCGTCGGCTGGGCTTGTCGAGCAACCGACGAGTCCGGCAGCTGTCAGTCCGAGGATCGCGAGGAAGGCGGGTGTCTTTCGCACCGGATCAGTCTAGGTGGTCAGGCTCAGCCGTTTCGTCGACCGTCACAGGGCCGCCGCCGGTGGCGGCTTGGCGGGCACCGTCAGCCGCCTTCTGCGCTTCGCGAACTCGTTTCCGCAGGTTCTTGTCGGTGATCTGACGGTCACCGACGGCACCGGGAGTCCACAGCTCGACATCCTCGTCGCCGTAGCTGCTCTTCGAGGCACGCCGCTTCTGCTCGGGCGCGACAGCGCCGGGCGCGAGGCGTCGAGCCCACAGCAAAAAGCCCGTGTGCGCGACCATTCGGTGGTCTGGGCGAACGGCGAGACCCTCGACGTGCCAGCCTCGCACCATCGTCTCGTTCGCGTCGGGTTCGGTGAACAGGCCGGTGTTGCGGATGTACTCGGCTACGCGGCTCAGTTGCGTGGCGGTCGCGATGTAGCAGAGGACTACCCCGCCCGGGGTCAGGGCCTCCGCAACGGCGTCGATGCACTCCCACGGGGCGAGCATGTCCAGGATGACGCGGTCTACCGTTCCGGGTTCGACGGCCGTCGGCAGCTCAGTCACGAGGTCGCCGACACGAACGTCCCAGGATGCCGGGCGGTGACCGAGGAAGGTCTCGACGTTGGCCTGCGCGACCTCGGCAAACTCCGGGCGTCTTTCGAACGAGACGAGACGGCCAGCGTCACCGATCGCGCGCAGCAGCCAGAGGGAGAGCGCGCCGGAGCCCACGCCCGCTTCCACCACAACAGCTCCCGGGAACACGTCAGCCTCGGAGAGGATCTGCGCGGCATCCTTCGGATACACGATCGCTGCCCCCCGCGGCATCGACATGACGAAGTCACGCAGCAGCGGGCGAAGTGCCAGATACTCGTGACCGGCGCTATTGACCACGACCGACCCGTCGGGGATGCCGATCAGGGTCGCGTGCGGCAGCACGCCATGGTGTGTGTGTAGTTCCCCGCCTTCGCGAAGCGTGATGGTGTGAAGCCGGTTCTTCGGGCCGGTCAGCTGGACGCGATCACCGACCCGGAAGGGACCTGACAGACGGGGTGTCGTGCTCATGCAGCGCCGACCTTTCGATGTGCCCGGTGAAGCTCACCGAGGTCGGAGGCACTCACGCCGTGAAGCGTGGGCCACACCGCGTGGGCACCCGCTCCCTCGAGCGAGACCATGGCTGGAACGCCCAGGACGACCGATCCCGCCGCCACCGCAGAGCGCAACCCGTTCGGCGAATCCTCAATGGCCAGGGTGTCGACGGGGTCTACGCCGAGCGACGTGCACGCCTGAAGATACGGATCCGGATACGGCTTCGGACGAGTGACGTCATCGCCCGCGACCACGATGTCGAAGGCGTCGAAGTCGATGAGCTCGGCAATGTGGGTTGCCATCCGTCGCATGGACATCGTCACCAGGGCGGTCTTCACACCGGCATCCTTGAGGTCGGCAAGAAGTTCTTTCGCGCCCGGACGGAACGGCACACCGTCCCGAGAGATGCTGTGCATCACCTCGGTGGTGAGGTGATCGATGATGTCGTGGGTCGACATTCGCACTCCCTCCCCCTGCAGGATCCGTGCGGAATCCTCCAGAGCGAGCCCGACCAGCGACAACGCCTTCTCGTGGGTCCAGGTGCCACCGTAGCTTTCGACGAGCGGCGTCTCTGCCGCGATCCAGTACGGTTCCGTGTCGACGAGCGTGCCGTCCATGTCCCAGAGCACAGCGGAGAGGGCGGATGGTGCAGTCACCGAACCATGCTACCGACGGCCCCACTGGCGATCGCCCACGCCCGGGTCCCCACGACCTCGCCGTTTCTCGCACCCGGCTGACGGCAGCGTCCTATTCTGGTTGGATCGCCACCTGAGGAGGTCACGTGGAGGGACTGGGACGCAGGGTTCTCGTCGCCGCATTCGACGGCTGGAACGACGCGGGTGAGGCAGCGTCCTCGGCCGTCGCTCATCTGCGCGACTCCGGCGGCTACGAAACTGTCTACTCGGTCGACCCCGAACTGTACTTCGACTACCAGTACACGCGTCCGCAGATTCGTACGACGGCGGATGGGGCGCGGGAGCTGACGTGGCCCGAGACAACCATCCTCAGGCCGACCCGAGCAACACGGGGCACGCAACTCTGGCTCCTCACGGGAGTCGAGCCTGCGCGAGCCTGGCAGGCTTTCGCCTCCGAACTGGTCGATGTTGCCCTGCGCGAAGACATCACCGGCTTTGTGTCGATGGGGTCGATGATGTCGGATGTTCCGCACACGCGCCCGATCTCCGTTTTCGCAGGCAGCGAGAGCGAGCCGGTGAGGGCAGCCCTCGGACTTGAGCGCAGCTCGTACGAGGGACCCGTCGGCATCCTCAGCGTGATCTCGCACGTCGCCACAGCCGCTGGCATCCCGTCAGCGCAGTTGTGGGCAAGCGTGCCGCACTACGTCGCCGGCCACACTCCGTCGCCTAAGGCGAGCCTGGCCCTGCTCGATCGGCTCGAAGACATCACCGGCGCGAAGGTGGATCGGGGTGACTTGCCGGCGCAGGCACGCACCTGGGAAGCCTCGATCGATGCGGCGGCAGCCGATGACGAAGAGATGACGGAGTACATCCACCAGCTCGAGCGCACCCGAGACACCTGGGACTCACCGGAGGCATCCGGCGACGCGATCGCGCAGGAGTTCGAGAAGTACCTGCGTCGCCGCGGCGATGGACCCGGTCGGGGTGGACGCGACGAGCCCCGCAAACCCTGACGCCTCTCAGCTGGGGTCGCCGACTCAGTAGGGCTGGATGACACCCATGCTCAGCAGCACGAGCAGCGCCGCACCGAGAGCTACCCGGTAGACCACGAACGGCATAAAGCTGCGCTTGGAGATCCAGCTCATGAAGAACGCGATGACACCGAGTGCGACGACGAATGCCACACCGGTGGCAGCGGCGGTCTCGATCGGGGTGAACGGCCCCTGCTCGTCCCAGCTCTTGGCGACCTGATAGAAGCCGCTTCCGAAGACCGCGGGAATCGCCAGGAGGAACGCGTAGCGGGCTGCCGCCGCGCGCTCATAGCCGAGGAACAGTCCCGCCGTTATCGTGCCGCCCGAACGCGAGACCCCGGGAATCAGCGCAAGGGCCTGCGCGAACCCGAAGATGATGCCATGCCCCAGGGTGAGCTGGTCGAGCTTTCGACGCTTCGCACCCACGAGGTCGGCGATGCCCAGCAGCACACCGAAGAAGATCAGCATCCCCGCAACCAGCCACAGGGATCGCAGGGTTGTCTCGATCTGATCCTGGAAGAGCAGACCGAGCACGACGATCGGCACCGATCCGATGATGATCAGCCACCCCATGCGGGCGTCCGGGTCGTTCTGCGGCACCTTGCGCACGAGAGCGAGTGACCAACGCGACACGATCCGAACGATGTCGCGCCAGAAGAACACGACGACTGCGGCCTCGGTACCGATCTGGGTGATCGCCGTGAACGCTGCTCCAGGGTCCTGCGCACTGGGCAGAAACTCTCCCAGGATGCGCAGGTGAGCGCTCGATGAGACCGGTAGGAACTCGGTGAGTCCCTGCACAAGGCCGAGGATGATTGCTTCCAGCAGCATGGATGCCTTCCGGATCAGTACGACAGCAGCAGATCGGTCAACACCCGCTGACCGAAGACAAGCGCGTCGAGCGGGACCCGCTCATCAACGCCGTGGAACATACCGGTGAAGTCAAGGTCGGCAGGCAACCGCAGCGGCGCGAACCCGTAGCCGCGGATGCCGAGCTCGGCCAAGGCCTTGTTGTCGGTGCCGCCGCTCATCAGGTACGGGAGGACCGGAACACCCGGATCGTGTCGCCCGAGCGCAGCGACCATGGCATCCACCAGTTCGCCCTCGAAGGGCACCTCGAGACCGATGTCGCGGTGGACGACCTCGATCTCGATGTCTGGCCCGACGATGTCCTGAATGGCGCGAAGGGCGCCGTCTTCTCCATCCGGAAGCGTCCGCACGTCGATCAGCGCCTCGGCGCGATCGGGAATGACGTTGTGCTTGTATCCGGCGGTGAGCGCCGTCGGGTTGCTGGTCGTACGGATGGTCGAGCGCAGGAATCGCGAAGCCGGTCCGGCTGCGGCGGCTACGGCATCCGGGTCATCGGAGGGCTGCCCGGTGAGTTCGGCGATCCGCTGCGTCAGCCGCTCCGTCGTCGCGGTTAGCTCCACCGGCCATGCCGTGCGCCCCAGCGCAGCGACGGCCTCGGCGAGGCGGGTGACGGCGTTGTCTTCGTGGAATGCGCTGCCGTGTGCCGCCCGGCCTCGGGCGACGAGGCGAATCCAGACGAGGGCCTTCTCCCCCACCTGAAGGAGGTAGGCGCGTCGTCCAGCGAGGTCGATCGAGTAGCCGCCGACCTCGCTGATGGCTTCGGTCGCGCCAGCGAACCATTCAGGGCGGTCACGGACAACGAGCGCCGAGCCTTCACCGCCCCCGTTCTCTTCGTCGGCGAAGAAGGTCACCACGAGGTCCCGGGCTGGCCGGCGTCCGCTGCGCAGGATGTCGGCAACGGAGGTCAGGATCATGGCGTCCATGTCCTTCATGTCGACCGCACCGCGTCCCCACAGCATGCCGTCGCGAATCTCTCCTGCAAACGGATCGACCGACCAGTCCTCCGCCACCGCTGGCACGACGTCAAGATGGCCGTGCACCACAAGTGCGGGCTTACCGCGGTCGACACCCGGGATTCGCACGCCGACGTTCGTTCGCCGTTCAATCGGCTCGTAGATCTCGGGCGTCAGATCGAGTTTGCGAAGATAGTCGGCCACGTATTCCGCCGCTTCCCGTTCGCCCCGGGCATGTCCGCCACCCCAATTCGTGGTGTCGAAACGGATGAGGTCCCGGGCGACGACGACGACTTCGGGAAGCTCGGACTCGGTATGTGACACGGCCACAAACCTACCGCGCTCAGACGACGCGAATGTTTCGGGTCGAGACCCCGAGCGATTATCGGCGGCGCCGTTGTCGTGATAATGTCGATCTTCGGTTGCAAGACCGAAACCACTCTGCGCGGGTGGCGGAATAGGTAGACGCGCTAGCTTGAGGTGCTAGTGCCCGTATAGGGCGTGGGGGTTCAAGTCCCCCCTCGCGCACAGACGAAAATGGGTCCCGAAAGGGGCCCTTTTTCGTTTGTCTGGGAGGGGTCGACGCGAGCGCCCCGGGGGTGGGCCCACGCCGCCCGAGGCTCCGCGCGCTGCAAAGCGGCGCGTGGAGTGGCGGTGGGGACAAGTCCCCCCTCGCGCACAGACGAAAAGGGTCCCGAAAGGGGCCCTTTTCGTTTGTCTGGCTTCGCTAGCTCGTCGATGCGTCGTCGGCGACGGAACCGGGGATGATGCACGAGTCGCCTTCGCAGACGACACCGCCGCCGCCGAGCATTGTGAACGGCTGGGCGGCGGCCTGCGGTGTCGGGGAAGCGTCGGTCATGCGGGAGTCCGCTCCGATGCCACCTGCGCAAGCACCTGGGCGAAGGTCTCACTCTCCTGCGCTCCGGAGACACCGTACTTGCCGTCGAAGACGTAGAAGGGTACGCCCTGGATGCCGTACGCAGCGGCCTGCGCGACATCCGCCTTCACCGCTGCGGTGTACTGGCCCGACTCGAGCGCCCGGACGACGTCGTCATGGTCGAGCCCGACGGTTGCGGCGAGATCGGCGAGATCCTCGATCCGGCCGACATGCCCGCCGTCGACGAAGTAGGCCTTCAGGAGGGCTTCCTTCATCTCTGCCTGCACACCGCGCTCCTTCGCGTAGTGCAGCAGTTCATGGGCTTTGATCGTGTTCGTCTGGTGGATGTGGTCGTAGTCGTATGCGAGACCCTCACCCGCAGCGAGTGTCGTCACGCGCTCGACCATCTGAGCGGCCTGCTCGGGCGAGACGCCCTTCCGCTCGGAGAGGTACTGTACCGGTGAGCCGTCGTAGTCAACCGGAGTATCGGGGGCCAACTCGAAGGAGTGGTACTCGATCTCCACGGGAACTCCCGAGGCCAGCACACCCTTCTCGAAACGTCGCTTCCCGATGTAGCACCAGGGGCATTGCACGTCCGACCAGACGTCGACCTTGATCGGGGCAGCAGAAGACTCGCTCATGTCACATCGAACCGCGACATCGCGGGGACTATTCCCGTCGGCACCCATCGCAGGCCCAGGCGCCCGCATCAGCCGACCGACACGCCGAAGAGCAGTCCCAGAACGTACGTCACCGCTGCTGCTCCAAAGCCGATCGCGAGCTGCCGTAGCGCACGCTTCAACGGCGGACCACCGGACAGCAGCCCGACGGTCGCGCCCGTCGCCAGGAGCGCAACGCCGACGAGCGCCAGCGCCGTCACAACTGCCGCGAGTCCCGACAGTCCGAATATCCACGGCAGCACCGGAATGATCGCTCCCGAAGCGAAGAACAGGAAGCTCGAAATCGCTGCGCCCCACGCGCTTCCGACGACGTCATCCTCGCCCTCGCCGCCGATGCCACCGCGAGCAAGCGCACCGGGGCCCGCCGCTTGCGCGTCGCCGATAATTGCGCGCGCCGCCGCAAGAGCCTCGTCTTCCGGCATCCCTCGTGTTCGGAACACCAGCGCCAGCTCGTTCGCATCGAGATCGAGGAACGACAAGACGTCGTCCGCGTAATCGTTCGGCTGCGTCGCCGCCAGCAGCTCACGCTGGGATCGCACGGACACGAACTCACCGGCGCCCATCGACAGCGCACCGGCGAGCAGACCCGCGATACCGCTGAACAGCACGAACTGCGGGGCGACTCCGGTCGCACCGATTCCCATGACGAGGGCGAGGTTCGAGACCAGGCCGTCGTTCGCGCCGAAGACCGCGGCCCGGAACGTCCCCGACAGCCGCCGTCGTCCGCGGGCGGCAAGCCCACGCACGACCTCGTGGTGGATCTTCTCATCGGCAGCCATCTGCGAGGTCGCGTGCGGATCGCTGTCGTAGGGAGAACGGGCCTCGGCGTTCTGAGCGAGCGCGAGCACAAAGATCGATCCGAAGTGCCGCGCCATCCACGCGAGCGTTCGCGTCGACAGTCGTGGCCGGGGCAGCGTTTCCGGCTCGCCGCCGAGCAACTGGAGCCAGTGGGACTCGTGCCGACGTTCGGCATCCGCGAGGGCTTCCAGGATCGCCCGCTCCTCGCCGGTGCGGCGGGCAGCCAGCTCACGGTATACGCGCGCTTCGGCGCGCTCGTCCACAAGGTACTGAGCCCACCTCCGCCGCTCGCCAGCCGTCGATTCGGCGTTCATCGGGCTCCTTCTGGGGTCCTCCCCAGGGTAGGAGACACGGCGAGGGCCGCCCGCTCGAATCCGAGGATTCGCAGCATTTTGGAGAACCGAATCCCGGCTACGACCTCACCCGGACGCGCAGCACATCAATACGCGCCTGAAGCTGCGCGACCGTCGCGTGCGAGACTGCCGGGCCCCCGCAGATACGGCGAAGCTCGGCATGGACATGGCCGTGCTGTTCGCCAGACTGCCTCGCGTACAGCCCCACGAGGCTGTTGAGCAGTTGCCGCTGTTCCTTCAGCGTGCGGTGCAGCGCAGGAGGCGGCGCGGGCGGCGCGTCATCCATCGCCCCCGCCTCACGCTCTCGCGCTTCGCGCGCCTGCCGGTGGCGGCTTTGCCGCGCCTGCCGCTGCATCAGCAGATCGTGTACGTGTTCGGGTTCGAGGAGCCCGGGAAGGCCGAGGAACTCCTCCTCTTCGGGCGTTCCCGGCGTGGCGAGCTGTCCGAACTCCTTACCGTCGAACAGCACACGGTCAAAGTGTGCGATGGCGCCGAGAGCCGCGTACTCGAACTCGTCGGTCAACGCGTCGGATGCGGCATCCTCGCGCTCCGCAGCCGCGAGCAGGTCGTCTTCAGCCGACCATTCGCCGTCCTCGTCCGAGGGGCGGTCGAGCGCGTGATCGCGCTGGCGTTCGAGCTCTCCGGCCAAGGCGAGCAGCGGCGGCACGTGCGGCAGGAAGATGCTGGCCGTCTCGCCGCGGCGCCGCGCCCGCACGAACCGGCCGATCGCCTGCGCGAAGAACAGCGGCGTCGACGCCGAGGTCGCGTACACCCCGACCGAGAGCCGCGGCACATCAACGCCCTCGGACACCATTCGCACGGCGACCATCCAGCGGCTCGTATCGGCGGCGAACGACTCGATGCGGGCGGATGCCTCGGGCTCATCAGAGAGCACGACCGTCGGCTCTTCGCCGGTCACCGTCTGCAGGATCTGTGCGTACGCCCGCGCGGCAGTCTGATCCGTGGCGATCACCAGGCCGCCGGCATCCGGAACGTGCTCTCGCACTTCGGTGAGCCGGCGATCGGCCGATCGCAACACTGCAGGAATCCACTCGCCGCCCGGATCGAGAGCTGTGCGCCAGGCCTGCGCCGTGATGTCTTTCGTGTTGTCTTGCCCGAGCTGCGCTTCCATCTCGTCGCCGGTGCGGGTTCGCCACCGCATGTGGCCGGCGTAGACGAGAAAGAGCACGGGACGCACGACCCCGTCTTCGAGGGCGCGCCGATACCCGTAGTCGTAATCGGTACGAGACACGCGGATGCCTTCAGCCGTGGGGTGGTACTCCACGAACGGGATGGGCGCCGTGTCACTGCGGAAGGGAGTGCCCGACAGCAGCAGGCGTCGTGTCGCGCGTCCGAAAGCCTCGCGGAGCGCGTCTCCCCAGCTGAGGGCATCACCGCCGTGGTGCACCTCATCGAGGATCACGAGCGTCCGTGCCGTCTCCGTGACCCCCTGGTGCACTGACGCCTTCGTGGCTACCTGCGCGTAGGTGACCGCGACCCCGTGGTAGTGGCGGGCGGGACGGGTGTGACGGTTCGTGAAATGGGGGTCCAGGCGCAGCGATACTCTCGCCGCGGCATCCGCCCACTGGGTCTTCAGGTGCTCGGTCGGGGCAACGACGACGACCCGGTCGATGATCCCGCGCCGCAGCAACTCGGTTGCCAGGCGCAGAGCGAACGTCGTCTTGCCGGCACCGGGCGTCGCGGCGGCCAGGAAGTCGCGAGGTCCACCGCCCGGGCCATCGGGCCCGTCCATGTCGAAGTACTGATCAAGCGCCTCTGCCTGCCACGCGCGCAAGCGCCCGGCAGTTCCCCACGGGGCGCGCTGCGGATAGGACGGCGACAGGTGTTCGGCGGCGAAGCTCCCCCGCGGGTGATCGGATCCCGGGACCGGCGCTGTCTCGTGCACGCTCCCCCTCCCCACACACATCGGTCGCTCGTCGGACCGCCCGACTACGATAGACGACCAGGAGGACAGAGAATGGCCGCCACCGACGAACACCGCACTCCGTTCATCGCCAACAGCGAACCTCACCCCTGGCGACGGTTCGTGGCTCTCGGCGACTCGTTCACGGAGGGCATCGGCGACCCCGACCCCGCTCATCCCGGATCACACCTCGGCTGGGCCGACCGCGTCGCCGACGTGCTGGGGTCGCAGTCCGAGGACTTCGCCTACGCGAATCTTGCCGTGCGCGGCAAGCTCATCGCCCAGATCGTCGACGAGCAGGTAGAACCGGCCCTCGCACTTTCTCCCGACCTCATCACGTTCTGCGCCGGCGGCAATGACGTCATCCGTCCCGGCACCGATCCTGACGAGATCTCCCAGCTGTTCGAGGATGCCGTTGTGCGCTTGAGCAGCACCGGCGCGACAGTCGTGATCTTCACGGGCATCGACACGAGTTTCACCCCGGTGTTCCGCGCATTTCGCGGCAAGATCGCGATCTACAACGAGAACCTGCGCGCCATCGCCGACCGCTACGACTGCATCGTCGCCGACCAGTGGTCTCTCAAAGAGATTCAAGATCCGCGCTTCTTCGATGACGACAGACTCCATCTGAACGCGCTGGGTCACCACGAAGTGGCACGGATGGTCTTGCGCGCGTTGAACGTGTCGAACGATCTCGTGCCGATGCAGCCAGATCCCTTCCCTTCCCGCACGTGGCGCGAAGCGCGTGCCGGCGATCTGGTCTGGGCACGCACGCACCTCGTGCCGTGGGTCCTGCGGCGCCTGCGTCATCAGTCGTCCGGAGACAACCTGACAGCCAAACGTCCGCAGCCGCTTCCGGTAGCGACTACTGGTGCGATCACTCTGCCGCGTGAGGATGCCTGAGCGCCCACAGCGCGACGGCGCTGGCCGCGGCGACGTTCAGTGAGTCGACACCTCCCGCCATCGGGATGGTCACGACGGTGTCGGCAGCGGCGAGAGCTTTCGGTGTGAGCCCGTCACCCTCGGCGCCGAGCATGAGCGCCACGCGGGAGGCCGGCTCGAAGTCATCGAGCGAAACAGCGTCCTCGCGCAGCGCGAGTGCCGCGATCTGGAACCCTTCCTCGTGCAGGATGCTGCGCGTCTGGTCCCAGTCGGGCAGTCGCGTCCACGGCACTTGGAAGACGGTTCCCATGCTGACCCTGACGCTCCGCCGGTAGAGCGGGTCGGCACAGCGCGGCGAGACGAGCACCGCATCGGCGCTGAGGCCTGCGCAGGCACGAAAGATCGCACCGACGTTGGTGTGGTCGACGATGTCTTCGAGCACGACCACGAGTCTCGCTTCTCGGAGGACATCCCGAAGCGGCGGCATCTCTGGCCGGTGCATGGCCGCCAAGGCGCCACGGTGCACGGCGTAGCCCGTGAGGCGCTCAGCGAGGTCGGCCTCGACAACGTACACCGGCACGTTCGGGTGCTGTGCGAGCAACGGGACGAGATCATCGATCCACTTCTCCTGCACCAGGACCGAACGCGGCCGATGACCCGCGCCCAACGCGCGGCCGATCACCTTCGCAGACTCCGCGATGTACAGGCCTCCGGCAGGCTCGATGCGGCGGCGCAAGGCGACATCGGTGAGATCCCGGTAATCCTCAAGCCGCGGGTCCGTTGCATCTCGGACGTCGATGCGCTGCATCCCTCGATCCTCTCATTCATGCGGTGCAGGCCCAGCAGCACGAAACATCCCCGAAAACCTGGATGCCTAGACTGGAATGAGGCAAGGCAGAGGAGGCAGGCATGTCGCTCATCGACGGTGCTGCCGCGGACGTTCCCGAAGCCCTCGCCCGAGCGCTACGCGTCCTTGACGGACGCACCATGACGATCCTCACCGGAGCCGGAGTATCAACCGATTCCGGCATCCCCGACTACCGGGGAAAAGGCGCGCCGGCGCGGCGCCCGATGACGGTCGAGCAGTTCCTCGGAAGCGATGAGGCGCGTCGCCGCTACTGGGTCGGCTCGCATCTCGGCTGGCGGAGCTTCGCCTCGGCGGAACCGAACGCCGGGCACCGAGCCATCGCCGGGCTCGAAGAGCACGGGATCGCGACCGGGGTCGTCACGCAGAACGTCGACGGTCTTCATGTGCGCGCCGGTAGCCGTCGTGTCGTCGAGCTGCACGGCACGATGCGCCGCGTGTTCTGCATCCGCTGCGGTCAGGTCTTCGACCGACGAGACCTCTCGTCGCGGGTGGAGAGCGACAACCCGTGGCTGGTCACCACCCACGAGCTGCCCCTCGGACCCGACGGAGACGTGACGCCCGAGACGACCGAAGGGTTCGTCGTGCCGGATTGCTCCGTGTGTGCGGGAACCCTCAAGCCCGACGTCGTCTTCTTCGGCGAGTACATCCCATCCGAGAAATTCCGCGAAGCCGAGCAGCTCGTCCTGGGTAGTGACGCGCTGGTCATTGCCGGATCGTCGCTCGTCGTGAACTCGGGGATCCGCCTGCTCGAACGAGCACGACGACGCCGCATCCCCATCGTGATCATCAACCGCGGCCAGACGCGGGCCGATGCTCGCGCAACCGTGAAGATCGACGGCGGAACCTCCGAGGCCCTCACCGCGCTGCTGGAGGGGCTGGCGCCCACCGGGCACCGGGAGCTGGCAAGTAGTCTCGAGAGGTGATCCACCTCACGCTCATCCGCCATGGCGAGACCGACTGGAATCGCGCTCGGCTCATCCAGGGCAGTACCGACATACCCCTCAACGACACGGGTCGGGAGCAAGCCCGGCAGACCGCCGACCGGCTGAGCGGCGTGCTCGATGACCCGGCCGCTGCGCGCATCGTCAGCAGCGACCTCTCCCGTGCCCGTGAGACAGCGCAGATCATCGCTGACCAGTGGGGCTCGCCAGCCCCACTGGCGTATCCCGCACTGCGTGAGCGCGCGTACGGCGACGCTGAGGGGGTCACCATCGAGGACTTCGCCGCACGGTGGGGCGATTGGTACACCTCCGAGGTCCCCGGCGCCGAGTCACGCGAACTGCTGCGCCTCCGGGCCTTCGAAGGCTTTGACACCCTTGTCACCGATGCGCTCCGGTCTCAGCCCGATGTCACGCACATCTTCGTGGTCACCCACGGCGCACTCATCCGCTCTGTCATCCATCACGTGAGCGACGGCAGGTTGCCGGCGCGCCAAGAGCGGCTGGCAAACGGATCCGACTACACCTTCCACTACTCACCCGACGGGCTGACGCTGATCGAGTACGCCGGCACCACGGTTTCGCTCTGAGCTGGGCATACCGATCTGCCCACTGGAATGCACTACGCAGCTCGCTCAGTTTCGTAATGACATTGTGAGCAACATGACCAATCCGCGAATCGGCAACATGCTAGCCTTCCGCGATATGACCGCTCTTGACCATGTCGACCTCGAGCTCTTGGCCGCGCTCGCGGAAGACCCGCGCGCGACAGTTGTTGCGCTCTCGGATCGTCTCGGTTTATCCCGAAACACCGTGCAGGCGCGGATGTCGAGGCTCGACAAGGCCGGAGTCTTTCTCTCGTACGAGCGAGCCCTCTCCCCCACGGCGCTGGGCTTCCCGATCGAAGCATTCCTCAACGTCACGGTCCGTCAGGGGGAACTGCCGCGCATCACGGCAGAACTCGAGCGGATTCCCGAGATCGTTCAGGTGCATGGCCTGAGCGGAACCGTGGATCTGCTCGTGCGGGTCGCGTGCCGCGACACACAGCATCTGTTCGACACCGACGCCCGCATCCTCGCGATCGAGGGTGTGGAGCGCACCGAGACCTCGCTCGCGATGGGTGAGGTGATCGGTTACCGCGTGCGCCCGCTCATGGAGCTGGCACGAGGGGAACGCTAGCCGCCTCCTCCTTCGCGGCCTCACCCGGGTCGGATCGCACCAGGATCACGCCTGCCAAGATCATCGCTCCCCCGACAGCTTGCATGACGGTCGGGACTTCGGCGATCACAAGCCACGCGATCAGCAGGGCGAACAGCACTTCGGTGAGCCCGACGAACGATGCGACGCGGGATCCGAGCATCGATCCCGCTCGCACTCCGAACGCGTAGCCTCCGGCGGTTGCCACGACGATCACCCATACGATCGGGATGTACCAGGGAACGCTCACGCCGGCCAACACAACGTCGACGGCCGGTGCGGTGAACGCAAAGAGGCCGGTGCCGACCAGCACACCCATGAGAAGAGCGCCGGTAATGAGGCCGCCCGAGGCCAGCGCGAGGGGCGGGATGTCGTCGCCGGTCTTCTCGGCGATGAGAAAGTACGCGGCGGTACAGGCCGCAGCGGCCAAAGCCAGCAGGGTGCCGATCAGGTCGAAGCTTGCACCAGCGATGTCGACGACGAGTACGAGCCCAACGATCGCAAGAACAGAGCCCGCCAGAATGCGACGCGTGGGTGCGCGCCGGGTCCGAACCCAGGCGAGCCCGACGAGAAGGACCGGGGCGAGGTACTGAATGAGGAGGGCCATCGCCACCGGCATCCGTTGCAGCGCGGCGAAGTAGAAGATTTGACACCCGGCCACTCCCGTGAGCCCGAACGCGATGATCAGCAGTCCGTGCTTGCGAAGAAAGCCGGGCCGGCGACGGATCGTAACGATCAGAACGGGCGCGAGAATCAGCGCCGCGCCACCCATACGCAGCAACAGGGTCGCGCCCAGACTCCAGCCCGCCTCCATGAGCGGCTTCATGAAGCTCCCCGAGGACGCGAAGCTCAGGGCAGAGAGCAGACCGATCGCAAGCCCAGCCACCGACGAGTGCCGGCCCGCGGGGGCAACGAGAACGGGGACCGGAGTGGTCGGAGCGGACATGGGCGGCCTGTCAGGAGTGAAAGGGGTTGACACTCGTGACACACTGGTCACGAACGAAACAGTAGCCCTCGGAATGTCAGGAGTCAACATGGTCTTTATCCATGACACCGAGATGGCCCTGCGCGCGGCCGTCGACCTGGTCAACACCCTGCCGCTCAACGGCGACGAAGACACTCTGACGACCGCGGACGAGTACGAGGCCTTCCTTGCGCGGTACCCGTACAGCGGCAGGATTTCGCGCACGAGGCAGGAGCGAGAGGCGGTGCGCAGCATCCGCATTCGGCTGCGCTCACTGTGGGATGTCGACCGCGAAAGCGCCGTCCCGTTGGTCAACGCGATGCTTCGCGATGGCGAAGCCCTCCCCCAACTCGTGATCCACGACGACTACGACTGGCATGTGCACGCGTCGGATGACGATGCACACCTGGCCACCCGCATCCTCGTCGAGACCGCCATGGCGTTCGTGGAGGTCATTCGCATGGACGAGTATGACCGCGTGCTCGTCTGCGAGGCTGATGACTGCGAGGGTGTGCTGGTCGATTTCTCTCGCAATCGCTCAAAGCGCTACTGCGACACCGGCAACTGTGGCAACCGCATGAATGTCATCGCGTATCGAGCTCGTCGAGCCCAAGAAAGCTCCTGACCGCCGCTGCCGCAACCTGTGGCGTCTCATAGTGGATGAGGTGGCCCACATCGGGGATCTCCACGAGGTTCGCGTCAGCAAACAGTCCCGCGAGCACACGCTCGGCCTCGATGGGGGTGATGTCGTCGCGGTCGGCGGCGATCAGCAACGTTGGCTGAGAGATCTGCGGCGCGAACTCCCGAACGTCGTGGGAGACCGAGGTCACGAACGCGTCGTGCAGCACGTCCCGGTCGGCAAAGCGGGAGAAGTACGTGTCGTGCTGGTCATGGATGAACCGGCGGAGCTCCGGGTCCTTCGTCTTGGCCATGGAGACACTCATGACCCGCACCACAACGCCGTTGCGCAACAGGGCTGTGCCCGCCCGGCTCGGCATCCGTGCCCCGGCCCAGTAGTAGAAGACAGCAAGCCTCGTGAGGATGCCGCGCGGGCCCTCCAGCGCGGGTGCGCCGATCGGATTGACAAGGATCACGCGGGGCGTCGCCAACCCCCCGGCCACGGCGGCCGAAACGACGATCGAGCCGAAGGAGTGACCGAGGATGACGGCCCCCGGCGCGACACGGGCGACGAAGTCGGTCAGCCACTCGGCGTAGAGGGCGAGGTCGTGACGGCGCCCGGGAACCGGCGCCGTCTCGCCGAAGCCGGGGAGGTCCGGCGAGATGACGCGGACGTCCGGGAGGTAGGCGACGACGGGCTCGAGACCGTGGTGTTCGCCGCGAAAGCCGTGCACAGCGACGATCGTGATCGGCGCGTCAGCGGGCCCGTACTCCCAGAACACGGTGGTCCCCCCGAGTACCGGCACTTCGCGACGTGTCACCGGTATCTCGTCCAGGAGCGCGGCGTACGGATGCGGGGCGGGCACCCGACGAGTCTAGTGACCGTACCTCATCTGGTCGGGCAGGCCCATAATGACGAAGACCCCGCTCGAAAGCGAGGTCTTCGTCGTGTGCGATTCGGGCTTACTTGCTCGAGCCGCCGAAGTTCTTGAAGCGCTGGTTGAACTTCTCGACGCGACCGGCCGAGTCCATAATGCGCTGCTTGCCCGTGTAGAACGGGTGCGATGCCGAGGAGATTTCGACGTCGATGACGGGGTACTCCACGCCGTCGAGTTCGATCGTCTTGTCGCTGCTGACCGTCGAACGCGTGAGGAAGGTCTCGCCGGAACCGAGGTCGCGGAACACGACAGCCTGGTAGTCGGGGTGAATGTCAGTCTTCATGGGGTTCCTTGCCGAGATAGGGAAAGAAAGTCTGCGGTGCGCTGGCACCAAAGGACGAGTCTACCAGGTTCGCGTGCGGATGCCGATCACAAGGTCCTCGCTCGCGCCGCGTAACGGCCAGCCTCCTGATGCAGAGCGATCGGCACCCCGAACGCCGTGCTGAGCGCGTCCTCGGTCAGAGTCTCGCGCAACGGTCCCGCAGCGACGACGGCACCGTCGCGGAGCAACAGCACGTGAGTGAAGCCCACCGGGATCTCTTCCACGTGGTGGGTGACCATGACCATGGCGGGAGTCGTCGGCTCGGCAGCGTAACCGCTCAGAAGTGTGAGAAGTTCCTCGCGCGAGCCCAGGTCCAGGCTCGCGGTGGGCTCATCCAGCAGCAGCAGTTCGGGGTTTGTCATGACCGACCGAGCGATCTGCACACGCTTCTGCTCGCCGTCAGAGAGTGTTCCGAACGTTCGCGTTGCGAGATCGTCGAGTTGCCACTCGGCAAGGACTCGCATCGCTCGACGGATATCGACCTGGTCGTACTCTTCGCGCCAGCGACCCATGACCGCATAGGCAGCGGTCATCACGACATCCAGCACCGTCTCATCCGGCGGGATGCGACGCGCCATGGATGTCGAGGCAAAACCCACGCGTGGGCGCAACTCGAAGACGTCGGTCCGCCCAATCCGCTCCCCCAGGATGCTCACGCGACCAGAGGTGGGATGAAGGAGCGATGCACACAGCTCGAGCAGAGTCGTCTTGCCCGCCCCATTGGGGCCGAGGACGACCCATCGCTCATCGTCGGACACGGTCCAGTCGATGTGATCGATGATGTCTCGGGCGTTTCTGCGAACGACGACGTCGGAGAATTCGAGCACCTGAGCCATGCCGTCAAGCCTATCGGGAGCCGCGGATCACCTCTGCGTACAGCGCGGCGGTTTGCTCCGCGATGCGCTGCCAACTGAACGCGGTCGTCGCGCGCTCTCGACCCGCCTGCCCGTAGGCCTTCGCCGCCTCACGATCGCTCACGACCTCGCTCAGAACGCGGGCCAAGTCGGCAACGAAAGCCTCGGGATCCAGTGGCGTTCCGGTGCCGTCCGAGACCTGCTCGATGGGCACGAGCCTGCCCGTCACACCGTCGACCACGACTTCCGGGATGCCGCCGGTAGCGGTGCCGACGACGGCTGCTCCGCATGCCATCGCCTCGAGGTTCACGATGCCGAGGGGCTCGTAGATCGAGGGGCACACGAAGGTCGTCGCCGCTGTCAGCGCTACGCACAGCTCGTGCCGGCTGAGGTGTCGGTCGATCCAGACGACCCCATCCCGAGTCTCCTGCAGGCCGCGGACAAGACCCTCGACCTCGGCGAGGATCTCAGGGGTATCCGGAGCGCCGGCACACAGGATCAGCTGCACCTCCGGGTCGAGGAGCTCGGCTGCGCGAAGGAGGTACGGCAGGCCTTTCTGGCGGGTGATGCGCCCGACAAAGACGACGGAGGGTCGGGTCGGATCGATGCCGAGCGCAGCAAGCGTCTCGGCATCCTCGACCGGATGCCACTGCTCGGTGTCGATGCCGTTGTAGATGACCCGGACGGTCGCGGGGTCGAGGCCGGGGTAGCTGCGCAGGATGTCGGCACGCATGCCTTCACTGACCGCCACGATCGCCGCAGCCCCGTGGTAGGCGGTGCGCTCGATTTCGCTCGAGACCGCATACCCGCCACCGAGCTGCTCCGCCTTCCAGGGACGAAGCGGCTCGAGACTGTGCGCGGTGACGATGTGCGGGATGCCGTTGAGGAGGCCGGCGATGTGCCCGGCGAAGTTGGCGTACCAGGTGTGAGAGTGAACGACGGCGGCACCAGCGACGTCATCGACGATGAGCAGATCGGTGCCCATCGTCTGAATCGCCGCGTTGGCATCACGCAACTCCGCGGGTGTGACGTAGGACGTCGTATCAGTCTCGTCGCGGTCAGCGCCGAACGCACGCACCTGAACCTCGAGCGGCTCATGGCCCGGTGCATCGGTTGCGGGTAGCGCGCGGAGGGCTTTGACGAGCTCCGCGACGTGGACGCCTGCGCCTCCATAGATCTCGGGCGGATACTCCTTGGTGACGATGTCGACGCGCATGTGTCGAACGCTAGTACAGGGTCGTGGGGCGGCATAGTGTTGGGGGTATGGCTACGTCGCCCAAGATCTTTGGAATCGTCCTCGCCGGTGGAGAGGGCAAGCGGCTGATGCCGCTGACCGCCGACCGAGCCAAACCCGCTGTTCCCTTCGGCGGTCAGTACCGTTTGATCGACTTCGCTATCTCGAACCTGATCAATTCGGGGCTTCGGCAGATCGTTGTGCTCACGCAGTACAAGTCGCACAGCCTCGACCGACACATCTCCCAGACCTGGCGGATGTCCCCGATGCTGAGCTCCTACGTCACGTCGGTGCCTGCCCAACAGCGGCTGGGCAAGCGCTGGTTCTCGGGGTCTGCCGATGCGATCTTGCAGTCGATGAACCTCATCATCGACGAACAACCCGACATCGTCATCGTCATCGGCGCCGACCACGTCTACCGCATGGACTTCCGCCAGATGCTCGACGCCCACATCGCATCGGGCGCGCGGGCGACTGTTGCCGGCATCCGCCAACCGATCGGCCTGGCGAACCAGTTCGGCGTCATCGATGTCGAGCCCGGTTCGACGCGGATCCGCGAGTTCCTCGAGAAGCCGCAGAATCCGAGCGGTTTGGCGGATGCTCCGCACGAGGTGCTGGCGTCGATGGGTAACTACATCTTCGACACGGATGCCCTCATCGAGGCCGTCGAGGCCGACGGCGAGATCCCGACATCGAACCATGACATGGGCGGCGACATCGTGCCGTATTTCGTCGACCGCGGCGAAGCGAGCGTGTATGACATGAAGCTCAACGACGTTCCGGGCTCTACGGATCGGGACCGGTCGTACTGGCGCGACGTCGGAACCATCGACTCGTTCTTCGACGCGCACATGGATCTGATCTCGACGCTCCCGGTGTTCAACCTCTACAACACCGACTGGCCGATTCACTCGCAGACGGTCAACTCGCCGCCGGCGAAGTTCGTGCGCGACTCGGTCGGAAGGATCGGGACCGCCATCGATTCGGTGGTTTCGCTCGGTTCAGTGCTCTCCGGGACGCACTTGGAGCGCAGCGTCGTCGGGCCGTGGACTCTGGCAGCTGGCGGGTCGACCATCACGGATGCCGTGCTGTTCGACTATGTGCGCGTGGGACCGGGTGCGCGCGTTCACCGCGCAATCCTGGACAAGAACGTCGTGGTCGCAGACGGCGCCACGATCGGGGTCGACCGGGCCCATGACCTCGAGCGTGGATTCACCGTCACCGACTCCGGAATCACGGTGGTCGGCAAGGGCGTCGTCGTCGAGCGCTGATCTTCCCGTTCCGGCTCAGCACGACCGGGCCGGTAGCGTAGTCGGGTGATGCCAGCCCGTTTCCTTGTCGTCCTCGATGCCGATTCGACGCTGCTGCGTAACGAGGTGATCGAGCTCATCGCGGATGAGGCTGGTCGCGGAGCGGAGGTCGCTGCCGCGACGGAGGCCGCGATGCGCGGCGAGGTGGACTTCGCTGCGAGCCTGCGAACACGCGTTTCTGCTCTGACAGGAGTTCCGCTTGCTGCGTTCGAGCGCGTGCTCGCGCGCGTGGAGCCGACGCTCGGGGCATCCGAGTTCATCGCTGGTGTCCACGACCGCGGCGGCGTTGTCGGTGTCGTGTCCGGCGGTTTCCACGAGGTGCTCGATCACATCGCACCCGCACTCGGGGTGGATCGCTGGCGAGCAAATCGCCTAGCCGCCTCCGATGGTGCTCTGACAGGAGCCGTGGACGGTGAGATCATCGATGCCGAGGGGAAGGCAGCAACCCTGCGCGAGTGGGCGCGTGTGCTTGAGCTACCCCTCTCGCGGACGATCGCGGTGGGCGACGGCGCCAATGATCTACGCATGATGGCGGCGGCGGGCTTGGGCGTGGCTTTCAACGCGAAGCCGACAGTCCGAGAGCTTGCGAATGTCGTGATCGACCCGGTCGATCTGCGCGAGATCCTCCCGCTCCTCCCCCGCTGAGCGCCACCGCGGACGATGGGTCGCGCCTCAATCGATGGTCTGTGTCGGATGCCAGGACTAGCGTGACGACATGCACATCATTCTGATCCCCGGCCTTTGGCTCGACGCGTCATCGTGGGACGACATTGTTCCGGCGCTTCGCGACGCCGACCACGAGCCGCATCCTGTGACGCTTCCGGGGGTTGGCGAACCGGCCGACGCCTCCGGTGAGATCGGCATCGCCGACTGGGTGGATGCCGTCGTCGCGATGATCGACGGGCTCGAGGGTGACGTCGTGCTCGTCGGCCATAGCGGAGGGGGCAACGTCGCATGGGGCGCTGCAGACCGTCGCGTGGACCGGGTGACGCGGGTGATCCTGGTCGACACGCTCCCGCCGACCCCTGGCGGGATGATCTGGGAGTTCCCCGTCGTCGACGGCGTGGTGCCCTTCCCCGGGTGGGACACGTTCGAGAACCCGGAGATCCGGGATCTCTCCGAGGCGGTGCGAGCCGACGTGGCGAAGCGGGCGCTCTCGGTGCCAGCACGCGTGCCGACCGACGCGATCACGCTCACAGACGAGCGACGTCACCGCGTGCCGATGACCATCCTGATGGGTACTGCCAGCGCCGACGAGATCAGTGGCCTGCTTGAGGAACCGCCGGCGTGGGCAGCAGAGCTCGCCGCCAGCGAGCACCTCTCGATCGTCGAGATCGACTCGGGTCACTGGCCGCAGTTCTCGGTTCCCGATGAGCTCGCTAAGCACCTCGTCGCCGCCATCAGGGAGACCTGAGCGGGGTCAGTGCCCCATACCCAATCCGCCATCGACCGGGATGACCGCTCCCGAGATGTAGGCGGCATCGTCTGAGGCGAGCCAGGTGACGACGCCGGCTACCTCGTCGGGAGTCGCGAACCGGCCCGCAGGAATCGTCGCCTTGTACTGAGCCTGGGTCTCCTCCGGCAGCTCAGCAGTCATGTCGGTTTCGATGAAGCCGGGCGCAACCACGTTCGCGGTGATAGCGCGGCCAGCCAGCTCGCGCGTCAGCGAGCGGGCGAAGCCCACAAGCCCACTCTTCGACGAGGCGTAGTTGATCTGTCCGGGCGAGCCGTAAAGGCCGACGACGCTCGAGATCAGGATGACGCGTCCCCACTTTGCTCGCAGCATCCCCTTCGCCGCCCGCTTGACGACACGGAATGCGCCGCCGAGATTCGTCGCCACCACCGAATCGAAGTCGTCTTCGCTCATACGCAGCAGCAGAGTGTCCTTCGTGATCCCGGCGTTTGCGACGACGATCGTCACGGGTCCGAGCTTCTCTTCCACCTCGGCGAAAGCGGCGTCGACGGCCGCGGCATCCGTGACATCAGCGCGAACCGTCAGCGTACCGGCGGGGCCCTCTCCAGAACGCGCGGTCACGGCGACGGGGTACCCCTCCGCGACGAAACGCTCGGCGATGGCGCGACCGATGCCGCGATTGCCTCCGGTAACGAGAACGACGTGATCGGTGGACATGAAGCAGCTCCTGCGGTCGATTCGACCCGCGGTGTGAGCGGGACCGCCCCAGACTACCGTCCACGTTGACACGCCCGGGGGCGACTGGAACGCTGGTGGAAGCACGAATGATCGTGCGGATGCGTGTCAGAAAGGCCGAACTGTGAGCGACCAGAACTCCCCCGCAACCCCCGAGGAACAGCCGCCAGCGGCAGCTCCGGTACCGCCGGCGCCGACGGCTCCCGCTGCGTATCCGCCGCCGGCCCCGCCCGCACCCCCCGCGTACAGTGCGCCGGCGGCTCCGCCCGCCTACGGCGCGGCTCCGGCGTACGCCGCGTACCCGCAGGGCCCCAAGACCAACACGCTGGCGATCGTGTCGCTCGTGTCATCGCTCGTGGGCGTGTTCGTGATCCCCATCATCGGCCAGATCGTCGGGATCATCACCGGCCACATGTCGCTGAGCCAGATCAAGCAGACGGGCGAGGGCGGCCGTGGGCTGGGGCTCGCCGGCGTCATCATCGGCTGGGTCTCGCTCGGCCTGTGGATCCTGGGCATCATCGCACTCGTGCTCTTCTTCGTCGCCGTCGGCACCGCAGGGATGACGAGCTACCGATCCTGAGACGCACCACATCAGCGCGGCCCCGACGGATCCCGTCGGGGCCGCGCGGCGTACTCTGGTAGCACCGTGAAATCATCAGCAAAGCCGCAACCGGCGACGTCCCTTCCCCGGGCACCGAAAGAGGACGCCGGCAAGCGGTCGACGACGTATCTCGTGATGATGGCGATCCGTCTCGTCTGCTTCGCCCTCGTCCTGTTCGTCACGCCCTACAGCTGGTACACCTGGGTCTTTGCGGCCATGGCGATCTTCCTGCCGTACCTCGCCGTCGTCATCGCCAACGTCAGCGCCGACATGACGGCACCCACGGCACTCGGACCGGAGCGCATGATCGAGGCTCCCGCGCCCAGCGCGGCACCGTCCCCCGCTGCTACGCAAGCGCCGCAAGTGATCCGAATCGACGAGAGTCCGCAGGAGCGCGCGGGTGAGAGCTGAATCCGCGTCACCGGGCTCCGAGACGATCTGTTCGCGCGCCGGATGCCGAGAGGCCGCGCGCTGGAGCATCCGGTGGCGAAACCCGCGAATCCACACGGGAGATCGCAGCAAGACCTGGCTCGCGTGCGATGAGCATGTCGGTTACCTGCGCGAGTTCCTCACTGCCCGCTCGTTCCCGGTGAGCGTTGACGCATTCGCGGCGGAACAGGCGTGAGTGAGCACGAGGCGCCCGCGGCAGAGCACGAGGCGCCGGCGGCAGGGCACAGGGCGCCCGCGGCGGTGCGGTGGACGGCGTACGTCGCCGTCGCGGTGCTGTTCGCGATAGCGTGCGGATTTCTGTCGAACTGGCAGTTCACGCGCAACGCTGAGCGCTCGCAGCAGCTTGCGCTCGTCGAGGCCAACTACGACGCCGAACCGGCGACGCTTGATGATCTGGTTCCTGCGACCGGGGAGCTACCGGTCGATAACGAGTGGCACCCGGTTGCGCTCGAGGGGACCTATCTCGTCGATGACACCGTGCTGGTGAGGAACCGCCCGCACGGCGGTACTGCCGCCTTCGAGGTACTGGTGCCGTTCCAGACCACGGATGGCCGGATCCTGCTCATCAACCGCGGTTGGGTACCGCCCGCCGAAGACAGTGATCCGAGTGCGATCCCCGCGCCCCCGGCAGGGACCGTCGAGGTGATCGCGCGGCTGCGGCCGGGCGAGTCGCTCCCCCGATCCGGCCGAACCGACGCCCCCGAGGGCCAAGTGCCGACGATCCACCTTCCCCTCATCGCAGAGGAGCTCGGGGGCGATCCCGCCTTCATCACGAGCGCCTACGGTGTGATGGTCTCGGAGTCGCCGACCGCGGCATCCCTCCCGAATCCGCTGGAATCCCCCTCCGATGACCCCGGGCCCTACCTGTCGTATGCGATTCAGTGGATCCTGTTCGCCGTCATGGGGTTCTTCTTCATCGGCTATGTGATTCGCACCGAGATTCGTCACCGTCGGGAGGAAGCAGACGACTCCCCCCGTCCCCCGCGCGGCCAGCGCCGTCGCGACCGCGATATGGCCGAGGAAGACGAGATCCTCGACCGGCTCCCCCAGTAGTTCGCAGAGTGGGACGACCGAGGGCGAGCGTCACGCGAGCGTGATGAGGTCGATATAGTCGCGACCCCAGATGTCTTCAACACCGTCGGGCAGAATGAGGACCCGCTCGGGGTTGAGCGCCTCGACAGCGCCCTCGTCGTGCGAGACCAGGATGACGGCGCCCTCGTAGTGAGCAAGCGCGCCGAGGATCTCATCGCGGGATGCCGGGTCGAGGTTGTTCGTCGGCTCGTCCAGCAGCAGCACGTTGGCGCTCGAGACCACCAGTGTCGCGAGCGACAGGCGGGTTTTCTCCCCGCCCGAGAGCACGCCGGCCGGCTTGAGCACATCGTCCCCCGTGAACAGGAACGACCCCAGCACCTTGCGCGCTTCGGTCGCGGTGATGTCGGGCGCCGCGGACATCATGTTGTCGAGTACGGAGCGGCCCACATCGAGGTTCTCATGCTCCTGCGCGTAGTACCCGATCTTCAGACCGTGCCCGGGCTCGATCTGCCCGGTGTCGGGACGATCGACTCCGGCGAGGATGCGCAGCAGTGTCGTCTTCCCGGCGCCGTTGAGACCCAGCACGACAACCTTGGATCCGCGGTCGATCGCGAGGTCGACATCCGTGAAGATCTCCAGCGATCCGTACGACTTCGACAGGCCGGATGCCATGAGCGGCGTCTTGCCGCACGCTGCGGGCTTCGGGAAGCGGAGCTTGGCGACGCGGTCTTCTTGCCGCACCTCGTCGAGCCCCGAAAGAAGCTTCTCGGCCCGTGCGAGCATCTGGTGGGCTGCCGCGGCCTTCGTCGCCTTGGCCCCGAACTTCGCTGCCTGCTGCTGCAGCGCCGTCGCCTTCTTCTCGGCGTTCGCACGCTCCTTCTTGCGGCGCTCCTCGTCGGCCACGCGCTGGCGCAGATAGTTCTTCCACGACATGTTGTAGATGTCGATGACCTGGCGATTCGCATCGAGATAGAAGACGCGGTTGACGGTCTCACCGACGAGCTCGACATCGTGCGAGATGACGATGAGGCCACCCTTGTAGTTCTTCAGGAACTCTCGCAGCCACACCACACTGTCGGCATCCAGGTGGTTCGTCGGCTCATCGAGGATCATCGTCTGCGCGTCCGAGAACAGGATGCGGGCAAGTTCGATGCGACGGCGCTGACCACCCGAAAGCGTGCTGAGCGGCTGGTCGAGGATGCGGTCGGGCAGCGCCAGGTTGTGGGCGATCGAGGCGGCTTCAGCCTCGGCGGCGTACCCGCCCAGCGCCTCGAAGCGCTCGGTGAGCGATCCATACCGGCGCATGGCGCGCGCCGCGACATCGGCGTCGTCATCGGCCATCGCGAGGCTCGCCTCGTGCATTCCGATGGCGAGCTGACCGAGCCCACGCGCGTCCAGGATTCGGGTGCGGGCGAGGTCTTCGGGATTGCCCGACCGCGGGTCCTGGGGCAAGTACCCGAGCTCCCCGCTGCGATCCACGCGACCGCCAGCCGGCAGAAGGTCACCCGAGAGCACCTTCGTGAGTGTCGTCTTGCCGGCACCATTGCGGCCCACGAGCCCGACCTTGTCGCCCGCGCCCACGCGGAACGTGACGTCCGACATGAGCACCCGGGCTCCCACGCGAATCTCGAGGTCGTGCACGGAGAGCACAGCAAAGCTCCGTTTCATTCGGTGAGAAGGGTACAAAGGGGCCGATGGCCAGCCCCCTAGTATAAGTCGCAATACCCCTCCGCCTGGCTTCCCACCGATCAAGGAGCACCATGACGACTGCCGCAGCACCGGCTACGCGCACCCGGGTTCTCGCCGACATCATCGCCCGCCCCTCCTCGCGGGCACGCGCGTTCGCCATCGACGCCGGACTCGTGCTGGCGGGAGTCGCCGTCGTGGCGCTTCTGGCGAAGGTGTCGTTCTTCATCGGGCCGATCCCGATCACGGGACAGACTCTCGGCGTCATTCTTGTTGGCGCTGCGCTGGGGTCTGCTCGAGGTGCTGCCGCGATGACGACCTACATGTTCGTCGGTCTGCTCGGCCTGCCGGTTTTCGCGGGGCCAGTCGCAGGTCCCGCTTATCTGCTCGCCCCCTCGTTCGGGTTCATCCTGGGCTTCATCCCCGCGGCGTTCGTCGCCGGATGGTTCGCTGAGCGCGCCTGGGATCGCAAGCCCCTGCTCGCCTTCACGGGATTCGTGATCGCCAGCGTCATCCCGTTCGTCATCGGCATCCCCTACATGGCCTTCATCCTGTCGACCGTGATGGGCCAGGACATTTCGCCCGCCGGCGTGCTCGACGCAGGTCTGTGGCCGTTCATCGTTCCCGGCCTGATCAAGGCTGGCTTCGCCGCACTTCTGATCCCCGGCGCGTGGGCCCTCGTACGGCGGATCGACGCCGCAAAGAAGCGCTGAGGTTCAGCGGGAGAGGGCGCCAATTCGTTCGATCGCGTCGCGGAGCACTTCCGGCGAGCACCCGAAGTTGACCCGCACGAACCCTCGACCCTCGTCGCCGAAGGTCGGACCGTGGTGGACGGCGACTCGCGCCTCGGTGAGGATCCGCTCTGCGGGGTCCTCGCCCCACCCCAGACCCGACAGATCGACCCACGCGAGGTATCCCGCATCGGGGATCTTATACCGCGCCGCCGGTACGTGTTCGGCGAGCAGGTCAGCGAGCAGGCGCCGGTTCGCGTCGAGCGCGGCGAGCAAGGCATCCAGCCACTCATCGCTCTCGGGCGCGAAGGCCGCGACGCCTGCCAGTGCACCGAAGTGACCCGTTCGCCACTCGACTTCCTTCGGCAACTCCTGCACGACGCGTCGCGTGTCATCAGCGGCAGTGAGCATGAGCGCGCACTTCAGACCCGCAAGATTGAAGGCCTTGCTCGCGCTCGCAACCGCATATCCGACGGATGCCGCGAGTGGCGATGCGCTCAGAAACGGCGTGAACGTCGCCGGCGCATGAACCAGGGGCGCGTGGATCTCGTCGCTGACGACGATCGCACCGTGGCGTGCAGCGATCCCGGCGAGGGCTGCGAGCGTCTCGCGGGAGTGCACGGTGCCGGTGGGGTTGTGCGGGTTGCACAGCAGAACCGCGCGGGCGCCTCCGGCCAGCGCCGCCTCGATGCCTGCCAGGTCCAGGGCGTATCCGGCATCCGCGAGTAACGGCACCCGCTCGACGACTCCCCCCGCTTCCGGAATGAGGTCGTAGAACGGCGGGTACACGGGAGGCGTGATGACGACGCGGTCACCGGGCGAGATCGTGGCTCTGAGGATCTCGACGAGACCCATGACCACGTCGCCCGTCGAGCGGATGTGTGCAGGGTCGACCTCCCAGCCGTAGCGCCGCCCCGCAAACCCGGCGTACGCCTCAGCGATCCCCGGCTTCGGTGGCGTGTATCCCGTGTCACCGATCTCCACTGCCGCGCGCAGACGCGCCGTGATCGCCGGCGCAAGCGGGAAGTCGGTCTCTGCGACGAACAGCGGCAGCACATCGGCGGGATAGGCGCGCCACTTCGTGCTCGTCCGCTCACGCAATCGCTCGATCGGGAGGGCCTGGAGGGGACTCACGGTCATTCTCCGAGCCTAGTCCTGCGAGCGGAAACAGCAGGCCCACCCGTTCCCGAGGGAGCCGCGCAGCGGGGTGCCGGCCACGGGGCTGGCACCGGGCCTGGCGGGAGCGGGCGAAGCCCGCGAGGGCATGTCCCCGTGGCCGGCACCCCGCGGAGCGGCGAACACGAGGCTTAGGCCGACAGCACGAACCTCAGCCGAACAGGAGGTACCGGGACGGGTCATCCGGAAGCACCCAGTTGAAGCCCTCTTCGGCGAACACAACCACGAGGTTGATCGCGATCGTGGCGACGAACGCCCACACCACGACCCAGGCGAGAATGCGCAGCCAGGGAGTGGCCGGCGCCACCGGCAGCACGTCCTGCGCGAAGACTGCGACGACGCCCGCGAACACGATCACGACGACGAACGTGATGAGAGCCCAGGTGTACAGGTGCAGGCCCAGAACCGCCTCGCCATATCCCGGATCACCGGGCAGGATGTGCAGCAGGATCTGGCGGATCGAGATCACCGCGCCCACGACGGCACCGAGAATGGCAAGTCCGAGGCCGGTCGCAAGCTCGCGCAGCAGAAGCTCGCCACGCAGCGCGCGGACGACGACGTACAGCGCCCCGAGGCTTGCCAACATCATGCCCATCCGCTGCAGGATGCACAGCGGGCACGGTAGTTCGCCGAGACCGAACTGGAAGACGAACATCGCCATCGACAGGATGCCGACATAGGCGACCAGGAAGGCCACGAAGGCCCAGAACGAGAGCTTGCGAACGATGAGCGGGGCGGCCATCAGAAGCTCAACTCCAACACGTCGGTCGCGTGGTACGCGAACAGACCGAGCACGGCAAGCGCGGCGATGGCCCACGAGCCGATGACCAACCACCGACTCTTGGAGAGGATGATGACGAGGGCCACCGCGAGCAGCAGGCCGAAGATGAGGGTGTCCACGGCCTCACCATAGTGGGGGCCCGAGTTCGGCATCCAGAGGAATGCGGTTTCGGCGCGCCGCCTGGCGTTCAGTCGCGCGAGCTCGCGTTCACCTGGCCCGAACGCTCCTGCCCGGTGAGTGCGGCGATGGCGCTCATCGTGCGCTCGGTGATCTCCCGCCGGGCCTTCCCTGCCGGGACGCCATCCAGATCGGAGAGATCGAGCGGCTCACCGAAGCGCACTTCGATTCGGGGCCTGCCCGGCACCAGATGACTCAACGGCCTGATGGTGCCGGTACCGATCAGACCCACGGGGAGGACCGTCGCGCCGGTGTCGTACGCCATCCACGCCGCTCCCCCGTGCCCCTCGTGCAACCTGCCGTCGCGAGAACGCGTGCCTTCGGGAAAGACGGCGAAGACGCTGCCGGCTCGCAGGATGCCGGCACCGGCGTCGAGCGCCGCGCGAGCGTCACGGCCCGTTGCACGGTACACCGGCACGCCGCCGATCGACGTGAAGAACCAGCGCATGAACCGCCCGAGTGCGCCGGACCGGGTGAAGTACGACGACTTGATCAGGAACTGCACCGGACGCGCAGCCGAGGTCGGGATGATGACGGTGTCAAGGGATGACAGGTGGTTGCTCGCGAGCAGGACGGGTCCGCGTGCGGGCACGTTCGCTCGCCCGACAATGCGCGGGCGATACAGGATCCAGAACAGCGGCCGAAGCACGAGCCGCCCGAGGAAGTAGATGAAACCGGGCCGTGTTGTGGCGCGAGCCGGAGCGGGAGCTGTCACGTCGCCACCTTATCCGCGGCACGGCCGGGTGAGGGCACGGCCAGACGAGTGATCGGTTCAGATGGCGAAGCCGAGGGCGCGCATCATGTCGCGTCCGTCATCCGTGATGCGCTCGGGCCCCCATGGCGGCATCCACACCCAGTTGATGCGGAAGCGTTCCACGACATCGTCGAGAGCCTGTGCGGTCTGCTCCTCGAGAACGTCGGTGAGCGGGCACCCGGCAGAGGTCAGCGTCATGTGGATGACGAGAGCGTCGTTCTCGTCATCCCAGCTGAGGTCGTAGATCAGTCCGAGGTCGACGACGTTGATCCCGAGCTCGGGATCCATCACGTCTTTGAGAGCCTCGGTGACCTCGTCGAACTTCTCAGGGCTGAGAGTCGCGGTCATGACTTGATCCTAGGCGCCGGAACCAGCGGCGGGCTCGAGGAAGCGATCGTATCCTTCGGACTCAAGCCGGTCTGCGAGCTCCGGACCACCTTCTTCGACGATGCGACCGCCGACAACGACGTGCACGAAGTCCGGGTGGATGTAGCGAAGGATGCGGGTGTAGTGCGTGATCAGCAGCACGCCCATGTCAGTCTCGGCCTTGGCGCGGTTGACGCCCTCGGAAACGATCTTGAGCGCGTCGACGTCCAGACCCGAGTCGGTCTCATCGAGCACGGCGATCTTCGGCTTCAGGAGTTCGAGCTGGAGGATCTCGTGACGCTTCTTCTCGCCGCCCGAGAAGCCCTCGTTGACGTTGCGCTGCGCGAACTTCTCGTCCATGCGGAGGTCCGCCATGGCCTTCTTGACGTCCTTGGTCCACGTGCGGATGGCGGGTGCCTGCCCGTCGATCGCCGACTTGGCGGTGCGCAGGAAGTTCGTCACGGTCACGCCGGGGATCTCGACGGGGTACTGCATCGCGAGGAAGAGGCCCGCGCGCGCACGCTCGTCGACAGACATCTCGAGGACATCTTCACCGTCGAGCGTGATCGAGCCACTCGTCACCGTGTACTTGGGGTGCCCGGCGATCGTGTACGCGAGGGTCGACTTGCCCGACCCGTTGGGGCCCATGATCGCGTGGGTCTCGCCCGTGCGAATCGTGAGCGTCATGCCGTTGAGGATCTCGGTCTCACCGGCATCCGTGTCGACCGTGACGTGCAGGTCGCGGATCTCGAGAACAGCCATGGGGTTCCTTTTCAGTGGATGTCTGTGGTGACGGGCTTGGTGACGGCGGGGTCGATCAGGACGTCGTCGCCCTCGATCGTGACCTCGTACACCGGCACCGGCTCGTACGCGGGAAGGTTCAGGGGCTTGCCGGTCAGAAGAGAGAACGCAGAGCCGTGGGCCCAGCATTCCAGGGTCTCCCCTTCGACGAAGCCGTCGGCAAGCGAGATGTCCCCGTGCGTGCAGGTGTCCCCGATGGCGTGGACGTCGCCGTTTGAGTCCTTGACGACGGCGATCGCAACACCGTCGACCACGACGCGCTTGGCGGCATCCTGTTCCAGCTCGCTCAGCGAGCACACGCGGGTGGCGCTCACGCAGCCGCCTCCTGTTCGAGTTCGGCGGTGACCGCCTCGGTGAGTTCGGCCTCGAGCTCGGGGATGCCGAGGCGCTGGATGATGTCGCTGAGGAACCCGATCACGACGAGCCTGCGGGCTTCCTCTTCGGTGATGCCTCGCGCCTGCAGGTAGAAGAGCTGCTCGTCGTCGAAACGGCCGGTGGCGCTCGCGTGACCCGCACCCTGGATGTCGCCGGTCTCGATCTCGAGGTTCGGGATCGAGTCGGCGCGCGCGCCATCGGTCAGCACGAGGTTGCGGTTGGCTTCGTACGAGTCGGTGCCGACGGCGTCTCGTCCGATGAGCACATCCCCGACCCAAACGCTGCGCGCGCTCGAGCCCTGCAGGGCTCCCTTATAGAGGACGTCTGCTGTCGTGTTCGGGCCGCGGTGGTGGACGTACACCTGGCTTTCCAGGTGCTGGCCGGCGTCGGCGAAGGACAGACCGTAGAGCTTGCCCTCGGATCCGGCGCCGGCGAGATCGACCGACGGGTTCACCCGCACGACCGCACCGCCGAGGCTCACCACGGTGTGGCGAAGGGTCGCGTCGCGACCCACCACGGCCTGATGCGCCGCGACATGCACCGCGTCGTCATCCCACCGCTGCAGCGAGACGAGTGTCAGGTTCGCACCGTCACGGACGATGATCTCGACGTTCTGGGCGAACCGCGCCGAACCTTCGTGGCGCAGCACGACTGTCGCGCGCGAGTGAGGGGCCGCTTCGATCACGACGTGGGAATGTGCACGCAACGACGCGCCGGCGCCCGTGAAGACGACTTCGACCGGCTCATCGAGCTCGGCATCAGCTGGCACCTTCAGGTACAGGGCTTCCGCCGAGCGCTGCCACGCGATGGCGCTGGGCAGGTCCTCGGGCACAAACGCCTCGCCGCGCGGGGCCTGGCCGATGGCGAGGCCGGCTGCCGCCAGCGGGCCGGTGACCGTGATGCCGACAGCACCCTCGTCGCCGGGCTCGTCCGCGAACAGCGGAGCGACAGCCGCGATGGGGCTGTGCTTCCAATTGACCTCGCGGCCTGTCGGTGCGCCGAACGCTGCGGGGTCGTAGGAACGCGGGCGTTCGGAGCGAGTCTGGACGGGAACGACGTCCCAGCCCCCGTCGGTGTGCGCGGTCGATCCGGGCGCCGTCGCCGACGCCTGTGCGGTAGTCGTCATCTCAGCCGACGCTGCCTTCCATGCTCATTTCGATGAGCTTGTTCAGTTCGAGGGCGTACTCCATCGGCAGTTCGCGCGCGATGGGCTCGATGAATCCGCGGACGATCATGGCCATGGCCTCATCCTCGGGGAGCCCCCGCGACTGCAGGTAGAAGAGCTGCTCTTCACTCACCCGCGAGACCGTCGCCTCGTGTCCGAGCTGCACGTCGTCGACGCGGATATCGATCGCCGGGTAGGTGTCGGAGCGGGAAACGGTGTCGACCAGCAGCGCGTCACAGCGAACCGTGTTGGCGGAGTGGTGAGCGTTCGGGTCAACGCGGACCTCACCCCGATAGCCAGCGCGTCCGCCGCCACGCGCGATCGACTTCGAGACGATCGAGGATGTCGTGTACGGCGCCATGTGGATCATCTTCGCGCCGGCATCCTGGTGCTGTCCCGGGCCGGCGAAGGCAACGGACAGGGTCTCGCCCTTCGCGTGCTCTCCCATGAGGAAGACCGACGGGTACTTCATCGTGACTTTGGAGCCGATGTTGCCGTCGATCCATTCCATCGTGGCGCCCTCGTGGGCAACGGCACGCTTGGTGACGAGGTTGTAGACGTTGTTCGACCAGTTCTGGATCGTCGTGTAGCGCACGCGCGCGTTCTTCTTCACGATGATCTCGACGACCGCGGAGTGCAGCGAGTCACTCTTGTAGATCGGAGCCGTGCAGCCCTCGATGTAGTGGACGTACGAGCCCTCGTCGGCGATGATCAGCGTCCGCTCGAACTGGCCCATGTTCTCGGTGTTGATCCGGAAGTAGGCCTGCAGCGGGATCTCGACATGAACACCGGGCGGCACGTAGACGAAGGAGCCCCCCGACCAGACCGCGGTGTTCAGGGCTGCGAACTTGTTGTCACCGGCGGGGATGACGGTGCCGAAGTACTCTTCGAAGAACTCCGGGTGCTCCCGCAGAGCGGTGTCGGTGTCCATGAAGATGACACCCTGCGCCTCCAGGTCCTCGCGGATCTGGTGGTAGACGACCTCGGACTCGTACTGCGCCGCAACGCCGGCGACCAGGCGCTGGCGCTCGGCCTCGGGGATGCCGAGACGTTCGTAGGTGTTCCGGATCTCTTCGGGAAGGTCTTCCCAGGTCTGCGCTTGCTTCTCGGTGGAGCGCACGAAGTACTTGATGTTGTCGAAGTCGATCGCGCTGAGGTCAGCACCCCAGGTGGGCATGGGTTTGCGGCCGAACAACTGCAGGCCCTTGAGGCGGGTCTTCAGCATCCATTCGGGCTCGGACTTCAACGACGAGATCCCACGGACCACGTCCTCGTTGATTCCGCGCTGCGCCACTGCGCCGGCGGCATCGGTATCGTGCCAGCCGAACTCGTAGACTCCCAGGCCTTCGAGCTCGGGGCGCTCGATCAGCACATCGGACATCGGTTTTCTCCTTCGCGGCCATTGCGGTGTCATCCGCACCGACATCCGTCGCCCCCGGCGGAGTACCGGAGGGGATGTCGCTTACGGGCCCTTTCACGTCGTCGGCGGATTCTCGCGCCTAGACTGGTGATGATCCTGCGGCATTTCTCCGCGGAATCAGACCCTTCGAGTCTACAGGCATCGACCCGCCCCCGGGCCGAGCACGCCGCGCCCCCACAGGGCGATCCCAGGAGTGAAGACCGTGTCCGCACCGTCCCCGTCCCCCGCCCGCGTTTCGTTGCTCGGGAGGTTCTGGGCCTGGCTTCCCGACCATGTCGATCGGCGCGTCCGCGTCGCCGCGTGGTTGTCGTTTCTCGCCGAGGTGCTGATCATCGGAACCGGTGGCGCGGTGCGCCTGACCGGTTCAGGCCTCGGATGCCCCACCTGGCCCACCTGCACCGCGGAGTCGCTCGTGAACACGCCCGCGATGGGTATTCACGGGTTCATCGAATTCGGGAATCGGACGCTGACAGGGCTTGTCGGCATCCTCGCTCTCGTCGTTCTGGTCTTCGTTCTGAAGATGCGTCGAGAGCGCCGCGACCTTTTCGTCCTCTCCCTGGTGGTGTTGCTGGGCATCATCGCTCAGGCCCTGGTCGGAGGCATCACGGTGCTGACGGGACTAAACCCGTTCATCGTCGGATTCCACTACGTCGCTTCGGTCATCCTCGTGGCGGTGTGTGCAGCCTTCCTCGTTCTCATGCGCACGCCGGGCGGTCCCCGCGTACGCGTCGTCACCACGGTGCATGCGATCTGGGTGCACGCCACCACCGCCGTGCTGGCGGTCACGATCTTCTTCGGAATCCTGACCACCGGGGCCGGCCCACACTCGGGCGACGCAGATGCCGGACGGAACGGCTTCAATGCAGAGATCCTCGAGCACGTGCACGCCTGGCCGTCGTACGCGCTCTTCGCGATGACTCTCGTCCTGCTCGGCTTCGCCTATCGCCGGCGCCGTGAGATACCGCGCGTGGTGGCGTGGACCCAGGCAGTTCTCGGCGTGGAAGTGCTCCAGATCGCCGTCGGGCTCTTCCAAGCACGCAACGGACTGCCCCCACTGGCGGTGGGCATTCACATGGTGCTGGCATCGCTCCTGGCCGCAGCGATGACCGCACTCGTCCTGAACCTCAAGCAGCCGGTCAGGGTGTCTGACACCGCGGAGGACCCCGCCGACGCACAGGCGATCCATAGCTGACGCATCGACACAGCACGCGTCCAGGGACCAGACTGGTCGCGCCGATCTCTTCGGCGTGACCGAAATCCATCCCTTCGCAGGAGTTTCCCTATGACCAATCGCCTTGCCCGCAGCGTCCCCTTCTGGGTGCTGCTTCTCGCCTCCCTCGCCAGCATCGGCGTCGGGCTCTGGCTCGTGCTGACCAAGGTGAGCGAGATGAGTGCGACGCTCGCGGATGGTTCGGCCACCTACGAGCAGGTGTACGTGAGCCCCGCGTGGATCGGATTCGGCGGTGTCCTGGTGGGCGCCGGCATCCTCGGTGTGCTGCTCGTGCTGACCCTCGCCGCCCTCCGCTCGGCCCTGCCCACCCCCGTGGCCGAGACTGCCTTCGTCGAAGAAACCGTCATCGTCGAGGAGGCGGCTCCCGCTGCCGAGCAGGCGCCGGTCTTCGAGGATGCCGATGTCGAGACTTCAACGACCGACACCGCGCCGCCGGCGGCTGCAGCAGAAGCAGCCGCTCAGGCCGACACCGAGGCACCGGAGAACCGCTGACCTCCGCCCCCGGCTGATAGAGAAGGCCCCGCTCGCCGAACATCGTTCGACGGGCGGGGCCTTCTCTCGTGCGCGTCGGGGCACGAGAGCGATGGCGTTCCTAGAACGGAAGCAGCGGGTCGACGGCGATCGCGACGAACAGCAGCGTCAAGTACGTGATGGATGCGTGGAAGACACGCATGGGCCGCGGCTCCGTGCCGCGCACCGCGCGAGCGTAGAGGACATGTGACTCGTAGATGAACCAGCCGCCGAAGACGAGTGCGGATGCCGTGTACACGATCCCCATCGAGGCGACGGGAATCAGCAGCAGCGACGTCACGACTGTCGCCCACGCGTAGAGGATGACCTGAAGGCCGACCTGCGAGCCGGAGCGCGTGGCGCCGAGCATGGGAACGTCCACCTCGTCGTACTGGTCGCGGTACTTCATCGACAGCGGCCAGTAGTGCGGCGGAGTCCACAGGAAGACGAGCAAGAACAGGATGAGTGCGGGCCACGCCAGCGATCCGGTGACGGCACTCCAGCCGATCAGGACCGGGAAGCATCCGGCGATGCCGCCCCACACGATGTTCTGTTCGGTGCGGCGCTTGAGAATCATCGTGTAGATGACGACGTAGAAGAAGATCGCGCCGGCCGACAGTGCTGCCGCGAGCCAGTTGGTCGTGAAGCCGAGCCACAAGGTCGACGCGACGGCAAGTGACCACGCGAAGATCAGCGCCCCACGGGGAGAGACCTCGCCGGTGACGAGGGGACGGTTCTCGGTGCGCTGCATGTGCGCGTCGATATCGCGGTCCAGGTACATGTTGAACGTCGCTGCCGATCCGGCGCTTGCCGAGCCGCCGATGACGGTCGCGACAACGAGCCACAGCGGCGGGAACCCCTGCTGCGCAAGGATCATGACGGGAACCGTCGTCACCAGCAACAGCTCGAGAACGCGCGGCTTGGTCAGGGCGATATAGGCGCGGACGGTGCGGCCGAACGATGCGGGTGCGAGCTGCGCACGCGTCGTCGTGGAAATGTCCATTGCCCTCACTATCGGCCGTCACCCAGGGATTTCCAGTCTATGGCATTGCCCGCAGGCTGGTTCTCTGAGGTCCCCTCTACGGCTTCGAAACACGGCCCACTGCGGGAACCGGAATCGCTATGCTGAAAGCACACGCGCGCTCTGCGCCGGCTGCTCTTCCCGTGGTGACGCGGTCTGCGGACCGGTGGTCTCAGGGCGCACCCCTCTCGAACGGAAGGCAATCCGGTGACGGAACTGCGTTGGGATGAGATCGACAAGCGCGCGGTGGACACCGCTCGCGTTCTCGCGGCGGATGCCGTAGAGAAGGTCGGTAACGGACACCCCGGGACGGCGATGAGCCTCGCTCCCGCGGCCTATCTGCTGTATCAACGGGTCATGAAGCATGACCCGACTGACACGCACTGGCCCGGCCGCGACCGCTTCATCCTCTCGTGCGGTCACTCCTCGCTCACGCAGTACATCCAGCTCTACCTCGGCGGATTCGGCCTCGAGCTCGACGACCTCAAGTCGCTCCGCACGTGGGGCTCGCTGACCCCGGGCCACCCCGAGTACGGCCACACCAAGGGCGTCGAGATCACGACAGGGCCGCTCGGCCAGGGTCTGGCATCCTCGGTCGGCTTCGCCTACGCCGCGCGGTACGAGCGGGGCCTCTTCGACCCCGAGGCACCGGCCGGCGAGTCGCCCTTCGACCACTTCATCTACGTCATCGCGTCCGACGGCGACCTTGAAGAAGGTGTGACGAGCGAGGCATCCTCGCTTGCCGGTCACCAGCAACTCGGCAACCTCGTCGTCATCTACGACTCCAACCAGATCTCGATCGAGGACGACACGAACGTCGCCCTGACCGAGGATGTCGCGGGGCGCTACGAGGCCTACGACTGGCATGTGCAGACCGTCGACTGGAAGAAGTCGGGTCAGTACGTCGAGGACGTACACGAGCTGTACGAGGCCATTGAGAAGGCGAAGGGCGTCACCGACAAGCCCTCGATCATCATTCTCAAGACGATCATCGGCTGGCCCTCCCCCGGCAAGCAGAACAGCGGCAAGATCCACGGCGCTGCCCTCGGCGGCGAAGAGCTCGCAGCGACCAAGAAGGTCCTCGGCTGGGATCCCGACACGACCTTCGATGTTCCCGATGACGTCATCGCCCACACGCGTTCGCTCGTCGAGCGCGGCGAGGCCGAGAAGGCTGCCTGGCAGGAGAAGTTCGATGCGTGGGCAGCGGCCAACCCGGAGCGCAAGGCGCTGTGGGACCGACTCCACGCCCGCGAACTCCCCGCGAACATCGCCGAAGCGCTCCCCCAGTTCGAGGCAGGCAAGGATGTTTCCACCCGCGCCGCGTCCGGCCTGGTCATCAACGCCCTCGCCGCGGAGCTTCCTGAGCTGTGGGGTGGTTCGGCCGACCTCGCGGAGTCGAACCTGACGACCATCAAGAATGCAGCGTCGTTCATCCCGGAGGAGTGGTCCACCCACGAGTGGAGCGGCTCACCGTATGGTCGTGTGCTGCACTTCGGCATCCGCGAGCACGCAATGGGATCCATCCTCAACGGCATCGTGCTGCACGGCCCGACTCGCCCGTTCGGCGGCACGTTCCTGATCTTCAGCGACTACATGCGTCCCCCGGTGCGTTTGGCCGCCCTGATGAACATCCCGACGCTGTTCGTGTGGACGCACGACTCGGTTGCGCTGGGTGAAGACGGTCCGACGCACCAGCCGATCGAGCAGCTCGCCGCACTGCGCGCGATCCCGAACTTCGCTGTTGTGCGCCCAGCCGACGCGAACGAGACAGCAGCCGTCTGGCTCGAGCTCGTCCGCCGTCACGAGGGCCCCGCAGGAATCGCACTGACTCGCCAGAACGTTCCGACGTTCCCCCGTGGGACAGGTGAGGCATCCGGCGACGAGTTCGCTTCGGCCGAGCTCGCCGCCAAGGGCGCGTACGTGCTCGCCGACTCACCTACGGGCACCGTCGACGTGATCCTGATCGGGACAGGCTCCGAGGTTCAACTCGCCGTGGACGCTCGCGCGCAGCTTGCCCAGCAGGGCATCGGCGCACGCGTGGTCTCCGCTCCGTCGCTGGAGTGGTTCGCCGAGCAGGACGACGCATACCGCGAGAGTGTGCTGCCGGCATCCGTCAAGGCACGCGTCTCGGTCGAAGCGGGCCTGGCGATGCCGTGGCGCGGGATCGTCGGCGACGCCGGCCGGTCCGTGTCGATCGAGCACTTCGGCGCCTCGGCTGACTACAAGACGCTGTTCCAGAAGTTCGGCATCACGACCGAAGCAGTCGTGGCCGCCGCTCACGAGACGATCGCCGCCGCTGGCGCCTGAGCCGCGGCCGCACACGAAGGAGAAGTCATGACCACCCCCACCGAGAAGCTCGTCGCCGAGGGCGTCAGCATCTGGCTCGACGACCTGTCGCGCGAACGGATCAGCTCCGGCAACCTGGCGGCACTGATCACCGATCGCAACGTCACCGGCGTCACCACCAACCCGACCATCTTCGCCGGTGCGCTTGCGAAGGGCAGCGCCTACGACGAGACGATCCGGGACCTGAAGTCCCAGGGTGCCGACACCGAAACGTCGATCTTCACGATCACGACGACGGATGTGCGTGACGCCGCCGACATCTTCCGCCCCGTCTACGACGCGACCGGCGGCGTAGACGGCCGCGTATCGATCGAGGTCTCCCCCGAGCTCGCTCACGACACCGACGGAACGATCGCCCAGGCGAAGGAACTGTGGAAGGTCGTTGACCGACCGAACGCGCTCATCAAGATCCCGGCGACCAAGGCCGGGCTTCCCGCGATCACCGAGGCTATCGCGTCGGGTATCTCGGTCAACGTGACGCTGATCTTCAGCCTGGAGCGCTACGCGGCGGTCATCGACGCCTACCTCACCGGAATCGAGCAGGCCAAGGCCGCCGGTCACGACATCAGCACCATCCACTCGGTCGCCTCGTTCTTCGTCTCGCGCGTGGACACCGAGGTCGACAAGCGCCTCACGGCTATGGGGACGGATGCCGCGGAGGCGCTGAAGTCACGCGCAGGCATCGCCAACGCCCGCTTGGCATTCGAGCTGTTCGAGAAGGAGTTCGCTACCGAGCGCGCAACGGCGCTCGTCGCCGCCGGCGCCACTGTGCAGCGCCCCCTGTGGGCCTCCACGGGAGTGAAGGACCCCGCGCTTCCCGACACGCTGTACGTCACCGAGCTGGTGGCACGCGGCACCGTGAACACCATGCCCGAGAAGACCCTCGAGGCGACCTACGATCACGCCGACGTCATCGGTGACACGATCACCGGCAACTACGCAGATGCTCACGCCGTGTTCGACGACCTCGCATCGGTGGGTATCGATTTCGCCGACGTCACGCAGGTGCTCGAGGACGAAGGCGTCGAGAAGTTCATCGCCTCGTGGCACGAACTGCAAGCGACGGTGACAACCGCCCTCGAGAACGCGGACGTCTGAGCCGGCGATGGCATTCGACATCCACCTGACCGGGCACGTCAAGTCAGTCGTAGAGGCGACGCTGCCCGGTCTCATCGGCGAACTCGTCGCCTCCGGCCTCACCGCGGGTGACAGCTCGCTGTGGGGCCCGGATGCCGAGGCCGAGGCATCCCGCCGACTCGGGTGGCTCGAGGCCGTCACGGTCTCGCTGCCGCTGGTCCCCCAGATCGTCGCGCTCCGCGAGGAGCTCACGTCCAAGGGTCTGACGCGCATCGTGCTCGCGGGCATGGGCGGTTCTTCGCTCGCCCCCGAGGTGATCGCGCAGACAGCCGGGGTGCCGCTCGTCATCCTGGACTCGACAGCACCCGGTCAGGTGCTCGCCGCCCTCGACGGTGATCCCGAAGCCGGCGGCCTCGAGCGCACCGTTCTCGTGGTGTCCTCCAAGTCCGGGTCCACGGTCGAGACGGACTCCGCAAAGCGTGCCTTCGAGGCTGCCTTCCGGGATCTCGGTATCGACCCGACCGAGCGGATCATCGTGGTCACCGACCCCGGTTCACCGCTGGACGAATCCGCTCGCGCCGACGGATACCGGGTGTTCAACGCCGATCCGAACGTCGGCGGGCGGTATTCCGCGCTGACGGCTTTCGGGCTGGTCCCGGCGGGCCTTGCCGGTGCCGACATCGAGGAGTTGCTCGCCGAAGCCGATGCGACGCTGCTTGAAGTGGCGATCGACAGCCCTGAGAACCCCGCGCTGGTGCTCGCTGCGGCGATCGCCGGCGGCTCTCCACGACGTGACAAGCTCGCGCTCATCAGCGACGGCACGCACATCGTCGGTCTCCCCGACTGGATCGAACAGCTCATCGCAGAATCCACCGGAAAGAATGGCACCGGCATCCTGCCGGTTGTCATGCTGCCCGTCTCCCCCGAGCTCGAGACCAAGCCAGCCGACCTGCAGGTTCTGCGCCTGGTCGACGAGGCTAACGAGTTCCACCTTTTCGAGCACCACCAGGGCGAGATCCTCGTCAGCGGATCCCTGGGAGCGCAGTTCGTCGTGTGGGAGTACGCCACGGCGATCGCGGGCAGGATGCTGGGCATCAACCCGTTCGATCAGCCCGACGTCGAGTCGGCCAAGGAAGCGACGCGGGGACTCCTCGAGCGCACCCCCGAACCGACCCCGCCCGCGTTCACCGTCGACGGCGTCGAGGTGCGGGTCACGGATCCGGCCCTCGCGGCATCCGGCACGATCGCCGGCGTCCTCGATGCGCTGTGGGCACAGCTCCCGGATGACGGCTACGTCTCGGTGCAGGCCTACGTCAACCGCCTCGCCATCCCACAGCTCCAGGGCCTGCGGGAGCTCGTCGCAGCGGACTCGGGCCGGCCCGCCACGTTTGGCTGGGGTCCCCGGTTCCTGCACTCCACGGGGCAGTATCACAAGGGCGGGCCGGCCACCGGCGTGTTCTTGCAGATCGTGGAGCGCACCGATGTGGACGTCGAGATCCCTGGCCGCCCGTTCACCTTCGGCCAGCTGATCGCCGCGCAGGCCGGGGGCGACGCCGCCGTCTTGGCGGCTCACGGACGACCCGTGGTCACGCTCACGCTCACCGACCCCCAGGTCGAGGTCCTTTCCCTATTCGAAGCGGCTCAGTAAGGCATCCCACCCGATGACAGTCGAGATTTCTCGCGGGCACAATCCGCTGCGCGACCCTGAAGACGCACGCCTGAATCGGATCGCGGGGCCCAGTGCTCTCGTGATCTTCGGCGTGACCGGCGACCTCTCTCGCAAGAAGCTCATGCCGGCCGTGTACGACCTCGCCAACCGCGGCCTGCTCCCTCCCGGGTTCGGGCTCGTCGGGTTCGCCCGCCGGGACTGGGAAGATCAGGACTTCGCCCAAGTCGTGCACGATGCGGTGCGGCAGCATGCGCGCACCGCATTCCGCGAGGAGACCTGGCAGCAGTTGCTGCAGGGCATCCGATTCGTGTCGGGCGAGTTCGGCGACGATGACGCCTTCGCGCGTCTGCGCGAGACCGTGCAGAGCCTCGACGAAGAACGCGGCACCATGGGAAACCATGCGTTCTACCTGTCCATCCCCCCGAAGGACTTTCCGGTTGTCGCCCGTCAGCTGCGCACCTCGGGGCTCGTGGATGACACCGCCGACCGGCCGGAGCGCTGGCGCCGCGTCGTCATCGAAAAGCCGTTCGGTCACGATCTCGCCTCGGCCCGCGAGCTCAACGACGCACTGCGCTCAACCTTCCCGGCCGACTCGATCTTCCGGATCGACCACTACCTCGGCAAAGAGACGGTCCAGAACATCCTCGCGCTGCGGTTCGCGAACGAGCTTTTCGAGCCCATCTGGAACCGCAACTACGTCGACCACGTACAGATCACGATGGCCGAAGACATCGGCGTGGGCGGCCGTGCCGGCTACTACGACGGCATCGGGGCGGCGCGCGATGTCATCCAGAACCATCTGCTGCAGCTTCTTGCGCTGACGGCCATGGAGGAGCCCATCAGCTTCGACGCGAGCCACCTGCGTGCCGAGAAAGAGAAGGTTCTCGCGGCCGTCACGCTTCCTGCAGACCTGTCACTCGCGACAGCGCGCGGTCAGTACGCCGGCGGCTGGCAGGGTGGCGAGCACGTCACCGGATTCCTCGACGAAGACGGCATGAAGCCCGATTCGACCACCGAGACTTATGCGGCGTTGAAGCTCGAGATCAACACGCGCCGCTGGGCCGACGTGCCCTTCTACCTGCGCACCGGCAAGCGGCTCGGACGCCGCGTGACCGAGATCGCCGTGGTGTTCAAGCGCGCCCCTGAGCATCTGTTCACGCGGTCGCAGACATCCGGGCTCGGTGAGAACGCGCTCGTGATCCGCGTGCAACCGGATGAGGGCGTCACGATCCGCTTCGGCTCCAAGGTGCCCGGCGCGAGCACCCACGTACGCGACGTCACGATGGACTTCGGCTACGGGCACGCCTTCACCGAGGCCAGCCCCGAGGCCTACGAGCGGCTCATTCTCGACGTTCTGCTCGGCGACCCCCCGCTGTTCCCCCGCCACGAAGAGGTCGAGCTCTCGTGGAAGATCCTCGACCCGGTCGAGGAGTTCTGGGCACAGCAAGGCGGACCGCTCGACCAATACGAACCTGGGTCGTGGGGGCCGAAATCGGCAGACCAGCTCCTTGCCCGCGACGGACGCACCTGGAGGCGGCCATGATCGTCGATCTTCCCGATACGACAGTCAGCAAGATCTCTCGCGCACTCATCGACGTGCGTGAGGAGGGCGGTGCCGTAGCGCTGGGACGAGTGCTCACCCTCATCATCGTCACGACGAACGGCGGCACCGAGGACGGCATCGAGGCAGCCAACGACGCCTCGCGCGAGCATCCGATGCGGGTCATCAGCCTGCGCCTCGACCCCGGGGGCGAGCCGAAGCTGGATGCCGAGATCCGCGTGGGCGGCGACGCCGGCGCGAGCGAGGTCGTCGTGTTGCGCGCCTCTGGCGCTGCAGCATCCAACGTCGAGAGCCTCGTGACCGGTCTGCTGCTGCCCGACGCGCCCGTCGTCGTGTGGTGGCCAGACAACCCGCCCGCGACTCCCTCCCACTCCCCGCTCGGCCGGATCGCACAGCGACGCATCACGGATGCCTCCACCGTGCCCTACGAGACCTCGCGCGTCGCACACCTCGGCGACTGCTACTCGCCGGGCGACACCGACCTCGCCTGGACGCGCCTCACGCACTGGCGCGAGCAGCTCGCCGCCGTGCTCGACCAGCCGCCGTACGAGCCGATCACCGGCGTGGAGGTTCGGGGCGCTGCAACATCGCCCTCGACTGCGCTGTTGGCTGCGTGGCTGCGTCTCACTCTCGGCGTGCCGGTGGACTGGCACTACCTCTCCGCCGACGAATGGAGCGACGGCATCAAGTCGGTCCGCCTCACACGCGCCAGCGGAGACATCGTTCTCGAGCGTTCCTCAGCCGCGATCGCCCGGTTGTCGCAGCCCGGGCAACCGCAGCATGACCTGGTGCTGCCGCGCCGCACACTGCGCGAGTGCCTCGCCGAGGAGCTGCGCCGACTCGATGCAGACCTCTTGTATGGTCGAGTGATCACCGAGGGCTGGGCGCTGCTCGACCCGACACCGTCGCAGGAGACCGATGGTTGAGATCACGAACGAGAAGCGGGTGCTCATCAGCCCCGACCGGACTGCGCTCGCGGAGTACGTGGCGAACCGGTTCCTGCGCCGTATCGAGAAGCAGGCTGATGAACCCGCCGTTCATGTCTCCCTCACGGGCGGAACCATGGGCATCGCGGTGCTCGAGGCTGCTGCGGCAAGCCCGCGGCTTGCGGGCCTCCGCTTCGACAATGTGCACTTCTGGTGGAGCGACGAACGCTTCGTCCCACGTCACGACTCCGAGCGCAACGACAAGCAGGCACGCGAGGCTCTTCTCGATCGACTGGACATCCCGGTAGGCAACATCCACAGCGTTGCCGCCAGCGATGAAGGCGTGGACCTCGACGAAGCTGCGCGCGCCTATGCGGCAGAGCTCGCGCGCTACGGGCAGCCTGGCGGACCCGCGTGGCCCTCGTTCGACATGTGCTTTCTCGGGGTCGGTCCCGACGCCCACATCGCTTCGCTGTTTCCCGATCATCCCGAGATCCGTGACACCGAGCACGCGGTGCTCCCGGTCCGGAATTCGCCCAAGCCCCCGCCCGAACGCGTGACCTTCACCCGACCGGTGATCAACGCGTCGCAGCGCGTCTGGCTGGTCATGTCCGGCCCTGACAAGGCCGCAGCTCTCGGCCTTGCCCTCGCCGGCGCCAACTACACGAGCGTCCCCGCCGGGGGCGCCAAAGGACGGCGACGCACCGTGTTCTTCGTCGACCGAGAAGCGGCCGAGCAAGTTCCCCCGGAGCTGATCGACCAGGAATACTGACCATTCATGACAATGGCCCCGGACCTCCCTCAGGGGAGACCGGGGCCATTGTCATGCAGGCTGCCCTGCGAAAAGTCTCAGAGGCCGCGGCGCTCGCGCAGGGACTTCAGCGCGTCATCCAGGAGCGCGTCGGCTTCTTCTTCCGTGCGACGCTCCTTCACGTAGGCAAGGTGCGTCTTGTACGGCTCAGCCTTCGCCAGCTGAGGCGGGTTGTCTTTGTCGCGACCTGCGGGAAGCCCGGAGTGCGGCGAATCGATCGTCTCGGGGATCTCCTCGTCGGGGATGCCAGCCGCGAAGTAGCGCACAGTCTCGTTGCCGAGGGCATCCCAGTACGAGACGGCGACACGGTCTGCGTGATAGCCGTGATCCTGTTCGCCCATGGGTCCGGCACCCACCCGGGTGCCGCGGATTGCATTGCCGCCGGTTGCCATCAGATCACCTGGAACTTCGTAATGAGGCCAAGTCCCACGATGGTGATGAACCATACGAGGGCCAGCACGATGGTGAATCGGTTGAGGTTTCGTTCTGCCAGACCCGAGGACCCCAGAGCCGACGTCATTCCCCCGCCGAACATGTCGGACAGGCCACCGCCTCGGCCCTTGTGCAGCAGGATCAGCAGGGTGAGCAGCAGGCTCGTGATGCCGAGGATCACCTGCAGGATCAGTTCGAGAATCGCCAAGACGTGAAACCTTTCGTCGCGACGGTGTCTCGTCGCACAAGCGTCCAGTATACGGAAAGAGGCGCGGGATTCGCCTCGGCCCGCCGCGCTGTGGCTGGGCGACCGGTCCTCCGGCTGCCCAGCCACAGCAGTAATCGGAACGGCCCTAGACGCCGACGTGCTTCTGGTAACGGATGATGGCGGCGAACTCATCCACGACGAGACTCGCACCACCCACCAGCGCGCCGTCGACATCCGGCTCGCGCATGAAGCTCGCGATGTTCGCGGCCTTCACCGAGCCGCCATAGAGCACACGAGTGCGCTCGGCAGCGTCTGCGCTCAACGATTCGGCGACGACCGCGCGCAGCTTGGCGCAGACATCCTGAGCCTGGTCGGGAGTAGCTGCCTGGCCCGACCCGATCGCCCATACCGGCTCGTACGCCACAACGATGTCGGCGTCAGCCGGCACGTCAGCAAGAGCGGTCTTCAGCTGCCCGACGGGCACAGCGCTAGCGCCGTACTTCTCGAGGTCCTCCGCGGTCTCACCGACGCAGATGACCGGCACGAGACCGTGTCGCAGCGCAGCCTGAACCTTGCTGGCAACGACCTCGTCGGTCTCGTGGTGGTATTCACGGCGCTCCGAGTGACCGATGATCACGTAGCGCGCGTCGAGCTTCGCAAGAAACGCCCCCGAGATGTCACCGGTGTACGCACCCGAATCCTTCGGCGACAGATCCTGCGCGCCGAGGGCGAACGGGATCTTGTCGGCATCCAGCAGGGTCTGCACGGTCCGCAGATCGGTGAAGGGCGGGAAGACCGCAACCTCGACCGAGCCGTCCTCGTGCTTGGCGTCCTTCAACGTCCAGTGCAACTTCTGGACGAACGCAACGGCCTGCAGGTGGTCGAGGTTCATCTTCCAGTTGCCGGCAATGAGCGGTGTTCTCACTGCTCCCATCCGAGGACCTCCAGTCCGGGTAGCTTCTTGCCCTCGAGGAACTCGAGGCTTGCCCCACCGCCGGTGGAGATGTGGCCGAACTGGTCGTCCGTGAAGCCGAGCTGACGCACGGCGGCTGCCGAGTCGCCACCACCGACGACGCTGAGGCCGTCCACCTCGGTCAGCGCCTGCGCGACGGCCTTGGTTCCCGCGGCGAAGGCAGGCATCTCGAACACGCCCATGGGGCCGTTCCAGAACACGGTCTTGCTCGCACGAATCGCGTCGGCGAAGATCGTCGCCGTGTCGGGGCCGATGTCCAGCCCCAGGCCCGTCGCACCGAACGGGGTCTCCTCGAGCGAGTCGGCAGGAGCGACGACGTGCTCCGCGTCGGCGCTGAAGGATGCAGCCATCACAGCATCCACCGGAAGCACGATCTCGACGCCGCTCTCCTGCGCCGTCGTCATGTACCGGGTGACCGTGTCGATCTGGTCCTCTTCGAGCAGGCTCTTACCAACCTCATAGCCCTGGGCCTTGAGGAAGGTGAACAGCATGCCTCCACCCACCAGGATGCGATCGACGCGCGGCAGCAGGTGCTCGATGACGCCGAGCTTGTCGCTGACCTTCGAGCCGCCGAGCACGACCGTGTAGGGTCGCTCGGGCTTCTCGGTGAGGCGGTCGAGGACGTCGACCTCCTTCTCGATCAGGAAGCCCGCCGCAGACGGCAGGATCTCGGCGAGGTCGTACACGCTCGCCTGCTTGCGGTGCACGACACCGAAGCCGTCCGACACCAGGGCGTCGCCGAGGGATGCGAGCTCGCGGGCGAACGCGCCGCGAATCTCGGCATCCTTCGCCGTCTCCCCCGCGTTGAATCGCAGGTTCTCGATGACCGCGACATCGCCGTCTTCCAGCGCGGCGACGGCGTCGTGAGCCGACTCACCCACGGTGTCACGCGCGAACGCGACGGGCTTGCCGAGCAACTCCGAGAGGCGCTGAGCCACCGGCTCGAGGCTGTACTTCGGGTCGGGTGCCCCATCGGGGCGTCCCAGGTGCGAGCACACGACGAGGCGCGCTCCCTGGTTGATGAGGGCGTTGAGTGTGGGAACGGAGGCCCGCACGCGGCCATCGTCCGTTATGACGCCGTCTTTCAACGGAACATTGAGGTCACAACGGACGATGACGCGCTTGCCGGCCAGCGAACCCAACGAATCGAGGGTGCGCAGAGCCATGTCTGTTACCGGATGCCGAGGCTCAGAGCTTGCTGGCGACGAGCTCGGTGAGGTCGACGAGGCGGTTGGAGTAACCCCACTCGTTGTCGTACCAGGCCGAAACCTTGACGAGGTTGCCGCTGACGTTGGTCTGGCCTGCGTCGAACACCGACGAGTGCGGGTCGTGAACGATGTCGGTCGAGACGATCGCGTCGGTGTTGTACTTCAGGTAGCCAGCCAGAGCGCCCTCGGCAGCAGCCTTCTCGTAGGCGGCGTTGATGGTCTCCTTGGTGAGGCCCTCGGCCGGCGTGATGATCGTGAGGTCCACGATCGAACCGGTGGGAACCGGAACGCGGTACGACGAACCACTCAGCTTGCCGTTGAGCTCGGGCAGCACGAGGCCGATGGCCTTGGCAGCACCGGTGGCAGCCGGCACGATGTTCAGCGCGGCAGCGCGAGCACGGTGCAGATCGCCGTGGGGGCCATCCTGCAGGTTCTGGTCAGCGGTGTACGCGTGAGCGGTCATCATGAAACCGCGCTCGATGCCGAAGTTGTCGTTGAAGACCTTCGCGAGGGGCGCCAGGCAGTTGGTGGTGCACGAGGCGTTGGAGATGACGTGCATCGTGGCGGGGTCGTACTCGCCGTCGTTCACGCCCATGACGAAGGTTCCGTCGACATCCGTGCCGGGTGCCGAGATGAGGACCTTCTTCGCGCCGCCGGCAATGTGCTTGCTGGCGTCAGCCGCCTTGGTGAAGCGGCCGGTCGACTCGATCACGATGTCGACGCCCAGCTCGCCCCACGGGAGGTTCGCGGGGTCGCGCTCTTCGAAGACCTTGATGCTCTTGCCACCGACGGTGATGGAGTCCTCGGTGTACGAAACCTCTTCGCCCAGCCGTCCGCCGACCGAGTCGTACTTGAGGAGGTGGGCGAGCGTCTTGTTGTCGGTGAGGTCGTTCACCGCCACGATGTCGAGGTCCGCGCCCTGCTCCAGAGCTGCGCGGAGGTAGTTGCGTCCGATACGGCCGAAGCCGTTGATACCGATCTTGACAGACACGGTGTCTCCCTGATTCTTATCGCGCCGAAGCGCCGGGGGTCAGCTCCGGATCGACGACCCGGAGAGGGGTGTCATTTGTGGTGTGTGCCAGCAGACAAATGAGGCTGCCGGAGCCCCCGAGCGGGCGAGGGCTCCGCGGCATCCTCACCTGATCATGACCCTAGCAGCAGACCTGCCGTCTTCTCACGAGCCGTGACAAAGCGGTCCTGGACGTTTTGCCAGTTCACGATGTTCCAGAACGCCTTCACGTAGTCAGCGCGGACGTTCTTGTAGTCGAGGTAGTACGCGTGCTCCCACACGTCGAGCATGAGCAGCGGCACGCTGGCGGCGGCGAGCTGGCCCTGCTGGTCGAAGATCTGCTGGATGATGAGGCGCTCACCGATCGAATCCCAGAACAGCGCCGCCCAGCCCGAGCCTTGCACGCCGAGAGCGGCAGCGGTGAAGTGAGCCTGGAACTTGTCGAAGGAGCCGAAGTACTCGTCGATTGCTGCAGCGAGCTCGCCCGTGGGCTTGTCGCCGCCATCGGGCGACATGTTCGTCCAGAAGATCGAGTGGTTGGTGTGACCACCGAGGTTGAACGAGAGGTCCTTCTCGAGCTTGTTGACGTTGGCGAGGTTCCCGGTCTCGCGGGCCTCGGCAAGCTGCTCCAGAGCGGTGTTGGCGCCCGTCACGTACGCCTGGTGGTGCTTGTCGTGGTGCAGCTGCATGATCGTCGCACTGATGTGCGGCTCGAGAGCCGCGTAGTCGTACGGGAGGTCAGGCAGGGTGTAGGTGGCCATATGCTCTTCTCTTCCTGTCGTCGCGGCGCCAGGAATGCCCCGGCGTCGCTGGGGTGACAGTTGCCATCCTAGTGAGGCGGAGCACCCACTCGGCGGGTCTTGCGCGAGAAGACAACAGCCGTTACGTCGCGGTCACCTAGCGGCTGACTCAGTCCAGGGCGCTGGCAGGAACGGCGGATTCCGTTCCGGGAATGCCCTCGGCTGCCGCCTTCTTGTCGGCCATCGCGAGAAGGCGACGGATGCGGCCGGCCACGGCGTCCTTTGTGAGCGGCGGATCGGCGTGGTGACCCAGCTCGTCGAGACTCGCGTCGCGGTGCGCGAGCCGCAGATCACCGGCCTCGCGCAGGTGATCCGGGATGTCTTCACCGAGGATCTCGAGCGCTCGCTCCACGCGTGCACACGCGGCCACCGCGGCCTGAGCCGAGCGACGCAGGTTCGCGTCGTCGAAGTTCACGAGCCGGTTGACGCCGGCGCGAACCTCCCGACGCTGACGCATCTCGTCCCAGTGTGCAGCGACCTGGCGTGCACCCATGACGGCCAGTGCCGTGCGGATGGCATCCCCTTCGCGTACGACAACGCGCGGTGCACCGCGCACCTCGCGCGCCTTCGCGCCGATGCCGAGACGGTGCGCTGCCCCGACCAGGGCCATCGCCGCTTCCGAGGAGGGGCACAGCACATCCAGCGACGCGGATCGTCCGGGGTCGGTCAGGGCGCCGGCGCCCAGGAATGCGCCGCGCCATACGGCGGCGAGGTCGCCGCGCGAACCCGTCGTGAGCTTGTTGGGAAGACCCCGCACGGGCCGGCGCCGCTGGTCGAGCAGGCCGGTTTGACGAGCAAGCGTCTCTCCCCCGTCGATGACGCGCACCGCGAAGAGGGCCCCTGCCCGCGAACCGGATCCCTGCGTCTGGACGATCTCGGGCCGGACGCCGTAGATCTCCATGAGCTCTCGGGCGACCCGCCGAGCAAGCGCCTCCGAGTCGACCTCGGCCTCGACAGCGACGCGGTTGGCGATGGAGTGGAGGCCTCCGGCGAAGCGGAGCAGTGATGTCAACTCAGCGACCCGGGCGCTGGGAAGCGGATCCCGGACTGCGATGAGCTCTGCTTTGACATCGGCCGTCAGCGACACGGGGCTCCTTTCGAGGGTGCCGGCACGGCCGGCGGATGACGCTCTAGCCTACTCGGGCGCACCCCTCGAATTCTCGGCTGTCTCCTGGTTCGGCGCTACTCTCGGCCGAGGTCGCGGTGCTTCACACGCACGGCGACCCCTGCCTCGTCGGCCAGTCGCCGGGCGAGTTCTTCGACCACCACGACCGAGCGGTGCTTGCCTCCCGTGCAGCCGACAGCGACGACCGAATGCCGCTTGTTCTCCCGCTGATAGCCCTGCAGCACGGGCTGGAGGGCTGCGGCGTACGCATCCACAAACTCCCGGGCACCGGGCTGGGCGAGCACGTACTCACGCACCTGCGGGTCCTGCCCCGTGAAAGCACGAAGCGAGGGGTCCCAGTACGGATTGGGTAGAAACCGCATGTCGGCGACCATGTCGGCATCCGTCGGCAAACCGTATTTGAAGCCGAAGCTCATGATCGTGAGCATGTGGCGAGCTGCGCCCTCATCCGAGAAGAGCTCGAAGATCCGCGTCGCGAGTTGGTGCACGTTCAGCGAGGTCGTGTCCACAACGATGTCGGCGCGTTCCCGAATCTCCGAGAGCCGATCTCGCTCGGTGCGGATGCCGTCGATGAGAGTGCCTTCGCCCTGAAGGGGATGCGGGCGTCGCACGGCTTCGAATCGCCGCACGAGCACATCGTCTGAGGCGTCGAGGAAGACGATCCGCACGTTGCGGCGCGAGCGCAACTCCCCGACCTCGGCCGGAAGGGCGGTGAACAGGTCCCGGCCGCGAACGTCGACGACGGCGGCGACTTTCGGCAGCGCGGATGCCGCGATCTCGGACAACTCGAGCATCGGCTTGAGCATCTGCGGTGGCAGGTTGTCGACGACATACCAGCCGAGGTCTTCGAGGGCGTTTGCAGCAGTTGAGCGCCCGGCGCCGGACATTCCGGTCAGGATGAGCACATCACTCGTTGTGGCTGTCGTCTGGTCCATCGGGACCTCTCGTCCTGTGGTGGCGCGGTCTGCGGGCTCGTCAGGCACCGGGCCTCCCGAGCACGGCCAGCCTATCGACTCGCCAGGTGCGCGTGGATCGTGGCGGCAAGCTTCGGGCCGACGCCGGGAAGTTCCTGAATCTCCTCGGGCGTTGCGTTCTTGAGCGCGGTGACCGATCCGAAGTGGCGAAGCAACGCCCGGATACGGGCATCGCCGAGCCCGGGGATCTCGGCGAGCACGGTCTGGATGTCGCGCTTGCGCCTTCCTCGCTGCTTGGTGATAGCGAAGCGGTGGGCTTCGTCGCGCAACCGCTGCAGGAGGTACAGCGCCTCGCTGGTGCGCGGCAGGATCACCGGATAGTCCTCTCCGGGGAGCCACACCTCCTCGAGACGCTTGGCGATGCCGCACAGAGCGATCTCGGAATGGCCCGCGTCGGCTAGCGCCCGTGCCGCGGCGTTGACCTGTGGCTTGCCGCCGTCGACGACGAGCAGCTGTGGGCGGTAGGCGAAGCGGGGGCGGCTGCGGGCCGTCACGACGGTACCCTCGGCGGTCGGGTCCGAGCTGACGGATGGCTCGGTCGCGGCATCCGTCTCGCCCGTCGCGGTTTCGGTGTCAGGCGCCGCATCCCGCTCGTCGTCGATATATGCAAGTCGGCGCATGAGCACTTGATAGAGCGAGTCGGTGTCGTCGGTGGTCTGCGCAACACCGAAGCTTCGGTACTGGTCCTTGCGTGGCAGCCCGTCTTCGAACACGACCATGGAGGCCACCACATTCGTGCCGCTGAGGTGCGAGACGTCATAGCACTCGATCCGCAGCGGCGCTTCGTCGAGACCCAGCGCCTCCTGCAGATCGGTCAGCGCCTGAGAACGCGCGACATAGTCGCTCGTGCGCCGTGTCTTGTGCAGCAGAAGCGCCTGTTGCGCGTTGAGCGCTGCGTTCTTCATGAGGTCGGCCTTCGCGCCGCGCTGCGCGATCTGAATCGTGACGTTTGTGCCACGCTTCTCGCGAAGCCAAGCCTCTAGTTCCGCGGCGTCGTCAGGAAGCGCGGGAACGAGCACCTGCTTGGGGATGTCGGCACGGCCCGAGGGACCGTAGGTCCGCTGCAGGATCTGGTCGACGAGCTCTCCCCCGCTGATGTCCAGTTCCTTCTCGATCGTCGTTGCCCGCACTCCACGCACGCGCCCGCCGCGGATGACGAAGTGCTGCACGGCGGCGGCGAGTTCGTCCTCCGCAATGCCGAACAGGTCGGCATCCGTGTCATCGGGCAGCACGAGCGCACTCTTGTTGAGCACCGCCTCGATGGCCTGGAGCCGGTCGCGAAAGACCGCTGCAGACTCGTAGTCCATCGCTGCTGACGCTTCCTTCATCCGGGCCGTCAGCTGCCGGGTGAAGCGCTGATCACCACCGGACATGAACGCGACGAAGTCGTCGACAATCGCGCGGTGCTCCTCGATCGTCACGCGGCCCGAGCACGGTCCGCCACAGCGGCCGATCTGGCCGGGGAAGCAGGGGCGACCGGTGGCCATCGCTCGCTTGTATGACGAGTCGCTGCAGGTGCGAATCGGGAACACCTTGATCATGAGGTCGATGACCTCATGCACCGCCCACACCTTGGGATACGGACCGAAGTACTTCGCGCCGCGGATCTTGTGGTTTCGCGTCACCATGACCCTCGGAGCTTCATCGGCGAGGGTCACTGCCATGTACGGATAGGACTTGTCATCCTTGTACCGCACGTTAAACGGCGGCGAGAACTCCTGGATCCACATGTACTCCAGTTGCAGTGCCTCGACGTCGCTGCCGACCACCGTCCACTCGACGCCGGTGGCCGTGGTGACCATCCGTCTGGTGCGCTCGTGGAGAGTGTGTAACGGCGCGAAGTAGTTCGAGAGCCTGGCCCGCAGGTTCTTCGCCTTGCCGACGTAAAGGATGCGGCCGGCGTCGTCGCGGAACCGATACACGCCCGGATTGGTCGGGATCTCCCCCGGCGCCGGCCGGTAGGCGAGCTGGGGGTGGGTGGCGCGGGCCACGCTCAACCCGCCTTGCGGGCCGCCGGCGCGTCGTGGGCGTCGAAAAGCTCGGCCAGGAACTGTCCGGTGTAGCTCTCGGGAACCGCCGCAACCTGCTCCGGCGTTCCGGTGGCGATGATCTCGCCGCCGCCCGAACCGCCTTCGGGGCCCAGATCGATGATCCAGTCGGCCGACTTGATCACATCGAGGTTGTGCTCGATCACGATCACCGTGTTGCCCTTGTCGACCAGGCCGTTCAGGACCTCCAGAAGGCGACGCACGTCTTCGAAGTGCAGGCCCGTGGTGGGCTCGTCGAGCACGTAGATGCTGCGTCCGTTGCTCCGCCGCTGCAGTTCGGTCGCGAGCTTCACGCGCTGCGCCTCACCACCGGACAGCGTGGTTGCTGACTGGCCGAGCCGCACGTAGCCGAGGCCGACGTCGACCAGGGTCTTCATATACCGATGGATGGCCTGGATCGGCTCGAAGAACTCAGCTGCCTCGGCGATCGGCATCTCGAGGACCTCAGCGATGTTCTTGCCCTTGTAGTGAACCGCGAGCGTGTCGCGGTTGTAGCGCTTGCCGTGGCAGACCTCGCAGTCCACATAAACATCTGGCAAGAAGTTCATCTCGATCTTGATGGTGCCGTCGCCCGAGCACGCCTCGCAGCGTCCGCCCTTCACGTTGAAGCTGAAGCGGCCAGGCTGGTAGCCGCGCGCCTTGGCTTCCGGAGTCTCGCTGAAGAGGGTGCGGATACGGTCGAAGACACCGGTGTAGGTGGCCGGGTTCGAGCGCGGTGTGCGCCCGATCGGGGCCTGGTCGACGTGCACGACCTTGTCGAGGTTGTCGAGACCCGTGACGCGCGTGTGCTTGCCGGGCACCGTTCGTGCTCCGTTGAGCCTCGCGGCGAGCACCTGATACAGGATGTCGTTCACGAGCGAAGACTTGCCCGAACCGCTCACACCCGTCACCGCTGTGAGGACACCGAGCGGGAACTGGGCACTGACCTGCTTGAGGTTGTTCTCGCGGGCGCCGACGACTTCCAGCATCCGCTTCTTGTCGATCTTGCGGCGCTTGCGCGGCGTCGGGATGCTGCGGCGGCCAGCAAGGTAGTCGCCGGTGATCGAGTCGGAGTCGGCGAGGAGCTCGGCCAGGGGCCCGGAGTGCACAACGTGGCCACCGTCGACGCCGGCACGGGGACCGATGTCGACGATCCAGTCAGCGGCGTGGATCGTTTCTTCGTCGTGTTCGACGACGATGAGCGTGTTACCGAGGCCCTTGAGCTTCAGGAGCGTCTCGATGAGGCGACGGTTGTCGCGCTGATGCAGGCCGATCGACGGTTCGTCGAGCACGTAGAGCACGCCGGTCAGTCCCGATCCGATCTGGGTAGCGAGACGGATGCGTTGCGCCTCGCCGCCCGAGAGCGAACCGGCCGAACGGCTGAGGTTCAGATAGTTCAGCCCGACCTGGATAAGGAACTCCAGGCGCGCGCGGATCTCGCGGAGCACCGCGGCGGCGATCATCGCCTCACGCTCGGTGAGTTCAAGATTCGCGAAGTACTGCTGCGCGTCAGCAAGGCTCAGGCGTGAGGCATCCGCGATCGAGTGCCCGTGCACCAGAACTGCGAGCACCTCGGGCTTGAGGCGGTCGCCATTGCAGGCGGGGCACGGCACTTCGCGCAGGTACTCCGACCAGCGCTGGCGCTGCGTGTCTGACTCGGCCTGCACGTACTGGCGCTCGATGTAGGGCACGACGCCCTCGAACCCGGACGTGTACCGCATCTCACGGCCGTAGCGGTTCTTCCACTTGACGTTGACCTTGAAGTTCTCGCCGTGCAGGACCGCGTTCTGAACCTCGGCCGTCAGGTCCCGCCAGGGGGTGTCCAGCGAAAAATCGAGGTCATCAGACAGGCCTTCGAGGAGGCGCTCGTAGTACTGGAACAGCCCCTTGCCCTGCGTCGTCCACGGGATGAGGACGCCCTCGCGGATCGAAAGCTCGGGGTCGCCCAGCATGAGCTCGACATCCACTGACATCCGTGTACCGAGGCCAGAACACGTCGGGCAGGCGCCGAACGGGGCGTTGAATGAGAACGTCCGCGGCTCGATCTCGGTCAGCTGCAACGGGTGACCGTTCGGGCACGAGAGCTTCTCGCTGAACGACTGCCACGCGTCGTCGCCCTCCTCGTCGACGAAGTTGACCTGCATGATGCCGCCGGCAAGGCCGAGCGCGGTCTCGACCGAGTCCGTGACGCGGCTGAGGATGTCGGGGCCAGCGACGAGGCGGTCGACGACTACCGCGATGTCGTGCTTGTAGCTCTTCTTGAGGGTGGGGGGCTCGGCAAGCTGGATGAGGTCGCCGTCGACCACGGCACGGGCGTAGCCCTTCGCAGAGAGCTCTTTGAACAGGTCGACGAACTCCCCCTTTTTCTGGCTCACCACGGGCGCGACGATCTGGTATCGCGTGCGCTCGGGCAGCTCCATGAGCTGGTCGGCGATCTGCTGGACGGTTTGGCGCTGGATCTGCGCACCGCACTCGGGGCAGTGCGGGACCCCGATACGCGCCCACAGCAGACGCATGTAGTCGTGGATCTCGGTGATCGTGCCGACCGTCGAACGCGGGTTGCGGTTGGTGGACTTCTGATCGATCGAGACGGCGGGGCTGAGCCCCTCGATGAAATCGACGTCAGGCCGGTCGACCTGACCCAGGAACTGGCGCGCGTAGGAGCTCAGCGACTCGATATAGCGACGTTGCCCCTCGGCGAAGATCGTGTCGAACGCAAGGCTCGATTTTCCGGACCCCGACAGCCCCGTGAACACGACCAGTGAGTCGCGCGGGATGTCGAGATCGACGTCCTTGAGGTTATGGACGCGGGCGCCGCGAACACTCAGTGTTCCACTGCTGTGGGCATGCGAAGAGACGGAGACGATGGGCACCCGTCAAGTGTAGGTGTGGCCTCCGACATCGGCTCCGGAGTGCGCTTCCGGCGTACCGAACGCCCGGTTCGTGAGTTGGACCCGTCAGGGGCAGTGCATGAGGGGCTTGTCGCCGGAACGATCGAACGTGTGGCGATTCATGGGCTGATGGCACAGCGGGCACGCGCGCTCGGCGCGCTCCTGTGCGGACGGTTCCGGCTCGAGCCGACTCACCTGCGCGGGTCCCGCGACGCGGATGAGGTTCGTGTTGAACCAGGTGTACCAGCCGCCTGCATCGCGCACCCGCTCACGGAGCGGTCGCTTAGGCACCTCATTCGTTCGTGTCACGATTATTAGTGTACTAACTAATTGATAGACTGGCCACATGTCCGACGAGGAAGATCTGCTGAAGCTCGACAACCAGGTGTGCTTCGCGCTGGTGACGGCAGCGCGGAACGTCGTGTCGATCTACCGACCGATCCTCGAGCCGCTCGGGCTGACGCATCCGCAGTACCTCGTGATGCTCGCGCTGTGGGAGCAATCACCCAGATCACTGGGCGAGCTCGCCGAGGAACTCGCTATGGAGCCCGCAACCCTCTCCCCCCTCGTCAAGCGGCTCGAAGGCCAGGGTCGCGTGACACGCACCCGGCGGCCAGAGGACGAGCGCGTTCTCGACATCGGCTTGACCCCTGAGGGACAGGCTTTACGCGAGCAGGCACTCGAGGTGCCACGACGCATCATGGCGGTGACGGGACTGGGGGTCGAACAGCTCAAAGAGCTGCGTGACGGTTTGCAGCCGTTCGCTGGCAGGATGCCGCACCTCGCTGGCTGAGGCATCCGCCCCGACCCGGCGGGGCCAGGATGCCGCACCGATCCGGACGGTCGCAACGGCGCGCAATCTCCCCGACACGCCGAGAACTCAACCCCCGACCTCGGCGCGTCGCCCCAAGCATGCGCCGTTGCGACAGGCCAGCGGGTCGATCGGTCGGCGGCTGAGGGCCAGCGGATGCGCTGGACGAGTTGCACTGGATGCCCGTCGGGGTCTTCGACGAAGGTGACCCGGAGTGCACCGCCAAGAAACTCATGTGGGTCGCCCGGGTTGAGACCTCCGGATGCGAGCGCCAGGGCGCGGGCGGCGTCGAGATCGTCAGTCCAGAGGTGATGACGGCGCGATGCCCCGTCGTGACCGGCTCGATCCCGTGCGCTCCGCTGCCGGCCCTGGCAGCGCGAGGCCGAGCGAGAAGCCACCCAGCAGCATCTCGATCTTCACCGGAGGATCGCCGCCGCCGCGAAAGGTCTCGACGAAACCGAACGCGCCATAGAACCGCGCGGCGCGCTCGCAGTCGGCGACGAAGAGGATCACCTGCGGGTCGGTGAACATCATGGTCCGATCGTGACATGGCCTCGGTCATCGAGCGGCCAGCCCGGGTTGTGGGCGACCTCCCACGGATGCCCATCGGGATCGATAAAGACACCCGAGTAGCCTCCCCACGGTGTGGGAGCCCCGGATCGACCGATGCGAGCGCCCGCGGCATCCGCGGCGACCAGAACGGCATCGACCTCGGCGGGCGACCGCACGTTGTGGGCGAGAGTTACGCCGCCCCATCCGCCGCTGTCGTCGACCATCGAGTCCGCAGCGAGTTCGGCACGGCTCCAGAGCGCGAACGCGAAGCCGTCGAGCTGGTAGAAGGCCACGACGCCGGGAACCGAACCCGGATGCGGTTCCCACCCCAGCCCGCGATAGAAGGCGATCGCACGCTCGAGGTCGGCGACGCCGAGAGTGATGAGGCTCAGGCGCTGTTCCATCTGTCCCCCGCTATGCGTGGCCGGCGCGTTCCATGGCCCGCAGTTCCTTCTTCAGGTCCTGCAGTTCATCGCGCAGGCGTGCGGCAAGCTCGAACTTCAGCTCCCCGGCTGCGGCGAGCATCTGGTCGGAGATATCTCCGATCATCGCCTCGAGCTGAGTCGCGCCCTCGGCTGCGATCCCCTCGCGGCGCAGGTTCGGCGTGGGGCTCTTGCCCTTGCCGTTCTTGGATGCCGCGGCATCCTTGCGGTTCAGCATCGCCTTCGTGTCGGCGCCCTCTCGAATCAGGGCATCGGTAATGTCGGCGATCTTCTTGCGCAGCGGCTGCGGGTCGATGCCGTGTTCCTTGTTGTACGCGACCTGCTTTTCGCGACGACGGTCGGTCTCGTCGATCGCCGCGCGCATCGAGTCGGTGATCGTGTCGGCGTACATGTGCACCTGCCCCGACACGTTTCGGGCGGCTCGACCGATCGTCTGAATGAGCGATGTTCCCGACCGCAGGAACCCTTCCTTGTCGGCATCCAGGATCGACACGAGCGAAACCTCCGGAAGGTCGAGGCCTTCGCGAAGGAGATTGATGCCGACCAGGACGTCGTAGACGCCCTGACGCAGCTCGCTCAGCAGCTCGACACGGCGAAGGGTGTCGACATCCGAGTGCAGATAGCGCACCCGCACACCGTGCTCGCCGAGGAAGTCGGTGAGTTCCTCGGCCATCTTCTTCGTGAGGGTCGTCACGAGCACGCGCTCGTCACGCTCGACACGAATGCGGATCTCCTCGAGCAGGTCATCGATCTGGCCCTTGGACGGTTTGACGACGATCTCTGGGTCCACGAGCCCGGTGGGGCGGATGATCTGCTCGACGACACCGTCAGCGATCCCCATCTCGTACCGCCCGGGAGTGGCGGAGAGGTAGACGGTCTGCCCGACCCGGTTCTTGAACTCGTCGAAGCGCAGCGGCCGGTTGTCGAGCGCGGACGGCAGGCGGAAGCCGTGGTCCACGAGGGTGCGCTTGCGTGAGGCATCCCCCTCGTACATCGCCCCAATCTGCGGCACGGTGACGTGCGATTCGTCGATCACGAGCAGGAAGTCGTCGGGGAAGAAGTCGAGGAGGGTGTGTGGCGGCTCGCCCTGTTGGCGGCCGTCGAGATGCCGCGAGTAGTTCTCGATACCCGAGCAGAAGCCCAGCTGCTGCAGCATCTCGAGATCGAACGTCGTGCGCATCCGTAGCCGCTGGGCCTCCAGCAGCTTCTGCTGCGACTCGAGCTCTTTCAAACGCACCGCGAGTTCTTCTTCGATCGTGCCGATCGCGCGCTGCACCGTGTCGGTTCCGGCCACATAGTGCGAGGCCGGGAAGATCGGCACCGAGTCCATCTTCTGGATGACGTCCCCAGTCAGCGGATGCAGCAAATAGAGAGCCTCGATCTCGTCACCGAACAGCTCGATGCGGATCGCGTATTCCTCATAGACCGGGATGATCTCGATCGTGTCGCCGCGGACCCGGAAGTTGCCGCGCGAAAAGTCGACGTCGTTGCGGTTGTACTGCATCGCGATGAACTTGCGGATGAGGGCGTCGCGGTCGTACCGCTCCCCCACCTGTAGCGCGACCATGGCCCGCAGGTACTCCTCGGGCGCACCGAGGCCGTAGATGCACGACACCGTCGAGACCACGACCACGTCGCGGCGCGAGAGCAGCGAGTTCGTGGTGGAGTGGCGAAGCCGCTCGACCTCGGCGTTGATCGACGAGTCCTTCTCGATGAAGGTGTCTGTCTGCGGGACGTAGGCCTCGGGTTGGTAGTAGTCGTAGTACGAAACGAAGTACTCGACGGCGTTGTTGGGCATGAGCTCACGGAACTCGTTGGCTAGCTGGGCCGCAAGGGTCTTGTTGTGGGCCATCACGAGCGTGGGCCGCTGCACCTGCTCAATGAGCCAGGCCGTCGTTGCGGACTTTCCGGTACCAGTAGCGCCCAGCAGCACGACATCCGTTTCGCCGGCGTTGATGCGCGCCGCGAGTTCGGCGATCGCCTGCGGCTGGTCACCTGACGGGGAGTACTCGCTGACGACTTCGAAGGGCCTGACGGATCGTGTGGTCTGCACTCCTCCAGCGTAGGCGGGGGTTCCGACATCGAGGCCGCCCGGCATTTCGGTGGGCGCAAAGGATGCCTACTCTGGAGGCGTGCTCGAGTTCTTCGTGGGATCCGGTCTTGCCGCAGCAGCGGGGCTGAACGCTTGGATGCCGCTGCTGGTGCTCGGGCTCGCGAACCGCTTCTTCGACGCGATCGAGCTGCCGGCGGGGTGGGCCTGGCTGTCGAGTGACATCGCCCTCTGGATCATCGGGGCGCTGCTCGTCCTGGAAATCGTCGCCGACAAAGTGCCGGTGGTGGACTCCATCAACGATGCGGTGCAGACCGTCATCCGGCCCGCATCCGGAGGAATCGCGTTCGGCGCCGGAGCAAGCGCCGAGACCGTGCGCGTGGATGACCCCAGTGCGTTCTTCGCGAATCAGAACTGGGTGGCCATCGGCATCGGGGTTGCGATTGCGCTCGCCATCCACGTGGTGAAGGCATCCATTCGCCCGGTCGCGAACGCGGCGACGGCCGGAGTCGCAGCGCCGATAGTGAGCACCGTCGAGGATGTCTCGAGCCTCGCACTCTCGATCTTCGCGATCGTGCTGCCGATCCTCGGATTCCTGTTGCTGATCGGCGCGATCGTGGCTGCAATCGTGGTGATTCCGCGCTGGCGACGTCAGCGGGACCGGCGGGCCGCGATCCGCAACGGCAACGCCTCCCAGAGCACGTCGACCTGATCTCGGGTCTGCGCGAGCGTCCCCGCCGTGTCGATCACGACGTCGGCGATCGCAAGTCGCGCATCGTCGGGAACCTGCGATCCGATTCGGGATGCAGCCTCCTGCGGACTCATGCCGCGAAGCTCTACCAGGCGCTGTTCGCGAAGCTCGGCGGGGGCGTGTGCGACGACGACCAGTTCCCACGGGTCATCCACCCGCGCCTCCACCAGCAGCGGCACGTCGTACACGACGACGGCGTCGGGATCGGCGGCGAAGGCCTGCCCGAAGCGGCGAGCCGACTCCTCCCGCACGGCGGGATGAACGATCGCGTTGAGCACGGCGAGCCGGTCCGCGTCGCCGAACACGAGGGAGCCGAGCGCGGCGCGGTCGAGTGCTCCGTCGACCGTGAGGATGCCGTCACCGAATTCTGCGGCGATGCGGTCGAGCACCGGCGACCCGATGCTCTGGACGTCGCGGACGACCTGATCGGCGTCCACGACCACGGCGCCGAGCTCGGACAGCCGTGATGCCACGGTGGATTTGCCCGCCGCGATTCCCCCGGTGAGTGCGATGAGGGGCATGATCAGCTCTCCGCCGGTGCTGACGTCGGCGCGTCGGGACCCACGGAGGCGGGCGGGTTCGAGCGCGGCGGTTCTGCGATCAGCACCGAGATGTCGCCGGTCTTGGCCGAACGGGTGGATGCCGCATCCGCTGCGTCGATGAGCGCGCCGGCGCCGTAGCCGAAGTCGTGGGTCACGGCGACGCCGATGCCGACGACCGGGACCACGGCGTCGGGGACGGTGCGCAAAGCCTCGAACACGGCGGTGGCGAGTCGGGATGCCTGGCGCCGCGCCTCGCCCGCGTCCCACGACGTATCGCACACCCACAGCACCGTGGCGCCGTCGTCACCGATGACCGCGAGGGGCTCCACGGTGCGCCGCACGGCGTCGCGGGCAGCAACAGCAACGTGGCGCCCGACCTCGTTCCCGAACGCCTTCGCGATGAACGGCAGGTCATCGATTCGCATAGCGATCACACCGATCCCGACGCCTTTCTCTTCGGCGCGTTCGAGCACATCGGTGACCGTCGCACGGAACTGCGGCTCGGTCAGGATGCGGTCGCTTCCGTCAACTGCCACGAGGTTGGTGTACCCCCGCATCCCTGCGCGGCCCGCACGCAGGATGGAAGTGACGATCGCCGCATTGATGACGAGCGTGATCGTGACAAAGCTCGCCGGGACTGTGGAGAACCACGCCTGAAACACGGGATCATCGGGTCCACGCAGGAGGAAGACGAGGGCCCTCGCGGCCGTATAGAGCGCCTCGATCACGAGCACGATGGCGAGGGCAATGGTCGTGCGGGTCTGCGCCAATCGACCGCGTGCGGTCTCCCATACGCCAAACGATGCCAGCACCGCCAGCGCGGCATACATCCAGACAACCCCTGCCCAGTCGCCGCCTTGCGGACCCTCGACAACGACGGCGATGAACGCAACAGCCATGCCCACACCGACCGTGCCGTAGGCCCAGCCGATGCGGTGTCCGTTGTAGCTGCGGCATCCGATCCAGATGAACCCCGTGGCCGCCACGAATGCCGCGTTTCCGGCGGCCACCGCGATCCATCCGCCACCGGCTGCCCAGATCGCGTAGGCGATGGTGGTCAGGATGCCGGCCAGAAAGGCGATCGACCAGTGCCGACCCGACACCTCGTCGCGGCGAATGAGGGTTTCGGAGATGTAGATGATCCCGACGATCAGCACGACCGCTGCCGTCATGACGCTGACCGAGTAGAGGTCGAGAGTCATCTCGTCGCCTCCATGTCGGAGCGGCCCGCCGTGGTGATCGCGCCCGACATGTTGAGTGCCTCTTCGGGGTCGATCGGCGGCAGCGGAACGTCGACCTGGGCGGGAACCCGCACGAGGAAGACAGAACCGACGCCCTGCTCGCTGCCGACGATGATCTCTCCGCCGTGCGCGCGAACGATGTCGCGGCAGATCGCAAGACCGAGGCCCGTGCCGCCGACGTCGGTTCGGGCCCGGAAGAATCGCCGGAAGAGGCGGCTCTGGTCATCGGGCGACAGGCCGATCCCGTCATCGCGCACCAGCAGATATGACGCGACGTCATCGCCGTAGACGGCTAGCTGCACCGATCCTCCTTCGCGCCCGTACTTGATGGCGTTACTGATGAGGTTGTCGGCGACTTGGCGCATCCGTGCCGGGTCCACGTAGGCATGCGTGGGTTGCACGTCGTCGGTGAAAATCGTGATCCGCCGCTCGAGCGCGGAGGGTTCCCACGCCTCGGCGGACGCCAGCACGAGCTGCTGAAGGTCGACGTTCTCGGGCGACACCGTCACATCGACTGTCGATTTCGACGACGACGTGGCCGAGAGGATGTCGGAGATGATCTGGATCATCCGTTCGGCGTTCTGCGTGGCCACGTCGAGGTCGCCACGTACCTTCTCGGGGATGCCCTCCGTCTCCAGCGCCAGGTCGAGATAGCCGACGATGGCGGTCAGCGGCGCGCGCAGTTCGTGCGACACCGATGCAACCACGTTGTCGCGAGCGAGGAGCGCGGTGCGCTCGGCGGTGACATCTCGCGAGATCACGACGGTGCCGGCATCCGCTCCCTGGGTGTCTCGCAGGCGCCGCGCCGTCACGCTCAGGGCCCGTCGCGTGGTGTCGGGAGCACCGAACCAGACGATCTGGTTGTCGAAGACCTCGCCCCGCTGCGCGCGAGCAACCGGCATCCGTTCCGGGACGAGGGGGGTCTGGCCGTCGGCGTCGAATGCCGGGAGGCGGTTGTGTCCGTCGGCGCTGATGAGCGCGTGCTGCATCCGCGCGTGAGCCTCGTTCGTGACCGTGACTGCACCGTCCGGTGAGATTCGGATGACACCGAAGTCCACCGAGTCCAGAACCTGGGTGACCAGCTGCTCCTGATGCTGGGTGCGTTCCAGGCTCTGTCCGAGCACCAGTGCCTGTTTGTCGAGCAGCGTCCGCTGCGCGGCGAAGCGGCGCAGACTGAAGTACGCCCCGGCCGAAACAGCAAGGGTCACGATCGGTAGGAGAATCAGCGCAAAGCTGAACGCCGACTCCTTGCCGGCGGCGATCACCCACCCATACGAGACCCAGACGAACAGATTCGCCGCGAGGAACCCCGCCAATCCCAATGACGCAGACAGCCACATCACGGGAAAGAGCCACAGCAACGCAATACCGGACTCGGGGAAGGCGGCCCGCATGAACAGGATCGCGACGACGTCGATCACCGGGACGATACCCACGGCCCACGGCGAGATCGCGTTCCACGGAACGAGCATCGTCACGATCGTCATGACGAACACCATCGCGACACCGACGAAGAACAGCGTGAGATCCCCCGGGATGGCGGCGATGATCGCAAACGCGGTGATGACCAGAACGACGACGGCGAGCATCACCTGCTGCAGCACTGCCATGCGTGCTTCGGTGCCGTCGCGGCGCAGGGCGAAGTCGTCAGCGAGAGAGCGCCACAAAGTACTTCGACCTGCTGCGCGGCTCGCACCGCGGCGTGCAGAGCCGGTTTCCACCTTCCCCATAGATGAACGTTATCGCGCAGGCGGGGCGGGTGGAGTCCTCCGCGCGCTGCCCGATCAGAAACCGAAGTCGCCGAAGTCTCCGAAGCCGCCGTCCGCGAAGCCCGTGTCTCCGGCTCCGGATGCGTCGGCCCAGCCAGGGTCGCCCCCCGTGTCGGTTCCCGCCTCGGCTGTTCCCGGATCCGTGGCACCGGCGTCGGCAGCGAAAACCGGAGCCATGAACGCGGACACGAGCGCGGACCCGATGACATACCCGGCGACGGTTCCGAGGAGCGACGAGCCGACCATCGAGCCGAAAGACGGCCCCTGACGCTGGCCGCCGAGCGTGCGCTCCATCGAGCCGGGATTCATGTACTCGGCTCGGGTGGCGGCACGGGCCATCTCGTTCGGGTCGGTCGAGCGGGGCTGCTCGGATGCCGGGAGGGTGGCTGTCATGTCGGCAAGCACCTGCTGCCGCTGTTGCTCGGTGAGCCTCGCGAAAGCCTCGGCGTGAACCTGCTCGATCGTCTCGGGCGGCGCTGTGCGCAGAAGGTAGCGGTACCGCTCGATCGCGATCTCGTCCTCGGACTTCGGCGGCGTCGTGGACGGATAACCCGCGGGACGCGGCGCGGCGGGCTGCTGCGCGTACGGCTGCCGGTTCTGGGGCTCGGTGCCGAAGAGTCGGTCAAGGAAACCCATGGTGTCCTCCGTGGGGTCGAGTTCGGGAACTCCTGACGCTATCCAGCGCAGCTTTGGGAGGGCTGTGAGCTGCGGGAGTTCTCAGGCGCTCGGCGGCACTCCCGGCTCCCCGATCGAGAGCATGAGGCGGTTGGCCCAGTTGAAGAACGACGCCGCGAGGATCGCGTCGAGCACCTCGAGGTCATCCAGACCCGCAGCATCCAGCCCAGCCAGCTCGGCAGCGCCGAACGCGGAGGGAGTCTGCGTCAGCGCGACACTCGCGTCGATGATCGCGTCCCAGCGCTGGTCGATGCGGGCCGATACTCCCTCGTCCAGGATGCGCTGCACGTCCTCGCGTCTGCCCGACTGCTGGGTCGTGAACGCGGAGTGCACCGACGCGCAGTACACGCATCCGTTGACCCGGGATGCCGCGGTCGCGGCAAGTTCGCGCTCGGCGCGCGGCAGCCCGGCATCCGTGTTCAAGAAGATGTCGAGGTCGGCCTTGGTGCGCTCTCGCAGGATGTCGGGGTCGCGTGCCAGCAGCCGGAAGTAGGGGTTCTTGACCCGCGATCGCTGCACGAGCGCCTCGTAGTGGTGCTCGGTGACCTCTTCGATCGGCAGCGGCTCCACCCACGGAACCCAGTCGAGGGTCTCTTGCGTGAATCGGGTCGGAGGGACCAGACCCTCGGGTGCGGGGATGACGGCGCTCACCGGCCGGCTCCTTCCGTGATCGAAACGGCGGGATCGACGACAGCGCGGGCATCCTGCAACGCACGAAGCCCCGCGACGACGCGCAGCTGGAAGGCGAGGAACGCGACGAGTTGCGAGAGCGTGACGATTCCGGTGGCGCTCCACCCGGCATCCTCGAGTCGCTGCAGGTCAGCGGGTCCCGCGTCCCGCGGGTGCAGGGTCAGCAGGTGGGCGTGTTCGAGTGCCGCACTGAGCCGATCACCGAGGACGTAGGTCGACGCGACATCCGTGATGACGAACCGCGGACCGGGGACGCTCTCGGGCGCGTTTTCGCCGGTGAAGGCGCCGTAGGGTCCCGCGGGCGTGAGACCCACAGCAAGATCGGCGAGGTGCAGCACGGTCGACACGAGCCGCTCGTCCTCCCGCGCGAGAAGCGCCTGGTAGTAGGCGACGGCGCTGTCTTGCCGGTGCAGTGCCGCGACGAAGGTGGCGACGGCGGCGCGCTCGGCCAGGCTCGCGTGTGCAGTGTCGGCGGGGGCGAACAGCGCGTCATAGCTCCCCTGCGCGTGACGGCGCGACTCGGGGCGCCGCGCGCGGAGCCGGTCGATCGCGGAGTCCGGATCGATTCCCGCGAGCACGTCGATGACATCGATCGTCGGCATGGGTGTCCTTTCGGTGGTCAGGCGACGCTCTGGCCGAGGTAGGCCTCCCGCACCTGCGGGTTGGCGATCAGATCGGATGCCGTGCCTTCCAGACGCACCGTGCCGCCGGCCAGCACGTAGCCGCGGTGCGCGATCGAGAGCGCGAGTTCCGCTGCCTGCTCGACCATGAAGACGGCGACCCCGCGCTCACGGTTGATGCGCTGGATGGTGTCGAGCACCTGATCGACGATGATCGGCGCGAGCCCCATGGTGGGCTCGTCCATGCAGATCAGGCGCGGCCGAGACATCAGGGCGCGCGCAAAGGCGAGCATCTGCTGCTCGCCGCCTGACATCGTGCCGGCCTCTTGCCGGCGCCGTTCTGCCAGACGCGGGAACAGGTCGTACTGCGCGTCGAGGTCTTCGCGCAGCGCGCGGGCGCCGCCCCGGCGCGTGTGGGCGCCGACGAGCAGGTTCTCTTCGATCGTCATCTCCGGGAAGACCCGCCGGGCCTCCGGAACACTCGCGATTCCCGCCCGAACCACATCGGCAGTCGTGTCGCCCAGGACGCTGCGGCCAGCGAATCTGATCTCGCCGCTGCGAGGTTTCACGAGGCGCAGGATCGCCTTCATGGTGGTCGACTTGCCCGACGCGTTGCCGCCCAGCAGCGACACGATCTCGCCCTCGTGGATGCGGTAGCTCACGTCCTGAAGGGCGTGGAACTCGCCGTAGTAGGCGTTGATGCCCTGCACGTCCAGAAGCGGCTGCGCGGCATCCGTATCGCTGACCTCGATGCTCATCGTGCGCCTCCCTGCCCGCCATCGGTCGGATCGCTCGCCGCCGGCGACTCGATCACGTCTTCGATGTGGTGCGTGCGTGCCACGACCCTCGCTCGGCGCGAACCGAGGTAGGCCTCGATGACCGCGGGGTCGTTCTGCACCTCGTGCGGCGTCCCCTCGGCGATGATGCGGCCGCCATCCATCACGATGACGCGGTCGGAGATCGTCATGACCAGCTCGAGCTTGTGCTCGACGACGACCATCGTCTGCCCCTGGGCCTTGAGGTCGAGCAGCTGGTGCATGACCTCCTTGGTCTCAGAGACGTTCATGCCGGCGGTGGGTTCGTCGAGCAGCAGCAGGCGCGGGTCGGATGCCAGGGCGCGAGCGATCTCGGTGCGCCGACGGTTTGCGTATGAGAGGGTCGCGGCGGGGTCGTTGCGGCGCGCCGTGAGCCGTGTCGCGAATCGCTCGAGGTGGGTGGTGACGCGCGCCTGCAGTTCGAGCGCTTCGCGGCGTTGGGCGGGCGTGCCGATGATGGCGAGCACGGTTTCGACAATGAGCGCGATCCAGCGCAGCACGGGAATAGTGCGGATGCGCGCAAGCGGCGCCGACGCGCGCACGAGGGGCGTCTGACCGACGAGCACGTTCTCTTCGACCGTGGCGTTGCCGAAGACGCGGCCGTTCTGGAACGTGCGGCGGATGCCGGCGCGGGCGATCACGTCGGGCGTGCGTCCCGTGATCGCAGTCTCGCCGATGGCGATGCTGCCGCGGTCGGGGCGCAGTTCACCCGAGAGCAGATTGATCGTGGTGGTCTTTCCCGAGCCGTTCGGACCGATGATGCTGACGACTTCGCCGGGCGCGATGGCGAACGAGACGCCGTCGACGGCGGTCAGCGCCCCGAATGACTTGGTGAGGTCGCGCACCTGCAGAAGGGGCTGGTTCGGAGTGCTCATGAGCGGGTCCCCTCTCCCCCGCGGGCATCCGTTTCCGGGGCCGCGCCGGGGCCGGCGAGCGTGCCGACGAGTCCGGCGGATGCCGACTGCTCGGCGACCACGGCGGTTCCCGCATCCTTCCGCCGGAACAGCCGAGCAAAGGGCAGTGGGAGGGTCCAGATGCCCTGCGGGCGGAACCAGATCAGCAACAGCAGCACGACACCGTAGATGAGCAGTCGCGTTTCGCTGGCGACGCGGAACAGTTCGAGCCCGCCGACCAGAACGATCGAGCCGAGCACGGCGCCGAAGGGTCGCAGCATCGAGCCGAGCACGGCGATGATGACGATCTGGAACGACAGGTTCGGGTTGAAGATCTTCGGCTCGACGAATCCGTATTGCGCGGCCCAGAAGGCGCCCGCGACGCCGGCGATGAACCCGCCGACGGCGAAGGCGAGGGACTTGTATTGCGGGGTCGCGATTCCCGCCGAGCGGGCCGCCACGTCGTCGTCGCGGATCGCGCGCCACGTGAGGCCCAGGTGCGAGCGACCGAGGCGGTGCACGAGCAGGATGAGCACGAGCAGGATGCCGAGCCCCAGCGCGTAGAACTGGGTGGTCGACGAGATCTGGATGCCGAAGATGTCGGGCAGGGGGATCTGCGCGATTCCGCTGCCGCCGCCGGTGATCGGCGTGGCGACCAGGAGCACGGCCGAGATCGCCGCTCCCGTAGCGAGCGTCGCGATCGCGGGATAGTGCCCCGAGAGCTTCCACGACGGCGCGTTCAGCAGCGCGATCAGCACGGCGGCGACGAGGCCCGCGAGGGGGGCCGCGACCAGGAACGGGAGTCCGGCATCCTTCGTCAGCATCGCCGCCGCGTACGCGCCGAGGGCGACCGGCCCCGCCTGACCGAGCGAGAGCTGCCCGGCAGCACCGCCGATCACCGTCATCGAGAGGGCGATCATGGCGAAGGCGAGGATCTGCACGCCGATCTGCACGGCGTAACCGTCGAAGACCCCCGGGATCGTGGGGATGAGCGCGAGAGCGATGAGCACCGCGATCTGCCAGCGCCGCATGACGACCGGGCGAGCCTGGGCGAAGAAGGTTCCGGTGAGTGGTTCGCGGCGCACGGTCTTCTTGCCGAGGATGCCTTCCGGGCGAATCCAGAGCACGAGAAGCAGCGCGCCGAACGTGATGAGCTGGCGGGCCGAGTCGCCCCACAGGCCCACGCCGAAGGCCTCGGCGACACCGAGCACGAGTCCGCCGATGACGGCACCGAGGAGGGATCCGAGGCCGCCGATCGCGGCGGCGGCGATACCGGCCAGGCCGATCTGGAAGCCCTGCGTCGGGGCGATCGTCGTGAAGTACGCGGCGACAAGCACGCCGGCCAGCCCGCCGAGGGAAGCCGAGACCATGAACGCGATCGACTGCACGCGCGCGACCGGCACGCCCATCTGCGCCGCCGCCTCGCGGTCTTGCGAGGTGGCCCGGATCGCGCGTCCGATCTTCGAGTAGCGCAGGACGCCAGCGAGCACGAGCATCAGGGTCACGCTCGTGACCAGGATGACGACGTCGATGAGCCGCAGCGTGATGCCGCCGATCTGCCACGTGATGTCGGGAAGACCCGAGTCGAACCGGCGCACCTCGGGCCCGAAGACGATCTGGGTGAGGTTGTCGAGGATGATCATCACCGCGATCGTCGCGAGCACTGCCGCGATCGGCGCCTTACCCGCGAACGGACGAACGGCGACGAGGTTGATGAGCCACCCAAGCGCCGCGGTAACGATGATCGCTGCCAGTGCACCGAGCCACAGCGGCATCCCGAGACTCGAGGTGACCAGCCACCCGACCATGGCGCCCACTGCGAACAGCGACCCGTGCGCGAAGTTCACGACGTTCGCAACGCCGATCACGAGCGAAAGGCCCAGCGCCACGAGGGCGTAGGCGTTTCCGTTGATGAGGCCGGCGATGAGCAGGTCGAACACGAGGCTCCAGGGGTCGGGACGGGGCGGTGCGAGTCGGGGGCGGATGCTGAAACGCGAGAGCCCGGATGACCGAGACCCTACGGTCCCGGTCATCCGGTGCGTGCTCAGCCGACCTGGTCGGTGAGGACGAACTGTCCGTCTTCGACGACCAGCCACTGGAAGCGCGGGCTGTCGATACGACGCTCGTCGTTGTAGGTGGCGGTGCCGTAGATGATCGAGGGGATGTCGGTTCCGTCGCGCAGAGCGTTGCGGATGCCCTCACGGTCGAGGGTCTCCGCGTTCTCGGCGGCCCAGGCCAGCTGCTTGAGTCCGTCGTACGCATAGGCGGCGAACAGGTTGGGCGCGTGCCCGAACTCGTCGGTGTAGGCGGTCACGAAGCTCTCGACCGCCGGGTCGTCGGACTCGGGGTAGAAGGTCGTGTCGACGTACACGCCCTCGGCGGCATCCTGTGCCAGGTCGAGGAACTCGGCCGAGTAGTTCGAGCCGACGGCGAGGAACGGAACATCCAGGCCCGTCTGCTCGGCCTGCTGCACGAGCAGGGCCGTGGTGCCGTAGTACGTGTAGAAAATGACGACGTCGGGCTTGGCGTCGCGAGCCTGCACGAGCTGCGGACGGAAGTCGGTCGAGGCCTCTTCCACCGGCGAGCTGTAGACGATCGTGTCGCCGTTCGCTGCGGCCTGATCCTGCAGCACACTGAACGCCGTGTTGCCCCAGTCGGTGTTGAGGTAGAAGACGGCGATGTTCGAGCCGATCTCGTGCGCGGCATCTTCGATCACTCGCGCCTCGACAGCCTGCGTCACCGACGGGCTGAAGATGTAGTCGCCGGTCGCGGTGAACTCAGGGTGCGAGTTGGTGATGCCCAGCTGCAGCAGACCCGCACGCTGGTAGATCGGGCTCGCGACCATCGAGGTCGCCGACGAGAAGTCACCCAGCACCGCGAGGACCGAGTCGTCGCTCACGAAGCGCTGCGCGATCGTCGTCGCCTGGCTTGCCTCGCCCTGGCTGTCTTGGAAGTCGATCTGCACCTCGCGGCCGTTGATGCCGCCGGCGCTGTTGATCTCGTCGAGCGCGATAGCGAAGCCCTCCTGCCAGTTCTCGCCGTACTCGGCCTGGTTACCGGTCAGGGGGCCAGAGACGCCGAAGACGATGGGTTCGGTGCTGTCGGCATCCGTGCTGCCGCCGCTGCTCGAGGCGCAGCCTGCCGCGACGAGTGCGGTCGCGGTGAGGGCGGCGGCTGCCGCAAGGGTGCGCGTGCGCAGATTCATGCTGACTCCTGGTGGGAAGGGGTGCTGTGGCGCCGTGGAATACGGCCGGACACTGCCGCTTTCGTCGAAGCGACCTGGCTATCTTGTGCACGCAGCGCCGGAATCACGCATTCGGGCCGTCATGAAGCGAAGCATTTCGTCACAAACCCCCTGCTCCGGTGTCACAGATTGCGGTGTTTGCGCACCCCAAACGACAGTTTGTGACACCCGAGTTCGCGTTTCAGGCCTGAATTGCCTAGACAAGAAGGTATGTCTGCTGGCCCCGCGATCGCGCTCGTCGGCGGGGGCCCCCGCGGCGTCTCGCTGCTCGAACGCCTTGTGTCGGCGCTGGCCGAGCTGCCGGAGCACGACGCCACGCGGGTCGACGTGTACCTGATCGACGATGTCGAGGTGGGTGCTGGGCGCGTGTGGCGCACCGACCAGACCCGCGAACTGTGCATGAACACCCTCGCGGATGCCGTGACGCTGTTCACCGACGAGTCGGTGCAGATGGCCGGCACGGTGCGGCCGGGCCCGACGCTGTATGAGTGGGCGATCCTCGCCGCCCACGCCGAGGCGCCGGATGACCGGACTGCCGAGATCGTGGCGGCCATCCCCGAACCGCGCCGGGCCGGTTTCGCCGAGGCGCCGGTGCGCGAAGGATTCGTCGCCGACTACCGCGACGAGCTCGCCGCCCTGCGCCCGGAGTCGCACCCGAGCCGGTCGCTGTACGGCGAATACATCGCCTGGGCGCTCGCACGAGTGATGCGGGTGGCGCCGGGCGGCGTCACCGTGCACCCGCGCATCGGACGCGTGACGGCGATCGTCGAACGCGGTGGGCGTCAGGTGCTGCAGCTCACGGATGCCGAGGGCGACGCATCCGAGATCACCGTCGACTCCGTCGTTCTGGCGACCGGATGGCTCGCGAACCAGCCCACCGCGGAGGAGAGCGCACTCGCGGCATCCGTCTCAGCACGACCGGATCTCGTGTGGGTGGCGCCCGGGAACCCCGTCGACCAAGACCTTTCGCGTGTTCCCCCGGGCGAGGATGTCATCATCCGGGGTCTCGGGATGGGGTTCTTCGACACCGTCACGCTGCTCACGCTTAGTCGCGGCGGGCGTTTCGTCACGGATGCCGCCTCCCCCGGCGGTCTGCGGTACGAGGCATCCGGGGCCGAGCCGATCTTGTGGGCTACCTCGCCGCGGGGCGTGCCGTACCGCGCGAAGACGCTCTACGGAAGCCTTCCCCCGCGCTCCCCACAGCGAAACCTGCGCGCCCTACTCGACGCCGGAGTGTCTCGGCCGATAGACGTCGAGGGCCTGCTGTGGCCGGCGATCCGCAAGGACGCGTTCGAGGCGTATTACGAGACGCTGCACCGCGTTCGACCCGAGGCGCTGACCGGCTCGTTGGATGACCTGCGGGAGGCGATCGCTTCGGATGCCGGTGATGCAGACTCGCTGGCCACGGCTGTCGCGCCGTACGTCGCTAACTCCTCGGATCTGTTCGATCTCACCGCCGCGCTCGACCCGTCGAACCGATCCTTCGCCGATCGTGAGGAGTTCAATGCGTGGGTTGCTGACTTCCTCGCGGATGACCTGCGCGAAGCCGAGCGGGGCGCTGACTCACCGCTGAAGGCTGCGCTGTGGTCGATCGGGTCGGCCCGGCAGCCCGTGAGCCTCGCTGGCGCGTTCGGCGGCTTCGATGCGGCGACCCGGCGCGGGGCCTTCGGGCGCCTGCTCTCGATCGGCGGGATGTTCGGCTCCGGCCCGCCAGCCTTCCGCAACCGGCAGCTGCTCGCGCTGCACGCCGCGGGCATCGTGCGCTTCCTCGGCCCGCGGCCCGCGTTGAGCATCACCGACGCCGGGTTCCGCGTGGTGTCTGGGCAGATTCCGGATGCCGAGACCACGGCCCGCACCCTGATCGACGCGTGGATGCACATGCACGATGCCGGTTCCAGCGCCGATCCGCTGGTGCGATCGCTGACGGATGCCGGACGTCTGCGCGTCTTCCAGGTCGCGGACCGCGACGGCGAGCTCGGCGCGACCGGCGGCATCGACATCGATCCCGACACGGGCCTGCTCGTTCGCGCCGACGGTAGCCTCGATCCCGCCGTGCACGTCGCAGGCATCCCGGTTGACGAGGTCGTGCACGACACGATCATCAGCCCGATGCCGGGCACGAATCCGACCATGCTGCGTGAGACCGATCGCGTCGCCCGCAGCGCTGTGCGGATCGCGCTGCGCGCGGCATCCGTTTCGCCCACCGTTTCGCTCGCAAGGAGTTCTGCATGACCGCATCCGATCTTCGCCCCCAAGCCCTCGTGACCGGTGCCACCGGAGGCATGGGCGGAGCGATCGTGCGGGAGCTCTCGCGCACCCACGACGTGATCGCGGTCGGGCGCAGCGCCGATGCGCTGAGCGAACTGGCAGCGCAGACGGGCGCGACGCCGTGGGTTCTCGACATCACGGATGCCGAGGCCCTCGCCGCCCGCACCGCCGAGCTCACGCGCCTTGACGTTCTGGTGCACGGCGCCGCGATCGCCGCGGTCCACACCACCGAGACTGCGGCTCCAGCAGACTGGGAGCGGCAGTTCGGCATCAACGTGTTCGCCCCGGCCGAGCTCACGCGTCAGGTGCTGCCGTTGCTGCGCGAGAGCCAGGGAACCGTCGTGTTCATCGGGTCGGGGGCGGGGACTCGGCCGGTTCCGGGGCACGCCATCTACACGGCATCCAAGCACGCGCTTCGCGGCTTTGCCGACGTGCTGCGCATCGACGAGCAGCGCCACCGCGTGCGCGTCGTAACCCTGGCGCCGGGCCAGACCGACACCGGGATGCTGCGCACGCAGTCGGCTGAGATGGGAACGCCCTACGAGCCCGAGCGCTACATCAAGCCCTCGTCGGTTGCCGCTACAGTGCGGTTCCTCGTGGATGCCTCTCCCGACGTGCACCTCACCGACATCGCCGTGCGGCCACGGGTCGAGATCGCGCGCCTCTGACGCCAGCGCTTTCCAACGTCGCTAACTCCTCAATTCCGGCGCGAAGTTCGGTGATGCCGCGGGCAGTATCCGTCTCCTGCCACCGAGATTGCTGAGTTAGCGACATCGGGCAGCGGGCAGCCAGGCGGGATGCCGTCACGAATCGAGAAGACGGATGTCGCGGCATCCGGCTAACGTGTGCTCATGTCTGCACCGACGCCGCACGCCGCCGACGCCCACGACCTGATCCGCGTGCAGGGTGCGCGCGAGAACAATCTCAAGAACGTCGACGTCGAGCTGCCCAAGCGCAGGCTTACCGTCTTCACCGGAGTGAGCGGGTCGGGCAAGAGCTCGCTCGTGTTCGGCACGATCGCCGCGGAGTCCTCGAGGATGATCAACGAGACGTATTCGACGTTCATCCAGGCGTTCATGAACACGCCGCCGCGCCCCGACGTCGACGTGCTCGAGGGGCTGACGCCAGCGATCATCGTCGACCAGGAACGGATGGGCGCGAACGTCCGGTCCACGGTCGGAACGGCGACGGATGCCAACGCCCTGCTGCGGATCCTGTTCAGTCGGGTCGGCCAGCCGCACGTCGGCGGCCCGCAGGCATTCTCATTCAACGTCGCCTCGGTCAGCGGCAAGGGCGCGGTGACGATGCAGACGGCGGAGGGCAAGAAGGTCGAGCGGCGCAGCTTCACCGTGACCGGTGGCATGTGTCCGCGGTGCGAGGGCATGGGACAGATCAACGACGTCGATCTCGCGCAACTGTTCGACGAGACCAAGTCGCTATCCGGTGGCGCCATGACCGCGCCCGGGTATTCGGCCGACGGCTGGTACGTGAAGATCTTCGGCGCGGTCGTGCCGCTGGATGTCCCCATCCGAGATTTCACCGAGCAGCAGCGGCACGACTTCCTCTATGGCGAGACACGCAAGGTCAAGCTCGAGAACACGAACATGACCTACGAGGGGCTCGTACCGAAGATCCAGAAGTCATTCCTCTCGAAGGATGTCGAGGCGATGCAGCCCCACATCCGGGCGTTCGTCGAGCGCGCCGTCGCGTTCCAGCCGTGCCCCGAGTGCGGTGGCACGCGCCTGAACGAAGGAGCACGGTCGTCGAAGATCGCCGGCACGAGCATTGCGGATGCCTGTGCCATGCAGATCTCGGACCTCGCCGCGTGGGTGGAGGGGCTCGACGAACCGAGCGCCGCTCCCCTGCTCCGCAGCCTCGGCGCCCTGTTCGATTCCTTCGTCGACATCGGGCTCGGCTACCTCTCACTCGACCGCGCTTCGGGAACCCTTTCGGGCGGCGAAGCGCAGCGTACGAAGATGATCCGGCACCTGGGTTCGGCGCTGACAGATGTCACGTATGTCTTCGACGAACCGACGGTCGGGCTGCATCCGCACGACATCCAGCGCATGAACCGGCTCCTCGAGCAGCTTCGCGACAAGGGCAACACCGTGCTCGTCGTCGAACACAAGCCCGAGACGATCGCGATCGCCGACCACGTCGTCGACCTGGGGCCGGGTGCCGGCTCGGGCGGCGGCGAGATCATGTTCGAGGGCACTGTCGAGGGTTTGCGCGCCTCGGGCACCCTGACCGGCCGCCACCTGGATGACCGGGCGCAGCTCAAACCCGCCGTGCGCGAGCGGACGGGCGCGATCGAGGTTCGCGGCGCAAGCTCGCACAACCTGCAGAACGTGGATGTCGACATCCCGCTCGGGGTGCTTGTCGCCGTGACGGGCGTTGCAGGGTCGGGCAAGAGTTCGCTGATCCACGGGTCGGTCGCCGGGCGCGAGGGCGTCGTCGCGATCGATCAGAGCGCGATCAAGGGTTCGCGCCGGTCGAGCCCCGGCACGTACGCGGGGATGCTGGATCCGATCCGTAAGGCCTTCGCAAAAGCAAACGGCGTCAAGCCGGCCCTCTTCAGCGCGAACTCCGAGGGCGCCTGCCCGGTGTGTGGTGGGTCGGGCGTTATCGTCACCCAGCTCGGGCCCATGGAGCAGGTCGAGTCGCCGTGCGATGTCTGTGACGGCAAGGGCTTCGCCGAGACCGTTCTGGAGTTTCGACTGGCCGGCAAGAACATCGTCGAGGTGCTCGACATGGCGGCATCCGAGGCTCTCGAGTTCTTCGGTTCGGGTGAGGCTAAGGTACCGGCGGCTGCGGCGGTCCTCGGGCGAATGGTGGATGTCGGACTCGGCTACATCCGGATCGGCCAGCCCCTGCCGACACTCTCAGGCGGTGAGCGGCAACGGCTGAAGCTTGCCGTGCAGATGGGCGAGAAGGGCAGTGTCTACGTGCTGGACGAGCCCACGACGGGCCTGCACCTCGCGGATGTCGAGAACCTGCTCGCCCTGCTGGATCGCCTGGTCGACTCAGGTGTGTCAGTCATCGTGATCGAGCACCATCAGGCAGTGATGGCTCACGCCGACTGGATCATTGACCTCGGCCCCGGTGCCGGCCACGACGGCGGCAAGGTCGTTTTCGAGGGCACGCCCGCCGACCTCGTGAAGGCCCGGTCGACGCTGACGGGCCAGCACCTCGCCGAGTACGTCGGCGCCTGACCCCCGCGCGAGCGCTGCGCGCCGCATCCGTGCCGCGTCGCTAACTCCTCACATCCGGGCAGGAATCGGAACGATCCGCCGACGGATGCCGGCACTCACGCCGAGATTGAGGAGTTACCGCCGACGCCACCGAAGCGCTGCACAGTCCGTTGAGCGAGCGAAGCGAGACGAAACGCGGCCAGAATCAGGCCTTGTCGGCGTCGGCCTTCTCGTATGAGGCGACGAGCTCGAGCTCCTTGGACTTCTTGGGCAAGAAGATCCAGACGACCGCGGCGCCGATGGCGATTGCGACAGCTCCGACGGCGTAGGCCGCGATCGCGCCGGTCTCGAGCGACTGCTGCGCAGCCTGGATGATCTGGTCCTTGTACTGCGGGTACTGGTCGGCAACGTGCAGCGCCGACGCGTACGAGGCCTGCAGCGCCGCGGTGACCTGGTCGCTGATGCTCGAAGCCTCGGATGACTCGGCGATGAGCTTGCCGAACGCGTGAGCGAAGCCCGCCGCGAGGATGGCACCGAGCACACCCTGCATGATGGATCCGCCGAGGTCCCGCTGCAGGTCGGCGGTCGCCGAAGCCATGCCCACCCGGCGCACCGGCGTCGATTCGGTGATGGCGCGGGATGCTGGGGTCATCGCGAATCCGGCCCCGATACCGATCACCATGTAGCCGAGCGAGACGTACCAGAAGGGCGTCGTCTCGTTCCAGAACAGCGCCATGATGAAGCCAACGAGCACGAAGATGTAGCCGAGCATCATGGTGAACCGCGAGCCACGGGTGAGCACGAGCTTGGCCGATTGCGGGGCAACCAGCAGCAGACCGATACCGGCGGGAACGATCGAGAGGGATGCCTCGAGTGTCGAGTATCCGAGGATGTTCTGCTGGAACTGCTGACCCACGAACATCGCGCCCATCAGCGACCCGAACACGATCAAGCCGCCCGTTGCGGGAGCCCAGAACATCCGGCGCCGGGCGACCTTCAGGTCGTAGAGCGGGCTCTTGGCGGTCAGCTGGCGCCAGGCGAAGAGGGCGATCAACACCACCGCAGAGATCAGCAGGATGACGCCGAATGTGCGCGTGGTCGGCACGAACACTGTCGACAGTCCGAGCACGATCGACCCGATCATGAACACCGAGATCACACCACCGAGGTGGTCGACCTTGTCTTTGTTCTCGGCGACGTGCGAGGGTACATAGAGCAACACGAGGATGAAGCCGATGAGCGCGAACGGCACCGCGAGCAAGAACGCCGATCCCCACCAGAACCACAGCAGCAGGATGCCGGCAAGCACCGATCCGATGACGGTTGAGGTGGCACTGACCGCCGACCACAGCGCGATTGCGAGGGTGCGCTGCTTGCCGGGGCCCCACAGCGCCGTGATGAGCGAGAGGGTCACCGGGTAGGCCATGCCCGCGGCGATACCGGTGAAGATGCGCGCAACGACGAGCATCTCGATGGATGCCGCGAAAGCAGCGAAGAAGCTGATGATGACCGTCAGCCCGAGGCCGATCACCAGCAGCTGCTTACGCCCATAGCGGTCGGCGACGGCGCCGAGATAGAGCACCGACATCGCGAGGCCGAGCGAGCAGCCCACAGCGACGAGGTTCAGCGCGGTCTGCCCGGCCCCGAACGCATCACCGATATCGGGGAGCGCGATGTTCGCCGCCGCAAGGTTGATGTTGCACACCAGCGCGCCGAGGATCAGCGCCGCCAGCACGAGCTTCGGGCGGGCTGGTGCGGCGGGGGCGGCGGGCACGGATGCTGCAGCGTCGGTCACGCCATAACACTAGCGATGCGCGGTCAACGGCACCGGCATCCGCTCGCGTCACGCCGCTGCGGCGGCAAACCTCACGCGCGTGAGCTCTTCCGAAGCGTCCCACAGGCGGGCGGCATCCGTCTCGCTGCGCAGCGGCTTCCAGAGCTTCTGCAGCCCCGGTCGGCCACCAACCTGCCCGAGACCCTGAGGCCCGAAGAACTCGCCGCCAACGCCGGTCGTCGCAGCCATGAGCGCCGGCAGCGCTGCGGACTCCGGCGTTCCGGCGAGGCCTAGCCGCGACATCCGTCGAACCATCCGGATGTCGCGGGTGTCTTCCGACCTGCCAATCTCGGGGCGGGCGGCGAGCAGACTCGTCGGGGCGACGCCCGGGTGCGAGATCGAGCTCGTGATCCCCCAGCCGGATGCCACGCTGCGACGCTGCAGTTCGAGTCCGAACAGTCCGCAGCCGAGCTTCGACTGTCCGTACGCGCGCATCTCGTCGTACTCGCGCTGCCAGTTGAGGTCACCCCAGTTGATGCTGGCGCGCTGCGCGGCAACACTCGTCTGCGTCACGACACGGGCGTGACCCGCCCGCAACAGCGGCAGGAGGTGCGCGGTCAGCGCCACGTGCGCAAGGTGGTTGGTGCCGAACTGCATCTCGAAGCCATCGGCGGTCGTCTGCCGGGCAGGCGGGCGCATGATGCCGGCGTTGTTGATGAGCAGGTGGATGGGCGACGCCTCGGCGACGAGGGTCTCGCCCAGGGCCGCCACCGACGCGAGCGACGAGAGGTCGAGGTCACGCAGCGCCACCTGGGCGCCGGGATGGGCGGCACGAATCGTCGCGATCGCCGCCTCGCCCTTGGTGCGGTTGCGCACGGGAAGCACGACCTCGGCGCCGGCTCCCGCGAGGGACCGGGCGATCACGAAGCCGATCCCGTCGCTGCCGCCGGTGACGACGGCACGGCGTCCGGTGAGGTCGGGCAGGGGCAGATCGTAGGTGCGAGGCATGTCGATTCTTCTTTCGTCCGGAGGGATGGCTTCAGCATCCGTCGCTGGGCGAGCCGTATCCACGGCCTGACGATCCGAGGCTGCGCGAGCCGATTCGGGAGAGGATGCCTACATGATCGATCGACCCGGACTCGCGCACTTTCTGCGCACCCGTCGCGAAGCGCTGCAGCCCGAGGATGTCGGGCTCTTCCGGGGTGCTCGCCGGCGCACGAGCGGCTTGCGGCGCGAAGAGGTCGCGGCCCTGTGCCACATGTCGGCCGACTACTACTCCCGACTCGAGCGCGAGAAGGGTCCGCAGCCGTCGGAGCAGATGGTCGCCGCGATCGCGCAAGGTCTGCACCTGTCCATCGACGAGCGCGATCACCTCTTCCGCCTCGCCGGGCATCGCCCACCCGAGCGCGGGGCGGCGTCCGAGCACGTCAGCCCCGGGATGCTCCGCATCCTCGACCGCCTCACCGACACCCCCGCCGAGGTCGTCACCGAACTCGGCGAGACGCTCCGGCAGACTCCCCAGGGCATCGCGCTCGTCGGAGACCTCACCCGCTTCACCGGCCCCGCGCGCAGCATCGGATACCGCTGGTTCACCGATCCGGATGCGCGCAGCATCCATCTGCCCGAGAACCACGAGTTCTACTCCCGCATGTATGCCGCGGGCCTGCGGACGATCGCCGCGCAGCGCGGGCCGACCTCGCGCGCTGCGCGATACGTCGAGCTGCTGCTGGCCGAAAGCGCGGAGTTCCGCGAGTACTGGGATCGGCATGAGATCGGCATCCGTCCCCGGGAGCTCAAGCGGTATGTCCATCCCGAGGTCGGGCTGCTGGAGCTGACCTGCCAAGTGCTGACGGATGCCGAAACCTCGCACAGTCTGCTCGTCTACACGGCCGTCCCCGGGAGTGAGAGCGCCGAAAAGCTTCAGTTGCTGGGCGTTCTCGCCCGCGCGGGCACCCGGTAGCCCGTCGGGGCCGTGGCTAACTCCTCAAACCCGGCGCCCGACGCAGCATCCGCCGCGACCTACCGCCCGCAGCCCTCGGATCTGAGGAGTTAGCCACACAGCGCCGGCGTTACTCCTCCGCGGCGTGCGGGTCTGAGGCGTTGAGCGTGGCCACGACCTGCGGGTAGTCGCCGCGCGCCTCGCCGTGCCGCAGGAACCTCACCCGCTCGACGAGAATCTCGGATGCCTCGGGCTGGGTCTCGATCAGGGTCATGACCTCGTCGACGAAGTCATCGAGCGGCAGGGCTATCGGGCTCTCCTCCTGCCCGGGCATGAGCGCCGTCCGTACGGCCGGCGGCACGAGCTCCACGACCGACACCGAGGTGCCCTCCAGCTGCAGCCGCAGCGACTCGCTCAGCATATGGATCGCCGCCTTCGAGGCGTTGTAGCTCGGCGTCACCCGCAGCGGCGCGTGCGCCAGGCCCGACGAGACGGTCATGATCGTGGCATCCGGCCGGGTCTGCAGGTTTTCGATGAACGCGCCAATCAGCCGAATGGGCCCGAGCACGTTCGTCGTGATGATCGACTCGGCGCTTGCGACGAAGCCGTCGGCCCGCGTCCAGTCTTCGGCGCGCATGATGCCGGCCATCGTGATCAGCACGTTCAGCTCGGGGTGGTTCTCGAGCACGGTGGCGGCGGCGGAACGGATGCTGTCGGCATCCGCTGTGTCGATCTGCACCGTGTCGATGCCGGGATGCGTGTCGCGGATCTCGTCGAGCAGCGCCGTGCGCCGCCCGCCGACGATGACCGTGTTGCCGCGCTCGTGCAGACGCAGGGCGAGGGCGAGTCCGATGCCGCTCGTGGCACCCGGGATGAAGATGGTGTTTCCGGTGATGTTCATGCCTCCACCCTGCGCCGGGGTGCGAGGCCGCGGCAGAGAGCGGATGTCCAGGGATTCGCGATCCCTGGAACGGATGCCGACAGCCGCGCATACTGGCGGGATGGACCGTGACGCGCTCGCCGAGTTTCTCGTGCATCACCGGTCCGCGTTGCAGCCGCAGGACGTGGGGCTCTCGGCAGGAGCCCGCCGCCGCACCCAGGGCCTGCGGCGTGAGGAGGTCGCGCAGCTGGCGGCGATGTCGACTGACTACTACACGCGTCTCGAGCAACGCCGCGGACCGCAGCCGAGCACACAGATGCTCAGCTCGCTCGCGCGGGCACTGCGCCTGAGCGCCGAGGAGCGCGATTACCTGTTCCGCGTCGCCGGGCATAGCGCTCCGGACCGCGCCGCGAGCGACTTCGTGTCGCCGGGCTTGCTGCGGATGATGGACCGCCTCACCGACGTGCCGGCGTTCATCATCACGGCGATCGATGAGACGCTCGTACAGAATACGCCCGGGCGCGCGCTGTTCGGCGACGCATCAATGTTCACCGGACTCGAACGAAGCGGTATCTACCGCTGGTTCGCCCACCCCGACACCGCCCGCACGGTCTACCCCGAGAGCGATCACGCCCGCCAGTCGCTCGCGCTGGTCTCGTCGCTGCGGGCGGCGTATGGGGCGATGGGTCCGCGTTCGCGAGCTGGCGAGATCGCCCGGGCGTTGGAGGCCCAGAGCGCGGAGTTCGCCGAGCTGTGGCCAAGCCAGCGGGTCGGGCGCCGGTTCGAAGACCACAAGGTCGTCATCCATCCCGAGATCGGGCCGATCGAGGTCGACTGCCAGGCCCTGTTCACCGAGGATGCCTCGCAGACCCTCGTCGTGCTGACGGCTCCCCCGGGCACGGATGCCGACAGCCGCCTGCGCCTGCTCGCGGTGCTCGGCACGCAGCAGTTCAGTGACGTCGACCGGTGAGCCGGCTCACTCTTCGCTGGATGGAGTAGGCGGAGCGATCAGTTCAAGCCCCGGGAACGACGTGCGATATCTGCGAGCATCACGGGTAAGTAGCGTGTGACCGCGCACAAGCGCGTGGGCGCCGATGTAGAAGTCCGGCAGAACCGCCGAGCGCGACCCGCCCCGCTGTCGGTAACGGGCGAAAGCCTGCGCTGCCGGGAACCCCGCGTCGAAGGGGATGCTTTCTCTGGTCAGCGCGAGCGGCGCAAGCGCTGCGTCGACATCGGATGCCGCTGCGAATCTCACCGACAGCTCGGCGAAGATCAGTTGGTTGATCAGGATGGGGCCGCGGTCTATCGCCGCGGCCAGGGCGTCGCTCGACCACGCACCCCATCGGGGATCATCGGTGAGAACGTCGAGCAAGACGTTCGTGTCGACGAGCGTCGATCGCTCAGCTGTCACGAGTCAGCGCGAGGATCTCGTCGGTGGATGGTCCCGGGCCAGCTGCGCCACGTATGCGCAGCACCGCGCGCTGACCGGGAGTCAGATCGTCGCGATGGATGATCCGCAGAACTCCCCCGTCATCGATGACTTCGACCTCGTCGCCGGTTGCGAAACCGTGTTTGTGGCGCAGTTCGGCTGGGATAGTCACCTGCCCCTTGGCATTCAGCTTCATCTCACACCCCGTATTACGCCGACAAAAGCAAGCGTAATACGCCGGCTCATCGGCTCAAAGCGCCCCGCACGACACCATGCGGCTCACCGCACGACGTAGACGTTCTCGGCGAGCTTGACGCCTCCGTCGGGCGCAGGGTCGCCGTCAGGAACAAGCTGGTACGTGGCAGGGGTTCCTCTACTCACACCGACACCACCCCGAGATGCGCATCCGGTCGACGCCATGTCGTAGGCGACCAACACGAGACAGTACTGGGGCCCCTCGGTTCCGATCCCGCGCACGGCCCACACTTGCGTGCCGTTGTCGTCGCCGGCGTACCGCGACATGCTCTGCGTGAGATCCGCAAACAGGTCACTCGCGGCGTCGGGCAGCGTGTCGATGTCTTCGGCACCACTGTCGAAGATGCTGTACGTGTAGGTGCGCGGTGAGTTCGTCGGCTCCGGCGCCGCATCGGTGCATCCGGCGAGCCCGAGCACGCCAACAAAAGCAACTGCAAGTACTGCGATCCCCCGATGCATGCGCCCAGTGTGGCACAGCGCCACGGCCTCACAAACGCTGAAAGGCCGGGACCCCCGTGGGGATCCCGGCCTTCCGTTGCTGTGTAGTGCTACCGGCTGTGATGCGGGTGGTGCCGGGTCTTAGCGGCCCGAGAGCTTCTCGCGCAGGGCCGCGAGGGCTTCGTCATCCGCGAGCGTGCCCACCGGGCTCTCGCTCGAGTACGAGCCGGAGCCCGATGCGGACGAACCGCTGTAGCTGTCGTCGGCTTCCTTGGCAGCCTCGGCCTCGGCGGCCTTGGCAACCGTAGCCTTGTGGGCTTCCCAGCGCGCCTGGGCTGCAGCGTATTCCTGCTCCCACTTCTCGCGCTGCTCGTCGAAGCCTTCCTTCCACTGGTTGGTCTCGGGGTCGAAGCCCTCGGGGTACTTGTACTCCCCGTTCTCGTCGTACTCCGTGACCATGCCGTAGAGGGCCGGGTCGAACTCGACACCGAAGGGGTCGATGGACTCGTTGGCCTGCTTCAGCGAGAGCGAGATGCGGCGACGCTCGAGGTCGATGTCGATGACCTTGACGAAGACCTCTTCGCCGACCGAGACGACCTGCTCGGCGAGCTCGACGTGCTTGCCCGAGAGCTCCGAGATGTGCACGAGGCCCTCGATGCCGTCTGCGACGCGAACGAACGCACCGAACGGAACGAGCTTGGTGACCTTACCCGGTGCGATCTGGCCGATCGCGTGGGTGCGGGCGAACACCTGCCACGGGTCTTCCTGGGTGGCCTTGAGCGAGAGCGACACGCGCTCGCGGTCGAGGTCGACCTCGAGGATCTCGACGGTGACTTCCTGGCCGACCTCGACGACCTCGGATGCGTGCTCGATGTGCTTCCACGAGAGCTCCGAGACGTGCACGAGACCGTCGACGCCGCCGAGGTCGACGAACGCACCGAAGTTGACGATCGACGAGACGGTGCCCTTGCGGACCTGGCCCTTGTGCAGGTTGTTGAGGAAGTTCGAGCGCGACTCCGACTGGGTCTGCTCGAGCAGCGCACGACGCGAGAGCACGACGTTGTTGCGGTTCTTGTCGAGCTCGAGGATCTTCGCCTCGATCTCCTGGCCCAGGTAGGGGGTCAGGTCGCGGACGCGACGCAGCTCGATCAGCGATGCGGGGAGGAATCCACGCAGGCCGATGTCGACGATGAGTCCACCCTTGACGACCTCGATCACGGAACCGGTGACAACACCGTCGTTCTCCTTGATCTTCTCGACGTCGCCCCACGCACGCTCGTACTGGGCACGCTTCTTCGAGAGGATGAGGCGGCCTTCCTTGTCCTCCTTCTGGAGAACCAGCGCCTCGACCTGGTCGCCGACGTTGACAACCTCGTTGGGGTCGACGTCGTGCTTGATGGAAAGTTCGCGCGAGGGGATGACACCCTCGGTCTTGTATCCGACGTCGAGGAGCACCTCGTCGCGGTCGATCTTGACGACGGTGCCCTCGATGAGCGAGCCGTCGTTGAAGTCCTTGCCCTTGAGGGTCTCTTCGACCGCGGCCAGGAAGTCCTCAGCAGATCCGATGTCGTTGATCGCAACCTGCTTGGTGGCCGGGGCGGTCGTTGCAGTAGTCATGTAGTGGGTTGTCCTTGGATGGTGTTGTAGTCGGGGCCAGGTAGGCATACGGATGCCGCACCAAGGCCAGGTGGATTGGGTTATGCGGTGTCACTCCCCCGCGTTCCCGCGGGCAGGCATGCAGAACGAAGCCCACGAGTGACGCTTCAGGATATCAGAGATGATGTTTAGCCGTGTAGCGTCTCCGCGACCGCATTCGCTCGAACCGGTCCTCGTGGGAAACGGTCAGAACAACGTCGGAACCCGCTGCTCGGCAGCGGAACCTCGAATCATGTCGGGCGCACGTTCGGCATCGAAGTTGATCCCGGCCTCCGTGGCCACCGCCTGAGCCACCTGGAGAATGGCATCAGAGTCTGTCGGAAGCTTCGCCAGGTCTAGCCGAGCGAGGAGCTTCTTCGTGATCGGTCGCTTTGAATCCCAAAACACCAGCGACTCGATAAGGAGTTTCGCCTCAGGACTGTTCAGTTGAGCCGCAACTACCGCAGCCTCCGTGCCGTCATCAAACGGGAGGAAGTAGCAGGTGTCGTCCAACACGACGGGCTTACCTTCGATAGGCGCAACCAGGCGGAAGACTGCTTCCTTGTGCAGGCCCGAAACTGCGACCTTGTAGGGCGCATAGGTGTAGTCGCCATGACCGAACACGGAGAAGCGGGGCCGGTTCCGATAGATTGACGACTTGCGGCCGTCGAGCGTTTCTGCGTTCGAGACCAGATAGTCCCACAGCTTCGGGGCGACTATCTCAAGGTGCGAGGTGTCCGCACCGAAGGTCTTCTGAGGCACCAGCACCCACTTTCTAAGCGCGTGGTGCTTGCCTCGGAATATGTCGGTGCACTTGAGGAGGGGGAAGACATATTCACTCTCAACGTCGAGCTTTGTCCCCTCGACCGTGGTCGGCTCCGGTGTGGCGTCGAGCTCGAAGACTCTGGAAGCGTCGTGCTTCAGCCCCGAGCGCCACACCAGAGATGACGCCCCATCGGCATCCCGGACCGCGAGGTAAGCGTCGACGTCTGACACGAGGCGACCATCCACCACACCAAATCGGCTAGCAGGCTCAGCGTCCGGTCGGAACACATCCTCGAAAACGTCTGCCGTGTAGTTGGGCGTCAAACGCGGGTCCGCGGTGACGATGAACAGGCAAGCATCAACCGCCGCATCGAACCACTTCTTCGCGTCAATCCGAAACACGCGGGCCGACGCGATCGGCAATCTCGCCGCCGCAGCGTGCGCAATGACATTTCGCGCGACCTGAGTCTTGCAGAGCATCGCAAGCTGAAGCGGCTCGCTGCGCAGGTCACCAAGGCACTTCAGAATAATGTACTCGCACACGTCAAAGTTTGACCCACCGAGGAGTGCATCAAAGCCCTTCGCGCCCTTGAAGTTCTCCTTCGGCGGGAGGTTTCTGGAATCCATACGATTGAGCTCGGCCGACGTAACCCACGGCGGATTGCCGATAACTCGGAGCGGGCCGCTGGTCTTCCACTCAATATCATCCGCCAGGTCTGTTAGGAAGATATTGCCGACTGACACGCGCCCCCACCGCGAGGCTTGCTCAGCGTACGCGGGCTGAACCTCGATTCCTACGCGCTCGGTATTGGGTTGCAGGTGCGCGGACGCTTTGAGGAAAGAGCCGAGTCCGCACGTCGGTTCTAGGATTCGTGCGTCTGCCGGGATCCCCACCACACGGAGGCACTGATCAGCGAGTTCGAACGGAGTCTGAAAGTCACCGAACTCATTGTTAGGCACTCAGATCCACCACCTCAGGCGCGACCTGACCCGAAACAGCGGTAGCGATTGCCCGCCCATATTGAAGTCTCCACTGGAGAGCATTCGAGATCGTGAGCACACCTTGTTCTGGCACGTCATCGACTAGACGTTCTGCGAGCTGGCGTCGGCTCACCTCGTCCAAAGGGATGCTCTTGTCTTCGAGCAGCGCGTCGAGGTCTTCGATCACAGACTCCCGGCCCCCGAAAGTCGCGTCTGACATACGCTCAACGATTGCGCGTATTTGACCGGTCAGTGTGTAGTCGCCAGTACGCGCCTGGTCGATGTAGATCACGTGGTTGATTTCGAGAAAAGCTGCTCGCTGCTCCGCATCGTCATACTTGACGTAGACGATTACGAGCAGGTTATACCCGAGCCCGTAGATCTTCTGCGTCGCGGACTTGAATGGGCATGAAGACTGCGGCTGCCTCAAGGAGGTGACCTTGAGGTCTGTGTTCAGCGTGGGAAAGTCGAGCCCGTTGGCGGCATTGCCAACCGCGATGTCGAAGCGCTCCTGTAGGTATGCCTTGAAGCCCGCCTCGACTGCTGTCCCGACTGCCTTGCCATCGGTTGCTCCGTAAAGGCCAGGCAAGGGAGTCGCACGCAACGCGGCAGCAAACTCCGACGCCGCAGCTTGGAATAGCTCAAGCGTGAGCGGGGGCAGTGATGGCATGTGCTGAACCTCGGGAGTATGAGGGAGAGGTTTGGCGCTAGTGGCGCCGAAGCTCGGTACTGGACACCTCAGAATATCGACGGCCCGCCGCTTAGCGCTGAGCGCCGCGCGCACGTGTCCAGCGCGCTGGTCCGCTGGCGAGGAATCCTTCCCGTCGGATCGCGCGGAGCTTCATCATCCGGGCCTTCACGGAAGCTATGAGCGCCCCCAGTCGGCCGCTCACGGCGGATCAGGCCCAGCGCCTCGATCGGATCCCACCCGAGTGTCAACAGGATCGCGAAACCCATGCTGGGACCGCGGTTGATGCCCATATGGCAGTGCGACAGCACCACGTGTCCGCCGGCGATCTGCTCGAGCGCGTAGGCCGTGCCGTCGTCGAACCAGTCGTACGGCATCCGTTGGCCCGCGTCATCCACCCCGATCCACAGGTAGTCGATCTGCGGATTCTCTTCGGTGACCCAGTCCGCGTCATCCCACTCGGCCCGGCAGTCGATGATCGTGTCGATCCCCGCCGCCGTGAGTTCCGCGAGCTGGGCGCGTGCCATGGTCAGGCGCCTCGTGTCGAGGTCTCCCCCGATCCACAGGCTCGCGGTCAGCCTGCTCACATTGGCCCTCACGATCGGCACTGTCGTCTCGGTCATGATTCCCTCGTTCCGCCGGAGGGGTTGAACACCGGCACGGACTCATACGGCGGGAACGCACGAACGGGGACAGCCCAGCGAAGAAGAGATGAATACGCAGTCGGATGTCGCACCCCCTCCCTACCCTGAATTGCACGAAGGAGGCTGGCGTTGCGCGAGTTCGGCAAGAACGGTACCCACAACCCGAGTTTCGAGGCGGTCGAACGGGAGATCACGAAGGTCGTCAACGCGAAATACGCGGGCTGGCCGGCGGCTGATCGTGAAGACCTCATCACGCGAGTGATGGAGTCGTACTTTCACAAGTTCGGTCGCGCCCCGTTACCGCAGGCCGATGACGGAACTCCACTCGTCCCCAAGGCGTGGCTGCGAACCGTGATCACGAACGCGGCGATCGACATGTATCGTCATGCGGAGCGTCGGCCAGCCGATCCGGTCGACTTCGCCGGCATTGACGACCCGCTCGTCGAAGAGCGCTTGCACCGCGCACTGGACGACCGCGCGCCGAGTCTGAGCACACTTGTTGCTACGCGCGTCAGGATCGAAGAAGCGCTGAAGCAGCTGGCACCAGAACATCCGCGGGACGTCGAACTCATCGTCTGGGGAGTCGTCGCTGACCTACCGATCGACGAGGTCGCACTCCGGGCCGGAATCTCCCGCGACGCCGCGAAGAAGGCCGTGCGCCGCGCGCTCGATCGGCTCCGCGACGTGCTGGAGCGGGACGGGCGCTGAACCCGAGCCCGCTCCAGCGCCGCTGCGTTCAGCCGCGGCGGACGACCCTCCGTTCGGGTACGTACTGCGCAGTCGTGCGCGCGAACTCGCGCTTCCACGACCACTGGTCCATCACGTACTGCGCGAACTCCTCCTCCGAGAACCTGAGCTCCTCGTCGACCGACATCGCCGCCATCGTCAGGATGCGGTCATAGTCGTCAGTGTGGTCCTCAGGCTCGGGCAGCCGGAAATACTGGTCGACCTGCCCGCCGCGCCGAATATCGGCAAGGCGCGTCTCCAGCTCCTGGATCCACCGCTTGCGATATCCCTCGAGCGCACGCTCGAAGACATCACGATGTGCGTCCCGATTCCGCTGGACGACTTTGATGAACTCATCCCGGTTGACTCGAACAGAATCCATGTGACACTCCCTTCGCTGTGCAGATCTCGGTGATCTGCCGCACATTCATGTACGTGCGGAAGGCTCCGAAGGTGACATCGCCGATGCTCGTCCGGCTCGGCTACGCGAACAACTCAACCGGAGCCGTCGTCCCCGGGCCTTCGACGCTCTTCCGTCGACACAGGCGACGACGCTAGGCTCACGTTCACGTCGAAGGTGACTGTCTGGGGGCATCTATGGAGTTCGAAGAACGCATTTCCGCGCTGGCGACAAAGGTCAAGAATCAAGCGGATTCGATCGGCACTGAGGAGGCGACCAAGAACGCCTTCGTGATGCCGTTCATCTCCACGATCCTCGGCTACGACGTGTTTGATCCGCTCGAAGTCGTGCCAGAGTTCACCGCCGATGTCGGTACGAAGCGCGGCGAGAAGGTCGACTACGCGATCATGCGGGGCGGCGAGGTGCAGATCCTTATTGAGTGCAAGGTCTCGAAGGGCGATCTGCGTATCGAGCACGCCTCGCAGCTGTTCCGCTACTTCGCGACGACCAACGCGCGCATCGCGGCCCTCACCAACGGCGTGGTCTGGAAGTTCTTCACCGACCTCGACGCGCCCAACCGGATGGACGACAAGCCCTTCCTCGTCCTCGACTTGAGCGATGTCGACGACACCCTCATCCCTGAGATCAAAAAGCTCAGCAAGGACAGCTTCGACCTCGACTCGATCATCAGCGCCGCCGAGGAGCTGAAGTACGTCGGTGCGCTCAAGCGCGAGATCGCCGCACAGTTCCGGGAGCCGTCCGACGAGTGGATCAAGTTCTTCACTCAGCGTGTCTACGACGGCTCGTTCACGGCGCGGGTACGTGAACAGTTCACCGGGATAGTCGCCAAGGCCTCGGCGCAGTTCCTCAACGAACGGATCAACGACAGGCTCAAGCTCGCCCTGGGCGCGGGCCGCACCAGCGACTTCGTCACGGACGCCGATCCTGCCGCGATCGCCAGCGCACCAGTCGCCGACGACGATCTAGCGCGCGATACCGAGATCGAGACAACGCTCGAGGAACTCGAGGGGTATCAGATCGTCAAGGCCATCGCGTGCGGCGATGTGAAGCCTCAGCGCGTCACGCACCGGGATGCCAAGAGTTACTTCGCCGTGCTGCTGGACGACAACAACCGCAAGCCCATCGCCAGACTGCACTTCAACGGCCGGCAGAAGTACCTGGGGCTACTCGATGAGAACAAGGACGAGACGCGGCATCCGATCGAATCGCTCGACGAGATCTACGAGTACGCGGGGCAGATCCGCGAGGCCGTCACCCGATACGCGTAGCGGGAAGAGATGCTGAGTCGGGAGACGGAGCAAGCCGTACGGGCCGATGTGTTCCGCTGGCTCGATGAGCAGTTCGTCGGACGCGGCGGATACGAGATCCACCACACCGTGCTGCGTTCCTACACCTATCAGGGTGAACGGATGCCGTTGCTCGATCCGCAGCGCGGCATCCGCAACCCCGCCACGTTCTCGTCGACGCTCACGATCCGCACCGTCGGCAGCGCCAACCCGTACGACGACGCGGAGTCCGACGATGGTTGGGTGCGTTACTCGTATCGGCAGGGCGACGGCGGCGACAACACCAAGCTGGTGCGAGCCTGGGCCAACGGTGACCCGGTCGTGTACTTCCGGGCTGTACGCCAGGGGTACTACTTCCCCTTCTATCCGATCGTGATCGCCGAGAACGATCCGGTCGCGCGCGTGGTGCGGTTCCCGCTCGAGCAGAGCCTGCAGTTCCTCGGAGACCCTGCGACGTACACCGACGCCCAGCGCTCCTATGCCGAGACCGTCGTGCGCGCCCGGCTGCACCAACCGATCTTCCGTGCCCGCGTGCTGCATGCGTATGCATCGGCGTGCACGGTGTGCGATCTCAAGCATCCGGAGTTGCTGGATGCCGCGCACATCGTTCCGGATGCCGCCGGGCACGGCATCCCCCACGTGACCAACGGGCTCGCGATGTGCAAGATCCACCACGCCGCCTACGACCGCTCACTTATGGGCATCACCCCCGACGGCGAGGTTCGCATCGACCGCGAGCTGCTCGACGAGGTCGACGGACCCATGCTGCGACATGGGCTGCAAGACATGCACGGACGGCAGATCCGGATGCCGGAATCTGCGAAGGCCAAGCCCGACCGGGAACGGCTGGCGGAGCGGTTCGCGGTGTTCGCTGGGCGGTGAGCAAAGGAACTGCCCCGCCGACTCAGACCGTCTTTCGGAGAAAGCGCTCCTCCACGTGGGGCGACGGACCAGGAGAGGCGAAGCTCGACCGCGTTGTCGGAAAGCTAGGCGAATACCTCGACCCGAGCCGACGATCTCGGGATGGACTGAAGCCGAGCGTCACAGGTCAGGAGCGTGGCGCCCGTGAGTTCGGCAAGCGCGACGTATCCGGCGTCGTAGGTTGTCGCGTTCGCCCGCAGCTGCCATGCCCGATCCGCGAGAAGGTGCCACGGCCACAGGTCGATCGGGAACTGCGCGAAGAGGCCGCGCGCGGCATCCGCCTGCGCGGTGGAGATGCGACCACCCCGCTCGAGGCCACGCAGTGCACTGTCTACCTCAGTCGGCAGGAGGTGCGGCGCCAGAAGTGTCGCGTCGGCGAGACGGGCCGCGATGCGGTCTCCGAGGTCGCCCCCTGACGCGATCATGGCCACGACCGCCGACGCGTCGAGCACCACGAGAGCGGATGCCGCGCGGTCGGCATCCGTTGTCACCGACGCCCCTCGTGGACAGCGGCGACGATCTCGCCAGCTGTCAGGGCGGGATTCAAGCTGGCACCCATTCGCGCTCGCACCGCTGCTTCGGCCGCGCTGGGCGTGCTCGCGATTCGGACGAACTCTGCGCTCAGGAATTCCTGCAGCGACCTGCCCGACCGCGCCGCGCGGGCAGCGAGCTCGTCGCGCACCTCATCGGGAACGTTGCGAATCGTGATGTTCACCGGCATGGCACCAGTGTAGACACGGACGCCTGCATTGTGCATGCACCCACCGCAGCGTTCTTGTTGTCCCGGATCCCCAGCTCATCCGACCCGCGATCTTGCTACTTCGGTAGCATCGAAGAATGGTGCATGTGAAAGTCAGCCTCAGCCTCAGCACCGATGACCTCGCGTTCCTCGACGACCAGACTCGATCCGGCGTCTACTCCAGTCGGTCCGCGGCGGTGCAAGACGCCGTGCGGGTGCTGCGCGAAGAACGACTCGCGGATGCCTACGCCGACGCCTTCACGGAACCTGCGGAAGACGCGTGGGATGCGGCATCCGGCGACGGACTTGCGCGGCCGTGACAGACCTGTGCGCGCGTTGCGACGCGGTCACGTCGTGCTCGTCGATCTCGATCCAGCCGTCGGATCCGAAGCCGCGCGAACTCGCCCAGCCATCGTTGTCAGCAACGCGACAGCGAACCTCAGCGCCGCGCGCAGCGGGCACGGCGTGATCACCGTCGTGCCGGTGACCTCGAATATCTCGACGGTTCATCCGTTTCAGGTGCTTCTCTCGCCGGAAGAATCGGGACTCCCCCAGCCCAGCAAAGCCCAGGCCGAGCAAGTGTGCGCAGTGTCCATTTCGCGTGTGAGCCGCGTCACTGGCCGCCTTACTCGCGAGTCACTGGGGGCTCTCGACGACGCGTTGCGGCTGCACCTGTCTTTGTAACGGCGCTCAGCTCATCGAGGGTCACGCGGGTGCCGTCATCCTCAGCCTTGGCGTGCCGGTAGGCGGCAACCTCCTGGGCCCACTCGAACGCTTCGAAAGCCTCCACGTTTGTCACGCGACGACGAGGGGCTCGACGTCGTGGCTCTTGCCTTCGAGTTCGCGGGCGAGGTCATAACTGGTCTGCATCGCCATCCAAGCGCGGGCCGTCCCGACGCCCGCGCGCTCGAGACGGACCGCGAGGTTCGGACTCACCCCGGAGTGTCCGTGAATGACACGACTAAGCGTGACGCGGGAAACGCCGAGTCGTGCGGCCGCTACCGCGACAGTCAGCCCCAGTTCGCCGAGCACGTCCTGCCCGATGATCTGCCCTGGGTGCGGTGGGCTCTTCATCATGATGCTCCTCCCTTAGTGATGGTCCTGGTAGTCGACGAGCTCGACATCCTGCCCGACGAATCTGAAGGTCACTCGCCAGTTACCGTTGACCCAGATCGACCAGTGGCCAGCGAGGTCGCCCCTCAGTTCGTGTGTCCGAAATCCCGGGATCGCGAGGTCCGCGGACGATTGCGCGACATCGAGGAGACCCAGGATGCGAGTGAGCTTCGGCGCGTGTGCCGGCTGGACGCCCCTCTTCGAGTCTGACTCGTAGAGCGCCTGGAGTCCCTTGTGTCGGAAGCTCACGATCACCAGCCGAGCGTATCGCGTATCGCATCGCGATACACGGATCATTCACGACAGGGATCGACCAGCGCGGGGCAGCGGGTGCATTGTCGGCGCGTACCCGACGGCGAACCGGCGATCCCAAGGCGTGAGAGCCCGACTCAGCCCACCCAGAGGGTCGAGAGCACGAGCGCGGCGGGCGCCAGAGGCAGAACCCAGCCGAGGAGTGCGTCGGTGCGGCATCCGTCTGCTCGCTCAGGATCACGGCGGGCACGCCATCCGGTCACGACCCAGACGGATGCCGAGGCCGCCAGCACCAGCAAAGTCACGACGCGAACGGATGCCGCCACCTCGAAGCCGGCGAGGAGGGTCGTGATCTGCGCGAAGGCGATGACACCCCACGGCACGATCGCGACCGCGGATCCGAGGGCGAAGGCGGGACCGCCGAAGCGGCCGGTCGCGGCGCGGTGATCGTGGACGATGAGGAAGAGCGCTCCGGCGGCGCCCAGCGCGTAGATCGGCACGAGACTCGTGACCTCGGTGATGCCGTTGAGCTGCGCGACGAGAAAGGTTCCGACACCCGCCAGCTGCGAGTACTCGATCCAGTGCCAGGTGTGGCGATCGGCTGCGGCATCCGTGGCGTGACGGCGGCGGATGGCGGGGATGAGCAGCAGCAGGCGCATCGCGGCGACGAACAGCAACAGTACGGCGATCGCTGCGCCCATCTGGATGCCGGGCCACAGGTCGGGCGTTGGGGTGACGACGATGATCATTCCGCCGTCGGCTGGTGCGATTCCGGGTGGGGTGAGGGTCAGTGTGATGAGGGGCGCGAAGCCCGACTGCAGGCTCGAGGCGACGAGGGCGACCGCGGCGAGGATGACGGCAGCGGCCGCGACCGTGAGGTCAGCGCGCGGCACGGGCGGGGTGCCTGCCGGTGCGTCGGCGAGCGTGCGGGTGGGGTTGTTCATGCCGCTTCCCTCCGGGCCTGGGTGCGCCGATGTCGGCCTGGTGTCGAGCTTAGGTCGTGTGCGTTCGCGGGCGTCGGTTCCTCCCCAGGCGGCTTGAGAAATGACCTGTCCACAGGCTGTTTTCGGGTCGGACTCGGCCCGCGATAAATGTCGGAGGTCGGTGAGAGAGTGAGCGTATGAACATCCTCACGGCGATGCGCGAGCGGCTTGACCGGCTCGCGGTTTTCGCTGAGCTGGATGTCGAGCCGTCGAGCCTCCCGTCCGGCGCCGCGGCGCTCAGTGATGCATCCGTGTTGGAGGTGTTGCGAGAGGTCACCGGCATCGCGAACGACGCGGAACGGTTGCAGTCGGTGGTCGCGGGCGTCGCCGCCCAGCGGTCGAAGCGCGAGAACGGACATTCCGGGCTCGCGGCCACCCAGGGGCACGCGTCACCGGTTGCTCTGGTGCAGTCGATCACCGGCGGAACGCGCGCTGATGCGCTGCGGCAGGTGCGCGTCGGGCAGTCGCTGCTCGATGGTGCAGCTTCGGATGCGGCTGCTGCCTCGGGTGCTGAGCAGGCACCGGCGACGGATGACTCCCCCGACGCCACTCGCGCGCCGTGGCACGCTCCGCTGCAGTCAGCCCTGTGGGCTGGTCGGTTGACGACGGCCCAGCACGATGCGATTCGTGGTGGCCTGGGTGAGCCCGAGGCTGACGGGGTGGACCCGGCATCCGCTGCTCTCGCGTGGTCTGTCGCGGCCGAGACCCTCGTCGATGAGGCTGTAGCGGGGGCATCCGTTGAGGAGCTGCGCTCTCGGGCCCGGCAGTTGCGCGACATCCTCGACCCCGTCGGCGCCGAGAATCGGTTCCAGGAGAGGTACGTGAAGCGGTCGCTGCGCATGTGGATCGATCAGCACGGGCAACACCATGGCCACTTGCTTCTCGACGATGAGATGGCGCTCTGGCTGCGGTCGACGTTCGCCGCGGCGCTGCGTCCACGGCGTGGTGGCCCCCGGTTCATCTCGGATGCCGACCGCGCCGCCGCCAAGGAGCTTTCGGACGATCCGCGCAGCAACGAGCAGCTCGAGTACGACCTGTTCGTCGATCTCATCCGTGCCGGGGCACTTGCCAACGCCTCGGATGTCTTCGGGGCACGCCAACCCGGGGTGCGGATCGTCATGGTGGGCGATGCCGACGGGCCACGGGACCCGATCGGGCGGCTCATCAAGACCGGCCACGCCGAAGACGGCGGGGATGCCCTGCCCGGATCGGTCGTCGACCGCAACATCTGCATGAACGGAACCGTGACTGTCACCATCGACAGTGGCGGCAACCCGCTCGATGTCGGACACGAGCAGCGCCTGTTCACGACGAAACAGAAGATCGCGCTGGCAGTTCGCGACGGCGGATGCGCCGGGGAAGGATGCCCCGTGCCGGCGTCGTACTGCGAGGCCCACCACATCGACCACGTCGCCACCGAGAACGGCCGAACCGACATCGACCGCGGCATACTGCTCTGCCGGTTCCACCACATGCAGCTCCACAACAACGGGTGGAAGATCATCCGCGACGGCCACGGCGCGTTCATTCTCGTGCCACCGCTCGGGCATGTGGGTCTCGACGGCGAACCGGCGACCCCGAGGGTTTTGCGGACGAAGGCGCCGTGGGCGTGGGCGTGGGATCCGCCACCCCCACCCAATCGACCACCCTGGCGCGAGGCGAGGCCCCGTGAGGGTGATGAGAAGACGCTCGTGGGGCGGCTGGATGGTGTGCTCGTCGGATAACCGGATGCTGCGCTTGCCGGGAAGCCACTCCGATGGGCAGCGGGATGCTGGGTTCGCGAGGCGCACGCATGATGCGTTCGCCGGGCACCCACATCGTGTCTAGCGACGCGGAGGGATAGCGAGATGGGGATGAGAGTTCCTTCGAGGCGTCCTCTTCAACCGACCCGCACGGGAGCCGCGAACTGTGTGATGAAGCCGGGATGATCCATCGGCATCGCCAGCACCGAGTCGGGCCGGCGCCCGGCAAGATCCGCGAATCCCCGGTCAGCCAGGAGACCGTCACGGATGCCGAGCAGCTCCGCCCGCCGCAACGGCCAGGGTTCGTGGGTATTGGCGGCCCAGATCGTGTGGCCGAGGTGCCACTCATGGAAGCCCCACCGCGCCGTGAGGAAGCGCGACAGCTCGTCATCGACGACCTCATCACCGACCCGAACACGCAGGCGTGTCCCTGGGCCACGCCGCGCTGCACCGTCTGCCCGTCGGCGCCGGGAGCGGTACTCGACGGTGCCGGCATCCTGCGCATCCTGGCGATGGCCGATGCTCGCCCACCGATACGGCAGACCGAACAGGGCGCGGGCTGTCAGCACCGGGATCAGATGCTCGGCCTCGAGCGTCAGGAACACCACCCCGCGCCGACCCTCGTCATCGACGCCGTAGGTGCGGACGTTGATCTCGTTGAACGTCCCGAGAAACGGCACCGGCGGGGCAGGCAGAAACTGCAGCTTCGACAGGACGAAGGGAACGAGACCGACCCAGCCCGAACCATCGAACGTGTCGGGACGCACCCCCGGCGGCAGCAGAGGAGCGAGGCGCGCGGCATCCACCCGCCAATGCAGGAAGACCGCCTGCGACCAGCGCTGGGCGATAATCGCCCGGCCGGGCAACGACGGAGGGTGGCTCGAAAAGGCCATGGCTCCATTCTTGCGTCGCGCCATGGGCCGCGGCGGTCAGGTCTCGTTCTCGCGGATTGCGATCGCGCGCTCATGCAAAGCGGGCATCGTGGCTCACAACCAGGGCGAGAGCCATGCATGCGCGGTCGCAGCGCGCTCGGCCTCATCCGGAATCGACGCTAACCGCTCGGCGATCAGCGCAGGGTCGACCAGCGACGCTTCGAGCAGAGCAGCGACGAAGGCGCGATCCTTCTCGCGGTGCGCGATGAGTTTGGCTGCACAGAGGTCGTGCGGATCGAGGCAGAATCCGACAGCACCGTCTGTGTTCTCGCCGCTCACCGGAACGAGCCGAGACTCCCAGCCGAGGGGCAGCTTTGCGGTCCGCCGTCCCACACCCTGAATGTAGAAGCCCTGTGTCTCGTGGAACACAGACATCTCGCCCACTGCGGCATCGATCTCCGTCGCAAGCGACTCAACATCGTCATCCTCGATCGGACACATATCGACCTCGACAGACATCACCGCTTCGGCGGGGAGTTCACTCTCGTCCCACGAGCCAAGAATCGACTGGGATCCGATGATGATGATCTCTCGCTGCTTCACGATCCTTGTTGCCGCGCGTATGGCGTGCTCGAGCTGATCCCGTCTCACGCTGCAGCCGCTCGTCGCACGACGTCGCGCCGCTCATCCTCCGACAGAAGGCCCGCGAACGGCGTCATCTGGCGCAGGTCATCGGCGCGCTCACCTGTCGCGAGCATGAACTCGATCAGCTCCCCGGTTGGGGCGTCGAGCATGCGCTCCCAATCATCGAGCCACCCTTGCGACAGGGCTCCGCGCGCGTTGAGGCGCATTCGAGCAATATTCTCGAGAGCTCGTGAACGAATGTCGTCAGGATTCGAGCGCAGTTTCCGCGCGACCGCCCGATGCAGTTCGCGGCTTACCCGGGCTGCGCGAGAATCCTCTTCGCCTTTCTGCCTCAGCGGAGATGACACGCGTTGACGATTCGGTGACGATTCCTCGGTGGTCGCCAGACCTTTCGCATGAAACGTAACTCCCAGCGTGTCTGCGACCGCCCACGCCGTTGCGAGCGAACTACCCTCGCCTCGCTCCAGCCGTCGGAGCGCTTGCACACTCACACCCGCCGCGTCTGCGACATCGCGCTGATCGCGGTGACGACTCAGGCGCTGCGCACGCAGTATCTCCCCTAACCGCTGGGGTGATTCGAGCGAGATCATGACTCAATTCTATCTCTAATAGATTGTTTTTCATCTATTGAGCATGGGTGACGCCTTACCGCACGTCCCCCTTCTCGAGCAAAGAACTGGTCGAGAGACTCAGCGAACCATCCGCACCGAGCTCAGCAGCGGCCGATACTCGTCTTCCCTTCGGGCGCCGTCGAGAGTGAACCCGTTGCGCTCGTAGAAGCGGATCGCGCGCGGATTGCGTTCGGCGACCCACAGCATTGCAGGGTCATCGCCGAGGACGGCATCCAGCAACGCCTGGCCGAGACCCGTGCCGTACTCGCTCTCCAGGACATAGATCAGGTAGAGCTGGCGCTCACGCGGGAAGTCCTCGCCGTCGGCGGCGACGGCCGCTCCCGACATCGCGATGCCTACAATCTGCCCGTCCCGGATGCCGACCCGAAACACCGAACCCAGCGGCGGGTCCTGCAGAGTGCCTCGCCACCACTGCCTGCGCGACTCCGCGTACTCCGGCGTGAAGAAGCCGTCGGGAAGGAGGTTCGTGTACGCCTCCTGCCAGCTCTGGACGAGGACGGCAGCCCATGCGTCGGCATCCGCGATGTCGGCCGGGCGGATCGTCCAGGTCATTCAGCCATGGTGCCACGCGTCGGACGACGGGGATGATCGGGCCACCCCGCCGGATCCAGCGCAAGCCGCGTACCGGGTCCGACACCCACGACTACCGTGTCGGCCGGCGTCACAGATCTCATGTGTTCCGAAGTGTGGCTACACTCGGCTCATGAAAAGCGCCACAATCGGCATCCGTGAGCTGCGCGACGGCCTGAGTCGGCACCTGGCCGAGGTGCGTGCCGGAACGGAACTGACGGTCACCGACCATGGACGTCCGATTGCACGGATCGTGCCGATCGGCGTCGAGTCCGGGCTCGAGGCCCTCGTGCGCGCGGGACTGGCAACCCTCCCCGACTCGGGGCTCGCCGCACTCCCCGAGCCGGTCGACGCGTCCGGCACCGTGAGCGATCTCGTCGCCGACCAGCGCCGCTGAGCACGGCGTGACGATGCTCGCGTATTTCGATACTTCAGCACTCATCCCCCTCGTCATCCACGAACCAGCGACTTCGCGCTGTCGGGCCGTGTGGGATGCCGCAGCCGCCATCGTCACCAGCGACCTCGCCTACATCGAGGCGCACGCGGCACTTGCCCAGGCGCGCCGGCTCGAGCGACTCACGGATGCCTCGCACCAGCGCGCGGTGGCGGCATTCGAGTCGCTCTGGTCTGGCGTGGCGCGGATTGCGGTCGCACCGTCGATCATCCGCGAAGCCGCGACACTCGCTCACGCTCAGGCACTTCGCGGATACGACGCCGTTCATGCGGCAAGTGCGGTAGCAGCGGCTTCCGATGAGTTCGTCGCCGTTTCCGGGGACGCGGCGTTGCTGCACGCCTGGAGCGAACTCGGCATCGCCACCGTTGACAGTCGCGGATGAGATTCCCGCGCCGTCCTTGCGTCATAGCCGCGAGCGGGCGGCATCCTGTTCAGGAGTCAACCGCAGCGCGTCGGGGCCACGCCGCCCAGCCGTCGGAGAGCACGCGAAGGATCGGGCGCGCTGCCTCGACCTGGGCTGCGGGGAGGCCTTCGCCTGCGGGACTTCGCCCCGAGGTCGACCCATTCGGATACTCAAGCGAGTACCCAACCCACGGGGCAGGGCCCTCGTGGACGCTCTCGCGGTACCTGCCACCGACGACCGCGAAGACATGCCGCTCGAGCTCGTCGACCTCGTACTCTCCGGTCGAGTCGCATGCGTCACACCCGCAAACCGGGAAGGGGAAGTCGTGCAGCAGACCCGCGTGCATGACAATGCCCGGAAAGTCTGTGTAGGCCAGCGTGATCGCGGCGCATCGTGGGTCGTTCGGCTCGATACGCAGCGCCCGCACGACGGGCGTGCTCTGGCGAAGAAGATCGGTTGCCACATCCGCACTCTCGGTGATCCGCACGTCGTAGGTTTCAGCCAGGTGCGCCACGAGCGCGTCGGCGACGGTATGAAGCGGAGCAAACCGCTCGGGGTGCGTATCGACCGAGTAAGCGTCGGTCGGAGGTGAGCCTTCCCAGCGGTTCCCGTACTCGATGACCTGCCCCTCGGCGTCGCGGAACACCGGCGAATCGATCGGCGGGCGTCGGTAGGAACTCACCCGGCCATTCTTCCCGCGATATCGCTGTGGTGCGCTAGGGCGTGTTGCTAAAGGCTTCGGCCGGAGCGATAGCTTGGTCGTGTGACTCGTAGTTCGGTGACGGTGGTTGCGGACATTGATGCGTCCGTCGAGGTCGTCTGGCGATTCCTGACGACTGAACGAGGCGCATGGTGGCCCGAGATGCGCTTCGAGGCGGAGGTCGGCTCGCCGCTCGTCGAAACCTGGGTCGAGGAAGGCCAACAGGTAAGCGCGACGGGGAGCGTCACGCGATGCGACGAGCCGCATGTTCTCGGATTCGATTGGACCGAGCAGAGCTGGGACCATCCTCTCGACGTCGTGATAGAGCTCGTAGCGCACGGGCAGGGGACCTTAGTCACGCTCACCGAGTCAGGATTCTCCCGTGCTCGTGTTCCGCACTCTTTGCCTGCGGAACACGAAGAGGGGTGGCGATACCACCTGGCACGATTGAAGCGGACGAGCGAGGGTGAAGACGTCGACGTCGATGTTCAGTGAACGCTGCTGGTGAGCCAGTGGAGTGTCGCGGCGAGGCAGAGACCGGCGCGGTAGTTGCGTGCGGTCTTGTCTGAGCGCATCGCGATCCCGCGCCACTGCTTGAGCTTGTTGAAGCATCGCTCGACGACGTTGCGGCCACGGTAGCGGACCCGCTGCTCCTTGAATCGGCCTGGCTTTCGTTCCGTTCTTCAAGCAAGGATGGAACTCGATGAACAGGAAGTATTCGCCGGAGATGCGTGGGCGGGCGTTGCGGATGCTCGCGGAGACGCGGCCGTCGCACCCGACGATGATGAGCGCGGTCCGTCACGTGGCCGGTCTGCTCGGGATGAGCCCGGAGACGCTGCGGCTCTGGCAGCGTCGCTACGAGGTCGACGCGGGCGTGAAGCCCGGGTTGACGACGGATGCGGCGGCGGAGATCGAGCGGCTGCAGAAGGAGGTCTCGGAGTTGCGGAAGGCGAACGAGATCCTCAGGGCTGCGAGCATCTTTTTCGCGAAGGAGCCAGGCCACCCCTCGACGAGATGATCCGGTTCGTCAACGAACACCGGGATCGTTTCGGGGTCGAGCTCATCTGCCAGGTCCTGCGACCGGCAGTGAGAGGATTCTTCACCTCACGCGGCTATCGCGCCGCGGTGGGCCGCGCGCCGTCCGCGCGGCAGCTGCAGGATGATCTGCTCGTGCCCGAGATCGCCCGGCTGCATGCGGAGAACTACGGCGTCTACGGGCGACGGAAGATGCACGCCCTCATGCGACGGCAAGGCTGGGACATCGGCCGGGACCAGACCGAACGCCTCATGAGCCTTGCCGGGGTTCGCGGAGTCCGCAAGTCGAAGCGCGTGTTCACCACCCGCGCCGACACGACCACAGTGCTGCCGAGCGATCTCGTGAACCGCCGCTTCACCGCACCAGCGCCGCGACGGCTCTGGGTCTGCGACGTCACCTACGTCGCCACCTGGTCCGGGTTCGCCTACGTCGCGTTCGTCACCGATGTCTACTCGCGTCGCATCGTGGGCTGGAACGTCGCATCGACCCTGAAGGCCGACATCTTGCCGTTGCGGGCACTCGATATGGCCGCGTGGGCCGCGGGCGGTCGCCTCGACGGGTTGATCCATCATGCCGATCACGGGTCGAACTACCTCGCCGTGGTCTTCACGGATCGGATCGAGGAACTCGGAGCGAGCCCCTCTACCGGAACCGTCGGCGACTCGTTCGACTGTCAGTCTGTTTCTGCCCGATCTCGCGAGGATGGGGTAGTCCTGGCCGGAGCGCTCTGACCCTTGCGTTTGATTGGCCCGTAGGGTGCCTTGGCGTTGATCTGTCGAGCCTCCGGCCGGGCGCGCAGTAACCGCTGCCGCCGGATCGGGCGTGACCTGATAGGAGCCTGGAGCAGTCTCGACAACGCGTCCCCATGACAGTCCTGTCCACCCGCCGGCGACAGCGTGATGACCACGCTAACCGGTGAAGGAGACAGCACACATGACCGAACTCGAGACCGTCCGTTCCGGACACGTCGTGATCGGCGTCGATACGCACAAACACATCCACGTCGCCGCGGTGACGGACTCGGTCGGCGGGATCCTCGCGACCTTGACGATCACGACCGATACGGCCGGGTTCAAGCAATTGCTGGGATGGGCTGCGAGCTTCGGGAACGTCATCGCGTTCGGCATCGAGGGAACCGGCTCCTACGGGGCCGCGCTGACCTCGTTCGTCCGCCGCCACGGACACAAAGTCATCGAGGTCGCCCGCCCCGATCGGCGGCTGCGCCGACTCAACGGGAAGTCCGACACCCTTGACGCGGAAAACGCCGCCCGGGCCGTGCTCGCCGGATTCGCGACCGCGATCCCGAAGACCGCGGACGGGGTCGTGGAGATGATTCGACAGCTGAAAGTCGCGCATGACACCGCGGTGAAAGACCGCACCGGAGCGATGATCACCCTCAAAGCGATGCTCGTCCACGCCACCGAAGACCTCCGACGCGAGACCGCCAAGAAGACGCAGAAGATGGTCGCGCGGCACTGCGCCGCGCTCCGACCCCGCGGACTGGAGACCCCGGAGGACGCGAACCGTCACGCTCTCCGCTCGATCGCGAAACGATGGATCGCGCTCAACGATGAGATCAAGGATCTCGAAGAGCAGCTCGTGCTCCAACGCGCCCCGCACCTGCTCGACGAGTTCGGCATCGGCGTCGACACCGCCGCGGAGATCCTCATCGTCGCCGGCGACAACCCCGAACGCATACACAGCGAGGCCGCATTCGCAAAACTCGCCGGCATCAGCCCCATCCCGACCGGATCAGGGATGACCAGCGGCAAGCATCGCATCAACCACGGCGGACACCGTCAACTCAACGCCGCCATCTACCGGACTGTGATCGTCAGGATGAGATTCCACGAGCCCACGATCGCTTACGTTGCCCGACGCACCGCCGAGGGCAAGAGCAAGCGCGACATCATCCGATGCCTGAAACGCTACGTGATCCGCGAGGTCTACCACCTCGTCAAGACCGACCCGAGAACCGGCGAAATCAGGAGTTGACAACTATAGGAGCATCAACGCCCTCGCCGAGGCGGTCAACGGCCTCTACAAGACCGAACTGATCCGTCAGCGCGGGCCCTGGCGCACAGTCGAGCAAGTCGAACTGGCGACGCTCGAGTGGGTGTGGTGGTGGAACAACTCCCGCCTCCACGGCGAGCTCGACATGCGAACACCCGCCGAGGTCGAACAGGCGTATTACGCTGACCAGGAATCAGCCAATCCGGCACCTGTCGGACAAGGCTCCCGATAGGAACGAAAGTCAGGCCGATTCACCTTAGGGCACCACGATGATCTTTCCAGCAGCGTGTCCGGTCTCCACGGCGGCAATCGCCTGACCTGCCTGATCAAGGGCGAACTGGGCGTCCACGTGGGGATCGACCAGCCCGTATTGGATCACCTCGGTGATCTTGGCCATGGCCTCATCCGTGCGTGCCAGGGCCTGGCCGCCGAGCTCGGCGGCGGTGTCTGGGTCCGCTGCGGAGATGATCCGGGTTCGGTCGGGCACCAGGTCCGCAACAGCACGTAGCGCATCGCCACCGACGAGATCAACGATCAAGTCTGGGCCGTCCGCGCTCACCTGTCGCACCCGGTCGGCCGCCCCTGGACCGGATTCGATGAAGGTGGCGCCGGTTGACTCGACGAGTTCCCGCTTGGTTGCGCTGGCGACGCCGATGACCGTGAGCTCGTGCACGCGACCAATCTGTGCCGCGATCAGTCCCACTCCGCCGCCGGCGCCGAGCAGTAGCAGGGTCTGGCCCGGTTCGAGTTCGATCTGGTGGGTGGCGTCGTAGGCTGTGGCGGCGGCCACCGGGATGGTGGCCGCGTCGGCGAAGGAGATCTCCTCGGGCTTGGCCACAGTCGTGGCGGCGCGCAGTAGCGTGTGCTCGGCCATTCCACCCTGCCCGGGCGCCACAAGGCCGAGCACCTCGTCGCCCACGGCGAAGTCCTCGACCCCGTCACCGACCTCAGTGACCACGCCGGCGGCTTCACGGCCCATCGGCGCCGGCAGGCTCCAGTGACGGCCCAGCTGGCCTTCCCGGATCTTCCAGTCCGCCGGATTTACACCAGCGGCTCGGACTTCGATGGCCAGTTCCCCGGGCCCGGGCGTTGGAACAGGCCGCTCGATCAGTTGCTGGGCCTCGGGTCCGCCGTAGCCGGTGAAGACATAAACCTTGGACATGGATGGAATCTCCTTCTGATCTGGACTGGGTGGTGCGTCGTCGACGTCCCGGATGGGTCTGTCGTGGCGGTGGCGGTCAGGGCCGGGGTGGTTCGTCCTCACCGGCGGCTTCGGCGGCGTCAGCCTCTTCCCGGGTGGCGAATGCGGCGCCGGCGGCGTGCTCGGGTGGGCTGTAGATGGTGTACAGCACCAGTGGCTGGTCCCCGGTGTTGCGGAAGTTGTGCTGGGCACCGGCGGGTACTGCGCACTGGTCACCGGCATCGATGGGGTGTGTGTGGCCGTTGAGGTCGGCTTCGCCGGTTCCGGAGACGAAGGTCAGGATCTGATCGGTGTGTTCGTGGACCTCGTCTCCGATCTCGCCACCGGGCGGAATGGTCATCACCACGATCTGGGTGTGTTCTCCGGTCCACAGCACCTTCCGGAAGTCGGGATTGTCCCTGGCCACGTCCGCGATGGTGAAATGCTCGACGTTGTCGCCCAGGGTGAAGTTCTTTTCGCTCATGGTCGGTCTCCTCTGTTTCGTGTGTTGATTTCGGTGTTTGCGTCGTTGTTTTGAGTCTTCGAGGTGCTCGGTGCCGCGGGGCGGGTCCACTGCCCCGGGGGCGTCAGGCGGTCACATGCTCCGCCGAGGTCCCCGTAGCAGTGCGTTCGCTCTTTGGCGTCGTCGTGGAGTCTCGGGTGTTTTGCAGGAGCCGCATCGCGTTGGCGATGACCACGAGCACGGAGGCTTCGTGAACGAGCATGCCGATCGACATGGTCACTCCGCCGGCGAAGACTCCGGCCAGTAGTAGCACCACGGTGATCAGGGCGATTGCGATGTTCTGTTTCATCACGTTCACGGTTCGCTTGGCCAGGCCGATGGCCTCGGGCAGCTTGAGCAGGTTGTCGCCCATCAGGGCGATGTCCGCGGTCTCCACGGCCACGGCTGAGCCTGCCGCACCCATCGCCACGCCGATGTTCGCGGTGGCGAGAGCCGGGGCGTCGTTGACGCCGTCACCGACCATCGCGATCGTGTGGCCCTGGCGCTGTAGCTCGGTGACAGCGTCCAGCTTGTCCTCAGGGAGCAGGGAGGCGTGGATCTCGTCGATCCCGGTGGCTTTGCCGACGGCCTCGGCCACCAGTCGGGTGTCACCAGTGAGCATGACGACCTTCTCGACGCCGGCCCGGTGCAGTCGCGCGACCATCTCGGGTGCGTCCTGGCGGATCTGGTCGGCGACGGCGACGACGCCGACCACTGTCTCGTCAACAGCGACGATCATAGGAGTTTTTCCGGCGGCGGCCAGCTCCTGGGCGGCCTGCGCTGCCTCGGCGATGCCTGAGGCAACGCCGTACTGCTCCAGTAGCGGTGGGTTGCCGATCAGCACCTGGCGGCCATTGACGTTCGCCACGATGCCCTTGCCGGGGACCGGGGTGACGGCGCCGGGGATGCCCTGCGGGGCGACGCCCTCCTCGCGGGCGGTCTCCAGGATGGGGCGGGCCAGTGGGTGTTCGGAGCCGGCCTCGGCTGCCGCGGCCCAGCGCAGCACCTCCGCACGGTCGAGCGTGGAATCCAAAATGATGACGTCGGTCAGCTGGGGACGTCCCTCGGTGAGCGTGCCGGTCTTGTCCACGGCGACCGCGGAGATCTTCGCGGAAGTCTCCAGGAACTCGCCGCCCTTGATGAGGATGCCGTTGCGCGCAGCGCGGCCGATGCCCGCCACGATGGCGACCGGGATGGAGATCACCAGGGCACCGGGGCAACCGATGACCAGCAGGGTCAGGGCCAGCACCACGTCTCCGCTGATGAGTCCGGCCACCAGGGCCAGGACCATGACAGCGGGGGTGTACCACGTGGAGAACCGGTCGATGAAGGCCTGGGTCTTGGCCTTGGCGTCCTGAGCCTCTTCCACTCGGTGGATGATGCGGGCCAAGGTGGTGTCTGCGCCGATGCCAGTGGCCAGGACCTGTAGGAATCCGCCGCGGGAAACGGTGCCGGCGAAGACCTGCCCGCCCTTAGTTTTCTCCACTGGGATGGACTCGCCGGTGATGGAGGCCTCGTCGATGGCGCCGGTGCCGGAGACGACCTGGCCGTCCACGGGGACCTTCGCGCCGTTCTTGACCAGGACGATCTCGCCCATTCTCACCTGTCCGGCGGGGATTTCCTGTTGCTCGCCATCGCGCACGACGATCGCGGAATCGGGCGCGACGGCGACCAGTTCGGCCAGTGCCGAGCGGGTCTTGTTGAGGGTCGCAGCTTCCAGCGCGTGGCCGATCGCGAACAGGAACGTGACCGCCGCGGCCTCCCAGAAGTTGCCGATGATGACCGCGCCGATCGCCGCAACCGACACGAGTAGGTCGATGCCGATGACCTTGGCGATCAGCGCGCGCACCGCCTTCACCACGATCCCGTAGCCGGCCACCACGGCCGCGGCGATCATGAAGACATCTCCGAGGGTGAAAGCCTCGCTGGCGTGAGTGGCGTGGGCGCCGGCGTCTAGCCACCACTGGGGGCTGACGGTGAGGTTGGCGGCACCCCCGGCCAGCCACTGGATGGCGAAGGAGGTGATGATGAGCACGCCGGACACGACGGGAACTGACCAGTTCCCATAGACCCATTTTTGGAGCCTGTTCACTTTCGGGTACGACCTTTCTGGGTCTCGTGCCGGCGGAGCGGCAGAGTGGAATGTGGGGAGGATGTCCGCAGGTGGCGCGCGGGGGTCGTTGGTCTCAGAAGGCGGACGGTGCGGCCTTGTAGCCGGCTTTGGCGATAGCGGCGACGAGGTCATCCACGGAGATGCGCTCGTTGTCGTGGTCCACCTCGATGCGGGCGGAGGCGAAGTGGACCTTCACGTTCTCGACACCCTTGAGTCGCCCGACCTGCTTCTCGATCTTCGCCACGCACGAGGGGCAGGAGAATCCCTCCGCTCTAAGGACGGTGTGAGTGGTGGTGGGGGTGGAGGTGGCCATGGTGGACCCCTTTCGTGATGTGTTCCTTATTGGTACCTTCACGATAGGTTTGCGGCGTCCGGAACTCCTTGACATAGATCATGTTCGGCGCCCGCCTGCTACCGAGGCGTAGCTGACGCTGTCCGGTCCCGCGGCGCCGATGCCGACTCCGGTAGACTTGCCACATGCCCGTGGACGATCTGTGCGTCAGCCGCGTGCCGATCTTCCAAGGACTCACCCGCGAGGAGCAGTTGCGGGTCGCGGAGTTCGTCCGCCCGGTGCATGTTGCCAAGGGGGAGACGGTCTATTCGCCAGGACAGTCGGTCTCGCGTCTGTTGGTGATGCACAGCGGACAGCTCAAGGTCAGTCATGCGGCGGCCAACGGCCAGGAACAAATCCTGCGCACGGTGACCGACGGTGATGTCGTGGGCGAACGGGCCTTCCTGACCGGCCACCTGCCCAATGACCTCGTCGTCGCGCTGGAAGACAGCCGGATGTGCGTCTTCGACCACACAGACCTCTCGGCGCTGCTGCGCGACTACCCTGATGTCGGTCTGCGGATGCTGCGGACTCTGTCCGACAGGCTCGCCTCCGCCGAGCGGTTGCTGGCCGCCATCACCTCCAGCGATGTCAGCGCCCGCATCGCGGCCTACCTGCTGGATCTGCCCGGCGGCATCCGAGACGGCGTGCCCACAGTGTGGCTACCGTTGGCGAAGTACGAAATCGCCTCCTATCTGGGCACCACGCCAGAAACCCTGAGCCGACGCCTTGCCGCTCTCGCCGCCTCCGGTGTCATCGAACTCCACGGGCGTCGTGAAGTCACGATTCTCGACATTGATGGGCTCGAACGCGTAGCCACACCTCGATAGACAGGGTATCGCCATGGCTTGGCTAAAGGTGGCGTGCGGCCGGGCCCGAATGCGGCTTGCCTCGTCCTCGGGTGCGTAAGCGTGGTCACATCGCGGCGTCACCTACGATGGCGCCCACATCCCGCTGGTCGACCCGGACACCTGGCTGCAGGTCCAGACGCAGCTCGATGCGAAGAACGCTGTTGGCTCTGTCACGCTTAGCTGGCCCAGGCTTGTCGCTTTGATTTGGCCCAGCTCGTCGGCTGCCGGGGTGTCGTTGTCGGTCTGATTTGGCCCAGGGCTGAGGGTGTCCTCGTTCGGTATCGAGCGAGGAGGGGCCTGTGAGGTCGAGGGTGGAAGAGTTCGCCGAGATTCGTCGTGCGGCGCGGGTCGAGGGGTTGTCGATCAACGCGCTGGCGAAACGGTTCCGAGTGCATCGACGCACGGTCCGTCAGGCGTTGGAGTCCGCAGAGCCGCCGGCGCGGAAGACCCCGGTCCGGGCAGCGCCGAAGCTCGATGGGGTGCGGGAGCTTATCGACGGGATGCTGCGGCAGGACATCGACGCGCCGCGGAAGCAGCGGCAGACCGCGACCCGGATCTGGCACCGGCTCCTGGACGAGCACGGCGCCGATGTCGGCTACCCGACGGTGCGTGACTACGTGCGGTGGCGGCGGCCGGAGATCCTTGGCACCAGCGGGGTGTCGCGAGCGATGGTCCCGCAGGAACACGCGCCCGGTGCTGAGGCGGAGGTCGATTTCGGGGAGCTGTGGGTGATCCTCGCTGGAGTGAAGACAAAGTGCTACATGTTCGCGTTCCGCCTCTCCCACTCGGGGCGTGCCGTGCACCGCGTCTACCCGACGCAGGCGTTGGAGGCGTTCCTGGAAGGCCATATCGACGCGTTCGAGGAACTCGGCGGTGTCCCAACGCTGCAGATCAAGTACGACAACCTCTCACCCGCAGTCACGCAGGTTCTCTCCGGCCGGGCGCGGGTAGAGACCACACGGTGGGCGTTGTTCCGATCGCATTACGGGTTCGACGCGTTCTACTGCGAGCCCGGGATCAACGGGGCGCACGAGAAGGGCGGCATCGAGGGCGAGGTTGGCAGGTTCCGCCGCACCTGGCTCTCACCCATGCCCGTCGTCGCGTCCCTCGCCGAGCTCAACGCCCGGATCCGTGAATGGGATCTGCGGGATGAGAGACGGCGGATCGGGCAGAAGATCAGCACTGTCGCCCAGGACCTCTCCTCCGATCGGGAGCATCTCGCGCAGCTGCCGAGGGATCGGTTCGACCCGGGCCTGGAGCTCTACCCGCGGGTCGACAGGTCCGGGCTGGTGACGGTGCGGCAGGCGAAGTACTCCGTCCCGGTCCGGCTCATCGGCCGCAAACTCCGCGTCTCGCTGCGCGCGTCTGAGCTCGTCGTATTCGACGGCCGGCAGGTCGTGGCCCGGCATGAGCGGGTCATCGAACGCTACGGGCAATCCGTCCAGCTCGATCACTACCTCGAGGTCCTCCAGCACAAGCCCGGCGCTCTCGGCGGCTCCACCGCCCTCGCCCACGCCCGCAACACGGGCGCGTTCACTGGGCTGCATGAGGGGTTCTGGGCGGAATCGAGGAAGGTCAACGGTGATGCAGCCGGCACGAGAGAGCTCATCGACGTGCTCCTGCTGCACCGCACTATGCCGACCCCGGCGGTGCTCGCTGGAATCAGTGCCGCGCTCACCGTCGGCGCGGTCACTGCCGACGTCGTCGCCGTGGAAGCGCGCCTCGCGGCGGCCCAGCTCGAGAAAAATGACATCGCGCTCATCGAGGCGCCGACGTTGCCGAAGGTGGTGTCGCTCACGCAACGTCGTCTCACCGACCCGGCCGCGGTCATCGCCGGCCTCCCGCAAGACAACCGGCCCCTCCCGTCCGTCGCCGGCTACGACGCATTGCTGACCAAGAGAGCCGCGAAACACGCGGTTACCGCATCCATGAGTGAAGGAGCCTCCGGCGCATGAGTCCGACCTTCACGAACGTTACGACCACGCTCCGCCACCGCCGCGGCCTGACTGAGGAAGCCGCCGCGGCCGCCGTCGACTCCGCCTGCCGACGGCTCCGGCTGCCGACGATCCGGGCGGTGATGGAAGAGGCGACGCAGACCGCGAAACGGGAGCAACTGTCCTACCTCGGCTACCTCGCCGAGCTGCTCCTCGCCGAGGTCGACGACCGGGACCGCCGCTCCATCACGCGCCGGGTCCAGAACGCCGGCTTCCCGCGGCAGAAATGGTTGGGCGACTTCGACTACGACGCGAACCCGAACATCAACCCCGCCACCATCCACACTCTCGCGCAAGGCGACTGGATCCGCCGCGGGGAACCCCTCTGCCTCATCGGCGACTCCGGCACAGGCAAGTCGCATCTCCTGATCGGGCTCGGCACCGCCGCAGCGGAAAAGGGCTACCGGGTCCGATACACGCTCGCGACCCGGCTCGTGAACGAGCTCGTCGAAGCCGCCGACGATATGCAACTGAACCGCACCATCGCCCGCTACGGTCGCGTCGACCTGCTCTTGATCGATGAACTCGGGTACATGGAACTCGATCGCAGAGGCGCCGAACTCCTGTTCCAAGTCCTCACCGAGAGAGAAGAGAAGGCATCCGTGGCGATCGCGACCAACGAAGCCTTCAGCGGATGGACGAAGACATTCACCGACCCGAGACTCTGCGCGGCGATCGTCGACCGACTCACCTTCCACGGCACCATCATCGAGACCGGGACCGACTCATATCGACTCAACCACACCAGGAAGACGCCAGCGCGATAGCGGTCCAGACGGCCGCCAGCATCCAGATCTTGTGCTCCTCATCTGGTACAACTTGTGATAGACAAGTGGCACAAGAGATTGGATGAGTGATGTTGATGAGCGGTGCGCGCATGTTCGACCCAGCCCAGTTGATCGCAGGAGCGTTCTCGCTACCTGCAGTCTCGTTCTTCGTGGCATTGGTCCTTGCGGCAGGTATAGGTCTCTACACGTCACGGGCTTCTGCTGCTGCACGGCCGCTTACCGCAGAGCCGCGATCAGTTCGAGCGCGATACGCACCCGAGCGGCGTGCGATTGGATGGGCCGCGGCCGGGGTGCTCGTCTTTTTCTTCGTTGACTACGTGATCCGCGGCTACATCCTCACTGGTGCGGATCGTCTTCATTGGTGGCGATTCACCACCCCGATCGCGTGCGCCATCATCGGTCTCGGCATCGTCCTCGCTTTCATCGTGACGAGGGGGACGACCCCGGCGGAGGTTCCCGTGATTTCGGCCGAACGTCGAAGCTGGGTGAGCTTCAGCTCCCGGTTCGCGCTCATCAGCCTGGGGCTCACGGCTCTGATCCTCGTGGTGACGACCGTTGCTGCCGGTCTCGCATCGTCACCCAACGGGCAGGGCCAATACGTCTGGCTCGTCATTCCCATCCCCAACGAAAGCACGATCGACCCGATCCGTCTGCCCTTCTACGGGTGGACCTACGGGCTGCCGGTGCTCACCAGCCTGGGTGCCCTGCTCGCCGTCGCCTGGTCCGCGTTCGATCGCAATGCGGCGCGCCCATACCTCCACACCGAGACCCTCATCGCCGAGCGGGCTGCGCGTCGAGAGACCGCGCGCAACGTCACACGCGTGACAACGGCGGCGGTTCTTCTCACACTCGCCGGCGCCTGGCGTTTCATCTCAAACTCGGGATCGGTTTCCCACCTGACCGTCACGGGGCAGAACGGGGACAACCCCTACGACGCCGCCTGGCGATACGCCGAGCTCGCCGTCGCCGCGGGATGGTGCGCTCCCATTCTCGAGATCACCGGGTTCGTGCTGCTACTCCTCGTCGCTGGCAGTGGCCTGCGACGCCGCCCAGCGACCCGCCAACCATCGGCTCCGACCGAGACACCGGCGACCCTGGAGGCAACGCGATGACATCGCACGTCGTCGTCACCACACCCGAAGAGAGCAACCCAGCGATCGACATCTACCGGCAGCTTCGCGGGCTCATCGTCTCAGGCCAATTGGGCGCGAACGAGCGGCTTCCCACGGTGCGCCAGACCGCCGCAGACCTCAAAGTCGCGCAGGGCACCGCGGCGAAGGCCTACAAGATGCTCGAGCAGGATGGACTCGTCGTCACCCGGACCGCGGCCGGGACGCGCGTGGCAGACTCCGCCGCAGTGCTGCCTCAATCGGTGATCCGGCGAATCCGCGAACTCGTCGACGAAGCCGCCGCCACGAACACGGACCACGACGACGTGATCAATGTCCTCCGCGCGATACTGCAAACTCGATCCGGCAACGCGCACCATCCAGCCTGACGAACACAGCCCTTCAGAAGACACCATCTTGGATGGGCCAAATCAGGCCGTCCCCCCTGGGCCACAAGACGTTGACAAAGCCACGCTGTCGGTGAGCGGCCTCAGAAGTACGACCACTACCTCAAGGGGAGCTTGTGCTGCTCGTGTGGCGCCAAGCTCATGATCGAACGACCCCGTGACAAGCAAGGCGATCGCTACGAGTACTTCACCTGTTCAGGGCGGCGCAAAAAAGAAGAGGGGTGGCGATACCACCTGGCACGATTGAAGCGGACGAGCGAGGGTGAAGACGTCGACGTCGATGTTCAGTGAACGCTGCTGGTGAGCCAGTGGAGTGTCGCGGCGAGGCAGAGACCGGCGTGGTAGTTGCGTGCGGTCTTGTCTGAGCGCATCGCGATCCCGCGCCACTGCTTGAGCTTGTTGAAGCATCGCTCGACGACGTTGCGGCCACGGTAGCGGACCCGCTGCTCCTGACCGAAGTCGATCGGTCGCCCGCGGCGCTTGCGGCGGTGAGCGATCTGATCGTCACGTTCAGGGATCGTCGCGGCAATCCCGCGCTCGCGCAGCCAGGCGCGATTCGCCTTCGACGGGTAGCCCTTGTCCGCGAGCAGCCGATCCGGCCTCGACCGCGGCCTGCCTCTCGCGCCCGGGACGCGGATCTCGCTCAGCGTTGCGGTCAGCATGCTCGTGTCCGCCGCTTGTCCGGGCGTGAGGATGAACGCGAGAGCTCGTCCCTTGCCGTCGCAGACCAGGTGATTCTTCGTCGTCAACCCACCGCGGGAACGGCCGATCGCGTGATCGGGTGGCTCGTCACCGAATTTCTTGTAGTTCGCCAGAGCCCCCTGTGGCGCGGGGAAGGGTGGCGCCGTGCTGATGCACGCGCACGATCGTGGAGTCGATCGACGCGACCCAGTCCAGATCCCCGGACTGCTGCGCGAGAGCCTGCGTCTTCTCCAGCACCCGCGCCCACACGCCCAGCTCGGACCACCGGTTGAAGTTCTTATAGATCGTGTTCCAGTTCCCGAACCGCTCCGGCACGTCCCGCCACGGCGCACCAGTCCGGAACCGCCACGCCGTCGCCTCGACCACCGCGCGCCGATCCACCGGCGGCCGACCCGTCGACTTCGCAGTCGGGAACAGCGGACCGATCACAGCCCACGCTTCATCCGAGATCACGTCACGAAACACGCATCAAGACTCACCCACGAGGCAACCGCAGATGTTTAGCAACACGCCCTAGGCGGGCTGGAACGGCGCTCCGCCAGCGCTTGACATCCGCGTAGCGATCTGGCGTGCTGGGGAGGCGGGCCCGCGCCGAGAAGGAGACACGATGCGACTACTGCTCACCGGCGGCGGCGTGACCAATCCCAGCATCCGTAACGCCCTCGTGGATCTGCTCGGCAAGCCGACCGAGGAGTCGACGGCCCTGTGCATTCCCACAGCGATGTATGGGCATCCGTGGCTCGGTCCGGGCGTCAAGGCGTGGGAGTTCGCCGCCGGCCACGAGCCCGGCAACCCGATGGTTTCGCTGGGCTGGAAGTCGGTCGGGCTCCTCGAACTCACAGCACTGCCGAGCATCCCCGACGAGCGATGGATGCCGCAGGTGCGCGACGCCGACGTGCTACTCGTCTCGGGCGGCGATGCGATCTACCTGCACCACTGGCTCCGCGAGTCCGGGATGCTCGACGTGCTGGGCCACCTCGACGACACCGTGTGGCTCGGCATGAGCGCCGGCAGCATGGTCATGGCCCCGCGGATCGGCGAGGAATTCGTCGGTTGGAAATCACCCCTGGGTGACCGCGGGCTCGGCTTCGTCGACTTCGCGATCTGCCCGCACCTGGCCGTCGGCGATCGCCCCGGCAACTCGATGGAGGTCGCCGAGAGGTGGGCGTCCAAGATCGATGTCCCCGCGTATGTGATGGATGACGAAACGGCGATTGTCGTCGACGGCGACCGGGTCGAGGTCGTGTCGGAAGGGGTCTGGCACCGGCTGGGCGACTAGTACCGCTCGGCAAGGAGAGACGCAGGACTCTCGCACATTCGTTATCTGAAGTGATAATCTGCGCAGGTGGATGATGCGATGTCACGCCTTCCTGAGGGCCTGAGCGAGGTGCTCGAGTCCGCCGCGCGACTGCAGGCCCGCGTGCCGGATGCCGTCCTCGTCGGCGGAGCCGCCGCCGCTCTCTATGCGCGCCACCGGATGTCGACCGACCACGATCACATCATCGAAGACCTCCAGGACCGTTACGAACAGATCCTCGATGCCCTGGAGCGGGAGGGCGACTGGGTCTTCAACAGAGGGGTCCCGGGCAAGATCATCCTCGGCGAGCTCGGAGGAATCGAAGCAGGCGTGCGTCAGATGATCCGCACACGGCCGCTCGAGGTGCAGTCGGTCACCGTGCCGACCGGCGCCACCATCACGGTTCCCACTCTCGACGAGATTGCGCGAATCAAGGGCTTCCTGATCGTGAAGCGCAACCAGATGCGTGACTACCTCGACGTTGCCGCACTGTCGTATCGCTTCGGACCCGAGCGAATCGGCGCGGTGCTGTCCCGGATCGACGACTACTACACCGACCCGACTCATCCGGAAGACCGGCCGGTGCAGTCACAACTCGCCAGGCAGCTGATCGATCCCTCACCGAAAGACCACACCCGCATCCGCGACCTGGCCACCTACAAGCAGCTCGAGCGGCGCTGGCACGACTGGCAGAACGTCGTCGCCGACTGCCGAACGCTGGCTCCCTACGTCGCCGCCTGAATGCCGAGAGGAACTGAGGATGCCGCTTCGATTCCGCAATATCGACGTCACCCCCGACGCCCCCGTGCGCGAGTGGGGGTTCGAAGGCATGCTTGCCGCACTCGATCGGGGCTACGCGCCTCACTGGTCTCGGCTCGCTTCAGCCGTGGCGTCCGAGCCGGGCCTGCGCGAGATATTCGAGGAGGCTGCTGAGGCCGCGGAGTCACGCACCACCGTCGCGCTCGTGCGCGAAATGATCGACCACCGACAGCGGACGTCGTCGGACGTCGCCCGCGAACGCCTCCGCTCCGCCCACCGCGCGAGCGGCCTCACCCAACGTGAGCTCGCATCTACGCTCGGAACATCCGCGAGCCGGCTCAGCACCTATCTGAGCGGTCGTGTGACTCCCGCCATGGATGTGCTGGTCGCGGCCGAGGAACTCGCTGACCGAGAAGTCGCGCTTCGCAACGCGCGGGAACTGATTCTGCGGTAGGTGCTGCACGAGTCATCCATCACGAGACGGATCCACGGCGCTCCTGAGCGTCGAAGCTCCACCCTTGCACGCGGTGGATCATCGCCGCCTTCGGATAGGTGCCGCCGGGTCGGCCGATCTCGAACAGGTCGATCATCAGGAACAGCGGATAGGCAGGAGCCTGCGCGATCCGGAGCACGACGCGCCCCTCGCACCCGATGACGGTCTCGCCGCTCCCCCAGATCACTGTCCAGGTGTGAGGGGCGCTCGCATCGAACGGCAACGTCACCTCAGCCATATCGGTCTGCATCCGCGGATCATGATGCGCCTTCACGCCACACCGCGCGGCCGTGGTGGTGCCGACGGCATCCGCATCGATCTCGACAATGCAGATCTCTCCTGAGTCCTCCGGCGACAGATGCTCGGTTCCCACGAGCCAGGCCGCGAGCATGCATCCGTCATCACGCGTGGCCGACACGGTCAGGTCGACGCGTCCGCTCGAAGGAGCAAACAGCAGCCGCAACGGCGTTTCGGTACGCACGCGCACGTCGTCGCGGTGACGGTGGGTTCCGGATGCCGACCCCACCGGCCCCGAGAAGGTGCCCGTCTGCAGATTCGACACCCGCAGCGGGGCATCCTCGTGCCGCCAGTCGAGCTGATCCTGCTCGATCCGCAGCTCGAGGCCCCCGGGCGTGATGCGGTAGCGAGCTTCCGAGCGCTCCGGGGTCGTCCAGTGCGGCAGGTAGTGCGCCACCCAGCGCTCGGACGACAGATCACCCGAGAATCGGTCGTCGAGGTCGGGGGCGCGATCCGGCGGCGGAGGCAGCAGTTCGACGACGGATGGATCGAAGCTCACGTCCCCAGCATCGCGCCGACGTCCGACATGACGCGCGCGGAGAGCCGGGCCGCGCCTCAGGTCGCGTTCCAGAGCGCCTGGTAGTACTGCATCCGTTCCGGATCGGGGTCGATGCCGTACGCGTCAACGAGCGCGTCTTCCCACCCGGGTCCATAGTTCCACTGCGTACTGAGCGCGGCCGACGCGAGGTCGCCCCACCGATCACCGATACCAAGCGAGCCGAGGTCAACGTGGCCCGACCAGGTGCCGGCATCCGAGATCAGCGTGTTCGGCGCGCACGCGTCACCGTGACATACGACGAGCCGGTCAACCGGCGGCGGCTCGTGCAGCGCTGCGGGAACACGGATGCCGCGCGCCGCCGCGGTCGCGAGGCGCCCGGGCACATCCCACCGGAACGGGCACTGCGCGACCGGCAGCGCATCGTGCAGTGCCCGCAGCCCCTGACCGATCGCCCGAACCGCCGTCGCGGGATCGGAGCGCCACCGCGGTGATACCGCACTCTCCCCCGCCAGCGCCTCGGTCACGAGCCACGCGTGGGTTTCGTTGCGTCCGAACTCGATGACCCGCGGCACGGGTGTGAACGGAGCGACCCACCGCAGCCGTTCAACCTCCGCCTCGACCGACCACTCGGCGTTGTGGGCCTCGTATTTGATGAAACGGGTGCTGTCGGCATCCGTCGCCCGAAAAGTCAGGCCGCCGAGGTCGTTGATCCACACCGGGGTCAACCGTGCGCCCCGCGCCAACTCCCGCACCCGCGAGGGGATCGGGATGTCAGGCGACGGGATCTCAGCCATCTGCCCGCTCGTCCGGGACGATGATCACCATCGCGATCTCGCTCTCTGACCACCCGCGCGATTCGAGTTCTGCAGACAGCGCCTGGCTGAAGACCTGGTGCGACCTCCTTCTGGCCAGGACCGTCGCCTCGGGCACATCGTCGGCGCCGATCGCCTCGCACGCCTCGCGAAGATCGGCCCGCAGTCGAGACACCGTGGAGCTCCCAAACGCGGCGCGCAGATCCTCAACCGCGGGTAGACCCACCAACCAGCCGTCCACGCTGTACGCGGACTCAGATCCGGTCGGCGGCCTGCGCCCACCCATGCCGCGTGCCACTGCCATCCGTACGACCGCCACCCCGGTCGCGGCGACCGCCAGAATGCCGACCGCGGTCGTCGGATAGATCGAAAACGCCGCCTGGTAGAGCGGCGAACCCATCCCCAGCGTGAGAGCGACGGCGATGCGTCCGGCCGAGAACGTGGCATACCCCACGTTCACCAGCAAAAGCGTCAGCGCGCCGACCTCGCCGACGATCGGCGCGACGCGGGTCTCACGCGCCGTGAGTACGCACAGCAGCAGGAGTGCAAACACCTTCACCAGCGCCGAGATGGGAAGTCCGATGAGCGCGGTCGTCGCTGCAACAGCCAACACAGCGCAGGACACCACGATCGTGGCGCTGCGCAGTCGCCCCGACAGCGCACGAAGGGCCAGCAGAATACCGCCGGGACCGAGCACCATGAACGTGTCACCGACCACGAGCGCGAGAACGGTGCCCGTCGTTTCGTAGATCGCGTACATCAAGGTCGATCCCACGGCGGCGATGCCCGCGATAATGCAGAACCGGACGAACAGCTGCCCGCGTCCGGGCGAACCGATGCTGGGAAGTGTGGAGGCAATGATGACTCCCGCGACCGCGATGCAGATCACGAGGAGGGTGCCGATCCACGCCATAAACCCCCGCCCCCTTCCTGGTCTTCTCGGAAGTACCCAGGCCCGCCCGAGCTCATCATAGGGAACTGGCGGATGACGGCGACAGACAGGATGCGGCACCAGCCGTCACCGAGAGACACGGATCCCGCCGCATCCGGCGGGCAGAGATAGCATGATCGGTCGGCACGGATACCCATGACAGGTGCGCGAGCCCCGATGCGGAAGCAGGACATGACGAGCGACGCGACTCCCGAACAGTTCACCGCCGCAGCGCGCGTGGTAGCGCTACCCGCCAACTACTGGGCGGCGATCGACCTCGACGTCGCGCGCCTGAGCGCGCTCCCCGGACCGCGCATGATCGACGTTTCCAAGGGCAGCCCCGACATGCCCACCCCGCCCCACATCGTCGCGGCGATGCAACGGGCCGTCGACGACCCGCGACACCATCGATACAACGACTTCGCTGGCTACGCGGGCCTGCGTGAAGCCATTGCTCGCCGCTATCAGGCCGACCACGGCGTCGACCTCGACCCGCTGGCTCAGATCATCGCCTTCAGCGGATCACACGAAGCGCTCATGGCGTCCGTGCTCGCCCTCACCGATCCGGGTGACACCGTGATCCTGCCTGATCCGGGATACCCGATGTACGTATCGGCGGTCGACCTCGCCGGCGCCCGCATCCAGACCCTCCCGCTGATCGAACCCGCCTACCTCCCCGACTATGCGGCACTCGACGACCTCAACACGGCACGCCTGCTACTGCTGAACTACCCGAATAATCCCACCGGTGCTATCGCCGACAGCAGCGTCTTCGAGGGAGCCCTTGAGCTCACGCGCCGCGTCGGAGCGGCGTTCGTCCACGACTTCGCGTACTCGTCGCTCGGCAACGGCACCACCCGGCCGCTCTCGGCCCTGAGCGTCGACCGCGAGACCGAGCGCACGGTCGAACTGCAGACGCTCTCGAAGACCTACAGCATGGCGGGTTGGCGGGTGGGCTTCGCCGCCGGTAACCCGTCGATCATCGCGGCGATGCGTCGGTATCAGGCGCACGCGTTCAGCCTCATCTTCGGCGCGACACAGGAGGCCGCCGCCGCAGCGCTCGATGGCGATCAAAACATCGTCGATGAGCTCGTCGCGATCTACCAGCGTCGGCGCGCGGTCGTCACGGCGGGGCTCCGAGACATCGGCTGGGAGGTCGTCGGGGGCGAAGGCACCTTCTTCGTCTGGGCGCGCGTGCCCGGGGATGCCGCCGAGATCGCGGCACGCCTGCTCGAGGAATGCCGCGTCGCGGTGGCCCCCGGCGACGGCTTCGGCGAGCGCGGTCGCGGACACATCCGGATCGGACTCGTCCACGACGAGAGCATCCTGGCCGAAATGATCGACCGCCTCCGAGGAGTCGATCTGCCCCGCTGACGACATGTTTCGTCGCACTTCGTCATCCTGGCGACACACAACAGCGATCACGCCCGCGTGAACGTAGCGTCATCGGCATGACCGACTCCCCCGTTCCCGTCCTCGACTTCTCGCAGCTGGATGCCGGCCCCGAGGCCGCTGCTCGGTTCCGTGCGGATCTTCGCCAAGCCACCCATGAGGTCGGGTTCTTTGCTCTGACTGGGCACGGTGCCTCGCCCGCGCTGCAAGATCGACTACTGGCGACCGCGCGCGCGTTCTTCGCCCTCCCGGATGCCGACAAGCTCGCGATCGAGAACCTGAAATCCCCCCAGTTCCACGGGTACGCGCGTCTCGGCGGTGAACTCACCCAGGGCCGCATCGATTGGCGTGAGCAGATCGACATCGGCCCCGGTGGCGAGCCCGTCGCCGTCGGCGAGAACGACCCCGCCTACCTCGCGCTCGCCGGACCCAACCTGTGGCCGGCGCACCTCCCCGAACTGCGCGAGGTGATCGAGGAGTGGACAACCCACCTCACCGTGGTCGCTCGACGTCTGCTCACGGCGTGGGCCGAGTCCCTCGGCGCGGACCCCGACGACCTGCTCCGGCTCTTCGACGACGCCCCGGCAACTCTCCTGAAGGTCGTGCGCTATCCGGGCATGCCTGACGACGCGCCGTCGCGCCAGGGAGTCGGCAGTCACAAGGACAGTGGTGTCTTGACCCTGCTGTGGATCGAGCCGGGTAGCCCCGGGCTTCAGGTCGAGTACGGCGGCCGGTGGTTCGATGTGCCGCCCGTCGACGGGGCGCTCGTCGTCAACATCGGCGAGCTCCTCGAATGGGCGACCGACGGCTACCTACGCGCCACTGTCCACCGTGTTGTCGCACCCGCCGAAGGGACCGACCGAATCTCGGTTCCGTTCTTCTTCAATCCGCGACTTGATGCCGAACTCCCGCGCCTGCAGATCGCCGACGAGTTCCGCGCCGCCGCGCGAGGTGTCGAACAGGACCCCGACAACGTCATCCACGGAACGTACGGCGAGAATCTGCTGAAGTCGCGCCTGCGTGCTCACCCGGATGTCGCCGCGATCCACCACCCCCAGTTGCTCGAGGTTCCCGCCGGAGTGTGAGGTCCGGGAGGCCCGGCGGGGTGCACGGCATGCAACATGTCGTCATATGACGACAGTGATTCGGATGCCGTCACCCTGCCGTGCACAATGGTGGGCATGTCCCTGACGTGTCGGTGTTGTCGCTAGCGCTATTGCGCTGCCCCGCGACCCCCGACCCGTGCGCCCTTCGGCGCTGATTCACTAGGACATCCCCGTGCGCTATGCCGCCTCGGTTGCCGACCTCATCGGCAACACCCCTCTCGTTCGCCTGAACTCCGTCACCTCCGGCATCCGTGCCACCGTGCTCGCGAAAGTCGAGTACCTGAACCCCGGCGGCTCCGCAAAAGACCGCATCGCCGCCCGCATGATCGACGACGCCGAAGCGCAGGGACTCCTGCGACCCGGCGGCACGATCATCGAACCCACGAGCGGCAACACCGGCGTGGGCCTCGCGCTGGTCGCCCAACAGCGCGGGTACCGGATGATCTTCGTCGTTCCCGACAAGTTCGCCGGCGACAAGGTCGCAACCCTCCGCGCCTACGGCGCCGAGGTCGTCGAGGTTCCCGCATCCGTGCCGCCGGAGCATCCGGACTCGTACTACTCGGTGTCGGATCGCCTCGCCCGCGAGATCCCGGGAGCGTTCAAGCCCAACCAGTTCGCCAACCCCGCCGCGCCCCGCAGCCACTTTGAGACCACCGGCCCCGAGATCTGGCGCGACACCGACGGTGAGGTCACGCATTTCGTCGCCGGCGTCGGCACGGGGGGCACGATCTCGGGAGCGGGACGCTACCTCAAACAAGCCTCGGCGGGACGGGTGCGCGTGATCGGCGCCGACCCCGAGGGCTCGATCTATTCAGGCGGACCCATCCACGGCTACCTCGTCGAGGGCGTGGGCGAGGACTTCTATCCACCGAACTTCGATCCCGGCGTCGTCGATCAGTTCCACCGCATCTCGGATGCCGAATCTTTCGCGATGACCCGCCGCCTCGCCCGCGAGGAGGGTCTGCTCGTCGGGGGCTCGAGCGGCATGGCCGTCGTCGCTGCCCTGCGCACGGCGCGAGATCTGCCCGACACGGCCGTCGTCGTCGTACTTCTTCCCGACAGCGGCCGCAGCTATCTCGGCAAGATCTTCGACGACGACTGGATCACCGACCGCATCCCCGCCACGTTCGACCACCAGCCTGTGAGGACCGCATGACCAGCCCCGCCGCCCGCCAGTTCGATTCGCTCGCCGTCCACGCCGGGCAGGATCCGGATGCCGCCACCGGCGCTGTCATCCCACCCGTCCACTTCTCCTCGACCTACGTGCAGGACGGGATCGGAAACCTCCGCGACGGCTACGAGTACGGCCGCGCCGGCAACCCGACGCGCACGGCGCTCGAGCGCCAGCTCGCCGCGATCGAAGGCGGCACGTTCGGCCTCTCGTTCGCGTCGGGCCTTGCCGCCGAAGACGCACTCCTCCGGGCCCTTCTGAAGCCCGGCGACGAGGTGCTCATCGGAAACGACGCCTACGGCGGCACATACCGGCTCATCTCCCGCCTCCTGGGGCCCTGGGGTGTCGGGGTACGGGTCGCCGATCTCAGCGACCCGGCCGCCGTGGCAGCGGCACTGTCGGCATCCGTTCCGCGCGTCGTCTGGGTCGAGACGCCCAGCAACCCGCTGCTGCGGATCACCGACATCGCTGCCCTCGCGACAGCTGCTCACGCCGTCGGCGCGATCGTCGTCGTCGACAACACCTTCGCGACCCCGGCGCTGCAACAGCCCCTGAGTCTTGGCGCCGATGTGGTCGTGCACTCGGCGACGAAGTACCTCGGCGGGCACTCCGACGTCGTCGGGGGCGCCGTGGTGACCTCGGATGCCGAGATCCACGAGAAGACGCGGTTCCTGCAGTTCGCCGCGGGAGCCGTTTCGGGGCCGCTGGATGCCTGGCTCACGACGCGCGGGATCAAGACTCTCGGCATCCGGATGCAGCGGCACAGCGAGAACGCGCAGCGCGTCGCGACTACCCTCGCCGCCGATCCCCGCGTCGCGCGCGTCTACTACCCGGGTCTGCCGACGCACCCCGGCCACGAGATCGCGGCGGCGCAGATGAGCGGGTTCGGCGGGATCGTCTCGCTCGAGCTCGGCTCGGGCGAGCAGGCTCGGCGGTTCGCCGAGTCGACGCGCCTCTTCACGCTGGCCGAATCGCTCGGCGGCGTCGAGTCGCTCGTCAACTATCCCGATGCGATGACGCATGCGTCAGTGCGCGGCACGGAACTCGCCGTCCCTGAGACGATCGTGCGCCTGTCGGTCGGGATCGAATCGGCCGACGACCTGCTCGATGACATCGACCACGCCCTTGCGAAGGCGAGCTGACAGCCAGCGGGTTCGTGACGGCGTGTGACAGGGGCGTGAGCGAGGCGGCCCCGGGCCTGCCAGGATGGAAACGGTGAGCAAGACGACGGGACCTGGCGGCGCGAGCGCGCCCACCGCGACACTCGAAAACTCCGTCATCCTGACGGGCGACACTGTCCGCATCCTGGATCGCCGCGTCTTTCCCTCACGCATCGAGTGGGTCATCGCCCACACCGCCGAAGAGGTCGCCGAGGCGATCCGGGCGATGGTCACCCAGAGTTCCGGGCCGCTCTATGCGGCCTGCGCGGGCATGGCGCTGACGGCACAGCAGTCCCGTGATCAGCCGCTCCCCGACGCTCGCGCGCGCCTCGCGGCCGCGGGAGCGGCGATCGCCTCTGCCCGCCCCACCAACCGTCATCCGCAGGATGCTGTCGCGGCGATCATCGACGCGACTTCCGCCGCGACGACGACCGCCGAATTCGTCGAGCGGGCAACGGACGCCGCCACAGCCTTCGCCGCCGCATACCGCGACGCGGGCGTGCGCCTCGGGCGGGCCGCGGTTTCGCTGCTCCCGCAGCGCGCGACGATCCTCACCCACTGCTGGGGGGAGGCGTACCTGTTCGGCCTCGTCACCGCTGCCCGCGAAGCCGGCACCGCACTGACCTGGGTCGCCACCGAAACGCGCCCCTATCTGCAGGGCGCACGCCTGACCGCGCACTCGCTGCGCGAGCTCGGCTACGACGTCACTCTGATAACCGACGGCATGGCAGCCGCCGCCCTCGCCTCCCCCACCGGGGCCGGCAGCGGACCGATCGACGCCGCCATCACCGCCGCCGACCGCGTCGCCATGGACGGCTCGGTCATCAACAAGGTCGGCACCCTCGCCATCGCTGCCGCCGCGAGCACGTTCGACATCCCCTACATCGCCCTCGTCGAGGCACCCGACGCCGAGGCTCCGACCGGCGCGGATGTCGTCATCGAAGAGCGCGACCCCCGCGACGTGCTCGAAGTGCTCGGGCACCGCACCGCGAGCGAGCTCGTGACGGATGCCTGGTACCCCGCCTTCGACATCACCCCGCCCCGGCTCGTGACGAGCATCGCGACGTCTCGCGGCCCCTTCTCCCCCGACCGCCTCGCGGAGTACTTCACGACCCCCGCCGACCGGTTCGCCTCGCCCGTCACTGCCACGACCGCCGACACTCTCGTGCCGGCAGGAACGGATGCCACCGCATGACGACTCTCGCCGTGGACGTGATCGTCCTCGACATCGAAGGCACCACGAGCGCCGCGGGGTTCATCCTCGGCGACCTCTACGACTACGCGCGTCCGCGTCTGGAGCAGGTGCTCGCCCGCGCCGAGAACGACGAGGTGATCGCCGCCGCTCGCGCCGACGCGATCACCGAAACGGGACTCACTCCCGACGCCACTGACACCGAGGTCGCCGATGCGCTACGCGCGCTCATGGCAGCCGATGTCAAGTCCACTCCCCTGAAGACGCTGCAGGGAGTGCTGTGGGCCGAGGGCTTCGCGCGCGGCGAGATCACCTCGCAGTTCTTCGACGACGTGCCCCCGCGACTGCGCGAGTGGCGGGATGCCGGCATCCGTCTGGTCGTCTACTCGTCGGGTTCGGTGGCCTCGCAGCAGCCCTGGTTCCGTCACGCTCCGCAGGGAGACCTGAGCACTCTCGTCGAGGCCTGGTTCGACACCGTCAACGCGGGGCCGAAGAAAGAAGAAGCCTCTTACCGGCGCATCGCCGAGTCGCTCGGGCTGGATGCCGCACGTCTGCTGTTTCTCACCGATCACCCCGACGAGGTCGCCGCCGCTCACGCCGCGGGCTGGAACGTCATCGCCCTCGACCGGACGGGCGAACCGTGGGCGGGCGAACATCCGACGGGAACCGCGGTCGGCAGCTTTGACGAGATCGAGGTGACGCGATGAGCACGGTGCCTTCTGCCGCCGCTATCACCGATGCCGGCGCGATCCTCGCCGATGAGGCCCGCCGCTTCGCTGGCTACGGCTGGATGCGCGGCACCTCGGGGAACCTCTCGCTCGTGCTCGAGCGCGATCCGCTCACGCTCGCCGTCACGGCATCCGGCCTCGATAAATCCCAGCTGAGCGCGACGGATGTCGTCCTCGTCGATGCCCACGGCGCTGCCCTCGACCCCGCCGACACGCGGCCCCCGTCGGCAGAAGCCGGCCTGCACGCGCACATCGCGAGCCGGACGGGTGCGGGCGCGATCTTCCACGTCCACGCAATGGATGCCGTCATCGCCGGGGCACGGTGGCCGGGCGGCGTCGAGCTGCGCGATCTGGAGATGCTCAAAGGCCTCGGTCACCGAGCGCACGACGAGACCGTCGTCATCCCGGTGATCGACAACCATCAGGACATGACCGTCGAGGCGGCGCGCTTCGACGAGGTCTACGTACCGGCCACGGCCGACGTACCTGAAGTACCGGTTCTGATCGTCGCCAGCCACGGCATCTACGCCTGGGGCGCGACGCATCTCGATGCCCGGCGCCACCTCGAGATCGCCGAGTGGCTCCTGCGCTTCACCGTCGCCACGCGCTGACCCCTGGGCCGCTGCCCGCCACGGTCCCAGTCTCGCCGGGATCCCGACGCGCGCTATGCGAACGGAATCTCGGTGGTCCCCGCGACGAGAGTGCGCACGTCAGACGTGACGAGGCGCTCGGTGCCGAGCCGGCGCGCGACCCGCAGCGCCCAGCGCACCGCACGGGCGCGCTCGGGCTCGGGAAGCGTCTGGATGTCGGCAACCTTCGAGAACCCGACGATGCGTCGCACGGTTTTGGCCGCTGCGTAGATCGCGGCATCCGTGTGCACCCGCTCGAGAGTCGCCGTCAGCACCGCGTCGTCGAAGACGCGCGGGTCCACCCGGGTCGGCCACCGCGACGAGAACTCCTGGTCGAAGGCGTCAACGAGTTCGACCGGCAGCGCGAGCAGCAGCTCGGCGTCAGCCGAGCGGCCCTGCGCGTGGGCGCGGGCAGCAGCGAGCACGAGATTCGCCCAGACCGCACCGAGATCGAACCCGGTCGGGCCGTACATTCCGAATTCGGAATCAAACGCGCGCACCGATCCGGCCGCACCTTCCTCGTCCGCGCGGACGAAGACCGAACCCGTGTGCAGGTCCCCGTGGATGAGACTCTGCGTGTCTTCTTGAAAACGAAGCTTCGCCAGTGCGATCTCGTGCACGAAATCCCGGTCCGCGCGAAGCTCCCGGACATCCTCATCGTTGGCGGGCAGCCAGCCGTTGTGGACGTGGTCGACGTAGGGCTCGGTGAACACCAGGTCTTCGGTGATCTCACCGAGCTCCGGATTCGCCGCCGCAGCGACCAGGCGGCGGCGCGCGGGCCCGGGCGTGCCGAAGACGCTCGTCGCGAAGGCCGTCGCGCCGACGTAGCGGCCGAGTTCTGCCGCGGCGTACGGATGCAGGCGCCCGGCGTTGAGCTCCGACCGCCACACCGCGTGGTCGCTGAGGTCCTCGATCGACAGGACGATCGCCTCTTCATCGAACCCGTAGAGCGCGGGCACGTGTGCGGGATCGATCCGCTCGTGCGCGGCGAGCACGAAGGCCTCACGGCGGGTCCGCTCGCGGGTCATCGGCCACGAGGGATCCACCCGGACGTGCGGCAGCGACTGCTTGATGACGACACTGCTCCCGTGCGCGTCGGTGACGACGAACACGAGGTTGAGGTTGCCGTCGCCGACCTCGCGGACAGTCACGATCGCGGCAGGATCGACAGGTCCCGCCAGGTGCGGACGATCGGCGAGAAAGCCCGGGACCGTCTCGACGGTCAGCTGCGCGGTAGACGTGGTGGTGCTCATGAACTGGTCGTGCTCCCGGCGTTGATGATGGTGGCGCGGCGACGGAACGTGAAGCTGAACAGCAGCGCGACCAGCAGCACGACGCCCTTGCCGAAGTCCTGGTAGTAGTACGGCAGGCCCGCCATCGAGAATCCTGTCACCATGACGGCGATGAGTACCGCACCGAGTGCCGTCCCCCATGCGTTGGGGCGACCGATACCGAGAACTGACACACCCACGAGCGCGACAGCAACGGCATCCAGCAGCAGCGAGTTACCGGCCGAGACATCGCCCTGGCCGATGCGTGCCGACAGCAGCAGACCCGAAATCGAGGCGAGGATGCCGCATCCGATGTACGCGGCGGCGCGGTAGACCCGCACGCGCACGCCCGCCAGACGCGCAGCCTGCGGATTGGATCCGACAGCTGCGAGTGCCCGGCCCCAGCGGGTGCGTTCGAGGACGACCCACAGCAGGACGGTGAGCGCGAAGAACAGGATGACGGGAACCGACACGAATCCGATCGAGCCGCGGTCAAGCCACAGGAAGTCGTCCGTGAACCGGCCCGGCGCGGTCGACCCGTCGGGCAGCATCATCTGCGACGAGATCGACTTTCCGTCGACGATGATGAGCTTCAGGCCCACGACGATGAACATCGTGGTCAGGGTGGCGAGCAGATCCGGGATGCGGGCGAAGACGATGAGGACGGCATTGAAAGCCCCGATGAGGGCACCCGAGACGAGAACGACAGCGATCGAGACCCCGCCGACCTGGCCGGCGACGACGAGGGTCCACGCCGAGATCGAGACCGCGAAGCCGGCGTTCGCGCCGACCGAGAGGTCGAGACCGCCGACCGTCATCGCGAGGGTCACCCCGAGACCGGCAATGCCGATGGGAGCGATGTACTTCAGCATCCCGAACACGTTCTCGACGGTGCGGAAGTTCGGTTCGGTGATCGCGAAGTACAGGATCAGCGCGGCGGTGACGGCCACGAATCCCCACGTCGCGATGCCCCGGGCGGCCCTTTCGCCGATGCTCTCACGGGCAACGAACGCGGTCTGCGCGCTCATGCGGACTCCTTCTGGTGGTGCGGATCGTCCAGGAGCGCGGCGACGAGCCGCTCACGCGGCACGGTGCCGGCGGGTACATCGAGAACGATGCGCCCCTGAACGAGAACGATGATGCGATCGGCGACGTCGAGGATTTCGTCGATGTCGCTCGAGAAGACCACGACGGCGCGGCCCCCTGCGGCCTGGGCGCGCGCGGCTGCGCCGATCGCGCGCCGTGCGCCGATGTCGACGCCGCGAAACGGCTCGTCCAGGAGCGCGACACGCGGATCGGTGCGCAACCAGCGCCCGACCATCACCTTCTGCTGGTTGCCGCCCGACAGATCGTCAACGGCCGTCGCGGCAGAAGGCGCCACGACGCCGTAGTCGCGCACGACCTCGGCGCCGACCGCCGTCTCGGCGCGGGTGCGGATGAACCCCAGCCGGGTCGAGATCTCCGAAAGGACAGGGAGCCCGACGGTGCGCGAGATCGACCAGCCCTGCTGGATGCCATCGCGCTGTCGGTCTTCGGGCACGAGGACGACACCCCTCTCGATCGCTGCCGCAGGCGAGGTGGGAGCAAAGTCGGCATCCCCCAGTCGCAGGGTCGCTCCTGGTGCCGGGCGGGCGCCGCCGAGCGCTTCGGCGAGTTCCGTCTTTCCCGCGCCCAGCAGTCCCAGGACCCCCGTGACGTGTCCGCTATGGATCTGGAGCGACAGTGCAGCGGCGCCAGGAAGAAGCGTCACCCCTTCGGCATCGAGCTCGACATCTCCCGCGGGAAGGGGGTCGGTCACATGCTGCTGGAGTTCGGTGGGCACGCCGAGCATCGCCTCGATCGCGGCGCGCCAGTCGAACGGGCGGGACGCGTCGAGGGTGACCGATCCGTCGCGCAGGACGACGATGCGGTCGGCCAGCCGCTCGACCTCACCGAAACGGTGGCTGACGAAGACGATCGCCAGGCCCGCATCGCGCAGGCTCCGCACGACCTCGAAGAGCCGGTCGGCCTCGGCTTGGGTGAGCGCGGACGTCGGCTCGTCGAGAATGAGCAGCCGCGGCGTGGAACGGAGGGCGCGCGCGAGGATCAGCAGCTGCGCATCGGATGCCCCGAGACGGGCGGCATCCGTCGTGAGCACCTCATCGCTCCAGTGCAGGCCGAGCCGGGACAGTGCCGCGCGCGCTGCGCGCAGGGACTCCCGTCGACGCACGATTCGGTGTCCGTGGGTGGCGAGGTCGGTAAGGAGAACGTTGTCAGCCACGGACAGTCCGGGGACGATGCCGTCAGCGATCCGCTGATGCACCGTCTCGATGCCCGCGTGGCGCGCCGCGGCCGGGCTGCCGATCGGCCCGCTGTGACCGGCGATCTCGATCTGACCGGCGTCGTGGGAGACAGACCCCGAGATCGCACCGATGAGCGTCGACTTTCCGGCGCCGTTGGTGCCGAGCAGCGCGGTGATCGTGCCGGGATAGAGGGCAAGATCAACGCCCTGCAGGACCCGGTTGGATCCGAAGCGCACGCCGACGCCGGTGAGGCGGATGACGGGCTGGTCATCCGCCTCACCGGCGTTGTGGCGGGTTTCGCTCACTGCGAGACAGCAGGAAGCCAGTCGGCAGTGAGGAAGTCACCCAGCTGGAGGCCCGGCTCGACCTCGCGCAGCGCGGCCACGTTCGTGACGCCCTCATCGAGCAGGAACTGCTGCGTGATCGTCACGGCGGGGAACTGCACCTCGGTCTCATCGGACTCGCCGGCCAGCGACAGCGCGAGCGCACGCACGACAGCGGCGCCGACCGCGGCGGGGTCGGTCGCGCTCGTGGCCACCCAGGGGCTGCCGTCCGCGGTGATGACCTCAATGTCGGCGTTGGAGATGTCGATGCCGTAGACCTTGACGGAGTCCTGCAGGTTGTTCTGGATGACCGCCTGCACGACGCCCTTGGTGATCTCGTCGTAGGGAGCGAAGATCGCCTGCACGTCAGGGTGCTGCTTGAGTGCGGCATCCACGAGCGGGATGTTGTCGGTTGCGGTCGACTCGGTGACCTCACCGGTGAAGAACAGCTGGTCGAGGTTGTGCTCGCTCACGTAGGTGTCCCAGACGGCCTTCCGACGATCGAGCGGTGCGAAACCCTCGGCGCTGACCAGGCCGACCTTCGCTCCGTCGCCCACGTCGGCGATGAGCTGGTCGAGCACACCCTCAGCCATCGAGGCATCCGACTGCGAGGTCACAATGACGCCATCGGTGTTCTCCAGGGCGAGGTCATAGACGATGACCGGGATACCGGCGGCGACGGCGTCCCGGATGCGGGGCTCGAGCGTGTCGGTCTGACCGTGGTCGACGATGATCGCGTCGGGCTGGGAGGCGATCGCCTGTTCGAGGTCTGAGGCCTGCTTCGCGTTGTCGTTGCGAGCATCGGTCACGGTGAGCTCGATGTTGGTCGCCGCCGCCTGCGCCTTCGCGCCGGCCGTCCACGCGGTGAAGAAGTCACCGGCACCGGACTGCTGCACGAGAGCGACCTTGACCGGCTCGCCGTCGAACGGAGCCGGAAGGGGTGCGGTGGCCTCGGCCTGACTTGCCGTAGCGGTGGCAGCAGGCTGCTGGGCGCAACCAGTGAAGATCAGCGCCGCGGCGGCGGTCGCTGCGGCAACGCCCAGAACGCGACGGATCGGGGTGCGAGAGGTCATGGTGATTCCACTTCTGGTAGCTGTGTGACGCGCTCGATGCAGCGGCGCGGCTCCACAGTCAATCGCGGCGGCAAAGCACGTTCCAAAACGCGGTTGCGCTTTGTTACGCATTCGCACTGTCGTGTCGATATGTGACGCTGCGGGACGACATCACCAGACCGTCTGCGCGAGAATCGAGTTCGAGAAACCGCGCTCGCGCGACCCGCGCAAGGAGGACCCATGACCCTGCTGACCGTCTGGAACGAGACCGACCCCGAGACGCCGATCGTCGAGACCCTCGACGCGGAAGAGGTTCGTGCGGAGCTCGCAAAGCTCGGTGCACGCTTCTCCCGCTGGGAGGTCAAGGCTTTCGCCGCGGATGCCACCCTCGACGAGATCCTCGCGCTGTACCGCGACGAGGTAGAAGAGGTGAAGGCACGCGAGGGCTACACGCTGGTCGACATCGTCGGGCTTTCGCCGCAGCAGAGCAACTACGACGAGGTCAAGGGCCCGTCGCGCGAGAAGTTCCTCTCGGAGCACCGCCACGACGACGATGAAGACCGGTTCTTCGCCGACGGCGCAGGCGTCTTCTACCTGCACGTCGATGGCAAGGTCTACGCCCTCTACTGCGAGCCCGGAGACCTCGTCTCGGTGCCGGCGAACACCACACACTGGTTCGACATGGGTACCGCGCCCACCTTCACATCGATTCGCTTCTTCCACGACGACGACGGCTGGGTCGGCCACTTCACCGGCAACCCCATCGCCGAAACGTTCCCGAGCTTCGACGACCTCCAGGCACGCCGGGCAACGCTCGTCTCGGTCTAAGCCTCGATCCACCGATGAGCCGTGGGTGTGCCGGGGCGGCATGATCGGGGCGCGGTGACGCGTCGAGGGCAGGGTT